>NZ_BCTR01000034.1 GCF_002091475.1 Sphingomonas azotifigens NBRC 15497
TGACGGGGAGAGGCTGGATGAGTCGGTATCAACGCAGCCTGGTATCAGTTCCCGGATCCGCAGCGGAGAACGCCCCTGCGTCTCCAGACCTAGCCTCATGCTGCGATGGGAAAAGCCGATGCCGCCCGCAGCGATCGCGCAGCCCTGAGACGCGACGAGCGTTCCCAAGCCAGCCTCATTCTGCCGCATCGCCATCCCGGCAGAAGCCGGGATCCATGCACCGCTCGATCGCGGAAAGGGCCGATAGCGGGACGCCAATGGACCCGGCTTTCGCCGGGGTGACAATCTGGCGGCAGCGATGGGTTGCTATCCGCGCCACTCGGCATGAGTCCCGCCGACAATCGCCCTGCCGATAACAAAAAAAAGGCGGCCCCGCAGGGCCGCCTTCCCAAAATACTCCGACCGCGATCGCGGATCAGAAGTCGTTGCGATACTGCTCGTTGCCGACGAAGCCGAGCTTGGTCACGTTCGCGCGCTTGATGATCGCCAGCACGCGATCGACCACGTCATACCGCGCCTGCGGATCCGGCTGGAAGTGCAGCTCGGGCTCCGGCGAGCGCTGGAGCGACGCGTCCAGATACTGACGCAGCATCACGTCGTTGATCGGCATGCTGTTCCAGAACACCTGGCCCTGCGCGTCGATATAGACCTTGTTCTTGTCCGGCTCGACGGGGGGCGCGCTGTTCGGGCTCGGCTGCGGCAGGTCGACCTTCACCGCGTGCGTCTGGACCGGAATGGTGATGATGAACATGATGAGGAGCACGAGCATGACGTCGATCAACGGCGTCGTGTTCATGTCCATCATCGGCTCGCCGTCATCACGGCCTGCGCTCATTGCCATTGTCGTAACTCCTTAAACGGACCGATCAGAGCCGGGTGGTGTTCGAACCGGGCTCCGGTTCCGAGATGAAGCCGACCTTCACGAAACCCGCCATCTGCATCGTGTAGATGGTGCCGCCGATGCAGCGATAGGGCGTGTTGATGTCACCGCGGATGTGAACTTCGGGAAGTTCGAGACCAGCGGCGTTCGGGCCGCCCTGACGGTCGATCTCAGCCTTCAGCTTGGCAACCGCGCGGTCGAGCAGCTCGGTGTGGTTGACGCGGGTCAGACCCCAGAAGATCTCGCACCCGTCCGGGCCACCCTTGACCGAGAGCGAAACGTTCTCGGGCTTGGTGGTCGTCGGCTCGAACTGCACCTTCGGCAGCGCAAGATCGACCGTCTGGATCACAACGGGAACAGCGATGAGGAAGATGATCAGGAGAACCAGCATCACGTCCACGAGGGGCGTGGTGTTGATGTCCGACATCGGTACGTCGTCGCCGCCGCTGCCTGTGCTAATCGCCATTGGGCGTAATCCTATCCTCTTGTGCGCCGGATCATCGTCCGGCGGCGGGGCCGCGCATGATGTCGCAACCCCGCGACCTTGGTCTTACGGGCGGGTCTGCGCGCCGCCGGCCTGACCGGCAGTGGTCGTCGCCGGCTTCGGAGCAGCGGCAACCGCCGGCTTCTTGGCAGCAGCGGCGGTCGACGGGCGGACCTTGCCGTCCGATGCCAGGTAGCCGAGCACGTCGTTCGAGAAGGCGTTCAGGTTCTCGGCAATCGCCTTGTTGCGGCGCTGCAGGAAGTTGAAGGCGAGCACGGCCGGCACGGCGACGACGAGGCCGAGCGCGGTCATGATCAGCGCTTCACCGACCGGGCCGGCGACGGCGTCGATCGAGGCCTGACCGGCCGAACCGATCTTGATGAGCGCGCGGTAGATACCGATAACCGTACCGAACAGACCGATGAACGGCGCGGTCGCGCCGACGGTCGCGAGGAAGGCGAGACCGCCGCCCAGCGCCGAGTTGATCGTGCCTTCCGAACGCGCCAGCGAACCGTGCAGCCAGTCATGCGCTTCGACCGGATCGGTCAGCAGCTTGTACTGCTCCTGCGCTTCGATGCCGTCGTCGACGATCTGGCGATAGGCCGAGTTCTTCTCGAGCTTGGCAGCGCCCTCGCGCAGGCTGGTCGAGCTCCAGAACGAGGCGCGGACGCGCTTCGACTGGTTGATGATCTTCTGCTGCTCGAACAGCTTGGTGAAGAGGATGTAGAGCGAGACGAAGAGCATCAGCACCAGGATGGTGAACACCGACTGCGAGATCAGGCCGCCTTCCTTCAGCGCCTGGGTCAGGCCGTAGGGGCTTTCGCCGCCCTTAGCTGCGGCGGCACCGGCAGCGAGAATGGTCGTGAGCATTTTGGGTCTTTCCTCTAAAAGATAGCTTCTTGCGCATGCCGGTCCGCCACGCCCGGCGGACCGGAAACCGGAGAATTACTTCTGCAACCGCCAGGTGAAGCGGCCCATGTACGGCGCGGAAATCTTGTTTCCTGCCGCGTCCTGGGCCGGATCGAACCGGGCACGACGCCTGAGAAGGTTGCACGCGGTGCTGTCGAGCAGCGACGAGCCGCTGGACGACGTGATGGTGCAATTGGTCACCTTACCCGAACCGTCGACGTCGAGACGGAAGGCGACCGTGCCTTCGTCACCGGCGCGCGATGCCGCCGCCGGATAGTCGTCATCGGTCACCCACGAGCCCGGAGGCGTACGCGGCTTGAGACCCTTGGCGATCTTCGGCGGTGCCGGCGGCGCCGGGGGAGCCGGCGGCGCGGGAGGCGCAGGCGGCGTGATCGGCGGCGGCGGGGGGATGATGGGCGTGGTGGGGATCGGCGGCGCAGGCGACACCGTTTGCACGATGGCCGGCGGCACCACGACCTGGGTCGGGGGCGGCGGCACCGGCGAATCCGGCGGCGGCGGCGGCGGCGGAATCTCCTCCGGCGGGGGCGGCGGCTCTTCGACCTCGAAGGTCTTCAGCTCTTCCGCCTTCTTCTTGATATATTGGTATGCCAGACCTGTGACGAAGGCATAACCCATGCCAGCCACGATGATAGCGACGATCACGATCGCTACCACACGACTGCCACTTACATTCCGGTCAGCGTAAGCCATTCGGCAACGTCACTCCCTCTAATCCTGCTTGCGACCCTGGCCGGCTGGCAGCCGCGCACAAGTCCGCTCGCCTCGGGTCGCACTGCGCCCCTGATGGCGAGAGCCCCGAGTCTGTATCGTGGGCATCCGGACGACGCAAACTCTTTGTCGGACGAATTGGTCGTACAACAGGCCCATGGCAGAATTATTTCTGTATAAGATCGGCACAATCCGGTACCGGCGGCGGCATGAAACACGCCCTCACCCTGCTGTTTTGTTGCGCTGCGGCATTTCCCGCACTTGCGCAACCCGCCCCGCAAACCGCGCAAATCCGCCAAGAAGCGCAAAGTGGCTTACCCAGTTACGCCACCGTTGCGACGGCGATTGTCGGCGCCCCGCTGGTGATCGACGCGCGCATCAGCGACTTGATTAGGATCAAGGAGAATGCAGCCCCCGGTCTCGCATCGGGACGGGCTCGCCTCTACGTAACGGCCGACGTGCTGGCACTGATTCGCGGTAGCAGCGCCCTGCCAACCCAGATCTCCTACCTGGCGGACGTGCCGCTCGATTCTCGCGGCAAGGTACCCAAAATGAAAAAGCAGCGCGTGCTGCTGTTCGCGCGACCGGTCAGCAACAAGCCGGGCGAGGTGCAGCTGACGGGGGTCGACAACCAGTATCTGTGGACCGCCGAGCTGGACGCGCGCACCCGCAGCATCACCCGCGAACTGCTCGCCAGCGACGCCCCGCCGGCGATCACCGGCATCGGCAATGCCTTCCACGTGCCCGGCGCGCTGCCGGGCGAAGGCGAGACCCAGGTCTTCCTCAAGACGTCGAACGGCGCGCCGATCTCGCTGCAGATCCTCCGTCGCCCGGGCGAGCAACCCCATTGGGGCGTGTCGCTTGGCGATATCGTCGATCCCAATGCCGGCGCGCCGAAGCGCGACACGCTCGCCTGGTACCGGCTGGCCTGCGGGCTGCCCAAGACGCTGCCGGACGACGCGCTTAGCGCCGAAACGCCCGACAATGCCGAAGCCGCGCGCCAGGATTATCAGGTGGTGCTGCGCGACCTCGGCCCCTGCGCCTGACGCCGAGCGCCGAACGCCGCCGCCGGACGCTTAGCGCCGGTGGCGGACCAGCGTGATGCCGATCGATTCGTCGGCTTCGGCGATCGCCAGCTTGACGATGCGCACCTCGACCCGGCGCACGCGGGAGTCGGACATGAACAGCGTCTGGCAGATATGATCGGCTACCGCCTCGATCAGGGTGAAGTGGATGTCCTTCGGCAGCGCGTCGGTCGCGGCATGCTTCAGATCGATATAGCTTTTCGAGGCGCTGAGCGGGGTATCCGGGGCGAAGCGCTCCGGAAGATCGAGATCGGCGGTCACCGAGATGCGCAGCGGCTGCGGCAGGTGGGTTTCCTCGGAATAGACGCCGGTGAGGAGTTCTACCTCGAGGTCATGAACCTGCAGCTGCAATAGGTCGGGCAATCAAACGAACCTTTCGTCACGAAACTGGCGCGCGCCATAGCAGATGGCGGCGCCGGGAAAACCCCGTGTGATTTCTGCATCCGTCCCACCCCACTTCGCGCTTGCGCTTCCCCGTGACCACGCTAATGCGCGCGCCCTTCGGCAGTACGGCCGTGGCGACATAGCAAGGATTCTGGGGTGGTACGACTGGTTGCGCTCGATGCGGTCGATCCGCACGCCGTCGAGGCGTTGCTCGACCGTGCCTTCGGGCCGGGCCGGCACCTGCGTACCGCCTATCGCATCCGCCAGGGCACGCAGCCCATCCCCGCGTTCAGCTTCGCGGCGCTCGCCGACGACGGCACCCTCGCCGGCACCATCCAGAGCTGGCCGATCGCCCTCGCCAGCGATTCGGGACCGCTGGTGCCGCTGGTGATGGTGGGACCGGTGGCGGTGGAGCCGTCGCTGCAGCAGGGCGGAATCGGCCGCCGGCTGATGCAGGAAACGCTCGACGCGGCGGATGTCAGCGCGCTGCCCGGCGCCGAAGCGCTGATGCTGATCGGCGATCCCGAATATTATGGCCGCTTCTTCGGCTTCGATGCCGAGCGCACCGGCCGCTGGCGGCTGCCGGGCCCGTTCGAGCCGCGGCGCCTGCTCGCCCGCGGGGCGGCGGTGCCCAATTGCTCGGGCATGCTGGTGCCGCGGCTGCGCAAGGTCGCCTGATCGCGTCGGCAGGGGTTCGACAACGCCGAACATCGCGCTAAGGGGTTGCGAATGCCGAACACGCCGCCCCCCGATTTCGCCAGCCTGTCGCTCGCCGAGATCGCCCGGCTCGCCGAGGTGCATCGGCTGCCGCCGGTCGAAAGCTGGAATCCGGCGCATTGCGGCGACAGCGAGATGCGCATCGCCCGCGACGGCAGCTGGTTCCACCAGGGCAGCCCGATCGGTCGCCCGGCGATGGTCCGGCTGTTCTCGACGATTCTCCGCCGCGAGCCCGATGGCCGGTTCGTGCTGGTGACGCCGGTCGAGAAGCTCGACATCGCGGTGGAAGACGCGCCGTTCGTCGCAGTGGAGGTGAAGGTCGAAGGGGAAGGGGCCGCCATGCGGCTCGCCTTCCGGCTGAACACCGGCGACGTCGTCGTCGCGGGGCCCGACCATCCGCTGCGCATCGAATCGCGCGAGGATGGCCCGCACCCGTATCTGACCGTGCGCAACGGCCTCGACGCCCTCATCGCGCGCAGCGTCTATTACGAGCTCGCCCAGCTCGCCCTCGCCCAGGACCAGGCGCCGCCGGGAATCTGGAGCCAGGGCGTATTCTTCTCGCTGGAGCCAGCCGCATGAGGCTGGCGGAGCAGCTCCGGCGCGCGCTGGCGAGCCGGCCGACCCAGGCGACGACGCTGCTGCCCGGGGACCACGCCGTGTTCGATCCCGGCCAAGCGACCAGCGCCGCCGCCGTCCTGCTGGCGGTGACCGATCGCGATGCGCCCGGCGTGCTGCTGACCCGGCGCAACGCCAATCTGCGCCGCCATGCCGGGCAGATCGCCTTTCCCGGCGGCCGCGTCGATCCCGAGGACAAGGACGCGATCGAGGCGGCACTGCGCGAGGCGGAGGAAGAGATCGCCCTGCCCCGCCGGCTGGTGGAGGTGGTGGGCACGGTCGAGCAATACCGCACCGTCACCGGCTATCAGGTGACGCCCGTGCTGGGCGTGGTGCCCCCGGACCTGCCGCTGGTGCCCTCCGAAGCGGAGGTCGCAGAGGTGTTCGAAGTGCCGCTGGCCTTTCTCCTCGACGACGCCAATCATCAGAAGAAACACGCGCGCTATCAGGGACATGAGCGCCATTATTACGAGATCATGTGGAACGACTATCGGATCTGGGGCGCCACCGCGGCGATGCTGGTCAATCTTTCACGGCGGATGGCATGGCCGCGCTGACGCTGCCGGAGACGGATTGGCGCCACCGCGCCGGGCTCGGCCATCTCACCGAGGTGCTGGGTGCGGCCGAAGGCCTTTGCCGCTTCGTCGGGGGGGCGGTGCGCGACGCGCTGCTGGGCATGCCGGTCGCCGATCTCGACCTCGCCACCGCGCTGTCGCCCGACGAGGTAATGACACGCCTGCGGGCGGCGGGCATTCGCGCCGTACCGACCGGCATCGAGCATGGCACGATCACTGCGGTGCTCGACAGCGGCCCGGTGGAGGTGACCACGCTGCGCCGCGACGTCAGCACCGACGGCCGCCACGCCACCGTCGCCTTCACCGACGACTGGCGCGAGGATGCCGCCCGGCGCGATTTCACGATCAACGCGCTCTATGCCGATCCGGCGACGGGTGCGCTGTTCGACTATTTCGACGGTCTGGCAGACCTGGAAGCGCGGCACGTGCGCTTCATCGGCGATCCGCTGCGCCGGATCGCCGAGGATCATTTGCGCATCCTCCGCTTCTTCCGCTTCCTCGCCCGCTTCGGCGACACGCCCGATCCCGAGGGGCTGGACGCCTGTACCGCCCGCGCGCGCGACCTGATGGCGCTCAGCCGCGAGCGCATTCGCGACGAACTGCTCAAGCTGCTGGTCGCCCACGATGCTGTGCGCGTGGTCGCGCTGATGCTGGCGCGCGGCATCCTGGGGCCGGTGGTGCCTGAAATCACCACCGCGGCGCCGCTCGCCGCGCTTGCCGAGCGCGAGGCGCGCCTGGGTGCGGCCCCCGATCCGATTCGCCGCCTCGCCGCGCTGCTGCCGCGCGATCCCGCCTTGGGCGACCTGATCGGCGCGCGACTGAAGCTGTCCAACGCCCAGCGCAAACGGCTGGTGCTCGCGCTTACCGATGGCGGAACGGCGGACGCCCGCGCGCTGGCCTATAGGGTCGGGCGGGAAGCGGCCGAGGATCGACTGTTGCTGGCTGCGACCGACGATGCCGAGGCGGCCCAAGGCTGGCAACGGCTGGCGGGTTGGGAGATCCCGCGCCTGCCGCTTACCGGCGGCGCATTGGTCGCCCGCGGTCTCGCCAAGGGCCCCGAGGTTGCCCGCGCGCTTCGGGCAGTCGAGGAACAATGGATCGCCGAGGCGTTCCCCGACGCCGCGCGCGTCGAAGCCATCGCCGACGCGGTGGTCAGGCCCTGAGCGTCTCGATCAGCGCGAAGGCGGCGTCGCCCGCCACCGGCCGGGAGTAATAATAGCCCTGGCCATAGGTGCAGCCCAGCGCGCCGAGCGTCTGGGCCAGTTCCGGCGTCTCGATGCCCTCAGCGGTGGTCTGCATGCCGAGCGCATAGGCGAGGCTGAGGATTGCGCGGATGATCGCCACCTTGTCGCGATCGGCGAGCATGCCGGTCACGAAGCTGCGGTCGATCTTGAGCACGTCGATCGGCAGCTTCTGCAGATAGGCGAGGTTGGAATAGCCGGTGCCGAAATCGTCCATCGCCAGCGTGGTGCCGAGATCCTTCAGCGCGCGCATCGTCTGGGCGATACGATCGGGATCGCTGACGATCGCGCTTTCGGTCAGCTCCAGCGTGAAGCGCGAGCCGGGCATCTTGTGCCGATCGAGCGCAGTCTTCACCATCGCGCCGATCTGGTCGCGCTGCAGCTGGATCGCCGAGAGGTTGACCGCGATCTTCACGCCGCAATCGCCACCGGCGCGCGCGTCCCATTGGGCGAGCGTGCGCGCCGCCTCTTCCATCGCCCAGCGGCCGAGCGGGACGATGAGGCCCGATTCCTCCGCCACGGGAATGAAGGCGTTGGGCGAGATCGCTACGCCCTGATCATTGGTCCAGCGCGCGAGCGCTTCGAACGAGGTGATCCGGCCGGTGCCCAGGTCGCAGATCGGCTGGAAGCTGAGCGTCATGCAGCCATTTTCGATGGCGCGGCGCAGTTCGGTCTCGATGGCGAACTGCTCGCGCGCCAGATCGAAGGCACGGGTGTGGTAGAATTCGGTGTGCCCGCTCTTTTTCGCGCGGCGCACCGCCAGTTGGGCGTTGCGGACCAGATCCTCGGCATCGCCGTCGATGTCGCTGCCCAGCGCGATGCCGATCGAACAATCGACCCGGATTTCGAAGTGCGAAAGGCGGAACGGGTTGGTGAAGGCCGCGTGGATGCGCTTGGCGACCTGCACGGCATCGGTGGCGCCGTCGTCCAGCGCCATCAGCACGCCGAACTCGTCGCCGCCGATCCGCGCCAGCACGTCGCGCCCCCGCAACGCGCCCTTGATGCGCCGCGCGACCGAGATCAGCAGTTCGTCGCCGGCGAGCGCGCCCATGCAGGCGTTGACGCGGCTGAACCGATCGAGATTGATCACCAGGACAGCGGAGTTCGCGGCATCCTTCTCGCCGATCCGGGCCTCCAGCTCGTCGGAGAAGCCGGCGCGGTTGGGCAGGCCGGTCAGGCTGTCGGTAGCCATTTCCCGGCGCAGGCTCTGCTCGGTGCGCAGTTCCGACGTCTGGTCGATCAGCGTGATCAGGCACCGCGGCTCCGATGCGGTGCGGCGGGCGAGCACGACGCGGAAGTGGCGGCTGTCCACCTCACCGCCAAAGCGCCAGGCGATTTCCTCGCGCAGCTTGTCGGATTCAAGAAACTGCCCGATGCGCGCGCCCAGCAATTGCACCACGGGCGAATCCTGCGCGGTGGAACCCATGCCGGCGACGCGAAACGGTCCATTCACCGCCACAATTGCATAGCAATCCTGCTGAACCTCGAGCACGGCGGCGGGAACCGGCATCAGTTCCAGCAGCTCGTCGGTACCCGGCGGCAGCGGCGACGATAGGTCGGTCGCCCGCGGAGCAGGCTCCACGGTACGCATACTTAGAGCCCGGACCCTTCGAAACGCCATCACCACTGGACTAGCCGCAAACTAGTTAAGGCGCTCTGAAAGTTGGCCTGCGATCTGACGGTTTTACCAATCAAAATTTATTATCGCGGGGGAATCCCGTCGGCGGCATCCGGCCTGCCGCGCCGCGCGCCGCACGCCACGGCATCACGTCCGGCTCGGAGCGATAGCGCGCCTGCTCGCCGCCCATCCGCCAGCGCAGGCCATCGGCGAACTTGAAGGTGATGACGTCAGACAGGCCGCCGTCGCGATAGCGCTGGAGCTGCACCCCCTGCCCGCGCGTCATCTCCGCCACTTCGGAAAGCGGGAAGACCAGCATCTTGCGATTGTCGCCGATCGCGGCGACGAAATCGTCTTCGGCGCCGATCGGGCGGACCAGCTTGAGATGCGCACCAGGGCGCGGCGTCATCACCTGCTTGCCCTTGCGCGTTTCGGCGATCACTTCCTGTGCGCTGACGATGAAGCCGCGCCCATCGCTCGCCGCGACCAGCAGCTTCGGCGCGGCGCTGGCGGGGAGCAGCGTGACGATGTGCCGCTCCGCCTCCAGGTCGATCAGCAGCCGCACCGGCTCGCCGAAGCCGCGCCCGCCGGGCAGCTTGTCTGCGCCCAGCGTGTAGAAGCGGCCATTGTCGGCGGCGAGCAGCAGCTTGTCGGTGGTCTGGGCGTGGAAGGCCAGGAACGGGCCGTCGCCTTCCTTGAACTTCAGCGCCTCGCCGCCGAGATCCTCGACATGCCCCTTCATCGCGCGGATCCAGCCGCGCTGCGAGAGGATGACGGTGATCGGTTCGCGCTCGATCATCGCTTCCAGCGGAATTTCGCGGGCGAGCGCCATCTCGATGATCGCGGTGCGGCGCGCACCCAGCGGGGTATCGAGGCCGTAGCGCGTGATCATCTTGCCGAGCGCGCGCTTCATCCAGGTGCGCTGGCGGGCTTCGGAGCCAAGCAGAGTCTCGAGCTCGGCCTGTTCCTTCTCCAGCTTCTCCTGCTCGCGGCGGAGTTCCATCTCCTCCAGCTTGCGCAAGCTCCGCAGCCGCATGTTGAGGATCGCCTCGGCCTGGCGATCCGTCAGGCTGAACTCGGCCATCATGATCGGCTTGGGCTCGTCTTCGGTGCGGATGATCTCGATCACCCGGTCGAGGTTCAGATAGGCGAGGATATAGCCGCGCAGCAGCTCCAGCCGGTCGGCGATCTTCTCCAGCCGATGCTGCGACTTGCGCTGCAGCACCACGAACTGGTGCTCAAGCCAGCCGGCGAGCGCCTCGGCCAGGCTCATCACCCGCGGTGTGCGGTTCTTGTCGAGCACGTTGAGGTTGAGCGGCACGCGCACTTCGAGGTCGGACAGGCGATAGAGACTGTCCATCAGCGTGTCGGCATCGACGGTGCGGCTGCGCGGTTCGAGGACGATGCGGATGTCCTCGGCCGATTCGTCGCGCACATCGCCCAGGATCGGCAGCTTCTTGTCGTTGACCAGCGCGGCGATGCCCTCGATCAGCTTGCCCTTCTGGACGCCGTAGGGGATCTCGCTGACGACAAGGTGCCAGCCCCCGCCCTTCTCGGTCACCTTCTCGATCTTGGCGCGGACGCGGAAGCTGCCGCGGCCGGTGGCATAGGCCTCTGCGATCGCCGCGGGGCTGTCGACCGCGATGCCGCCGGTCGGGAAATCCGGGCCCTTCACGTATTCGAGAACGTTCGCCTGCGGGTTGTCGATCAGCGCGACGGCGGCCTGCATCAGCTCGGCGGCATTGTGCGGCGGGATGCTGGTCGCCATGCCCACCGCGATGCCCGCCGCGCCGTTGGCGAGCAGGTTCGGGAAGAGGCCGGGGAACAGCTCGGGCTCCTCGTCCTCACCATTATAGGTCGGGCGGAAATCGACGGCATTCTCGTCGAGCCCGTCCATCAGGTCGATCGCGACCTGGGTGAGCCGTGCCTCGGTGTAGCGATAGGCGGCGGCGTTATCGCCGTCGATATTGCCGAAATTGCCCTGCCCGTCGACCAGCGGATAGCGCAGCGCGAAGGTCTGGGCGAGGCGGACCATCGCGTCGTACACCGAGGCATCGCCATGCGGGTGATACTTACCGATCACGTCGCCGACGACGCGCGCACACTTCTTGTATCCGCTTGCCGGATCGAGCCGCAACAGCCGCATCGCCCAGAGCAGCCGGCGGTGCACCGGCTTCAGCCCATCGCGCACATCGGGCAGCGAGCGCGCGGTGATCGTCGACAGCGCATAGACGAGATAGCGCTCGGACAGTGCGCTGTCGAAGGGGACGTCGGAGGCGCCGGAGGGTTCGGAAACGTCGGTATCGAGGCTCATCGCCGACGGAGATAGCAGGCCAACAGGGCAAACGCCAAGGGCGTTCCCCTTATGATCCGACCGAGCCTTGCAATTCCCTGCAAACCACCGCCGCAACCGACGCGTTTCAGGCATCGGCCGGGGTGGAAAACGTGCGTCGGCGGCCGCAGTTCCCGCGCTTCCCTTCGCACAGCATAGGTTATTGCCTTATTCCAGCCCCAATTAAGGCGAAATTGTGGCTTGACTTTGTCCTAGGCGAATGGTGGGATTTGCGGGTCATCATCTGAGGGGGATATGGATGCGCAAGTTCTTGGCACTGGGCGCTGCGGCGCTGCTGGCGGCCTGTTCGGCCAATGAGACAGGCCCCTCAGGCAGCACCGAAGTCGTCGCGCAGGAGGAGGCTGTGGCCAAGCCGGGCGCCGAACCGCTCAAGGTCGGCATGCCGCAGCTCGCCTATCGCTACGCGCTGACCTTCCTGCTGCCCGATGCGCGGCTCGCCGAGGCGCAGGATGCGCACCGCGCGCTGTGCGGACAGCTCGGGCCCGCGCGCTGCCAGCTGCTTTCCCTTACCCGCAGCGACGCGGCGGGCACCGCCGGAGACGCCGTGCTGAAGCTGCGGGTGGCGAGCGCCGACGCAGCCTATTTCACCGGCGAGGCGAGCCGGCAGGTACAGGGCGCCGGCGGCCGCGCGCTCGCCACCAATGTCACCGGCGAGGACGTGTCGAAGGACCTGACCGACACCGCCGCGCGGGTTCGCCAGCGTGAGCTGCTGGTGGCGCGGCTCACCGAGATGCTGCGCACCCGCAAGGGATCGGTCGGCGAACTGGTCGATGCCGAGCGCAGCGTTGCGGCGGCGCAGGAAGAGCTCGACAAGGCGCGCGCCTGGTTGACCGAGCTGCGCGGCCGCGTCGCGATGGCCGAGGTCGAGATTCGCTACCAGCCGCTCGCCGCCCCCGCCTCGCGGGCGAGCGTCGGCACCGCGCTCGGCGAAGCGGTGCAGGGCTCGGCATCGGCCTTCGTGTGGGGCATGCAAGTGCTGCTGTCGCTGGCCATCTATCTGCTCCCCTGGGCCGCGGTCTTCGGCGCGGGCGTCGGCTTGGCGATGCTGCTTCGCCGCTCGAAACCTGCCGCCTGACCGCTGTACCGCGATGGGCAGCGGCGCCGCATTGCACCCCCGCCCCCCTTGCGGTATAGCGCGAAGCCTTCCAGAGCCCCGGCGGTCACGCGGAGAAATCCCGTGGAGCCGGGGCAACGCATTTCCAAGGGACTAGGCCGACATGGCACGCCGCCGGCAAATCTACGAAGGCAAGGCTAAGATTCTCTACGAGGGTCCGGAGCCGGGCACGCTGATCCAGTATTTCAAGGACGACGCAACGGCCTTCAATGCCCAGAAAAAGGGCACGATCAACGGCAAGGGCGTGCTCAACAACCGTATCAGCGAGCATGTCTTCACCCTGCTCGGCGGCATCGGCATCCCGACTCACTTCATCCGCCGCCTCAACATGCGCGAGCAACTGATCCGCCAGGTCGAGATCGTGCCGATCGAGGTCGTGGTGCGCAATGTCGTCGCCGGCTCGCTGGCCAAGAAGCTCGGCATCGAGGAGGGCACGCCGCTGCCCCGCACGATCATCGAATATTACTACAAGGACGACGCCCTCGGCGACCCGATGGTCACCGACGAGCATATCCTCGCCTTCGGCTGGGCCAGCCAGGAAGAACTGCACGACATGGCCGACATGGCCATCCGCGTGAACGACTTCCTCTCGGGGCTGTTCGCCGGCATCGGCATCCGCCTGGTCGACTTCAAGCTCGAATTCGGCCGGATCTGGGAAAATGAATACCCCCGGATCATCCTGGCGGACGAGATCAGCCCCGATGGCTGCCGCCTGTGGGACATCACCACCGGCGAGAAGCTCGACAAGGACCGCTTCCGCCGCGACCTGGGCGGCGAAGTCGAGGCCTATCAGGAAGTGGCGCGCCGCCTCGGTCTTTTCCCGGAGGGCGACGCCTCCGACGTGCTCGACCTCGAAACCCACCGCAAGAAGCGGGGGAAGTAAGCCATAGTGCTTCCTCCCCCGGCCTGCCGGGGGAGGGGACCATTCGCATCGCGAATGGTGGAGGGGGCCTCGCCGCGCGCGAGGCCCTTTGTCGTTTCCCCCTCCACCACCGCCTGCTGCGGCGGCCCCCCTCCCCCGCTTCGTGGTGGAGGAAACGGCCATTTCCAAGATTTCCGATTGCGACTTCGGCCCTCTCGCGCCATAGGCGCCGCCATGAAACTCCGCATCATCGTCACCTTGAAGAACGGCGTGCTCGATCCGCAGGGCAAGGCCATTCAGAACGCGCTTGGCGGCCTCGGTTTCGAGGGCGTCGAAGATGTCCGCGCCGGCAAGATCTTCGAACTGGAGGTCGCCGATTCGACGAGCGACGCCGCGATCGACGAGATGTGCCGCAAGCTGCTCGCCAACACGGTGATCGAGAACTACCGGGTCGAAAAGCTGTGAAGACCGCGGTCATCGTCTTCCCCGGCTCCAACTGCGATCGCGACATCGCGGTCGCGCTGGAGAGCGTGACCGGCACCAAGCCCCACATGGTGTGGCACGGCGACAGCGAACTCCCCGAGGGCCTGGGCCTGATCGCCCTGCCCGGCGGCTTCTCCTATGGCGATTATCTCCGCTGCGGCGCCATCGCGGCGCGCTCGCCGGTGGTGCAGGCGGTTGTGGAAGCCGCCAATCGCGGCACGCCGGTGATCGGCATCTGCAACGGCTTCCAGATCCTCACCGAAACCGGGCTGCTGCCGGGTGCGCTGATGCGCAATGCCGGGCTCGACTTTGTCTGCCGCGACGTGCCGCTGACGGTGGACAACAGCCAGTCGATCTTCACCAGCGCCTATCAGGCCGGCGAGACGCTCTCGATCCCCGTCGCGCACCATGACGGCAATTATTTCGCCGATGCCGAGACGCTCGATCGCCTCGAAGGCGAGGGCCGCGTCGCGTTCCGCTATGGCGAGAACATCAACGGGTCGGCGCGGAACATCGCCGGGGTGATGAACGCCGCCGGCAACGTGCTCGGCATGATGCCGCACCCGGAGCGCAAGATCGAGGCCGCGCATGGCGGCAGCGACGGCCGCCGGCTGTTCGAAGGGCTGCTTGCTGCGGTCGCCTGACCGCAGCCGCCTTTCTTCTCAGAACAGCATCTTCAGCCCGACCACCGCGAGCGTTGCGGCGAGGATCGGCACCAGCACCTTGTCGGAGGTGCGCGTGGCGAGCAGGCTGCCGAGGATGATCCCCGGCACCGATCCGGCGAGCAGCGACACCAGCAGCGAACCGTTCACGGACCCCAGCAGCCAGTGGCCAAGTCCGGCGAGCAGCGTCAGCGGCACGGCATGCGCGATGTCCGATCCGACCAGCCGGTTCACCGCCTGGTGCGGGTAGAGCATCAGCAGCGCGGTCATCCCCAATGCCCCTGCCCCCACCGACGTGAGGGAGACCAGCAGGCCCAGCACCGCGCCGAGCGCGATCGTGACATAGCCGATCCGCGCCTCGCCCAGCCGCTCGAACTTCGGCGCCATGAACAGCACCAGCCGGCTGCGGAAGAAGGTGGCGATCGCCGTCACCACCAGTGCGATGCCGAGAGTGACCGTGATCACCCCGCCGCTGTTCTTGGCATGCTCCTGCGCATTGGAAAGCAGCAACAGGGTCAGGATCGTCGCCGGCACGCTGCCATAGGCCAGCCGCCGCACGACCTTCCAGTCGATGGTGCCGTGCAGGCCGTGCACCCCCGCCCCCACCGTCTTGGTCGCGGAGGCGTAGAGCAGGTCCGTGCCCACCGCGGTGGCGGGATGGAAGCCGAAGGCGAGCACGAGCAGCGGCGTCATCAACGAGCCGCCGCCGACCCCGGTCATGCCGACCAGCAGCCCGACGAGTACCCCGGCGATGGAATAGAGCGGATTGATCGCGAGCACGGGAATCCTTGGAAACCGATTTCCCACCAGCATGCGGGGATTTTCCCGGAACGCCAGAAAGAATTGGTTTCAGGCCGATGTCCGCACGTCGCCGGCCGCGGGTCAGACCCGCGTCGCGAACGGTGTGAAGTCGGTCCCCTCGTCGAACACGTCGACTCCTTCGGCCCGTTTCAGAAAGCCGACGACGAGATAGGTCAGCGGCGTCAGCAGCACTTCCCAACTCACCTTGAGCACCCACTGGGTGAACAGCACCTTCACGACGAGCGCGTTGGTCCAGCCCTCGGCACCCCAGAAGGCGAGCGGGTAGAAGATCAGGCTGTCGACCGCCTGCCCCGCCACCGTCGAGCCGACCGTGCGGGTCCACAGCATGCGCCCGCCGGTCCACAGCTTCATCCGCGCGAGCACATAGGAATTGACGAACTCGCCCGCCCAGAAGGCGCAGACCGAAGCGAGCACGATCCGGGGCACCTGCCCGAAGATCACGGCATAGGCGTCTTGGTTCTTCCAGTCCGGCGCCGGCGGCAGCGCCACCACCACCCAGGACATGAAGGCCATGAACAGCACGGCGGCGGTGCCTGCCCAGATCACCCGCCGAGCGCGGGCATAGCCATAGACCTCGGTCAGCACGTCGCCGATGATGTAGGAGATCGGGAAGAACAGGATGCCCGCGCCGAACGGCCAATAGCCCACGCCCGGCAGCCAGATCTGCGCGACCTTGCCCGCGCCGATCACGTTCGACAGCAGGATGATCGCGACGAAGGCGGCCATCACGAAGTCGAAATAGCGGAAATGCCCGCCGGTGAGGCTGCGGGCGGCGACATGGGCGGGGCGAGACGGCATGTTCATCGCACTGCACTATGCGAGGCGTTTGCTCCGCGCGCAATCTGCGCCTAAAGGCAGCTTCGCGCGCGCCCGTAGCTCAGTTGGATAGAGCACGAGCCTTCTAAGCTTGGGGCCGCTGGTTCGAATCCAGCCGGGCGCGCCAGGAAAAGCGGGAAAATGGGTGTTACCTAACAGGGCGCATCCTGGTTCTAGGTAACACATAGGTAACGGAGGCCTATTTCTGCACTTGCGGGTGCGGAGTCGCGCCTATGTTTGCTCACCAGCGAGACGAAACAGCGCAGGTTTCGCCCGGCACAGCGCTCCGAAGGCAGAGGCCACAGGTTCGAATCCTGTCGGGTGCGCCACATTGCAGAATCGCCAGATTTGCGTGCGTTTCGTTGCGATGCGTCGGATAGCGATGGGCACCCAACATCTTGAAGGCCTCGGACGCCGAATGTTCAATTCCGAAATTTGATGGATCGGGTGATCGATAAACAGGTCCAACCCTGATGGTCGAAGCTCGGTGATGTATCCATAAAACGTACGACCACAGAGCGACTTGAGCGGGCGGACGAAATTGTAGATGTCCTGAGCCATGGGATCATCGAAGCGCATCAAGGGACTAGACCTCAGCGTCGGCTATCTTGGGTTGCAGATCGCATTTGGCATCCAGAGCGCCAGCCTGAGCCGCGTGTTTCAGGGGCTGGGGGCCTCGGTCGACCAGCTGGCGATCCTTTGGCTGGCGGGGCCGGTGACGGGGCTGCTGGTGCAGCCGGTCGTCGGCGCGATCAGCGATCGGCATGGCGGCCGGTTCGGGCGGCGGCGGCCCTATATCCTGATATCGGCGCTGTTGGTGATCGCCGCGCTGGCCGCCTTGCCCATGGCGACGTCGCTGGTGATGGCGGTGGCGGTGGTCTGGGGCCTGGAGGCGGCCATGAATGCGCTTCATGCACCCTATCGCGCACTGGTCGCCGACACGCTGCCACCCGAGGATCAGGCGAGCGGCTATGCCATGCAGACCGTCTTTATCGGGCTGGGGGCGCTGGCCGGGGCCTGTGCGCCGATCCTGCTCGCCTGGGGCGGCTGGTCGAACGTCGCCCAGCCGAGCCAGACCGCGCCCTCGATCCGGGTGGCGTTTCTCGCGGCGGCGCTGGCGGTGGCGCTGGCGGTCGGCTGGACGGTGGCGCGGGTGCGCGAGCCGGTCGCGGCTCCGATGCCACGGCATGATCCGTCGACGAGGCCTGACCGCTGGACCGGCTTCGCCGCACTCTGGCGGGCGCTGCGTCCGGTGGCGGCCATCCAGTTTCTCAGCTGGTTCGGTCTCTATCTGCTATGGGTGTATGCCACGCCGGTCGTCGCGGCGCAGTTGTACGGCGCGACCTCGCCCTTCGATACGGCCTATGCCCGGGGGGCGGACTTTGTCGGGATCCTGTTCGGAACCTATAACGGCGTGGCCGGGCTGTTCGCCTTTCTGCTGCCGGAGCTGTTCCGTTGGTTCGGGGTGCAGCGGGTCCATGCGGCGGCGCTGGTGGCGGGCGCGCTGGGGCTGGCGGGCGTGGCGTTGGTCGCGCATCCCGCCGGACTCGTCGCCTGCGCCGTGCTGATCGGCATCGCCTATGCCTCGATCCTGAGTGCACCTTTCGTATTGGCCGGGCGGGCCGTGTCGAGCGCGACCGCGGGCCTGTTCATCGGTGTCATGAACATCTTCATCGTGGTGCCCCAGCTGGTCGCGGGTCTGACCATGGGCTGGGTCATCGCGCACGGGCTGGGCGGCTTGGCATGGCCGGTCCTGCCGCTGGCGGGCGGGTTGATGGCGCTGGGGGCGGTACTGAGCCTGTGCCTGTCGACCATAGACGAGGAGGCGGCCCTGGCATAGTGCAAGGTAATGCAAATATCGATTCGATCATGGCGCGGGTGAAACGGGGCGGGCCGACCCTGGGCGGGATCGCGGCGGAAATCGGAGTGTCGGTCGCGACCGTGTCGCGGGTGCTGACCGGGCATAGCGCCATCAGCGAGGAGACGCGCGAACGGGTGCTGAGCACCGCCGATAGGCTGGGCTATGTCCATGTGCCGCAGAAGATGCGCCGCGCGGCGCCATCGCTGTCCGAGCAGATCTGCCTGGTCGTGCCGGTCGCGACCGCGCATGGCAGCCAACTGGCCAATCCGTTCGAGCTGGCGCTGATCGGCGGGATCGGCACCGCCCTGCGCGAGCGGCGGCGCGACGTTTCGATCGTGTGGCAGACGCCCTATGACGATGGGACACTGGCGCAGTTCCTGGATCAGAGTGCTTATGCGGGCACGATCTTCCTGGGCCAGTCGCAGTTCCACGATACGCTCAACCGCTATGCCGATCTGGGCAAACCCCTGGTGGCCTGGGGTGTGGAGGTGGCGGGGCAAAGCTATTGCTCGATCGGCAGCGACAATCACGAGGGCGGGTTTCAGGCGACCGCGCATCTGCTTCGGAAAGGGCGGCGACGCATCGCCTTTATCGGTGCGATGCCGCCCATCGCCGCCGCCCGCACGCCCTTTTCGCAGATTGCGATACGGCTGGATGGCTATCGCGCGGCGCTGGCGGCGCATGACGTCGCGTTTGACGCGGCCATGGTTCAGACGCCGACCGCCGGGCGGTTCGAAGGGGCCGAGGCGGTCGACAATCTGCTGGAGCGGGGCATAGCCTTCGACGCGATCGTCGCGGCGTCCGACCTGGTGGCACTGGGCGCGATCCAGACGCTGCGCCAGCGCGGCCTGCGCGTGCCCGAGGATGTGGCGGTGATCGGCTATGACGACATCGACGCCGCCGCGCTGTCGACACCGGGACTGACCACCATCCGGCAGGATGTCATCAAGGCGGGCAATCTGCTGGTGTCCAAGCTGTTGCGCATCATCGACGGCCATCGCGCCAAGTCCGAGCGCCTGCCGACCGATCTGGTGATTCGCGAGTCGTGCGGGCGCTGACTGCCAAATCAATTGTGCAAAATAATAGTGCTGACCCTGCCCAAGTAGCTGATATAGATAGCCTATTCAGCGAAAGGCTAAGGAGGGCAATGTAAATTACAATCGTTTGTATAAATTGATTGCATTAGTTTTCATATGGGGTCAGTTTCCCTTCCATCAGGCGGATCGCCCGTAAGAGGCGTCTAGGAGGGGATTATCATGCGTGCATGTCGTTTGGCGTTGATGGCTTCGGTTGCGTGGATGGCGCCGCTCGCCCCCGCACTCGCCCAGTCGATCGAGGCTGCGAACCAGCCCGCGACGCAGCCCGTCGCGGCGCGCGAGACCGACGCGGCGCAGGGCAGCGATCTGGGCCTGAACGAGATCATCGTCACCGGCACCCGCACGGGCACCCGCAAGTTCGATACGTCCTACGCCATCACCACCATCGACCCGCAGGCGATTGCGCAAAAGGCCCCGCTGGGCATTGCGGACCTGATCGCTTCGACGCCGGGCATCTATGTCGAAAGCTCGGGCGGCGAGGTCGGCAACAACGTCTATTCGCGCGGTCTTCCGGCGGACAATTATCGCTATCTCCCGCTGCTGGAGGACGGCCTGCCCGTGTGGGAAGAGGGCGCGGGCGCCTTCACCAATGCCGACGAGTTCTTCCGCGTCGATGCGACGATCGACTCGCTCCAGATCGTGCGCGGTGGCTCGGCCTCGATCACCGCGTCCAATGCGCCGGGCGGCGTCGTCAACGTCCTGACCAAGCGCCCGACCCGCACGTTGCAAGGCATGGTGAAGGGCGAGGTCGGCGACTGGGATCATTACCGGATGGACGCTAATGTCTCCGGGCCGCTGAACGACCGGCTGTCATTTGCGATCGGCGGTTTCTATCGCGAGGATAACGGTCTTCGGAATCCCGGCTTCACCGGCAATCAAGGCGGACAGTTCCGCGTCGGCCTGCAATATGATTTCGCCGAAAGTGGCTCGTTGTTCGTCAGCTATCGCAAGCTGGACGACAAGAACATCTTCTATACCGCCATTCCACTCGCCAGCCCGTCCCAGGGCCTGCCGGGTCTGGATGCGGGCACCGGCACGCTGGTCAACACGGCCTTTGCCCGGCTGACCGCGCCCGACGGCCGCGGCGCGTTCGACAAGCGAGTGGACCTGACCCAGGGCATCCACACCGATACCGATACCTTCACCGCGATCTTCAACAAGCCGTTGGGCGATGGGTGGGAGGTCAATGACCGCGCCCGCTATACGACCGGGACAGTCGACTTCAACGGGCTGTTCAGCTCAGGGATCACGACGTCGCAGGGTTTCCTGACGAGCGCGCTGGCCCGGTTGCAGGCCGCACGGCCCGACACCGTGTCCGCCGTCTATCGCGACGCCAGCAACGGCCAGACCGTCGCCGCCGCCGACCTCGGCAACCAGCTGGCGCTGACGCAGAGCATCT
Source organism: Sphingomonas azotifigens NBRC 15497 (assembly GCF_002091475.1). GTDB lineage: Bacteria > Pseudomonadota > Alphaproteobacteria > Sphingomonadales > Sphingomonadaceae > Sphingomonas > Sphingomonas azotifigens. Next base: position 20,707 of record NZ_BCTR01000034.1, read on the forward strand.
TCAACACGGTGGTCAATGTCGAGAATGTGATCAACGACCTGAGCGTCACCAAAAAGCTCGACACCGGCATCGGCCGCCACACCCTGACGGCAGGCTATTATTTCAGCCATTTCAACCAGACGCAGAATTGGAACTGGAACGACATTCTGGTCGAGGCGATCAACCGCCCCCGCTATTTCGACGTGGTCGGTTTGAACGCAGCCGGGCAGCAGACGGTGGCCTTGACCAAGAACGGCCTGCTCAATCTGCACAGCAATTTGCAGCGTTTCCATGACGAGGTGACGATCAACGCCTTCTACCTGACGGATGCGTGGCAGGTGACCGACGCGCTGCGCATCGATCTGGGCGCACGCTATCACCATGTATCGAAGCAGGGCACGATCGCGCAGACCACACGCGCCAATCTGGGCGATGCGACCACCATCGCCGACGACAATGTGCTGGTCTTTACCGGCGCGACGACGCCCTATCGGTTCAAGACCGGGCAATGGGCCTTTTCGGCGGGCGCGAATTACGAGTTCGATAAGCGGGTCGCGGCCTTCGCCCGCTATAGCCGCAGCTTCCGCGTCACGCCGGAGTTCGTCCAGTGGTTCGGCGGCGTGCCGGTCGAGAACCGGATCGACCTGATCGAGGGCGGGCTGAAATATGCCACCCGACCCTTCTCGGCTTTCGTCACCTTATTCTATAACAAATTCCCCAACATCGCCTTCCAGACGATCGTGGCGGGCCCGAACGGCCAGGCGCAGACGATCAACCAGACGGCGGCAGCCGAGTCCAAGGGCGTGGAGGTCGAACTGTCGTTGCGCCCGGTCGATTTCTTCGAGCTGGCGGCGAGTGGGAACTATCAGAAGATCAACTATACCAGCTTCGCCGGGCAGGATGCGAGCGGGCCGTTCAACTTCAGCGGCAACCAGATCGTCCGCCAGCCGCAGGTGCAGGTGTCGGTCCGTCCGACGCTGCATCTGCTCGGCGACCGGGTGAACATCTTCGGTGAGGCCGCCTACACCGGCAAGCGCTATGTCGATGTGGCCAACACCATCGTCCTGCCGAGCTATACCGAGGTGCGGCTGGGCGCGAACTGGAAGGTCACCGAAGCACTTCAGGCACAGGTGGTCGCGACCAACCTGTTCAATGAGGTGGGCCTGACCGAGGGCAATCCGCGGGCGGGCTCTATCATCGGGGTGCAGGAAACCGCGTTCCAGGGCCGCCCGATCTTCGGCCGCCGTGTCCGCGCCAGCCTGACCTACAGCTTCTGATGCGCAAGCGACTGGGCGTGATCGTCGGGCTCGCGGCGATGATCGCGGCAACCCCCGCTTTGGGACAGGCGTGGCAGACCGTCACCTCGCCCGACGGGCGGATCGCGGTCGATGTGGCGGTGGACAAGGGCGAGGCGGTGTACCGCGCCCGCTATGACGGCAAGCCGATCCTCGATCGGTCGCGGATGGGGTTCCGGTTCAAGGATGCCGCGCCGCTCGACGCCGGGCTGACGCTGGTCGCAAGCCGCCCGACCGCGCTCGACCGCCGCTGGACCCAGCCTTGGGGCGAGCGGCGCCAGATGCGCGAGCATTATCGCGGGCTGGTCGCGACGCTGGCCGCCGCCGATGGCCGCAAGCTGGGTGTCGAGTTCCGCGTTTTCGATGACGGCTTCGGCTTTCGCTACACGCTGCCCGGCGCGCCCAAACAGTCGCTGATCGTCACCGACGAGGAAACCGAGTTCCATTTCGCGCAGAATTACCGCGCCTGGTCGATCCCGGCCTATCGCGAGAAGTATAGCGAATATGAATATAGCCGCTCGGCGCTGTCGGCGATCCAGACTGCGCAAACCCCGCTGACGCTGGAGGGCGACGGTGTGGCGATGGCGGTGCATGAGGCGGCCTTGGTCGATTTCCCGTCGATGAACCTGCGCATGCCCGAGGAGAACAGCCGAACGCTGAAGGCCGACCTGTCGCCCTGGTTCAATGGCGACCGGGCGCGGACGCATGGCGGCGCGGTGACGCCGTGGCGCGTCGTAATGGTCGCCCCCGATGCCGCGCATCTGGCGGATTCGACCATCGTCCTGAACCTCAACGAACCCAATCGGCTGGGTGACATCTCCTGGGTGAAGCCGGAAAAATATATCGGCATCTTCTGGGCGATGCATACCGGCCTGCTGACCTGGGAGCCGGGGCCGAAGCTGGGCGCCACGACCGCGCGCGCCAAATCCTATATCGACTGGGCAGCGAAGCACGGCATTCCGGGCGTGCTGGTCGAAGGGTGGAATGTCGGCTGGGAAGTCCCCGAATGGTGGAAGAACGGCCATTCACGCTTCGTCTTCGACCGCGCGCAGCCTGCCTTCGACATGGCCGAGGTGTCGGCCTATGCCCGCGCGAAGGGCGTTGACCTGATCGGTCATCACGAAACCGGCGGACAGGTGAAGGATTATCTCAGCCAGCTGGAACCGGCGCTCGACTATTACGATCGCTACGGCGTGCGTTCGATCAAGCTCGGCTATGTCGGCACGCGGCTGGACGAGACGGAATGGCCCGACAGCCAATATGCCGTGCAGAGCCTGCAAAAGGTGGTCGAGGCGTCGGCTCGGCACCGCGCCGCCATCTTCCCGCACGAGCCGGTCAAGGATACCGGCCTGCGTCGTACCTGGCCCAATCTGATGAGCCGCGAAGGCGCGCGGGGACAGGAATATAATGGCGGCAGCCCGGACAGCGGCAACGCGCCCGACCATACGACCATCCTGCCCTTCACCCGGCTGTTGTCGGGACCGTTCGACTATACGCCCGGCGTGGTGCATTTCGACTATCGTGCGACGCGGCCGGACAATCGCGTGCCCTCGACCATCGCCAACCAGTTGGCGCTGTATGTCGTGCTGTACAGCCCGGTGCAGATGGCCGTCGACCTGCCCGAACATTATGACGAGCATGCCGACGCCTTCCGCTTCATCCGCGACGTTCCGACCGACTGGGAGGACAGTCGCACGTTGCAGGGAAAGATCGGCGAATATGCCGTCGTCGCGCGGCGTGATCGCAACAGCCCCGACTGGTATCTGGGCGCGATCACCAGCGACACGGCGCGCCGCCTGACGGTGCCGCTCGACTTTCTGGACAAGGGCGCGCGGTACGAGGCGACCATCTATGCCGACGGCCCCGGTGCCGACTGGCGCACCGCCCCGGAAAAACTGGCGATCCGTCAGGTGGTGCTTACCGCCGGAGACCAGCTGTCGCTCGATCTTGCGTCCGGCGGTGGGCAGGCCATCCGGTTTCGACGGCTTTAGGCTGATCCACTCATGGGGAAATGGGGGGGGCTGGCTCCAGCTTTGTGTGCCATCACGGGTGACACGCATCACCCAGCACCCGCGCCACGCTATTGGGTTAGGATCATCGGGTTTCTCAGCCCGAACAAGCCGAGTGACGCACACCGGCTGTCCCAGCGCGCCCGCCAAGCCGGGAGCGATCATATGCGAATGCATGAGTGATTGGGCATAATTGACGGCGGCCTGCCGACCATGCTCACCAATTGCCCGCTGTCACGCCGCCCTCGCCACCCGAATTTCCCAACAATCTGAGTGCCCATCGCTTTCATCTCGGGCGCGCCATTTATCAATGGCTTAGCTGGCTCGGCAGCAAACTTGTCAAATATACGTCAAATATACACGGCCGGACCCCTGCGGTTGCGGGCGCACGCCTCTGTCCGACTCTGACCGGTTGCAGCTTTGGCCGCTCTCAGATTCGTCGCGGAAATTAGGGCCAGAGGCGCCAGATGATGAGCTGCCAATCTGCCCTCGAACGCCCGCATCCAGACGTCAGGGAGCGGTAATGAGTACGGAAGCCGAAGGGCCCAATTTGGGACAAACCCGCTATTCCTAAGTCGCGGCTTAAACGTCAGGTGTTGCCACGAGCCGACATTCAGCGTGTGCCGAAGCAGCTTCCCGCAGCGGCCGCAACTGGGCCGTCACCAGTCGAGCGGCTTTTCGGTGGCGCTGCAGAGAAAGCGGTCGTTCAAGCAAGCTGTCTTGCATCTCGCGCACCGCTGGGCGAATCTGGCACCGCATGGCCATCTTTGCCCGCCGCCGCCTCCAGACGATGCTAGACGAGCTCAGTCCGCTGATGGACCTGGAGCAATCTCGCGGCCTGGTCCGACGCATGGAAAGCAAGGAGATCGAGCAGGCCTTACCTGCCGAAATGGAGCTCGGCCTCACTTGGGCGATCGCAAAGCTCGGGCCGATCGAAATCGAGCCGGAATGGTATAGTGAGAAGCGGCTGCCTGACCTGTTCTCCGACTATCTCTTCCCTGGGCACGAAACTGTCATCGAGATTACCGCCCTGTCCGACGCTGTGCTGCCGGCGGATGAAGGAATGCGCAACGCGTCGCGCAAGCTTTCTCAGGAGGCCGGCAGCCTCCGGCGTGGCGCTGGGCGGCACCTCTCCTACTATTTCTACGAGAAAACGGTGCGGATCGAACGGGGTTCGATCCGACGCGTGTGCGTGCCGCGCGACTTGGTCGTATCCGATGCCGTGCGGATAGGGGCTACTCATAAAGTTCCAAATAGCGCCGGTCAATGTTTCC
>NZ_BCTR01000035.1 GCF_002091475.1 Sphingomonas azotifigens NBRC 15497
TCCACCACGCCGCTGGCGCGGCGCGGTCCCCCTCCCCCGCTTCGCGGGAGAGGAAATGCTCTGGTGGGAAATGCCGCCTGAAAAGAAAAAGCCCCCGCCGTTACCGGCAGGGGCCCTTTCTTCACCGTAGCAGCGTCGCTTACGCGGCCGACTTCGCCCGGCTCTGGCGCTTGCGCTCGTTCGGATCGAGGAAGCGCTTGCGCAGGCGGATGTTCTTCGGGGTCACTTCCACCATCTCGTCGTCGTCGATGTACGCGATGGCCTGTTCCAGCGTCATCTTCTTCGGCGGAGTCAGGCGGATCGCGTCGTCCTTGCCGCCCGAGGCGCGGAAGTTGGTCAGCTGCTTCGCCTTCATCGGGTTGACCTCGAGGTCTTCCGTCTTGGCGTTCTCGCCGATGATCATGCCCTCGTACAGGGCCTCACCGTGACCGACGAACAGGATGCCGCGCTCTTCGAGCGGACCCAGCGCATAGCCCTGGGCTTCGCCGGCGCCGTTGGAGATCAGCACGCCGTTCTTGCGGCCTTCGATCTTGCCCTTGTACGGCCCATACTTCTCGAACAGCCGGTTCATGATGCCGGTGCCGCGGGTGTCCGACAGGAACTCGCCGTGATAGCCGATCAGGCCGCGCGACGGCGCCGAGAAGGTGATGCGGGTCTTGCCGCCACCGCTCGGACGCATGTCGGTCATCTCGGCCTTGCGCTGGTTCATCTTGTCGACGACCGTGCCCGAGAATTCCTCGTCCACGTCGATCACGACGGTCTCGTACGGCTCTTCACGGCCGTTCTCGCCGTCGCGGAACAGCACGCGCGGACGGCTGATGCCGAGCTCGAAGCCCTCGCGGCGCATCGTCTCGATCAGCACGCCCAGCTGAAGCTCGCCGCGGCCGGCGACTTCGAAGCTGTCCTTCTCGTCGCTCTCGGTGATCTTGATCGCGACGTTCGATTCCGCCTCGCGGAACAGGCGGTCGCGGATCATGCGGCTGGTCACCTTGCTGCCCTCGCGGCCCGCCATCGGCGAGTCGTTGACCGCGAAGCGCATCGACAGCGTCGGCGGATCGATCGGCTGCGCCTGGAGCGGCACGCTGACCGAGGTGTCGGCGATGGTGTTCGACACGGTGGCGACGGCAAGGCCGGCGAGGCTGATGATGTCGCCCGCCTTGGCTTCTTCCACCGGCACGCGCTCGAGCCCGCGGAACGACATGATCTTCGAGGCGCGACCGGTCTCGATGATGTTGCCGTCGTTATCCAGCGCGTGGATCGCCTGGTTCATGCGCACCGTGCCGCTCTCGACGCGGCCGGTGAGGATGCGGCCGAGGAAGTTGTCGCGGTCGAGCAGCGTCACCAGGAACTTGAACTCGGCGTCCGGGTCCACCTGGGGCGGCGGCACATGGTCGACGATCTTCTGGAACAGCGGGGTCAGCGTGCCCTCGCGCGCTTCGGGATCGTCCGAGGCATAGCCGTTGCGGCCCGAGGCGTAGAGCACCGGGAAGTCGAGCTGCTCGTCGGTCGCTTCCAGCGTCACGAACAGGTCGAACACTTCGTCGAGCACTTCCTGCACGCGCGAATCGGCACGGTCGATCTTGTTGACGACCACGATCGGGCGCAGGCCCAGCTTCAGCGCCTTGCCGGTGACGAACTTGGTCTGCGGCATCGCGCCTTCGGACGAATCGACCAGCAGGATCACGCCGTCGACCATGCTCAAGATGCGCTCCACCTCGCCGCCGAAGTCGGCGTGGCCGGGCGTGTCGACGATGTTGATGCGGATGCTGTTCTCTTCCGTGCCGTCGGGCGACCAGTCGACCGAGGTCGGCTTGGCGAGAATCGTGATCCCCCGCTCCTTTTCGAGGTCGTTCGAGTCCATCGCACGCTCTTCGACGCGCTGGTTGTCGCGGAAGGTGCCGGACTGGCGGAAGAGCTGGTCGACGAGGGTGGTCTTGCCATGGTCGACGTGTGCGATGATCGCCACGTTACGGAGGTTCATGCGATTTCCTGATTGGCGCGGAAGCGCGCGTACGGGCGGGCCCATAGCGGAAATGGTGCGTCGCGGGAAGGCCCCTGCTACAAACGGCATTCCCGTTGAAACACATAGTGCCATAGCCATATACCACACTTGCGGGATACGTGCTTCGCCTGCATGGTTATCCCTACGGAGTTGGAGAGAGAAGCAACGATGGCGACTGTGACCGAAACCGCAGAACAGGGTCTGGTGCTCACGCCCCCGGATCCCGTCCCCGCCGTGGCGCCCGAAAAGGCCGCCGGGCTGGTGCCGGTCGAAGACACCAAGAAGAGCGAGCTCGACAAGCGCGTCGACGGCTTCATCGACGATCTGATCGCGCAGGACGTGAATTCGCCCGAATTCGGCAAGCGCGTCGATGCGATCGCCGCTATGGGCCAGAAGGAAATCCGCGATGCCGCCGGCCAGTCCAACCGCTTCCTCGATCGCCCGGTGCGCGCGATGGGCAATGACAGCGGCGTCGGCGCCGACCTGCTCGCGCTGCGCAAGACGGTGGAAGACCTCGATCCCTCGCGCAACGGCAAGCTGATCGGCGGCAAGGACGGCTTCCTCTCGAAGATCTTCGGCGGCGGCGCGCTGACCAACTATTTCCGCAAATACCAGTCGTCGCAGAGCCACATCAACGGCATCCTCAAGAGCCTCGCCAACGGCAAGGACGAGCTGCTGCAGGACAATGCCGCGATCGCCACCGAGCGCGCCAATCTGTGGAACGCGATGGGTCGCCTCGAGCAGATGATCTATCTCTCCAAGGCGATGGACGCGAAGCTGGAGGACAAGGCCAACGAGCTGGATCACACCGATCCCGCCAAGGCCAAGGCGATCCGCGAGACCGCGCTCTTCTATGTCCGCCAGCGCACCCAGGACCTGCTGACGCAGATGGCGGTGACGGTGCAGGGCTATCTCGCGCTCGATCTGGTCAAGAAGAACAATGTCGAGCTGATCAAGGGCGTCGACCGCGCCTCGACCACCACCGTTTCGGCGCTACGTACCGCGGTGACCGTCGCGCAGGCGCTGAACAACCAGAAGCTGGTGCTCGACCAGATCACCGCGCTCAACACCACGACCGCCAACCTGATCGAATCGACCGGCCAGCTGCTCAAGAGCCAGACCGCCGCGATCCACGAACAGGCGGCGAGCTCGACCATCCCGGTCGAAACGCTGCAGCGCGCCTTCCAGAACATCTACGACACGATGGATGCGATCGACACCTTCAAGCTCAAGGCGCTCGACAGCATGAAGACGACGGTCAACACGCTGTCGAACGAAGTCGAAAAGTCGAAGGGCTATATCGCGCGCGCCGAGGGGGCCGAGCAGAACCGGCTGAGCGGCCCGGCGGACGGTTTCAAGCTGGAGGCGATGTAAGCCGCGATGCCGAGTGACGTGGACCGCCTGCTCGCCCGCGGCGAGGAACTGATCGAGCGTTCGCGCGCCCGCACCGAAGGCGCGCTCGCCACCCGCACCCGCAAGCGGCGCGAGGCGGAGATCCTCGCGCGGCTGGGCCGGATCGCGGCGGCGGATGCGGTGATCGTCATCGCCGCGATCGTCATCGGCATGTTCATGCCGCTCGGCATGTTCGGCGCGCTGGCGGTGATGGCGCTGCTGATTCTCGCCACCCTGCTGTTCGCTTCGCTGCCGGTGACCAGCGCACCGCGCGTCGAGCAGCTGGTGCAGGTGCCGCTCAAGGCGCTGCCGTCCACTACCGAACGCTGGCTGGAGACGCAGCGGCTGGCGCTGCCGGCCCCGGCGCGCACGCTGGTCGACTCGATCGGGGTGAAGCTGGAGACGCTGGCGCCGCAGCTCGCCCGGCTGGACGAGTCCTCCCCCGCCGCCAACGAAGTCCGCAAGCTGATCGGCGAGCAGCTGCCCGAGCTGGTCAAGGGCTATGGCCGCGTGCCGGAGCCGCTCCGCACCGTACCGCGCAACGGCATGACGCCCGACCAGCAGCTGGCGCAAGGGCTGCAGGTGATCGACGAGGAAATCGCCGAAATGACCGCACAGCTGGCGCAGGGCGATCTCGACGCGCTGGCGACGCGCGGCAACTTCCTGCAGATCAAGTACAAGGACGACGAGCTGGGCTAAGCCCTCAGAACAGCGCGAGCACGTAGCGGATCAGGTCGGCGATCCCGCTCGCGCTGACCGGCAGCAGCAGCAGGACCAGCGCGTAGACCAGAAACATCCGCGTCAGGAATCGCTCGCGCCGTCCGGGCGGTGCCGGGACGGGCGGACGCGGCTCGGGCCGCGGCCAGACGCGATTCTCGTCGAAGAACATCGAGGGCGAAGGTGCCGCATGCGCGGTCCGCCCGCAACCGCCCCTTGGGCCAGCCGAGCGCGCGATCGGACCGGACGACCCTAGGAGATTTGCGTAGAGACCGCGCCGCCGCGCCATGGCAGGCGAAGCGATCAGGCTTGCTCGATGACCAGCGCACTCCCCGCCGAACGCCCCAGCGTGTTGCTCGTCGAAGACGATGACGGGGTGCGTCGGTCGACCCAGTTGCTCCTCCACGGCCATGGCTATCATGTCCGCGCGCATAGCGTCGCCGCCGCCTCGCTTGCCGATCCCACCGCGCTGGCCGCAACCTATCTGGTCGCCGATTACTGCTTGCCCGACGGCGACGGCATCCAGTTGCTGCGCGACCTGCAGGCACGCGGCTGGACCGGCCGCGCTGTGCTGATGACCGGCTATCCGAGCCCGGGCCTCTCGGCCGAAGCCGCGGCGACCGGCTATGCCGCGCTGCTCGAGAAGCCGCTGCGCACCTATGAGCTGCTCGACGCGCTGGACGCGTGAGGCTGACGACTGCTTCCCGGCCGACGGGAGGGCTATCGGATGTAGCCACCCTGTCGCGTCATCCCCGCGGAAGCGAAGGATCCATTGGCGCTGATGCGGCGGTTCTTTCCCCAAGCGTCCTGGCAAATGGATTCTCGCCTTCGCGGGAATGACGGCAGTCGTTGAGGCGCCCGCACCCACGAGTTCTCGGCACATCGGGGAATGGGCGCCGTTCAATCCTCCCCCGGCCAGGGGGAGGGTACGTCGCTAGATCACCACCTCGGCGTCCGCGCGCTTCTCGGGGCGGATGTAGATCGAGCTCAGCTGGGGCAGCGCTGCCTTGAGCCGCGCCTCGATCCGCTCGATCAGCGTCTCGGCCTCGCCCATCGCCAGCGCGTCGTCGAAATCGGCGCTGATCGCCACGAACACCTTGTCCGGCGCGGTGTGGATGGTGCGGACATGGTTGACGCCGGTGATGCGCGGCTCGGCCTCCAGCATCGCGCGGACCTGGGCGATCAGGTCCGGATTGGCGCGCTCGCCGATCAGCAGGCCCTTGGCCTCGCGGGCGAGCAGCGTCGCGACCGCCGCCAGGATCAGCCCGATCGCGATCGAGGCGGCGCCGTCGATCCGCGGATCCTGCCAGGCATGGCTGGCCCACACGCCCAGGCCCGCGACGATCAGTCCGGCAAGCGCCGCCGAGTCCTCGAACAGCACGATGAACCCGGCGGGATCCTTCGATTCGCGGATGGCCTTCCACCAGCCGCAGTCGCCCTTGCTTGCGCGGAACTCGCGGATGGCGATCACCCAGCTGGTCCCCTCCATCGCGGTGGCGATGCCGAGCACGACATAGTTGACCAGCGGATCGCGCAGCGGCTCCGGATCGAGGATGTGGAGATAGCCTTCGTACACCGACACACCGGCGCCCAGCCCGAAGATCAGGATCGCGACAACGAAGGCCCAGAAATAGAGTTCGCGGCCATAGCCGAAGGGGTGTTCGGCATCGGGCGGCCGATTGGCGCGCCGCTGGCCGTAGAGCAGCAGGATCTGGTTGAGGCTGTCGACCAGGCTATGGACGCCCTCGGTGAGCATCGAGGACGACGCGGTAATCGCCGCCGCGACGAACTTCGCGACGGCGATTCCGATGTTTGCGGCCAGCGCCGCGTAGAGCACGATATTGGCGCGCCAGCCCGACGCGGGAGACGCGGCCATCCGTGCCTGCCTCAGTCGAGGCCGAGCTTGTGCAGCGCCTTGTCGACCAGACCGCGGTCGGGCTTGTCCTCGGCCTCGGCATGCTGCGCATCGGCAGGCGCCGCCTCGGCTCGGGCGGCTTCGGCCTGCGCATCATAGCCGGAGCTTTCCGGGATCTGATGGTTGTGGATCGGCTGGGTCGAGGCGGGCGGGTCCGAGGCGTCCATCGACTCGTCGAGTGCGCGATCGAGCCGCGCGTCCTTGCTCGCCGGATCGCGCGCGAGCCGCTCCTCGATCGAAGCATCGGTGCCGGCATCGGCGGAATGGGCCGGGCCCTTGTTTTCGTCGTCAGCCTGCGGGTCCGGTGCGACCGACATCCGGTCCATCGCGGGGTCGAGGGGATTGCTGGTCATGCTGCACTCTCCTGAGCGTTACCCCGATTAAACGGACATGGCGGGATTCGCGTTCCGTCCCTGCAGGCGGGCGCAAAACAAAAGGCCCGGCGGATCGCTCCACCGGGCCCTTGCTTGCCGTGTTCCGCGAAGATCAGTCGCGCGAGCTGCCGAACAGGCGCAGCAGGAACAGGAACATGTTGATGAAGTCGAGATAGAGGTTCAGCGCCCCCATGATCGCGACCTTGCCCTGCTCGCGGGTGCCCGCGACATAGCTGTAGATGCTCTTGATCTTCTGCGTGTCATAGGCGGTGAGGCCAGCGAAGATCAGCACGCCGACGGCGCTGATCACCAGGCTCATCATGCTCGACTGCAGAAAGAGGTTGACGACCGACGCGACGAGCAGCCCCACCAGACCAATGATCAGGAAGGTGCCGAAGCCCGACAGATCCTTCTTGGTGGTGTAGCCATAGAGGCTCAGCGCGCCGAAGCCGGCGGCGGTGCCGAAGAACACCTGCGCGATCGACATGTCGGTATAGGTGACGAAGATCGTCGAGAGCGACGCGCCCAGCAGACCGGCATAGGCGAAGAACAGCGCCTTCAGCGTGCCTTCGGACATGCGGTTCTGGCCGAAGCTCATCGCGAACACGATCGCCAGCGGCGAGATCATCACGACCCAGCCGAGCAGCGTCGGCTGCAGCGACAGGCCGCGGCTGGTTTCCACCACCTGGAACAGCACGCGCTGCAGCGCATCGACCTTGCCGAAGGCAAGCGCGACGATGCCGGTCAGCAGCACGCCGGACAGCATGTAGTTGTAGACCGACAGCATGTACGACCGGAGCCCCGCGTCATGCGCCGCGGCGCGTGCACTCACGGTCGCGAAGGGCGACTCGTTCGTGCGGGGATCGGACCAGTTAGCCATTCGAAAAACTCCTTTGACCGGCGCAATGCCGGATGCGGTGAATATCGGCCTCGGCACAGGGGTTTTCAAGCAAAACCGGGCGCAGCAACGTTTCGATACACAGTGTACCCACACTTCTCGTTCGCTTTGAACAAGCTAGCGCGTCCGCTAGAACTGCCGTGATGCATCGTCTGTTCGTCGGCTTCCGCCCGCCCCCTGCGATTCGCGCACGACTGCTCGCGCTTGCCGGCGGCGTGCCCGGCGCGCGCTGGCAAAGCGACGACCAGCTCCACTGCACGCTGCGCTATATCGGCGAGGTCGATCGGCCGCTGGCGGAGGATATCGCGATCGCGCTGGGCAATGTCCGCTTCGCGCCGTTCGAGCTCGCACTCGCCGGGGTCGGCACCTTCGATACGCGCGGCCGCCCCAACGCGCTCTGGGCAGGGTTGCGCCCGCACGAGACCGTCACCCAGCTCCATCACAAGATCGACCAGGCGCTGGTGCGGACGGGCCTCGCCCCCGAAGGCCGCGCCTATCTGCCGCACGTCACGCTGGCGCGGATGAGCGCGGCGGCGGGCGCCACCGACCCGTTCTGCGAGACGCATGCCGGCCTGGCCAGCGCGCCGTTCCCCGTCGACCATTTCCTGCTGTACGAAAGCCACCTCGGCCGCGAGGGCGCGAGCTACGAGGCAATAGAGCGTTACAAGCTGCTGGGCTGAGCGCGCGCAATCCCGTCCGCCACCAGCGCCATCGCGGCGGTGACGACGTCGTCTTCGGCCGGCACCTTGCCGTCGAGCGCCAAGGTCGACAGGCCGTGCACCACGCCCCAGGCAGCGAGCGTCGCCGGCCCGGCATCGCCGCCTGCCAGGCTGGCGACACGCCGGGTCAGGATCGCGAACGCCTCGCCATATTCCTTGGGCGCGACCGTGCAGCCCGGGTTGCCGCCGAACATCAGCCGGAACATCGCCGGATGTCCTTGCGCGAACCGGAAATAGGCAAGGCCCTGCGCGACCAGCGCCGCCTTGGCCGGCGTGGCGCGATCCGCCTCGGTCAGCACCGCGGCGAGTTTGGCGAACCCCGCCTCCGCCACCGCGCCCAGCAGCGCCGCCTTGTCGGGAAAGTGCCGATAGGGCGCCATCGCCGACACGCCCGTCGCCTTGGCGAGCGCGCGCAGCGTCACCCCGCCCTCGCCCTGCTCGTCCAGAAGCACGGTCGCCGCGTCGATCAATCGTGCCCGTAATCCTTCTGCCGGTTCCATCTTGTTTACACCGTAAACTTGTCCTACTGTGTACAGTGTAAACAAGGAGACTCGCCATGCAAGCCAATACGCTCCGCGAGACGGTCGATCTCGCTGCATATCCCGAACTGATCGTGGTGATTCTGGGGTTCAAGCTGCGCCGCTGGCGCGCGCTCCCCGCGATGATGCGGATCGGCAGGGGGCTCACCGACATCAAGAAGAACCCGCCCGACGGGCTGCTTGCGGAGGATGGCATGCTGTTCGGCTGGAACCATGTCGGCTTCCGCCAATATTGGCGCGACCTGCCGAGTCTGGAGGCGTTCACCCGCAGCGCGCCGCACAGCCTTTGGTGGCGCGATTTCCTGAAGGACCCGCAGGGTGCAGGATTCTGGCACGAAGCCTATAGCGCACGCGGGATCGAGGCGGTGTACGTCAACCTGCCCGGCCAGCGGCTTGGCCTCGGCATGTTCGCGCCGATCGCCAAGCCGGTGGGCACGCTGATGTCGACCCGGCAGCGCCTCCATGCCCATGCGGGCACGGAGGGCTGAACCGCATTCTCAGAACGTCGCCCAGTCGCCGTCCGCCATGGCGGGCGCGGCTGCCGGCGCGGCGGCGCGGGATCCGCCCGAGGCACGCTTGTTGGCGATGGCGGGCCGACGCAGCGGCAGGCTCATCCGCGCATTGTGCCCCTCGTCGACAGTGAAGGCCTGTGCCTGGCGCTTCAGCGCCTCGACTTCGCCGCTCAGGTTGCGCGCCGCCGCCGAGGTTTCCTCGACCATCGCGGCGTTCTGCTGCGTCGCCTGGTCCATCACCGTGATCGCGGTGCTGATCTCGCCGATCGACGAAGCCTGGGCCTGGTTGGCGGTCGCCATGCTGCCGAGCAGGTCGTGCACCTCGCGCACATCGGTGGCGATCGCAGCGAAGGCATCGTCGACGCGCTGGACCATGCCGACCGCGGCGGTCACATCGGCCTGGGTCGTGGTGAGCTGGTCACGGGCGCGGCCCGCTTCCTCTTCGGCACGCATCGCCAGCGCGGAAACGAGATCGGCGACCACCGCGAAGCCGCGGCCGGCCTCGCCGGCACGGCCGGCCTCGACCGCGGCGTTCATCGCCAGCACGCGAGTCTGGAAGGCGATCTTGTCGAGCCCCTCGATCACATCGTCGATGCCCTTGGCGCTTTCGGAGACGCGGCTCATCGCCGACACCGCCTGATCGGCAACGTCACGACCGGCCTGGACCGAACTGATCGCCCCGTCGGCGCGCGCCACGGTCTTTCCGGCGTCGTTGGCGGTGGCGCGCAGGCGCTGGTCGATCTCGCTGATCGAGTGCACGGTCTCCTGCAGGCTCGCCGCGGCGCTTTCGGTGCGACGCGACAGATCCTCGGACGCGCTGGCGATCTCGCTCGATCCGGTGCTGATCGTCTCGGCGGACAGGGTGACCGAGCGCACCAGTTCGCGCAGCGCGGCCAGCGCCTCGTTGAAATTCGTCTTGAGCACAGCATTGGCGCCGGGGAAATCGGCGGTGACGTCCGCGGTCAGGTCGCCCTTGGCGAGCCGCTCGAGCGACTGACCGAGCACCTGCACCACTTCCGCCTGCTGTTCGGCAGCGGCGCGCTGCGCGACGGCGGCATCGCGGAACACCAGCATCCCGCGCGAGATGCGGCCGACGCAATCCTCATAGTCGGTGTGGGCGATCGGTGCCGTCAGGTCCCCGGCAGCAAGCCCTTCCATGCGCACCACGGTGGCGACATAGGGATCGGCGATCATCCGGGTGAACATGCGGGTGGCGCCGAACGCCACGGCGATCACCGCCACGTTCAGGCCCAGCATCACCCAATGCGGCAAGAGGAGGTTGAGCACGGCAAGCAGCGCCATGATCCCGATCATCGCGCCGAAGGCGACCTTCAGCTTTTCGCGAATTGGCGCCTTCACCTCGAACCAGTGCAGCATTCGTCATCCCTCAACAATTGCCGCATCGGTAGCGACCCGCTCCGGTGCGGCTTCAGGCCCACCCGAGTGCATTGTAGGAAGCAAATGGTTCGTCAGGTCCATTTTGACGCATATTGGAAACAATTTGCATCATTGCGCTCCCGTATTGACACAAGCGCGCCGCTATCCGCGGTCAGCCGAGCCCTGGATCGATCAGGAACTTCTCGCCGGTCGCCTTGCGCTCATAGGCGCGCACCACCTCCGGTTGCAGGGCTTCGGCAAGCCCGATGGTGCGGGTGTAGCGACTCGCGAAGGTGGTGGTCAGCTCCGCCAGCACGCGCTGGCGCATCGCGGCGAGCGTCTCCATCCCCGCCTTGCGGAAGAAGGGCAGCAGCAGCCATCCCGAGACGCTCCACTGGAAGCCGAAGGCCAGGCGGTTGAGCGTGGTCGGCGCAAGGTCGAGCGCGCCATAGATGTACAGCTGCTTGAACTGATCGGATCCATAGCGGCTATATTCCGCCATGGTGCGTACCGCGGCGGCTTCCATCGCCTGGACGATGTCGCTGCCCAGCGAACCGCCGCCGATCGCATCGAAGGCGAGCGTCGCGCCGGTCTCGGCGATCGCGTCGGTGAGCTTCGCGCGGAAATCGGCGTCCTGACTGTTGAGCACATGGGTGGCGCCGATCTCCTTCAGGATCACCGCCTGCGCCTCGGAGCGGACGATGTTGACCAGCGGCACGCCGTCGGCGAGGCAGATCTTCTGCAGCATCTGGCCGAGGTTCGACGCCGCCGCGGTATGCACGATCGCGCTGTGCCCCTCGCGCCGCATCGTCTCGACAAAGGCCAGCGCGGTCATCGGATTGACGAAGATCGCCGCCCCGTCCGCCGCCGCGGTACCTTCCGGCAGTTCCACCACGTCGCGCGCCTTGAGCAGGCGATAGTCCGCGAACATCGCGCCGCCGATCGCCGCCACGCGCTTGCCGATCAGCTGCGCCGCGTCCGCACCCGCGGCAACCACCGTGCCGGCGCCTTCGTTGCCGACCGGCATCGACCGGCCGAGCCGCGCCTTCATGCTGCCGAGCCGGGCCTGGGGCACATCGAACACCACCGCCGGGTTCTCCGCCGCGCCTTCGGTCCGCAGCGTATCGATCTGCGCCGGCCCGAGCAGCAGGCCGAGATCGCTGGGGTTGATCGGCGCCGCCTCGATGCGGACGAGTACCTCGTCCGGCGCCGGATCGGCATAGGTCACCTGTTCCAGCGACAGGCGCAGCGTACCGTCCTCGCTGAGCGTCGAGCGCAGTTCGCGTCCAGTGCATGCCATCGGGCCTCTCCTCCTTGTTCGTTCAACGGGTTTGTACGAGTTCTTCCACCAGCCGGTCGGCCGCGGCGCGCACTTCGTCCCAGGTGCGGTCAAAGCCTTCCGGGCCGCCATAATAGGGGTCGTCCACCGCCCGGCCTTCCCAGCCTGGCACCACGTCGAGCAGCAGCCGCAGCCGCGCCCGGCTGCCCGCCGGTGCGATCCGCCGCAGATCGGCGAGGTTCTGCGAATCGAGCGCGAGGATATGGTCGAACCGCGCGAAGTCGCTCCGCGCCACCTGCCGCGCGCGCAGCCCGCGGATGTCGATGCCGTGCTTCGCCGCCACGGCGATCGAGCGGCGGTCGGGCGCCTCGCCGGCGTGCCAGCCGCCGGTCCCGGCGGAATCGGCGAACGCGGCGACCCCGGCCGCCCGCGCCGCCGCCCGGAACGCCGCCTCGGCCAGCGGCGAGCGACAGATATTGCCCAAGCAAACGAACAGGAATGCCGGCTCGGCCATGGTCCCCTTGCCCTCTGGTATTGGCTACGCCCTGCCGGCCCCGCTGGCAACGGCAGGCGCGCAGGGCCTTAGCGTCTGTTTGGAAATGCGCCGCAGCGCATTTTCAAACAGGCTCTCAGACGGTCTGGAACACGCCGCAGGCAATGCGGCCGCCGCTGTTGCCGGCCGGATCGGTCTTGTAATCATCCTCGCCGGCATGGACGACCAGCGCCGCGCCGTCCTGATCCATCAGCTGGTCGAAGGTGCCGCCGGGCAGGGTGAAGCTCACATGGCCATGGCCCTTCTCGTCGACCTTCATGTTGGGCAGGTCGCCGGCATGGGGGCCCATCGGGTTTTCCTTGCCATGCTTGGTCGCGCCCGGGTTCCAATGACCGCCGGCGCTGGCGAAGTCCGGCGGGGTGCAGGTGCCGGTGTTATGGACATGCACGCCGTGCGGCCCGGGCGAGATGCCGTTCACATCGACCAGCACGCGAATCGATCCTTCGATCTGCTCGGCGACGGCGGTGCCGACGATCTTGCCGGCGGCATCGTGCAGCTCGGCCTGGGCGCGGAAGTGGCCGGCCATGTAGCGCTCGTTCTGCGCCCTGGTTGCGCAGCCGCCCAGCAGCAATCCGATCATCGCTGCACCTGCGCCGATTCCCCAAGCGTTCATTCCACGTCTCCAGCCAATCCTTGCCTATCCGTAATGGCGCTTCGCGCGGGTGGTTCCAAGGGGGCATGCCGGTGCGGGTCCCATCCGCTTACAGGCAAAGACCATCCGTTCACCGCATTCCCGCCCAACCCACCGCAGCTTTCACTTTTCGTTAACCTTCGTTTACGATCCTCAACAAAGGGCCATCGCGGCTGCGCGCGGCCTTGCGATCACAGGGGATCCACCATGTTCCGGCGCGTCTGCACGATGCTCGCCTTGTCCATGCTCGGCGCCTGCCAGACCGGCGGGGCAGGCAAGGGCGTACAGCCGATGGCCATCGTCGAGCCGGCGCCGCCGCCGCCGCTCTGGCGAACCCGGATCGCCGATTCCGACCTGCCCCGGCTCGAAAACCTGCCGGCCAGCTGGCGCCAGCTCTACGGCACGGTGCGCGCGCCGGTGCGCAAGCTGCAGGGCGCCGTGCTCGATCCCGATGCCGGCCAGCCGCACCCGGCGCTGCCGCCCGGCTCCTATCGCTGCCGTACGCTCCACCTGAAGCCCGGCCCCGCCGGCCGCGCGCTGGTGCAGCCCAGCCCCACCGGCTTCTGCTACATCTCCGCCGCGAACGAGCAGGAAGAAGATGCGCCGCTCGGCCTCGCCAAACAGACCGGGACCGATATCGTCGCCGGCTATGTGTTCCCGGACGGCAAGCGCTACGTCTTCCTGGGCGCCCGCCAGGCCAAGGCGGGTGCGAACGACCTCGGCTATGGCAATGGCGGAGCGCGTGACGTGGTCGGCATGGTCGAGCGGTTCGGCCCGTTCCGCTGGCGGCTGGCGGTTCCGGGCGCGGTGCCCGGCAGCGTCGACCTCTACGAATTGACCCCAGTGCCGGTGGAAGGCCAGCCCAAGGGATAAGCGCAAACGTTCGTTCATCGCGGCGACAGAAACCGTTGCCGCATTGCAACACACGCCGGCGAATGCTTCGCGGCGATGCAACCCTGCGCATCGTCCGCGCATTCTCCGCCCATCTTCGCCCGCCCGCCCTTCGCTGCCGGCCGATGCGAGGATGTGTGTTTCACCAGCGTAGAGGTTTTCCCCCATGCGTACGATCATCGCCGTCGCGGCAGCTGCTGCCGCGCTTCCCTTCGCCGTCCCCGCTTTCGCCCAGGACACCGGCACCACCGGCGCCGGCACGATGGCAACCACCACCGCCGCGCAGGACGATACGCCGCGCTCGCCCGACGGCTCCAAGGCCTTCGGCATCGAGCCCTATGTCGGCGTGCTCGGCGGCTGGGAACGCTTCGACCGCCAGGAAAATGCCGGCATCCCGGTGCTGCCCAACAAGTATCGCCTCGACGGTGCGATGGTGCAGGGCGTGGTCGGCGTGAACGTGCCGCTCGGCCCGGTCTTCGTCGGTGCCGAGGGTAACGTCGCCAAGGGCGTGAGCGGCGACATCGATTGGGAATATGGCGCCGCCGGCCGCTTCGGCCTCCGCGCCGGCGATAGCGGCCTGATCTACGGCAAGGTCGGCTATCAGTGGGTCAATTTCGACAAGGTGCCCACCGCCAACCGCGATTATCACGCGGTCACCTACGGCGTCGGCGTCGAGGTCGGCCCGAAGGACATCGGTCTGGGCGGCATCACTGGCCGCAGCGGGCTGCGCCTGCGGCTCGAGATGAACACGTTCAACGACGCGAAGAGCTTCCGCCCAATGGCGGGTGTGATCGCGCACTTCTGATCCGCGGCGCCGCCCGCTCCCGCCACGGAGCGGGCGGCACCCGTTGATCCGCGTCAACGCCGCCCCGCCGATTTTGGGCTAAGGGCGGCGCCATGCCCGAATCGTCCCTGCCCTTCGACCGCGTCGGCGGCGAAGAGTCCGTCCGCGCCATCGTCGACCGCTTCTACGACCTGGTCGAGCAGGACCCCGCTTATGCGGCGCTCCATGCGATGCACCAGCCGGACCTGAGCGCGCTCCGCCATTCGCTCACCCGCTTCCTGGTTGCCTGGCTCGGCGGCCCGCGCGACTGGTTCGAGCAGCGGCCGGGCATGTGCATCATGGGCTTCCACCGCCAGCTGCGGGTCACCGCGCAAACCGCGGCGCAATGGGCGCACGCGATGGACCGCGCGATCGCCGCCGATCCCGGCATCGAGCCCGAAACCGCCCGCCAAATGAGCGAAGCGCTCCACCGCATGTGCCGCGCCATGGCGGTGCAGGCGCGCACCGCCGCCGAGGCAGTGACGACTTGATCCGCTTTGGAGGGGGTTGCTGCCAAATCGACCGCCCGATCGGGTAAGAACCGGGAAGTGACCAAACCGCCCGCGCCCGCCGCCACTTCTCAGGTCGAGATCGCTTGCGAACATTGCGGCCATCTGGGGGTGATGCGCGAGGCCTGGGCGGAATGGAGTGTCGCCAAACAGGGTTGGGTGTTGAGTCAGACGTTCGATTTTGCGTTCTGTATGCACTGCCATCGGCCGACCCGGATCGTCACTCGGGCGGTCGCCGATGTTCCCCCCAAGCCAATGGGGTCGCATTGAACCGGAGCGCACGGGAATCCCCCCGCCCGTGCGCTCCGTAGCGCGCAAGCGCGGTAAGCCGGGCTGTCTGGAGGCCGCCTCGACAGCCCGGCTACTCCCCGCCGTCGCCACGCCAGCGGGCTTCGCCCCGTCACGCGGAGAGCCGCGGGGGCTTGTCCGTGCGCCTCGGTATACCGCCTCGTCACCGCCAGCGACTGGACGCCGCCGTATCCGGCGCTAAGGGAAGGCAGGCAACCAAAGGCCTGGGAGCGGCGAGCATGAACGATCAGATGTCCCAAAGCTATGGCGCCGTGGCCGCCACCAGCGAGACCGGCTGGCTGACCACGTCGTTCGTGCTGATCGGACTGGGCGTCGCGCTCGCACTGTTCGTGCTGATCTGGGGCACGCGGCTCGCGGCGCGGCGGCGCCAGGCGCGCGCCGAACTGGCGGAGCGCGGCGAGTTGCAGGTCGCCGATGCGCCCGAACCGCTGGCGACGCTGACGCCGCCGCCCGCCACCGTGGAGGCGCCGGCGCCGGCGGCCGAACCCAGCCGCCTCGACGACGAGCCGATCGCCGCCGCCACGCCGACCGCCGCGCCATCGGCGGCGCTGGCCGCCGACACCAATGCGGCCCCGCCTGCGCCTTCCGCCGATGCCGACGACCTCACCCGGCTCAAGGGCGTAGGGCCGAAACTCGCCGCGCGGCTGAACGAGCTGGGGATCACCCGCTTCGCCCAACTCGCCGCGCTCGAGCCAGCCGCCGCGCAGGCGCTCGACGCCCAGCTCGGCAATTTCCAGGGCCGGATGACGCGCGACCGCTGGATCGAACAGGCGCGGTTCCTCGCCGCGAACGACATTGCCGGCTATGAGGCGGTGTTCGGCAAGCTCTGATCGCGCCGGGTCCCGCCCGGCCGCAGATCAGCGCTTCAGGATATCGAGCGCCGCCGCCGTCAGCGCCTCGGTCGCGGTGCTGACCACCGCCTCGGCATCGGGTGCCCATTCGGCGCTGTGCAGCGAGGGGAGCACGGCCTTGCCGCCCTGCGCCGCCTCCCATTTCGCCTGGGGCACGCCGCCGACCCAGAAGATCGTGCTCTGGATGCTCTGGTCGGCCAGCCAGTAGCGGCTGAAATCCTCGCCGCCCATGACCGGCTTGGTCTCCACCACCCGGTCCTTGCCGAACCGCGCGTTGAACAGCGTCTGCAACCGCCCGGCGAGCGGTTGAGTGTTGAAGGTGGCGGGGGTATATTCGTCCTTCACCGTCACCACCGGCATCCGGTCTTCGGGCACGCCCGCCGCGATCGCCTCGCCGCGCGCGATCCGGGCGATGCCGTCGAGCAGTTGCTTGCGCGATTCGGGGGTGAAGCTGCGCACCGTCAGCAGCATCGTCACGTCGTTGCCGATGATGTTGTGCTTCGATCCCCCATGGATCGCGCCCACCGTCACCACCGCCGGCTGCTGCGGGTCCATTTCGCGGCTCACCAGCGTCTGCAGCGTGGTGACGATCCGCGCGGCGAGCACGATCGGGTCCTTGGTGGTCTGCGGATAGGCGCCGTGCCCGCCGACGCCCTTTACCACCAGATCGACCGAGTCGACATTGGCCAGCGCATAGCCCGGCGTGATGCCGATCTGCCCGGCCGGCAGGGCGGCATTGTCGTGGAAGGCGATTGCATAGGCAGGCTTGGGAAAGCGCGTGAACAAGCCGTCGTCTAGCATGTGCTTGGCGCCGAGCCCCCGCTCCTCGGCGGGCTGGGCGATCATCACCACCGTGCCGTGCCACTTGTCCTTCATCGCCGCCAGGTTGCGCAGCGTGCCGATCCAGCTGGCCATGTGGGTGTCGTGCCCGCAGGCATGCATCACCCCGCTCTCGAGGCCCTCGTCGGTGGTCGCGCGCACCTTGGAGGCGAAGGGCAGGCCGGTATTCTCGACCACCGGCAGCCCGTCCATGTCGGTGCGGATCAGCAACACCGGGCCGGGCCCGTTGCGCAGCACCGCGACGACGCCGGTGCCGCCCACCTTCTCGGTCACGTCATACCCGGCCGCGCGCGCGATCGCGGCCAGCTTGGCGGCGGTCTGCACCTCGTGCAGGCTGAGTTCGGGATGGGCGTGGAGGTCCCGGTAGAGCGCCATCAGCGTCGGCATCGCCTTGGCCGTGGCATCGCGCACCGGGTCGGCGGCGACGGCGGCAGGCGTGCCGAGGCTCATCGCCCCGGCCAGCAACAACGTCGTGAACATGCGGCCCCCTTGTCGATCATCGGGCGGAGTGTCACGCCTGCCCGCGCGCCTGTCAAACCGCGGGGGCGATCTCGATCACGTCCAGCTTCGATTCGAACGCGGGATAGGGAAGCACCAGCCGCCAGCGCTGTTCGCCGATCCGCTCGCCATAGCCGATCAGGTCGCGCTTGTTGTCGAGGCCATAGCGGAGCGGCGCGCTGTCGTCCCCCACCTCCAGCGTGCCCAGGAACACGCTGCGCGCCTTCACGTCAGGAAAGAAGTTGCCGTCGATCCGCTGCACGCCGCCCTCGATGCGCAGGTGGCGGACCTCGCCGTCCGCGATCATCGCGCAGGGGCGCCAGTCATAGCGTACGATCGCGCTGACCGCCGTGCCGCCGCCGCCCAGCTTGACGGTGCGGCAGCGATAGGCGCCGGCCGGCGGCATCGCATCGGCCAGCGCCCGATCGGGATCGAACAGCGCGGGATCGCCGTCGATCCCCGCCGCATCGGCGGCGCGGGCGAGCGGCAGCGCCTCGCTCCACGCCTTGCGCCAGTTGCGCAGCTTGGTGCGATCGATATCGGTCGCCACCCGGCGCCAGTTGAGGCTGGTATCCATCACCGGCGACGACGACTCGCGGTAGACGCTGCAGCCACCCAGCGCCGCCCCCACCCCCAACGCAACCAACAACCGCAGCATCATTCGGCGACCCAGCCGCCATCGATCGAATAGTTCGACCCGGTGATCTGCGCCGCCTCGTCGCGGCACAGGAACACGGCCAGCGCCGCCACCTGCTCCGGCAGCACGAATTCCTTGGTCGGCTGCGCATCGAGCAGCACGTCGTTAATTACCTGCTCGCGCGTCATGTTCCGCGTCTTCATCGTGTCCGGAATCTGGTTCTCGACCAGCGGCGTCCAGACATAGCCCGGCGAGATGCAATTCACCGTGATGCCATAGGTCGCCGTCTCCAGCGCGGCGGTCTTGGTGAGGCCGGTCAGGCCGTGCTTGGCGGCGACATAGGCCGACTTGTTCGGGCTCGCCACCAGGCTGTGGGCGCTC
Source organism: Sphingomonas azotifigens NBRC 15497 (assembly GCF_002091475.1). Lineage (GTDB taxonomy): Bacteria > Pseudomonadota > Alphaproteobacteria > Sphingomonadales > Sphingomonadaceae > Sphingomonas > Sphingomonas azotifigens. The sequence continues at coordinate 18,648 of NZ_BCTR01000035.1, forward strand.
GCGGTGGAGATGATCCGGCCCCATTTGCGCGCCTTCATGCCAGGGATTGCCGCGCGCATCAGGTGGAAGGTGGAGCTGAGGTTGATCGCGAGGATCGCGTCCCACTTCTCCAGCGGGAATTCGTCGATCGGCGCGACGTGCTGGATGCCGGCGTTCGAGATGACGATGTCGACCGCGCCGAATTCGCTCTCCGCACGTGCGATCATCGCCGCGATCTGCTCGGGCTTGGTCATGTCGGCGGCGTCGTACAGCGCCTCGCCGCCGCTCGTCTCCGCGAGCGCCGCGCGCTCCTTCTCGATCGCCGCCGCGTCGCCAAAGCCGTTGATCAGCACGTTGGCGCCCTCAGCCGCCAACGCCTTCGCATAGGCCAGGCCGATGCCCGAGGTGGAACCGGTGACGACCGCGGACTTGCCCTTGAGGAACATCGGCATACTCCTGTAACGCTGGTTTTTAACGCTGGGTGAGATCGAAGGCGGCGGTGTTGCCGTCGAGAATGTTCTGCGCGATCAGGCGCGAATTGGCCATGGTTTCCGCAACCGCCGAGCGGCCGGCCTCCCAATGCTCGTGCATCGTCCGCGTCGAGAATTCGAAGTCCCGCGACCCCCCCTCCCACGCATTGGCGCGGTAGATCAGCTGGACGATGTTGACCGGATATTCGGTCACCAGTTCGCGTACCGCCTGCACCTCGGGTTCGTCGGCGATATGCTCCGGCAGCCGGTCGAGCAGGCGGCGGACCTTCTCGCGCGCGTTGCGCAGCCGCAGCCGCTCGTCGGAAATCGCACGGGTGCGGCTGGAGAAGCGGATTTCCTTCTCGCGCCCCATCACGTCGGTCATCGTGCGCGGCAAGTCGTTGGCGGCGGGGAACAGATCGACCTGGAAGACGAGCATCTCGGCCTCCTGCCGATCAAGGACATGGGTCAGCGGGGTATTGGAGACGAGTCCCCCGTCCCAATACCAGCAGCCATCGATCTCGACCGGCGGCAGCCCCGGGGGCAACGCACCAGACGCCATGATGTGCCGCGCGTCGATGCGTTCGTCGCGCGTATCGAAATAGCGGAAATTGCCGCTCTGCAGGTTGACCGCCCCCACCGACAGACGCACCGGCCCGGTGTTGAGCAGGTCCCAGTCGATCATCTGATCGAGGGTCTCGCGCAGCGGCGTGGTATCGTAGAAGCTCAGCGCCTCGGGCGTGCCCGGCGTGGCGAAGGCCGGTGGGATCGGCCGGGGGCTGAAAAAGCCCGGCACTCCGCCGAACATGACCGCGCTGGCGGCCCAGGCATGGGTGATCTCGCGGGCATGGTCGCTCATCGGCGGCAGAAATTCCGGCAGCGCCGAGGTTACCTTGTCCCAGAAGCCATGGATCGCCTCCAGCCGCTTTTCGGGCGGATTGCCGGCGAACAGCGCGGCGTTCACCGCGCCGATCGAGATTCCCGCCACCCAGTCGACCTCGATGCCGGTGACGGCGAGTTCCTCGATCACCCCGCCCTGAAAGCTGCCCAGCGCGCCCCCTCCCTGCAGCACCAGTGCGACGGTGTCTGGCAGCGGCATGCCTGGTGCGGCATGGCGGCGACGACGATGCGGGAGAGACTCTCTGTCGGCCATGCTACCGGTTTGGCCCATTCGATGCTGCAGAGCAATACGAGGCACCGTTAGCATCGACACTAACCCGTTAGGCGCGCGGTTTAGGAAGACGTGCAACGCACGCCGCCTTGGCGCATTGTCACGGCACGCAAACAAAGGGGAGGCCCAATGCGGCTCGACGATCTGGATCCAACCGACAATGCCCGCGATCTGGGATCGGGCGGTGGCGGCGGCGGCTTTCCGCTGCTCGGCCTGCTGCCCCTGTTCCTCGGCCGCGGCATGGGCTGCGGCGGCATCGTGCTGATCGGCATCATCGCGCTTGTGATGTTCGGCCTCGGTGGCGGCGGCGGGATGCTGGGGCAGAGCGGCGGCGGCACGGCCGGGCGCTCGCCCACCGCCGGCCAGTCCGGCCAGCAGGTATGCCGGGTCGACGAACGCCGGCTGGAGGCATGCCGGGTGATGCGCAGTACCGACCTCACCTGGACCAAGATCTTCCAGGAGATGGGCCGCAACGATTATCGCCCCGCCACGATCAACTTCTTCAAGGGCGGGGCCAATACCGGTTGCGGTGCCGCCACCTCGGCAGTGGGGCCCTTCTACTGCCCGAGCGATGACGGCGTGTATCTCGATACCGCGTTCTTCGACGAACTGCAGAACCGCTTCGGCGCCAAGGGCGATTTCGCCCGCGACTATGTGATCGCGCACGAGATGGGCCATCACATCCAAGATCTGCTCGGCACCTCGTCCGAAGTCTCGCAGGCACAGGCACGCGCGTCCAAGACCGAGGGCAACCGCCTGTCGGTCAAGCTCGAGCTGCAGGCGGATTGCTATGCCGGCGTCTGGGCCGCGCGCAACCGCGACCGAATGGATCCCGGCGACATCGAGGAAGGGATGACCGCCGCCAATGCGATCGGCGACGATACGCTGCAGAAGGAAGCGCAGGGCACGGTGGTGCCGGACAGCTTCACCCACGGCACCTCGGCGCAGCGCAAGGCCTGGCTCAAGCGCGGGCTCGACACCGGCGATCCGCGCCAGTGCGACACGTTCAGCGCCGCGCTGTGACCGCGGCGCGGGGCCATAGCGGGGCAGCCCCCGGCGACGGCTGCGCGCTGCCGATCGGTCGGAATCCGTGCCAGTTGTTACTTGACGTGAACCATTCTCCGCTATTGGCTGGCGGCGAATGGGGGCGAAGATGCAGCAGCGCGGAATGAAGATGCGGGTCCGACACCCCCTGGACGGACGGTCCTCCCGTTCGCACAGCGGCGCCTGTTGAGGAGAGCGGATGGTGGAGACGCGGGTCTGGCATTATGACGGGCAGAGCAGGTCGCGGCGGATGCCGACGATCGTGCCGGGCGCCGACGAGACGCAGTTCCTGCTCCAGGGTGACGGTGCCGAGGCCGGCCCCTATGCGTTTGCCGACCTCGTGCCGCAGGGCCAGTCCCACCACGAACGCGCCTTCGGCCTGAAGAACCGGCCCGGCTGGCAGATCACCTTCCTCGAATTCCCCCCGTCCGAAATCGCGGTGCACCTGCCCAAGCTGCCGCGCTACCATGCCTGGCTCGAGCATTTCGGCCCGTGGCGGATCGCGGGCGTGCTGGCGCTACTGGTCGGGCTGACACTGCTCGCAACGCTCAAGTTCCCGCCGCTGATCGCCCGGTCGATCCCGCAATCGGTGGAGGAGCGCATGGGCGCCAAGATGGTCGCCAGCATGGGTGCCTATGCCTGTTCGAGCCCGGCGGGCGACGCCGCGCTCAAGGCGCTTGCCGCGCGGCTGCGCCAGGGCGACAATGTAACCATCCGGGTGCTGCACGCGCCGATGGTCAACGCCGTCGCCTTCCCCGGGCATCAGGTGGTGCTGTTCGACGGCTTCATTCAGGAAGCGCAGTCGCCGGACGAGATCGCCGGCGTGCTCGCCCATGAACTCGGCCATCTCGCGCACCAGGACGGCATGGAAGCGCTGGTCCGCCACTTCGGCATCCGCCTGCTGCTCGGCGGGTTCGATCGCCATCCCAGCAGCTATGCCAATGCGCTGCTCAACGCGCGCTATTCGCGCAAGGCCGAAGTCGGGGCGGACAGCTATGCGATCGGCCGCCTGCAGGGTGCCGGCATTTCGCCGGGACCGACGGCGGCGCTGTTTACCCGCATGGCAGAGCAGGACGAGCAGCCCGAACTCGCGGGCAGGCTGCTCAACTATCTGTCGTCGCATCCGCCCTCGCCGTCGCGTGCGCAGCGCTTCACGCAGAGCGTGCAGAAGAATTTCCCCTATCGCCCCGCGCTGGACGCCGCCCAGTGGCAGGCGCTGCGGACGATGTGCGCCAAACGCGGTTAGACGAAGGCGCCGATCAGCTTCGCGGCGAGGACCGACAGGCCGGACACCGCGATGGCGGCGCCGAAGATGAACTGCGAACCGGGAACGAACCGGCGAACCGGCAGGGCGATGGCGTTTTCTACAGTGCTCATGGCCGTATCCTGCTCCAGTCGTGCTGCAATGTCGTGTGATCAATCCCGATTGCAGTGATCGGTTCCGTCGCTGGCGGCGCACGGCCGCAGCGGCTAGACGGGGGCGATGACCAGCTTGCCCCTCGCCCATCACCACACGCCCGGCGCGTCGCCGACGATCGTTTTCCTGCCCGGCTATCGTTCGGACATGAAGGGATCGAAGGTGCTCGCGCTGGAAGCCTGGGCGCGCGAACGCGGCCAGGGCTTTCTCCGCTTCGACTATGCCGGCTGCGGCGAGAGCCCCGGCGCCTTCGAAGACCAGACGCTGGCGAGCTGGCGCGACGACGCGTTGCGGATGATCGACACGGTGGTCGAGGGGCCGGTCGTGCTGGTCGGCTCGTCGATGGGCGGCTGGCTGATGCTGCTGGTCGCACTTGCGCGGCCCGAACGCGTGGTCGGCCTGGTCGGCATCGCCGCCGCTCCCGATTTCACCCGCTGGGGCTTCACCGATGCGGAGAAGCAGGTGCTGCGCGACACCGGCCGGCTGGAGCAGCCGAGCGACTATGGCCCCGAGCCGATGGTCACCACCCTGCCCTTCTGGACATCAGGCGAGGCGAACCTGGTCCTCGAGGCACCGATCGCCTTCGACGGCCCGGTCCGGCTGCTCCAGGGCCAGTGCGATGCGGAAGTGCCTTGGGAGCTGGCGCTGCGGCTTGCCGACACGCTTCGTTCAGACGATGTGCAGCTAGTGCTGGTCAAGCAGGGCGACCACCGCCTGTCGCGCGACGCCGACATCCGCCTGCTGCTCCGCGCCACCGAGGACGTACGTACCGCATGCTCTTCCCCCTCCTCCTGCTGATCGCCCAGCAGACGCCCGCGATCGCTCCCAAGTCGGGGCCGATCCTGCGCGATGCCGAACGCGCCCGCGCCGCTGCCGCCAAGGCGGCCGCACCGGCGCCCGCGGGCGAGCCGCCACGCTTCACCAAATGCATGGATATGGCGACCGGCGATCCCGCCGCCGCGGTGGACGAGGCGGTGAAGTGGCGCAGCGACAAGGGCGGCATGTTCGCCCGCCAGTGCCTCGCCGTCGCCTATGCCAACCAGGGCCGCTGGGCCTCGGCCGCCACCGCGTTCGAGGAAGCCGCCGGCGAAGCGGAAGCGGCGAAGGACGGTCCCCGCGCCGCGACCTATTGGACTCAGGCGGGCAATGCCTGGCTTGCCGCCAAGCAGCCGCCCAAGGCGCGCGCCGCGATCAACGCCGCGCTGGCGAGCGGACAATTGAAGGGTCTCGCGCTGGGCGAGGCCTATCTCGATCGGGCCCGTGCCGCGGTCGCCGCAGGCGAGAGCGCGGGGGCACGCGCCGACATCGATGTCGCGATCGCCAAGGCGGGCGACGATCCGCTCGCCTGGCTGCTCTCGGCTACGCTCGCACGGCGGATGAACGACCTGCCGCGCGCGCAAAAGGACATCGCCGAGGCAGTGAAGCGCGCCGGCGACGACGCCGCGGTGCAGCTCGAGGCCGGCAACATCGCTGCCGCCAGCGGTGACGAAGCCGGTGCCAAGACGGCGTGGAACAAGGTGCTTGCCGCCGCCCCCGGCAGTCCGCAGGCAAGTGCCGCGCGCGCCGCGCTTGCGCAATTCGGTGCGCCGCCGGCCCAATAGCCGGGTGGAACGGCGCGGCGTCCGCCCCTATCTGGCGAACAACACCAGTCCATGGAGTGCCCCGTGAAGTTTCTCCACACCATGATCCGCGTCACCGATCCGGACGCGACCATCGCCTTTTTCGAGCTGCTGGGCCTCCAGGAAACCCACCGCATCACCAGCGAGAAGGGCCGCTTCACGCTGATCTACCTGGCGAGCGAGGCGGACATCGATCCGGCGACCGGCCGCGGCCGCGCCGAGGTGGAGCTGACCCATAACTGGGATCCGGAAACCTATACTGGCGGCCGCAATTTCGGCCACCTCGCCTTCCAGGTCGACGACATCTACGAGACCTGCCAGCGGCTGCAGGATGCCGGGGTGACGATCAACCGTCCGCCGCGCGACGGCCATATGGCGTTCGTCCGCACCCCCGACGCGATCTCGATCGAGCTGCTCCAGAAGGGCACGCTGCCGCCGCAGGAGCCTTGGGCCTCGATGCCCAACACCGGCGAGTGGTGATCGCATGACCGCGCTCCAGATCGTCCGCGTCCCTGCCTTCACCGACAATTACATCTGGCTCGTCCACGATCCCGTCTCGGCGGAGACGATCGTGGTCGATCCCGGTGCGGCAGAGCCGGTGCTGGCCGCGCTGGCAGCGCATGGCTGGACCCTGACGGCGATCTGGAACACGCATTGGCATCCCGATCACACCGGCGGCAACGAAGCGCTCAAGGCGGCGACCGGCTGCGCCGTCATCGCGCCCGCCGCCGAGGCTGCCCAGATCCCGACCGCCGATCGGCTGGTCGGCGAGGGCGACACGGCGGCGATCGGCGATCATCTCGCGACGGTGCTGGCGGTGCCCGCCCACACCGCCGGCCATATCGCCTACCACTTTGCCCAGGACGCGATCCTGTTCATCGGCGATACGCTGTTCGCGATGGGCTGCGGGCGGCTGTTCGAGGGGACAGCCGAGCAGATGTTCGCCAACATGCAGCGCCTCGCCGCGCTGCCGGGGGACACCCAGGTCTATTGCGCGCACGAATATACGTTGTCGAACGCGCGCTATGCCGTGGTCGCCGAACCGGACAACACCGCGATCGCCACCCGTCTGGCGGAGGTGGAACGCCTGCGCGCCGCCGGCGCGGCGACCGTGCCGACGACGATCGCCGCCGAGCGCGCGACCAACCCCTTTCTCCGCGCCACCGATGCGCGCATGCTCGCCGAGCGCCGCGCCGCGAAGGATAGTTTTGCCGGCTGAGTCGTAGGAACGGCAGGCGGCCCGGCGGCCGCAAGGAGACAGAGGATGCGCATCGCCATCATCACGCTCGGCGCGCTCGCGCTGGCGGGCTGTGCCCAGAATGCCGAATATCAGGCGCAGCGCGACGCCCAGGCGCGCCGCGAACTCGCCAGCGCACTGGGTGACCGGGTGCCCGGTAAGCCGCAGGACTGCATCAGTCCCGGCTATACCGATGGCCCCCAGATCATCGACACCCGCACCCTGCTCTATCGGCAGGGCGCGCGGCTCTATCGCAACACGCTCGCCGCCGAATGCCCGTCGCTGGCACCGCTGACCACGGTGATCGTCGAGATGCGCGGCAGCCAGCTGTGCCGCAACGACCAGTTCCGCGTGCTGACACCGGGCACGACCATCCCGAGCGGCTATTGCCGCCTCGGCAACTTCACGCCCTACACCCGGCCAAAGGGCGGCTGACGGGCAGCCGCCCCACCGCCCTACTGCACCTTCAGCTGGTCGAGCGCGAAGGCCAGCGACTCGGCATTCTGCTTGTAGCGCTCGAACCGGCCCGACTTGCCGCCATGCCCCGCCTCCATGTTGACGCGGAACACCAGCGGGTTGCTGTCGGTCTTGGTCGCGCGCAGCTTCGCCACCCATTTGGTCGGTTCGTAATATTGCACCTGGCTGTCCCACAGCCCGGTGCCGACATACATCGCCGGATAGGCCTGCGCCGTCACATTGTCGTAGGGCGAGTAGCTCAGCATATAGTCGTAATAGCGCTGCTCGGCGGGGTTGCCCCATTCGTCGAACTCGCCGGTGGTCAGCGGGATCGAGGTGTCGAGCATCGTCGTCACCACGTCCACGAACGGCACCTGGGCGACGATCACGCGATAGTCCTGCGGCGCCATGTTGGCGACCGCGCCCATCAGCAGCCCGCCCGCGCTGCCGCCTTCTGCCGCCACCCGGCCCTTGGCGGCATAGCCCTGCGCGACGAGGAAACGGGTCACGTCGATGAAGTCGGTGAAGCTGTTCTTCTTGTGGAAGATCTTGCCGTCGTCATACCATTTGCGGCCCATTTCCTGCCCGCCGCGAATATGCGCGATGGCGAAGACCATGCCGCGATCGAGCATGCTCGGCAGCGTCGGCCGGAAGCTCGGGTCGGTCGAATAGCCGTAGCTGCCATAGGCATATTGGTAGAGCGCGGCAGTGCCGTTCTTCTGGAAGCCCTTGGCATAGACGAGGCTCACCGGCACCTTGGTGCCGTCGCGCGCCGTCGCCCAGACGCGCTCGGTGACGTACTTGCTGGGGTCATAGCCCGGCACCGGCTGCACCTTCAGCACCGTCCGCTTGCCGGTCGCGGCATCGACTTCATAGGTGGTGGTCGGGGTCACCAGCGAGCCATAGGTGTAGCGCAGCACCGGGCTCGCCGGGTCCTCGTTGACGTCGAGGCTCATCACATAGGCGGGCTCGTTCGCCTCGACGAAGCTGCTCTTGCCGGCGGGCGTCAGGATGCGCAGCCGCTTGTTGCCGGCCGAACGCTCCTCGATCGCGAGGAAGCGGTCGAACGGCTGGTAGCTCTCGATGAAAACTGAATCGCTCGTCGGAACCAGATCGGTCCAGGCAGCGCGACCGGCTGCCGCCTTGGCATCGGGCACCACCATGATCCGGTAGTTCGGCGCCTGCCAGTTGGTACGGATGATCCAGCGGCCGCCCAGGTGATCGGCCTCGTAGAGGAAGTCGCGTTCGCGCGGTGCCACCGGCTTGAAGTCGACGGGGTTGGCGGCCGGCGCGCAACGGCGCTCGTCGCTTACCGTGGAATGGAGCTGGATGCAGATATAGCGCTCGTCGGTGGTCGCGCCGAGGCCCAGGTAGAAGGTGTCGTCCTTCTCGGTATAGACCAGCCGGTCGGCCGATGCTGGCGTGCCCAGCACATGCGCCTTCACCCGCGTGCCGAGCAGCGTCACCGGATCCTTCTCGACATAGAAGATCGTCTTGCCGTCGGCGGACCAGACCAGCCCCGGCTCGATGTTCGACACCGTGTCGGCGAGCAGCGCGCCGGTGGCGATGTCCTTGACCTTCAGCACATATTGCCGGCGGCCGACCGTGTCCTCGGCCCAGGCGATGCGGGTGTTGTCGGGGCTCACCCGCCACCCGCCGATCTGGAAGAAGCCCTTGCCCTTGGCCATTGCCGGCTGGTCGAACAGGATCTGTTCGGGCGCGGCCATGCTGCCCTTGCGCCGCGCGACCACGGCATAGTCGGCGCCGGTATCGAAGCGGGTGTAGTAGAAATAGCCGTGCTTGGCGTAGGGAACGCTGGCGTCGTCCTGTTTGATATGGCTGATCGTCTCGCGATAGAGCGTCTCGGCCATCGGCTTTTCGCCGGCCAGCACCGCATCGGCATAGGCATTCTCGGCCGCGAGATAGGCGAGCATCTCGGGGTTCTTCCGCGTATCGTCGCGGAGCCAGTAATAGGGGTCCTCGCGGGTGGCGCCGAACGGCGCCTTCACCGTGTAGGGCTTCTTGGCGACGACCGGCGGCGTGGGCGCACCGGTCTGGGCGAACAGCGGCGCCGCGGCGGCACCTGCCAGCAGCGTGGCGATGGCGATGGCGATTTTCTTCATGGATTCCCCCGGGATCGAGTCGATGGGGGAACCTGCCAGATCGTCGGGGCGGATGCGAGGGAAGCAAAGAACTAAGCCCCTCCCCTTCAGGGGAGGGGTTGGGGTGGGGCCGGGTCTCACCGAGAGCAACCGACGTTCTGGAATCCCTCCACCCCAACCCCTCCTCCAAGGAGGAGGGGCTTAGTACTTACACCTCACAGCACGTACCGGCTGAGATCCGTGTTCCGCGCCACGCTCGCCAGCTGCTTGTCGACATAGGTCGCGTCGATCACCACCGCGCTGCCCGAGCGGTCCTCGGCCTCGAAGCTGACTTCCTCGAGCAGCTTCTCCATCACCGTCTGCAGGCGGCGAGCACCGATATTCTCGACCTCGGCATTCACCTCGGCGGCGATCTTGGCGACGGCGCGGATGCCGTCCTCGGTGAAGTCGATCGAGACGCCCTCGGTGCCGAGCAAAGCGGCGTATTGCCGCACCAGGCTCGCCTTGGTGTCGGAGAGGATCGCGACGAAGTCCTCCTCGGTCAGCGCCTTCAGCTCCACCCGGATCGGCAGGCGGCCCTGCAGCTCGGGCAGCAGGTCGCTGGGCTTCGCCACATGGAACGCGCCGCTCGCGATGAACAGGATATGGTCGGTCTTCATCGGTCCGTATTTGGTCGCGACCGTGGTGCCCTCGATCAGCGGCAGCAGGTCGCGCTGCACGCCCTCGCGGCTCACCGATCCGCCGCGCACGTCGGAGACGGCGATCTTGTCGATCTCGTCGAGGAAGACGATGCCGTTGGCCTCCGCATCCGCCAGCGCCACGCGGCTGACCTCGTCCTGGTCGAGCCGCTTGTCGGCCTCTTCCTCGACGAGCTTTTCCCAGGCCGAGCGGACGTTCAATTTGCGGCGCTTGAGGGGCGTGCCGGTCAGGCCCTTCATCATCTCCGACAGGTTGATCATCTGCGGCGCGCCGCCGGGGATGTCGAACGGCATCTGCGGCGCCTGCTCGACCTCGATCTCGACTTCGGTGTTGTCGAGCAGGCCTTCGTTGAAGCGCTGCTTGAACGCCTCGCGGGTCGCGGTACTCGAATCCTTGCCGGTCAGCGCGTCGAGCAGGCGGCCCATCGCCGCTTCCTCGGCCTTGTCCTTCACGGCGGAGCGGCGACGCTCCTTTTCCAGCCGGATCGCCTCTTCGACCAGGTCACGGGCGATCTGCTCGACATCGCGGCCGACATAGCCGACCTCGGTGAACTTGGTCGCTTCCACCTTCACGAAGGGCGCGTCGGCCAGCTTGGCGAGGCGGCGGCTAATCTCGGTCTTGCCGCAGCCGGTGGGCCCGATCATCAGGATGTTCTTCGGCGTCACCTCGTCGCGCAGGTCGGCCGAGAGCTGCTGTCGGCGCCAGCGGTTGCGCAGCGCGACCGCGACCGCCTTCTTGGCGTCCTTCTGGCCGATGATGTGCGCGTCGAGCGCGGCGACGATCGTCTTGGGGGTGAGGTTCTGGTTCATGTCTTCTTCTTTCCCCCTCCCGCTTGCGGGAGGGGTCGGGGGAGGGGATGACCGCAGCAGGCAGGGCGGTGGGAGAGCATCCCCTCCCCTAGCCCCTCCCGCAAGCGGGAGGGGAACTCAGCCGGCGCTGTCCAGCGACTCCACGGTCAGCCGGTCGTTGGTGTAGACGCACAGCTCGCCGGCGATCGCCATCGCCTTGCGCGCGACCACTTCGGCATCGGGTTCATACTCGATCAGCGCGCGCGCCGCGGAGAGCGCGAAATTGCCGCCCGAGCCGATCGCCGCGACGGTGCCATGTTCATGCGCCTCGGGCTCGAGCACGTCGCCATTGCCGGTGATCACCAGCGTCACGTCCTTGTCGGCGACGAGCAGCATCGCCTCGAGGTTGCGGAGATATTTGTCGGTCCGCCAGTCCTTGGCGAGCTCGACCGCCGCGCGCAGCAGCTGGCCGTGGTGGCGCTCCAGCTTGGCCTCGAGCCGCTCGAACAGGGTAAAGGCATCGGCGGTGGCGCCGGCAAAGCCCGCGATCACCTTGCCGTCGCCCAGCGGCCGCACCTTGCGGGCATTGGGCTTCATCACGGTGTTGCCCGCCGAAACCTGGCCGTCGCCCGCGATCACCACTTTGCCGGATTTGCGCACGGAGAGGATCGTCGTGCCGTGCCACGCAGCGTTCTTGTCGTTCATGACCGCGCATATGGGTGGCGGGTGCGGGTGTGCAAAGGGGGCGTTCCCCTAAGGCCGCGTCTGCGCAACGATCCGGTGATTTTCAGGATTGCTTGGGTGTGGCTTGGTCGGGGCGACAGGATTCGAACCTGCGACCCCCACACCCCCAGTGTGATGCGCTACCAGGCTGCGCTACGCCCCGACCGAGGGTGCGCCCTGTATGCCGCTTGGGCGCAGGACGCAACCCCCAAACGCCGGAATCACCGATCCAGCGCTTCCAGCCCCATCGCGATCGCCCCCAGCGGCCCCGCCATGTCGCCAAGCCCCGGCGGGCCGACGCGCGCATCGAGCTCCTCGCAATAGGCCTTCATCGAGCCATAGCCGTTGATCATCGCCGCCAGCTTCGCCCGCACCGCGGGAAACAGCGCCGGCCGCTTGGTCATCACGCCGCCGCCGATCGCGATCCGCTCGGGCGCAAGGCTCACGACGAGGTTGTGGAGCAGTGCCGCCAGGTCATGCGCGAAATAGTCCCATTCGGGCGCGTCGTCGCCGACCTCCTGCCCCGGCCGGCCGAACCGCGCCGCCAGCGCGGGGCCGGAGAGCAGCCCTTCGGCGCAGTCGCCATGGAAGGGGCACCAGCCGGCGAAACGGTCGCCCGGCGCCCGCGCCGAGCGCATATGCCCGGCCTCGCCATGCGCATAGCCCATGATCGGCTGGCCGTTGGCAACCAGTCCCACGCCCACGCCGGTGCCGATGGTGATATAGGCGTGCGTCGACAGCCCTGCCGCGGCACCCCAGCGCGCCTCCGCCAGCGCCGCGCCGTTGACGTCGGTCTGGATCGCCAGCGGCTTTTCGTAGCGCGCGGCCAGCCGTCCGGTCAGATCGGTGCCGCTCCAGCCCGGCTTGGTCGTCGCGGTGATCGATCCGAAGTCAGGCCGCGCCTTGTTGAGCTCGATCGGGCCGAAGCTGGCGATGCCGATCGCGTCGAAGCTCCAGCCATCCAGAACGGCTTCGATCGCGGCGAGCGTCGTCACCGGATCGGTTGTCGGCACGACATGCTGTTCGCGGACATCGTCCGGTCCGCTGCCGAGAGTCGCCACGCATTTGGTACCGCCGAGTTCGAGGCCGGCAATCGAGAGGTTCGCAGTCATGCAGCCGCGCTAGCGTGCCGCGCGCGCTTGGGGAAGCCCGCTCGAACCGCGCGCGATCAACGATCGCGCGGATGCAGATAGTCGTTGAGGCTGACAAAGGCGAGCGCGGCGGTGAACACCCCCATCGCGGCCAGGACCATGTACAGGTAGTTGCTGCCAATGACGTCGAGCATAGCGGCCTCCATCAAGAAGAGCGGAAGCATCGCGTAGTTACCCGGCATTTACTTTGATCGTGATCAAATCCTAGCGTGGCGGCGGGAGGACGCGTACAGCCATGCCAAGGATCACGTACAACCATCGGAGTTTATGACAGATCGCCCCGCTCACGACCCCGCGGCGATGGCCCTGCTGTTCGAGGCGGCGACCGATCGCGGCGTGATCCTGCTCGATACGGCGGGCAAGATCGCCAGCTGGAGCCGCGGAGTCGAGCTGCTCGACGGCTGGACTCCCGCCGACCTGGCGGGTGCCGATATCGCGCTCCACTATCCGCATGCCGAAGCCGCCGCCGCCAAGCCGGCGCACGATCTCGCGCGCGCCCGCGCCGCCGGACGGCTGATCGAGGAAGGCTGGCGCGTCCGCCGCGACGGCAGCGAATATCTGGCCGAGGTGCAGCTCACCGCCCTGATCGACCCCGACGGGTCGCTCCGGGGCTATGCCGAGGTGTTCCGCGACATCACCGATCACAAGGCCTCGCAGACCGCGCTCGCCGGCAGCGCGCTCCACCTGCGCTCGATCCTCGCCACCGTGCCTTCGGCGATGGTGGTGATCGACGATCAGGGCATCATGCTCTCCTTCAGCGCCGCCGCCGAGCGGCTGTTCGGCTGGACCGAGGCAGAGGTGATCGGCCGCAATGTCAGCATGCTGATGCCGGCGCCCGACGCTCAGCTGCACGACAGCTACCTCGCCCGCTATCTCACCACCGGCGAGCGGCGGGTGATCGGCATCGGCCGCATCGTCGTCGGCCAGCGACGCGACGGCACCGACTTCCCGATGGAACTGCAGGTCGGCGAGGCGAGCAGCGACGGCCACCGCATCTTCACCGGCTTCATCCGCGACCTGACCGACGAGCAGCGCGCCGAACTGCGGCTGAAGGAGCTGCAGTCGGAGCTGATCCACGTCTCGCGCCTCTCCGCCATGGGCACCATGGCCTCGACGCTGGCGCACGAGCTCAACCAGCCGCTCACCGCCATCGCCAATTACCTCGAAGCCGGGCGCAACCTGATGGCGCAGGACAGCGACGATCCCGAGGATCAGGCGATGATCCAGGAGGCGATGGCGGAATCGGTCAAGGAGGCGCTACGCGCCGGCAACATCGTCCGCCGGCTGCGCGAGTTCGTCGCGCGCGGCGAGGCGGATATGGGGCTGGTCGACCTGCCGCGGCTGATCGACGAGGCCAGTCGCCTGGCACTCACCGGCGCGCGCGAGCTGGGCGTGCGCGCCTTCTACGCGCTCGATCCGCACGCCACCGCGGTGCTGTGCGACAGGGTCCAGATCCAGCAGGTGCTGGTCAATCTGATCCGCAACGCGATTGAGGCGATGGCCGAAAGCGCCGTGCGCGAGATCACCATCGGATCCGAGGTGGCGCCGCGCAACCTGGTGCGCGTGTGGGTGGCCGATACCGGCCCCGGCATCGCGCCCGAGCAGGCGCCGCGGCTGTTCCAGGCCTTCGCCACCACCAAGGATCGCGGCATGGGCCTCGGCCTGTCGATCTGCCGGACCATCGTCGAGGCGCATGGCGGCCGCATCTGGGCCGAACCGCGCGCCGAAGGCGGCACCATTTTCAACTTCACCCTGATGTCCGCACACGAGGAACCCGCATGAGCGAGCGCAAGCGTATCCATCTGGTCGACGACGAGGAGTCGGTCCGCCGTTCGACCAGCTTCATGCTGCGCACCTCGGGCTATGACGTCGACACCTATGTGTCGGGCGTCGCGTTCCTCGACAAGGTCGAGCACGCCCGTCCCGGCTGCATCCTGCTTGACGTGCGCATGCCGGAGATGGACGGGATCGAGGTGCAGGCGGAACTCGCCAGGCGCGGCGTCAAGCTGCCGGTGATCGTGCTGACCGGCCACGGCGATGTCGGCACCGCAGTGGCGGCGATGAAGGGCGGCGCGATCGACTTTCTCGAAAAGCCGTTCGAAAGGGACGCGCTGGTGGCAGCGCTCGAGCGCGGCTTCGAACGGCTCGAGGCCGGCGACGCCGCCGTCGCCACCCAGGCCGAGGCCGAACGCCGCATCGGCCTGCTTTCGCCGCGCGAGCAGGACGTGCTGCGCGGTCTCGTGCGCGGGCATCCTAACAAGACGATCGCCTATGATCTCGGCATCTCGCCGCGCACCGTCGAAGTCCACCGCGCCAACGCCATGGCCAAGCTGGAGGCGCGCAGTCTTTCCGAGGCGCTGCGGCTGGCCTTTGCCGCGGGGCTCGACGGCTAGATCTGTCTCGGCACGCGGCGCGCTAGCGGCTGGCAAGACGCGCCATCCCGTGTATGCTCGGCAGGTTTGCTGGCCGGGACTCCGCCGGCGATGGGGACGAACACTTCAGAATGACTCATTTCCCGATCGGCATTTTCGGGGTGCTGGCGATTTTGGGGATCGCCTTCCTGCTTTCCAGCAACCGCCGGGCGATCCGCCTGCGCATCGTCGGGCCGGCGTTCCTGCTGCAGGCCGGCATGGCGATCATCGTCCTGCGCACTTCCTGGGGCCAAGTGGCGCTGCACAGCATGGCCAACGGCGTCTCGGCGCTGCTGGGCTATGCCAGCGCGGGTACCCAGTTGCTGTTCGGCAACCTCGCCAAGCCAGAACTAGGCGGCCAGAGCCTCGCCATCGCCGCGCTGCCGGTGATCATCTTCTTCGCCGCGCTCGTCTCGATCCTCTACCATGTCGGCATCATGCAGCAGGTCGTCCGCTGGATCGGCGGCGCGATCGAGAAGGTGACCGGGGTCAGCAAGGTCGAATCGCTGTGCGCCGCGGCGAACATCTTCGTCGGCCAGAGCGAGGCGCCGCTGGTGATTCGCCCCTATCTCGCGCGGCTCACCCCCTCGCAGGTGTTCGCGGTGATGAGCGTCGGCATGTCGGGCGTCGCGGGCACGATCCTCGCCGCCTATGCCAGCCTGCTCGGCCCCGCGTCGCTCCCCTATCTCCTCGCCGCCTCGTTCATGGCGGCGCCCGGTGGGCTGATGATGGCCAAGATCATCATGCCGGACGAGCCCGCGGTGGCCGATGCACCGATGTCGGGCGAGGACGAGATCATCCGCGTCGCCGAGGAGGATTTCCAGGAGGAGCGCGCCGCCAACATCATCATGGCCGCGGCCAACGGCGCGTCCACCGGCGTGAAGATCGCGGTGGCCGTGGGCGCGATGGTGCTGGCGTTCGTGGCACTCGTGGCGCTGGCCAACGGCCTGCTCGGCATGGCGGGGGGCTGGCTCGGCTATCCGGGGCTCAGCTTCCAGGCGATCATCGGGGCGATCTTCGCGCCGGTGATGTACCTGCTGGGCATCTCGTGGCACGAGTCGCTCACGGCCGGCGGCCTGTTCGGCACCAAGGTGGTGCTCAACGAATTCGTCGGCTTCATCGAGCTGGGCAAGGCGACCGACCTCGCGCCGCGCTCCAAGGCGATCATCACCTTTGCGCTATGCGGCTTCGCCAATTTCAGCTCGATCGCGATCCAGATGGCGACCACCGGCAGCCTCGCGCCCAACCAGCGCCCGGTGATCGCGCGGCTGGGGATCAAGGCGCTGATCGCGGGGAGCCTGGCAAACCTGATGTCGGCGGCGCTGGCGGGGCTACTGCTGCCGTAAGCCTTCTTATCCCCCTCCCGCCTGCGGGAGGGGTTAGGGGGGGTGCGACGTGGAGGTTCTTTCCGCGACGGCGTAGCCCGCTACCCTCAGACACCCTCCCCCTGCCCCTCCCGCAAGCGGGAGGGGAGAAAACCTCACCCCCCGCCGATACCCTCCACCACCTTGCCGCTCCCCCCGCAGTTCGGGCAGTCGCCGCCGTCGATCCGGCCCGAGCCGCCGCAGCGGCGGCAGACGTCCTCGCCGGTGCCGGGGGTACCGGGCGCGGCGTCGTCACCGGGGTTGAGGGGTTCGGCCATGGGTCCTGCTCCTATCCGTCGAGATGTACGGCCAGCCAAACGCTCGGCCGGTCGCGCGCGGTCCATGTCACCCAATGTTTCTGCCCGGCCGCGATCAGCAGATGGTCGCCGGGCCCCAGCCGCACCTCGGCCGAATCCTCGATGCGGATTCCCGCCGCGCCTTCGAGCAGCACCACCCATTCGTCCCAGTCCTGCACCATCGGCGCATCCTCGGGTGTCGCCTGCCCGCGCGAAACGATCCGCTCGATGCGGATGCCGGGGCGCTTGAGGAGATCCTCGAACGCCTCTTCCTTTTTCGCCTCCGGCAGGTCGCGCAGCAGGTTGGCGACCACAGGCTTGAAGCGCGGCTTGGGCGGCGGCACGGGCCTCGGCTTGGGTGCGGGCTTGGGCTTGGCCACGCGCTTCGGCCCCGGCGTCGTCTCGACGGACGTACTCCAGTCGCTCCGCACGCCGCCGCGCAGATAGGCCCGGATCGCCTCGGCATCCGCCGTCAGCCCGTCCGCGCCGAAGCCGAACACCTCCACCCCGCCCGCATCCTTCAGCCCATAGCGCCCGAAGTCGCCCCCGGCCTTACGCCGCCGCGACTTGACCAGCTTCAGCCCGCGATGCGTCGCCATTGCCCGCAGCGCGTCGTCCTGTTCCGCCACACCGCCCTCCCTTGGATTCCGGCACCAAACGCGCCAATAGCCACGCATGCCCCGTTTCCAGTTCACCATCCACGCCACCGACGGCAAGGCGCGTCGCGGCACCATCGCCATGCAGCGCGGCGAGATCCGCACCCCCGCCTTCATGCCGGTCGGCACCGCCGCCACCGTCAAGGCGGTGAAGCCGCAGGACGTGCGCGCGTCGGGCGCCGACATCCTGCTCGGCAACACCTATCACCTGATGCTGCGCCCCACCGCCGAGCGCATCGCGCGGCTCGGCGGCCTGCACAAGTTCATGGGCTGGGACCGCCCGATCCTCACCGATTCGGGCGGCTATCAGGTGATGAGCCTGTCCGAGCTGACCAAGCGCAGCGAGGAAGGCGTCGCCTTCGCCTCGCACCTCGACGGCTCGCGCCACATGATGAGCCCCGAACGCTCGATGGAGATCCAGCGGCTGCTCGGCTCGGACATCGTCATGGCGTTCGACGAGCTGGTCCCCACCACCTCGACCCGCGAGGTGCAGGCCAAGGCGATGGAGCGCTCGATGCGCTGGGCGAAGCGCAGCCGCGCCGGCTTCGATTCGGGCGAGGAACATGCCGCCCGCGCCGCGCTGTTCGGCATCCAGCAGGGCGCGCTCGACGAGGGCCTGCGCAAGGCGAGTGCAGACGCGCTGAAAGACATCGGCTTCGACGGCTACGCGGTCGGCGGCCTCGCGGTCGGCGAGGGCCAGGAGGCGATGTTCGGGGTGCTCGACTATGCCCCCGGCCAGCTCGACGAAACCAAGCCCCGCTACCTGATGGGCGTCGGCAAGCCCGACGACATCGTCGGCGCGGTCGAGCGCGGCATCGACATGTTCGATTGCGTGCTGCCCACCCGCTCGGGCCGCACCGGCCAAGCGTTCACGCGCAACGGCCCGATCAACATCCGCAACGCCAGGTTTGCCGAGGACCAGGGTCCGCTCGATCCGGCCTGCCCCTGCCCGGTCTGCAGCACCTGGAGCCGCGCCTATATCCACCATCTCGTCCGCGCCGGCGAAATCCTGGGCGCGATGCTGATGACCGAGCACAATCTCTGGTTCTACCAGACTCTGATGGCAGACCTGCGCGCGGCGATCGAGGAGCAGCGCCTCACCGCCTTCGCCAGTGATTTCCGGGCGAAGTACCAGGCGAAGCAGGACTGATAGCAAGGTGCGGCAAGCGGGACTCGTCCTGACGCCCCTCCGTCATCCCGGCGAAAGCCGGGATCCATTCGCCTCACGGTCTCGGCAAGAGCCGCTCGCGAGACGTTAATGGGCCCCGGCTTCCGCCGGGGTGACGATGTAGGGGAGCAGCAATGGGTCCCGGCCGATGCAATCTGGCATGACGGACCTGCCTGCCGGTGGCGGCGTTCAGAGCAGCGGGTAGAGCGCGCCGGCGACCCAGCGCAGTTCGGCGCGCAGCACGCCCCAGGCGCGTGCCGCCGCGCGGCTGTCCATCGCCTCGATGCCGATGCCGCGCTTCTCCAGCGCCTTCACCAGCGCGACCGGCGGCCGCACCAGCTTGGTGCCGGTACCGAGCAGCAGGAATTCGGGCTGGGGATCGAGGGCGAAGGCCGGCGCGAGGTCGCCTTCCGTCAGCTCGGCGACCGCTGGCGGCGACCACCCGTCCGCGCGCTGCGGCGTGATGATCAGCCCCTGATAGACATTCTCGTCGACCCGGAAGCCGCCGCCGGAAAAGCCCGAGATCAGCGGCCCTTCGGCGCTGCGCCGCTCGATCTTCATGTCAGGGCCGATCGCGCGGGCCTACGCGCTCGGCATTGTTGGCGATCGAGTCGGTCTTTTCCGGCTTCACCCCCGGCTTGAGGCCCAGCGTGATCAGCAGCGACGACGAGACGTAGATCGACGAATAGGTACCGACGACGATGCCCAGCATCATCGCGGCGGTGAAGCCGCGCAGCACATGGCCGCCCCAGATCAGCAGCGACGCCAGCGCGATCAGGATGGTGAGCGAGGTCATCACGGTACGCGGCAGCGTCTCGTTGACCGACAGGTCGATCAGCTCGCTCATCCCCATCTTGCGGTACTTGCGCATGTTCTCGCGGATGCGGTCGTCGATCACCATCTTGTCGTTGATCGAATAGCCGATGATCGTCAGCACCGCGGCGACGATGTTCAGGTCGAACACCATCCAGGTCAGCGCGAAGAAGCCGAGCGTCATCAGCACGTCGTGGAGGATCGCCACCGCGGTCGACACGCCGAACTGCCATTCGTAGCGGAACCACGAGAACACCGCGATGCCGGCGATCGCCAGCAGCACCGCCAGCACGCCGTTGCGGATCAGCTCGCCCGAAACCTTGCCCGACACGGTGGAGTAGGTGGAGAAGGTGGCGCCGGGGAACTTGGCCGCCACTTCGCTCTTCACCCGCTCGACCATCGCGTTGGTCGCGCCCGGATCGCTCGAATGCGGCACCGGCAGGCGGATGGTGACGAGGTTCTTGCCGCCCATCTCCTGCAGGGTGGCCTCGCCATAGCCGAGCGCATTGATCGTCGAGCGCAGCTGGTCGAGCGGCGGAGCCGAGGCGAACTTCTCCTCGATCGACACGCCGCCGATAAAGTCCACGCCGAGGTTGAGGCCGCGCGCCGCGACCAGACCGATCGCGGCGACCGTCAGCAGCGCGGTGATCGCGAACGCGATGAACCGGACGCGGACGAAGCCGATATTGGTGTTGTCGGGAACGATCTTGAGGAGCCGCATGTCGGCGCTTCCTTAAATATGGATCTCGCTCGGGCGCTTGCGGCGCAGCCAGAGCGTGACGAGCATGCGCGTGAACACCACGGCAGTGAAGACGGAGCTGGCGATACCGATCAGCAGCACCACCGCGAAGCCGCGGATCGGCCCCGAGCCGAGCACCAGCATGATCGCGCCGGCGATCGCGTGGGTGACGTTGGCCTCGAAGATGGTGCGGCTGGCTTCCTTGTAGCCGAGCTCGACCGCCTGCATCACGCTGCGGCCGCGGCGGCGTTCCTCGCGGATACGCTCGTTGATCAGCACGTTGGCGTCGACCGCCGTGCCGATGGTCAGCACGAAGCCGGCGATGCCCGGCAGCGTCAGCGTGGCGTGGAGCATGCCCATCACCGCCAGGATGATCAGCACGTTGATGGTCACGGCGATGTTCGCATAGACGCCGAAGCGGCCATAGGTCAGCACCATGAACACGATCACCGCGACGATCGCGATCACCGACGCGGTGACGCCGGCGCGGATCGAATCGTTGCCGAGTTCGGGGCTGACGGTCGATTCCTGAATGACCTTCAGGTTGATCGGCAGCTTGCCCGAACGCAGCGCGACGGCGAGTTCGTTGGCGCTCTCGACGGTGAACCCGCCCGAGATAGAGGCGCTGCCGCCCAGAATCGGCGTGTTGATGTTCGGCGCCGAGATCACCTTGTTGTCGACGATGATCGCGAACGGCTTGCCGGTATTCTCGGTGGTCACGCGCGCGAAGCGCTTGGCGCCGGCGCCGTCGAGCTGCAGCGTCACGTCGGGGCGGCCCTGCTCGTCATAGCTCTGCTTGGCGTCGACCAGCATGTCGCCGGTGATCATCGCGGTGCGGTTGACCACGATCGGCGCGCCATTCTCGTACTGGAGCAGCTGCGAGGTGACCGGGATGTCGCCGCTGGCGATCTGCTGCGGGGTCACGCTCAGATCGACCAGCTTGAACTCGAGCTTGGCGGTCTTGCCGAGCAGCGCCTTGAGCTGGCTGGGATCCTGCAGGCCGGGGACCTGCACGACGATGCGGTTGCTGCCTTCGCGGATCACGGTCGGCTCGCGGGTGCCCATCGCGTTGATGCGCTTGTCGACCACTTCGCGCGCGTCGTTCATCGCGGTTTCGATCTGCTGCGCCAGGCCCGCCTGGGTCGGCGTCAGCACGAAACGGGTCGAATCGACGACGGCGATTTCCCAGTCGCGCTGGCCGGTGGTGCCGACGCCGTTGGTCATCGGCAGCAGCTTCTCGCGCGCAGCATCGACCTTGCCCGGATCCCGGACCATGAAGCTCAGCTTGCCGCCGGCGATCGAGATGTCGCCGATGTCGACCCGCGGATCGCGGCGCATCGCCAGCCGCACCTGCTCGCGCATCTGCTCGAGTTTGCTCTGCTGCACGTCGCTGACATCGCCTTCGAGCAGCAGGTTCGAACCACCGGCCAGATCGAGGCCGAGGTTGATGGCAGGCTGGGGAATCCAGTGCGGCCAGGTCTTGCGGATGCCCTCCGGCACCAGGCTCGGCACGGCAAGCAGGACCATCAGGGCAAGGCCGAGGGTGATCGACCAGACCTTCCAGCGCGGGAAATCCAGCATCAGTCGTTCGCAGGCTTGGCGCCCAGCGGGCGCACTTCGGCGAGCGTCGACTTGATCGCGCGCACCTTCACGTTCGGCGCGAGCTCGATCTCGACCTCGGTCTCGTCGACGCGGGTGACCTTGCCGATCAGGCCGCCGGCGGTGACGACGGTATCGTTCTTCTTCACGGCCTTCAACGAATCCTGGAGCGTCTTCATCCGCTTCTGCTGCGGACGGATCATCAGGAAGTAGAAGACGACGAAGATCAGGACGAGCGGCGCGACGGACATGATCCCGGCGAGGGTGCTACCCTGACCAGCCGCGCCTGCGGCCTGTGCATATGCTGGAGTGGCGAACATGGGTTCCCGAAAAGCCTGAAGGTAGGGACGCGGAATGGCCCCATTCAAGCCGCGGGCGCTACCATGGGCGGGATGAGGGTGCAACTATAAGGGGCAGAGGGGGGATTTCCGAAACTGGACGATGCTGCGCAAGCCGCCACCGAGCAGCTCCTCCCGCGTACGGGCGGGGTAATCGCGTTCCGCCTAATTACTCCGTCATCCCGGCGGAAGCCGGGATCCATTCGCGCCGAAGTGGCAGTTCTTTCCCCCAAACGCACAGGGCAATGGATCCCGGCTTCCGCCGGGATGACGATTGTGCTTGAGCGCCGCGGTGCCAGATTTCAAATGTGCGCTGCCTTGGCGCGGACGGCCAAGCCTGACGAGGACTAGAAGCCCCCTTACCCCGCGCGGCTCACCAGCAGCTTGTCGATCTTGCGGCCGTCGAGGTCGACGATCTCGAAGCGCCAGCCCTGCTCGGCGAACGCCTCGCCTTCGCCCGGCAGGTGCTTGAGGATGGCCAGCGCCAGCCCGGCCACGGTCGCATAATCGCGGTCCTCGGGCAGGTCGATGCCCAGCCGCTCCGCCAGCTGGTCGGCCGGGGTCGCGCCCGCCACCAGCAGCGAGCCGTCGTCACGCACGACGATGTGCGGGTTGTCGCCCGGCTCCGAATCCGATGCGAATTCGCCGGCGATCGCCGCGAGCAGGTTGGCCGGCGTCACGATGCCTTCGAAATGGCCATATTCGTCGTGGACCAGCCCCATCGGCACCTCGGCCTGGCGCAGCGCGGTGAGCGCGTCCATAGCATCGACCTGATCCGGCAGCACCGGTGCCTTGCGCATCAGCTTGCGCAGGTCGAGCGGCTCGCCGCGGAACAGCGCAGCGGCGATGTCGCGCGCCTGCACCACGCCGATTACTGCGTCGATCGAGCCTTCGGCGACCGGCAGGCGGGTGTGCGGCGTCGCCAGCAGTTCCTCGCGGATGCCGGCGCCGTCGAGGTCGACGTCGAGCCAGTCGACCTGGGTACGCGGCGTCATCACCTCGCGCACCGGTCGATCGGCGAGGCGGACCACGCCCGAGATGATCGAGCGTTCATGCTCCTCGATCACGCCCGACTTGCTCGCCTCCGCGACGATCAGGTGCAGCTCCTCGGCCGTCACCCGGTTTTCCGATTCGCGGTTGAGGCCGAGCAGGCGGAACACCATCCCGCTCGACGAATCGAGCAGCCAGACGACCGGCGCCGTGCCCCAGGAGAGCCAGCGCATCGGCAGCGCCATCGCCGCCGCGATCGGCTCGGGCGAGCGCAGCGCGAACTGCTTGGGCACCAGCTCGCCGATCACCAGCGAAAAGAAGGTGGTGAGGCCGATCACCAGCGTGATGCCCAGCGTATGGGCAAGTTCGGCGGAGAGGCCCAGCGCCTCGATCCGCTTGCCCACCGGCTCGCCCAGGCTGGCGCCCGAATAGGCACCGGCGACGATGCCGATCAGGGTGATGCCGATCTGGACGGTGGAGAGGAACTTGCCGGGATCCTCGGCCAGTTCGATCGCCGTCTTGGCGCCGCGATTGCCGAGTCGGGCCAGCGCCTCCAGCCGTGCCGGGCGGGCGGATACGATCGCCAGCTCCGACATGGAGAAAATGCCGTTGATCGCGATCAGCACGAAGATGATCGCTACGTCGATCCAGGGAAAAGGCGCGCTCATGGTGCACCGCCCTCATATCCGCAGCGGCGCCCTCTTCACAACCTTTTGCAGTGCGAAGATGATTTAGCGCCGCTGCCTACAGCTTCTGGGCAGCCAGAACGGCCGGGTCGCTGGCGAGGCCGTGCAGATAGGCGTGGCGCTCCGGCGAGCCCTGCTTGAGCCCGCGAAGATGTCGCTGCTGCGCCGCGGTGAGCTGGAACTGGGTGTAGCCCCGCGCTCGCAAGCAGTTCGATACGGTGTCCTGCAGCAGCGTCCGCACTTCCCGCATGCGCTCCGCCGGGCGGGTGCGCTCGACGATTCGGCTCGAATCGCCCGCGATCTGGATCGTCCGGTCGAGATCGCCGGCCACCCGGAGATTGGCTTCGTTGTTCTCGAGCTGGGCCGATGCCTGCTGGAACACCTTGGCCGCCTCGGTATTCGACACATCGAGATAATAGCCCTCGCGCCCGCAGGCGACCGCATCGGCGCGATAGCTCTCCAGCGTGACGCCGGGCTTGCCCCAGCTCAGAATCGGCCGCTCCGAGGCCAACGCCGCGGCGGGAAGCAGCAGCAGTCCGGCAAGGCAATGCAGCGATCGCATCGGTACCTCTCCCGTTTTTCCGCACGCTACACCGATTGCGGTGGAGCGGCCAGCCGGCCTGGCCTCAGCGCCGCGCGCGGAAGAAGTCGCGCAGCACCGCGCCCGCCTCGGCCTCGCCGATACCGGCATAGACTTCGGGCCGATGGTGGCAGGTCGGCTGGCCGAACAGGCGCGGCCCATGCTCCACCGCCCCGCCCTTGGGATCGCTCGCCCCATAATAGAGCCGGGCGATTCGGGCATGGGCGATCGCGCCGGCGCACATCGCGCAGGGCTCGAGCGTGACCCACAGGTCGCAATCTTCCAGCCGGTCGCGGCCGAGCAGCTGCGCGGCGGCGCGAATCGCCAGCATCTCGGCATGGGCGGTCGGATCGTGGCGCGCGCGCGGCGCATTGGCGGCAGTGGCGATGATGGCGCCGTCCCGCACCACCGCCGCGCCGACCGGCACCTCGCCCTGCTCGGCCGCAGCCCGGGCAGCGGCCAGCGCGGCGCGCATCGGAGGGGGCAAGGGAAACATCGCCCCCGGCTTAGCGGCCCGGCGCCGGGCGGTCACCTGCTCTCAGCCAGCGGGGGCTATCCCAGTTGGAAGTTGAAGGCCGCCGCGCGTCCGACCCATCGTCATCCCGGCGAAAGCCGGGATCCATTGCCCTGTGCGCTGGGGGAAAGAACCGCGACATCAGTGCAAATGGATCCCGGCTTCCGCCGGGATGACTCGGTATTTTGACTGAAGGCCATCGCCCTGCCCTCAGAGAGAGGCACGCGGCTCCGGTCGCCGGAACAACCGCCACAGCGCGTACCCCGCGCCCGGCACGAAGCCGAGCAGCGTGAGCCCGCAGGCGATCTGGAACGTCCGCCCCGGCCCCTCCGCCAGATACACGCCCAGCGGCGGCAGCAGCGCCGCCGCGGCGAGACGGCCGGGCGGCACCGTCACTTCGGCGAGGGCGTCGGTTCCGGCGCCTTCTGCACGTCGATGGTCGGCAGCTTCACCTGCTTGTCCTTCATCTCGACGGTGGGCACCCGGACCGTGCTGTTCGATTCGCCGAGCGATACCTTGCCGGTCTCCGCCGCGACCGTCGGCAATTGCCCGCCGCGAACATCGACGTTCAGGAAGCCCAGCGCGATCAGCACCACGGCGATCAGCACCAACACCCCCAGCAATCCCAGGATTGCGCGCATCCCAATCTCCTCCTATTCGTTTCACCTGCCCAACGCCCCGGCGGCGTGCGGGTTGCGCGCCCTTCCTCGTGAATCGGTTGACTGCAGCGCGCATCGACGCTAACAGCGCGGCCTTTCCGGCTTTCTGCCCAACTCAGGATTTGAAGCGATGTCGCGCATTTGCGAGCTGACCGGCAAGGGCCGGCAGGTGGGACACAATGTTTCCCACGCCAACAACAAGACCAAGCGTACGTTCCTGCCGAACCTGCAGAACGTCACGCTGATCTCCGATTCGCTCGGCAAGAGCATCCGTCTGCGCGTGTCGACGCACGGCCTGCGTTCGGTCGAGCATGTCGGCGGCCTGGACAACTGGCTGCTGAAGTCGCGCGACGAGGATCTCTCGCTGCGCGCGCGTCGTCTGAAGCGCGAAGTGCGCAAGGCGACCACCGGCACCGCCGAAGCGGCCTGATCTTTTCCAGATCAACGGTTTGGCCCGCTACTGCACGGCAGTGGCGGGTTTTTCCGTGTCTGGCGCCTAGAGATCCAGCCGGAACTTGAGCAGCAGCGTCTGCTGCCACCAATGCTCGTTGTCGTCGGACACCATCCACAGCACCAGCGAATCGCCTTCGCGCTGCACCGCCAGGCCCTCGAAATTATCGTGCTGCAGCGGCGGCGAGAAATCGGCGATCTCGGTGCCGCGCAGTACCTGCCCGGCATGCAGCCCGCGCAGATCGACCAGGACGATCTTCGCGGTGAACAGCGAGGGGATCGCGAATCGCCGCACCAGCACCAGCAGCCGTCCGTCGGGCAACAGCACCGCATCGCTCGGATCATAGCCCGGCGGGGGCTCGAAGGTCAGGCGCTGCGGCTGCGGATTGCCCTGGGTGGGATCGTGCGGGAACAGCAGCACCTCGCGCTGCGACACCGGCCCGCCG
Source organism: Sphingomonas azotifigens NBRC 15497 (assembly GCF_002091475.1). GTDB lineage: Bacteria > Pseudomonadota > Alphaproteobacteria > Sphingomonadales > Sphingomonadaceae > Sphingomonas > Sphingomonas azotifigens. The sequence goes on from NZ_BCTR01000035.1 coordinate 45,213, forward strand.
CGCGGGCGTGCGGTCTCCGCGAGCACCAGGAACCGGCCGTCCGGCAGCCGCACCATCGATTCGGGGCCGCCGTTGCGCGGCCAGCGCTTCATCGCGCGCGGAAAGGCGCGGCCGGTTTCGCGGCGAAGGTCCGGATCGAACCGGAAGATCGCGTTGTACGATTCGAATCCGGCCCAGAAGGTGCCGGTCACCAGATCGCGGGTCAGCGATTCGGAATCGCGATCGCCCTTGTACACGCTGATGCCCGGGCCGGCGGGCAATTCGCCGAATCGAACGTCGAACGGTCGCCAGTCGGCGCCCATGCGGAAGCGCACGACATTGCTGCGGTCGCTCACCAGCGTGATTCGGTCCCCGTCGACGCTGAGTGCGGAAAAGCCGGAAAAGCCGAGATCGGGGCTGCTCAGTCGCAATCCGCCCAGATACTGGAGCCGACCCACGGTACGCAGCGCCGGATTGCCGGGTGCGAGCGGCACCTGCTCCGCATGCATCACCGGGTGGTCGCCGAACGGGATGCGCGGTTCCTTGCCCGACGCGGCGAGAAACAGGTAGGAGAGCGCCAGCGGAGGCAGGACGAGCAGGCGGAGCCGAAAGCGCATGCGCCCTTCTTAACGCGTCCGCGCCGGTCCGCCAGTGCTGCACGTGCGAAGATGAACGGCAAATAACCAAGTCGTTCAGGGTTCGCTCAACGGAACCGCTCTAATCAGAACGGGTTGTACGCGTACATTTGCTCTCGCGTAGCGTATCGAGAGACGCCGGGGGCCGGATCCGCAAGGATCCGGCCCCCCTGTTTTTGCGCTCAGTACATGTGCTGGCCGCCGTTGATCGACAGCGTCGATCCGGTGACGAAACCGCCTTCCTCTGCACACAGGAACGCCACCGCACGGGCGATTTCGTGCGCCTGGCCCAGCCGGCCCACGGGAATCTTCGCCACGATCTTCTCCAGCACGTCCGCCGGCACCGCCGCGACCATGTCGGTATCGATATAGCCCGGCGCGATCGCGTTAACGGTCACGCCGAACCGCGCGCCCTCCTGCGCCAGCGCCTTGGTGAAGCCGTGGATGCCGGACTTGGCGGCGGCATAGTTCACCTGGCCGTACTGGCCGGCCTGGCCGTTGATCGAGCCGATATTGACGATGCGGCCCCATTTGCGGGTGCGCATGCCCGGGAACACCGCATGCGCCATGTTGAAGCAGCCGCCCAGATTGATGCGGATCACGTCTTCCCACATCTCGCGGGTCATCTTCAGGATGGTGCCGTCGCGGGTGATGCCGGCATTGTTGACGACGATGTCGACCGGGCCGAGTTCCGCTTCCACCTGCTGCACGCCGGCGGCGCAGGCGTCGAAATCGCCGACGTCCCACTTATAGGCCTTGATGCCGGTACGTTCGGTGAAGGCGGCGGCCTTCTCGTCATTGCCGGCATAGTTGGCAGCGACGGTGATGCCCGCCTCCTTGAGCGCCAGGCTGATCGCCTCGCCAATACCGCGGGTGCCGCCCGTGACGACCGCTACACGTGCCATGTGCATTCCTCTCCAATCAAACCCAAGAATTGGCTAGGCGGGGTTCACCCAGCCGGCAAGTTCGCGCCCGATGATCTGTCGCAGCAACTCCATGCCCGCCGCGCTGTCATTGAGACAAGGCAAATATGCGAAATCGGTTCCTCCGGATCGGAGGAAGGATTCGCGACCGCGGATCGCCAGTTCCTCCAGCGTTTCCAGGCAGTCGGCCGAAAACCCCGGCGCCACGATCGCGACGCGGCGGATGCCCTTGGCGGGCAGTGCCTCGAGCGTGGTGTCGGTTGCCGGCTCCAGCCACTTCGCGCGGCCAAAACGCGACTGGAAGGTGACGATCAGTTCGCGGCCCAGCGCCTCGCCGAGCAGCCGCCCGGTCTTGCGGCAATGGCAATGATAGGGATCGCCCAGCTCGAGCGTCCGCTGCGGCATGCCGTGGAAGCTGGCGATCACCGCATCGGGGGTGAAGTCGAGACCGGCGAGCCCGGCTTCGACGCTGGCCTTCAAAGCATCGATATAGGCGGGATCGTCATAATAAGGCGGCAGCGTACGCAGCGCCGGCTGCCAGCGCATCGCCATCAGCGCGGCGAAGGCCACGTCGTTGGCGGTCGCGGTCGTCGCCGCGCAATATTGCGGGTAGAGCGGCGCGACCAGGATCCGCTCGCAGCCCTGCGCCTTGAGCGCGGCGATCTGCTCGCCCACCGCAGGCTTGCCGTAGCGCATCGCGTGCAGCACCGTCACGCTCGCCCCGAACGCGCCCTCCAGCCCGCGCGCCTGCGCCTTGGTGATCGCGGCCAGCGGCGAGCCGTCCTCGCGCCACACCTGGCTATAGGCATGCGCCGATTTCTTCGGCCGGGTGCGCAGGATGATGCCGCGCAGGATCGGCTGCCACAGCAAGGGCGGGATCTCGACCACGCGGCGATCCGAGAGGAACTCGCCGAGATAGCGCTTCACCGCATCGGGATCGGGTGCATCGGGCGTGCCGAGGTTGACCAGCAACACGCCCACACGCGCGGGCGGGATCTTGGGATGGGCCGCAGGCAGAGTCATTCGGCATCCGATAGCAAGGGCAGGCGGCGAAAGCGCGTGCCGGTGGCGGTTTGTAACGCGTTGGCGATGGCGGGCGCGGCCGGCGGCACGGCGAGTTCGCTCACCCCGCCCGGATCCGATCCGCTCGGCAGGATCTCCACGGTGATGTCGGGCGTGGTCGCCAGGGTCGGCAGGTTGAGATCGGCGATGGTCTGAACGTCGGCGATATTCTCGCTGAACGTGGTCGCCGCACCGAGCGCGGCGGCGAGGCCGAACAACAGGCCGCCCTCGATCTGCTGGCGGACAAGATCGGGGTTCACCACCCGCCCGCAATCGACCGCCGCGACCAGCCGCTCGACGACGATCTCGCGCTGCGGCGTCAGGTGCGCCTCGGCCATCACCGCGATGTACGAGCCGCGAAAGGCGTGCGCGGCGAGCCCCTGCCCGCTGCCCGGCTCGCCACCTTGCCAGCCGCCGAGCTGCGCCGCGGTCTGCAGGCAGCGCGCGAGCCGCGGCTGGTTGCCGAGCATCGCCATGCGGAACGACAGCGGATCGCGGTTGGCGACATGCGCGAGTTCGTCGACGAAGCTCTCGGCGAAGAAGCAGGTGTAGCTGTGGGCGCCCGAGCGCCAATAGCCGGTCGGCACGCCGATCTCGGCCGGGTGATGGTCCACCGCGAGGTTCGGGATCGCATAGATCGGTGCTGCGCCCTCGACCGCGGAGGGATCTTCCTTGCCGGGCAGCGCCAGCCCCGCCGCGGCAAGCGCATCGCCGGCGAGCAGCCGCGCCGCCAGCTCGCGGCCGGTGGACGGTGCGGCGATCTTCGCCAGCCAGGCGGAGACGGTGCCGCCCTGCCCCAGCTTGGCGGTGAGCCGGGCGGCGGCGGCGGGGCGGAAACGGTCGCGCCGCAGATCCTCGTCGCGCGGCCAGGTCAGTTGCACCGGGCGACCGACCGACTGCGCAATCAGCGCCGCCTGCACCGCTGCGTCGACCTCCAACTTGGCACCGAACGAGCCGCCACCGAGCATCGCATGCACCGTCACCCGCGCCGCATCCAGACCCAGCGCCTTCGCCGCCGCCGCGCGCGCGAGGCCCGGCGCCTGGGTCGGCAGCCACAGCGACAGCCGGCCATGCGCATAGTCGGCGGTGCAGGTCATCGGCTCGAGCGGGGCATGGGGGGCAAGGCCGACGCGATAGTCCGCCGTTACCACCCGCGCGCCGCGAAACTCGGTGGCGAGATCGCCCTTCGCCTCGATCCGCGCACCCTCGCCGTCCAGCGCGGCATCGAGCGCGGCGTCGATGCTGTCGTCGTTGACCATCGCTGCCGCGTTGCGGAAGCGCGGGCGCAGCGCCTGGAGCGCGCGCTCGGCCGCCCACCAGTTGCTCGCCACCGCCGCCACCCATTGCTTGGTGGTGACGATCGACAGCATCCCGCGCACGCGGTTCGCCGCCTCGCGATCGACATGCACCAGCTCGGTCTCGCCCACCGGCCCCTGCCGGATCGCGGCGAACACCATGTTCGGCAGGCGGATATCGGCAGCGAAGTTGGCGCTGCCGTCGAGCTTGGCCGGCGCGTCGAGCCGGGGCAGCGGCTGGCCGTGCAGGCGCCCGGCCTCGCCGCCGCGCAATGGCGGCTGCGCCGGTGCCTTCTCGTGCGCCGCGGCCTCGGCAAGCTCGCCGAACCCCAGCCGCTGGTTGCCGTGGATCACCATGCTGCCGGCCGTGCCGCAGGCCTGCCAGTCGACGCCCCAGCGCCGCGCCGCCGCCTTGCACATCAGCACCCGCGCCGCCGCGCCGGCCTGGCGCAGATCGTCCTCGAAGGCACGGACCGACGTGGACGCGGCGGTGAGCATCAGGTCGGCGCGCGCGGCATGGCTGCGCTGCACCTTTTCGGGCAGGCCGCCCAGCGCGGCGGCGAACAGCGTCTGCGCCGCCAGCGGATTGGCATAGAGCGGGTTGAGCGGCGCCGGCTCGACGCCGACCAGCTTCCAGTCCGCGCCCAGCTCGTCGGCGAGGATCTGCGGAAGCGCCGTATAGACGCCCTGCCCCATCTCCGCCTGCGGCACCGCCACGCGAATTTGCCCGTCCTTGCCGATCTTGAGCCAGGCGCCGAACAGGCTTTCGCCGGGCCCCGCAGCGAGGTTGGGCGCATAGCTGCGCGGCCAAAGCCCCCAGGCGACCACCAGCCCCAGCCCCGCGCCGCCACCGATCAACAGCCTGCGCCGATCGAGCCTGATCCGGGGTGGAGTATTGCCAGCCATCGCCCGGCTCTATCGCGGGCGAGCGCCCCGCGCCAGCATGGGCTTTCGATCAGCCTGATCGCTCCCCCTTGGGTTTGCGGCGTTTTGGCTCTATCGCGAGGGCCTGTCGCATTTCACGCCGGGGAAATACCGTGCTGCCAACCCTGCTTGCCGCTGCCGGCGGACATCTTCACTACACCGATCTCCACCTCAATCCGGTGGCGATCGACCTGCATTTCTTCCAGATCAAATGGTATTCGCTCGCCTATATCAGCGGCATCCTGCTCGGCTGGCTGTACCTGATGAAGCTGCTCGCCGCGCCCGGCGCGCCGATGGCGCGGCGCCATGCCGACGATCTCGTCTTCTACGCCACGCTCGGCATTATCCTCGGCGGCCGCATCGGCTATGTGCTGTTCTACGCGCCGGACATGCTGCACAATCCGCTGCAGGTGCTGATGCTGTGGGAAGGCGGCATGAGCTTCCATGGCGGCGTGCTCGGCACCTCGCTCGCGATCCTCTGGCTCGCCCGCCAGCACAAGCTCAACTGGCTGCGCATCCACGATTATGTCGCGTGCTGCGCGCCGTTCGGGCTGTTCTTCGGCCGTCTCGCCAACTTCGTCAACGGCGAGCTCTGGGGCAAGCCGGGCGACGTGCCCTGGGCGATCGTGTTCCGCGGCACCGTCGCCGCCGGCATCCCCGAACCGGCCCGCCACCCCAGCCAGCTCTACGAAGCGGGGCTCGAAGGCCTGCTGCTGTTCGCGGTGATGTGGTTCTTCTTCTGGCGCACCGATGCGCGCTACCAGCCCGGCAAGCTCACCGGCATCTTCCTGCTCGGCTATGGCTGCGCGCGCTTCTTCGTCGAATTCTTCCGCGAGCCCGATCGCCAGCTCGTCTGGCTGGTCGACCTCACCGGCCTGCACATGGGCCAGTGGCTGTGCCTGCCGATGATCGCGGGCGGCCTGTTCCTGATCGCCACCGCAAACGGCCGCCGCAAGCGGGTCGAGGCGATCACCGGGCCGAGCGTCGCCTGACCGGACCGTCATGACCAATCCGCTCGACGCCGCCCCCGACGAACGCCGCGAGAATGCCGCCGAACCCGCGCTGCCCGAGCGGCTGGCGCGGGCGATCACCCTCGCCGGGCCGATCCCGCTCTCGCAGTTCATGGGTGCGGCCAACGCGCATTATTACGGCACCCGCGATCCGCTGGGCGCGCGGGGCGACTTCACCACGGCGCCCGAGATCAGCCAGATGTTCGGCGAGCTGCTCGGCCTGTGGCTGGCGGACCTGTGGGACCGCGCCGGCCGGCCCGACGCCGCCCGTTATGTCGAGTTCGGCCCCGGCCGCGGCACGCTGGCGGCGGACGCGCTGCGCGCGATGGACAAGGCGGGGTTCGCGCCGCCGGTCGACTTCCTCGAGACCAGCCCGGTCCTCCGCGCCGCGCAGAAGGAACGCGTGCCGCACGCCGAATGGCATCTCGACCTGGTCGGTCTGCCCGAGGATGCCCCGCTGCTCGTGGTGGCGAACGAGTTCTTCGACGCGCTGCCGATCCGCCAGCTGGTGCATACCGCGCAAGGCTGGCGCGAGCGGCTGGTCGCCTGCCAGGACACGCTGTTCCTGCCAGTAACCGGCGATCGCGGCTTCGACGCGGTGATCCCGCAGGCGCTCCGCGATGCCGCGCCGGGGGCGATTCTGGAGACCTCGCCGGCCAGCGTGGCGCTGCTCCGCAAGCTCGCCCAGCGGTTGCTCGCCCAGGGCGGCGCGGCGCTGATCCTCGACTATGGCTATGAAGGCCCGGCGATCGGCGACACGCTGCAGGCGGTGCGCGGCCATGCCTTTGCCAATCCGTTCGACGCGCCGGGCGAAGCGGACCTGACCGCCCATGTCGATTTCGGCACGCTCAAGGAAGCCGCCGAGGCCGAGGGACTGACCGTCCATGGCCCGGTGACCCAGGGCGATTTCCTCAAGGCGCTCGGTATCGACGAGCGCGCCCGCGCGCTGGCCCGGGTTGCGCCGGAGCGCGGCGATGCCATCGCCGCCGATCGCAACCGACTGGTAGGCGACGACCAGATGGGGTCGCTGTTCAAGGTGCTCGCGCTCACCGCGCCGGGCTGGCCGGTGCCGGCGGGGTTCGCATGACCTTCCGCGACGCCACCCCCACCGATGCCGCCGCGATCGACGCGCTGTTCCGCGCCAGCTTCCAGGCGACCTTCGGGCACCTCTATGCGGCCGAGGATCTCGCCAGCTTCCTCGCCAAGTTCACGGTCGCAGGCTGGGCCGAGGAACTGGCCGATCCGGCCTTCGCCTTCCGGGTAATCGAGGATGCGGAAGGCATCGCCGGCTATTGCAAGCTGGGCCCGATCAGCCTGCCTGCCGCGCCGGAAGGTCCTGCGATGGAACTGCGTCAGCTCTACCTGCTGGATCGCGCCAAGGGCAGCGGCGCCGCCCAGGCGCTGATGGACTGGGCGCTCGCCACCGCCCGCGCGCGGGGTGCTGCCGAACTCTGGCTTTCCGTCTATATCGACAACCATCGCGCCAAGCGCTTCTACCAGCGCTACGGCTTTGAGGATCGCGGACCCTATGCCTTCATGGTGGGCAACCATGCCGATGAGGATCGGCTGATGCGGCTGGCGCTGTGAGCGGCGTGCAGGTCCATCGCGCCGGCGCGCTCGACGGCGTGCCGCACGGCTTTCTCGGACGGGTCGGCGGGGTCTCGACCGGCATCGTCGCCGGGCTGAACGTCGGGCTGGGTTCGGACGACCTGCCCGGCGCGGTGGCCGAGAATCGCTGCCGTGCCGTCGCCGCGGTGCTGCCGGGCGCGCGGCTGACCACGGTCTTCCAGATCCACTCGGCCGATGCCGTCACCGTGCTGGCGCCGTTCGACGAGGCGCTGCGCCCGCGTGCCGATGCGCTGGTGACCAACCAGCCGGGCCTGCTGCTCGGCATCCTCACCGCCGATTGCGCGCCGGTGCTGCTCGCCGATCGCGAGGCGGGCGTCGTCGGCGCCGCACATGCCGGCTGGAAGGGGGCGATCGGCGGCGTCACCGATTCGACGATCGCCGCGATGGAGGGACTGGGCGCACGCAGCGACCGGATCGTGGCCGCGGTCGGCCCGTGCATCGCGCGGGCGAGCTACGAGGTCGACGCCGGTTTCTTCCGCCGCTTCTGCGAGCAGGACCCGGCGAACGAGCGCTTCTTCGCCGATGGCCGGCCCGAGCATTTCCAGTTCGACCTGGAGGCCTATGTCGTCCACCGGCTGGCGCGCGCAGGCGTGCGCACGATCGAGGCGCTGGGCCTCGACACCTATGCCAACGAAGACCGCTTCTTCAGCTTCCGCCGCGCGACGCATCGCGGCGAGCCCGATTACGGCCGGCAGATCAGCCTGATCGGTTTGGCGGGGTAATCACACTGATCGTCATCCCGGCGAAAGCCGGGATCCAGTCGCCTCTCGGTCGCGGCAGGAGCCGTACCGGAGACCCCAATGGATTCCGGCTTGCGCCGGAAGGACAGCTAATGTGCTACGCCGCGTCTTCCACCCGAACGTCGGGGGGATGCAGCCGCAGGCGGTTGACCTTGCGCTCGTCGGCATCGATGACCTCGAGCTTCCAACCGCTGTCATGCTCCAGGCATTCGCCGACTTCGGGCACATGCCCGGCCAGCACGAAGGCGAGGCCGCCGATGGTGTCGACATCCTCCTCCACCTCGCCAAGCCGCGGATCGACGGTGTCCGCTACATCCTCCAGCTCGGCGCGGGCATCGGCCTCCCAGCCGCCGCCGTCGATCGGCACGATCAGCGCCGCCGGCGCCTCGTCATGCTCATCCTCGATCTCGCCGACGATCTCCTCGATCAGGTCCTCGATCGTGATCAGCCCCTCGGTGCCCGAATATTCGTCGAGCACGATCGCGAGGTGGGTGCGCTTCACTCGCATCTGCGCGAGCAGATCGAGCGCACCCATCGATTGCGGCACGTAGAGCGGCTGGCGGATCAGCCCGGCGATGCTCGGCGGGTGCGCCTCGCCCTTGGCCAGGATCTCGAACACGTCCTTGATGTGGACCATGCCGATGATCGTATCGAGCTCCTCGCGATAGACCGGCAGGCGGCTATGCCCTGCCTCGGCAAAGAGCTGGACGAGATCGGCGAAGCTGGTCTGCTCCTCCACCGCGATGATGTCGGCGCGCGGCACGCCCACGTCGCCGGCATCGCGCTCGCCGAAATGCAGCAGGTTCTTGAGCATCTGGCGCTCGATCGGGGCGAGGTCGCCGGCCGGCGCGGTGCCGCCGTCGCTCTCATGCTCCTCGATGGCTTCTTCCAGCCGCTCGCGCAGCGTTTCTTCCTGTTCCTCGCCGAACAGGAGTGCGCGCAGACTGCGCCAGATGCCCCCATTTTCGTGTCGGTGTTCGGGCGAGCCGGTACTAGGGCCCTCGTTCATGCTGGTGTTCAATCCTCGCGTACGGGATAGGGATCGTGCAGGTTCAGCGCCGCCATGGCGGCCTGTTCCATCGCCTCCATGGCTTCCGCCTCGCCATCCTCGATATGGTCATAGCCTAGCAGATGCAGCATGCCATGGACAATCAGATGCGTGGCATGATCGTCCACGGAAATGCCGCGCTCTTCCGCTTCCACCGAACAGACGCCGTGCGCAAGCACGATATCACCCAGCAATACTTCGCCATCATCGCTGTTCTGGGTGACCGCATCGAGCAGATCGGGCTGGATCATCGGGAAGGACAGCACGTTGGTCGGCTTGTCCTTGTGCCGGTACTGGCGGTTCAGCGTATGGACTTCGTCGTCGCTGGTGAAGCGCACCGCGACCTCGATCGCGGTCGGCCAGCCCTTCCATTCGGCATAGGGCGTCTGCGTGATCGCCGCCTCGGCGGCGCGCAGCGCGAGCGCTTCCCACTCGCCTTCCGGCCAGGGCGATTCGAGCAGGGCGGCAACGTCAAGCATCAGGCGAGGTCCGTCTTGGAGAAATCGTCGCCCTTGTAGAGCAGACGCGCATCGTTCGTTATGGCGCACGCATAGGCGAAGCAGTCGCCCATGTTGAGCTTCGCAGGGTGAAGCCCCTTGCCGTAGCGCGCAAAGCAATTGAGCGCCATTTGGCCTTCCAGTGCGCCGATCGCAACGATTTGAATCGCTTTCAAGGCGAGCAGGGCATCGACCGATTCAGCCGCGTAACGCCAGTCATATTCACGCGCACGCCGCAGGGCCACGATCGCCTCCCACCGCGCCATTGGCGACGTGACCCGTCGCTCGTCGGCATCGAGCCGATGCGCCAAGTCTGCCGCACCTTCTTCACCCGCAATAATCGCCACCAGGGCAGACGCATCGACGAATAACGTCACACGTCATTCTCACCGCAAAGATCGTCGAAAAACGCCTTGTCCGCCAGCAAACCGGTGGGCGGCGGTAGCGGATGATCCCGCCAATATTCCACCAGCCATTGCGGGGCTTCGGGATTGCGCCGCGTGCGATCCAGCCCCTCTTCAAACTCGCGAAGCCCGCGCTCGATCGCCGCTTCCACCGACATGCCAAGACGCCGGGCAAGACGCGTGATGCGGCCCGTGATCTCGGGATTGTCGATTTGAATGGCACCCATGGTCCGCACGCTCCGCCTTAGCGCCAGTGATTATAGATCAACTGCCGTCGCCCTCATAGGCCGCAACGATCCGGCCGACGATCGGGTGGCGCACCACGTCGCCCACCCCGAAGCGCACCATCGAGATGCCCTCGACGCCTTCCAGCCGGTTCACCGCGTCGTTCAGCCCCGAGGCATTCGGCCCGCCGGGCAGATCGGTCTGGTTGGGGTCGCCGCAGATCACCATCCGGCTGTTCTGGCCGAAGCGGGTAAGGAACATCTTCATCTGCATCGGCGTGGTGTTCTGCGCCTCGTCGAGGATGACGAAGGCATCGGCCAGCGTGCGGCCGCGCATGAACGCGATCGGCGCGATCTCGATCTCGCCGCTAGCGATGCGCCGCTCTACCTGCTCGGCTGGCAGGCAGTCGTAGAGCGCGTCGTAGATCGGGCGGAGATAGGGGTCGACCTTCTCCTTCATGTCGCCCGGCAGGAAGCCCAGCCGCTCGCCCGCCTCCACGGCCGGGCGCGACAGGATCAGCCGCTGGACGCTGCCGGTGATCAGCTGCGCCACCGCCTGCGCCACCGCCAGATAGGTCTTGCCGGTACCCGCCGGCCCGAGCGCGAAGATCAGGTCGTTCGAGGCGAGCTCGCGCATGTAATGCGTCTGCGTCACCGAGCGCGGCACGATCGTCTTCTTGCGCGTCCGGATCATGATCGCGGGCTTGGGACCGCCGTTGCCCGCCGGTTCGGCGCGGACGATCCCGGTGAACATCGGCTCGCTCGACATCGCAATCACCGCATCGATCAGCCCGCCATCGACATCCTCGCCGCGGATCACGCGGCTGTGCAGTTCCTGGAGCACCTCGCGGGCATGCGCCACCGCCTCGGCGGTGCCTTCGATCACCACCCGCTGGCCGCGCGCGTGGATGTACACGCCCAGCCGCTCCTCGAGCATCAGCAGGTTGGAATCGAACTCTCCGAAGAGCTGCGGCAGGAGCTGGGGCTTGTCGAAGGTCACCTCTACGCGGGAACGTTCACCCGACTGGGCTGGGACAGGCTTGCGGCTCATGCGGTCCTTTCGGTGTTGGCGCGGGGCGCGGGGATCACGCGGCCCCGGAGGGGCAAACCTTGGCATGGTGCGGAGGTTCCTTGGCGCATGTCGTCGAACAAGATGGCAGACGCGGGCGCGGCTGCACAGGGGGTGCGTGCGTTCCGTCCGCAATGCCGCGCGCGTGTGACGCGGCTGCGACACTCTGCCTCCCGCGCCTCCGGCCGGGTCGAGGGTCGTCGCGTGCCGAAACGGGATCGCCGCGCGCCCTGGCCGGCTTGGAACCGCGGCCCGCACCGGCTAACCGTACCGTCATACATCAGTAACAATCAAGGTTCGCGATGAAGTATCTGCTTCGGGGCGCGCTCGCATGCACGCTCCTGTTCTACGCCGGCTCGGCCCTTGCCGCGATCGCAGGCGTGCCGATCAATTTGGGACAGGGCTGAGACGCAGTCCCATGGGAGTGAGACGGATTCCCGCAACGCCGCCGTCGAGCGCTCCCGACACAGCTTGTACAAGCGTGTCGACATTTTCTTGCAAAGGAACCGCAGAATGAAGTTCGCCGTCGCGGCGTTTGCCGCCGCCCTGCTCGCCTCGACCGGCATCGCCCAGGCAGCACCGATCCTCGACACGGGTGCCGGCGGCACCAATGTCAGCCGCGCGGCGGCCGTGACCGAGACGCACAGCGTCGCCGGCTATTTCGATCTCACCAAGGCGGTGACGGTCGACGGCATCTTCGGCTGGATCGGCGGCGACGAAGGCGCACGCCTCACCGCCAGCATCTATAGCGAGATCGATTTCGTGCCGGCGAAGCTGCTGTTCTCGGCCAATTTCGTCAACACCGGCATGATCGGCTGGCAGGGCGCCGATTCGCTGAAATGGGCGCTCGGCCCGGGCTCCTACTTCGTCGTCTTCTCGGCAACCGGCGATTCCACCAGCTACATGCCGGGTGGCGTAAGCCAGCCGCTGGTCGCGTACCTCCATGGCGGCGAAGGCGATTGGCGCCGCCTGCGCGAGCAGAATGCCGGCATCCGCCTGACCGGCACCACCGGCGGCGCCGTGCCCGAACCGGCCGCCTGGGCGATGCTGATCGGCGGCTTCGGCTTTGCCGGCGCAGCGATGCGCGGCCGCCGCAAGCGTCCGGCGGCGCTTGCGTGATCCCCGTGTAGCCGAGATTTCCTCGGCTACAGGTTCACCAAAAGGTTGAACGCGACATATTTCGTCCAACACCCCGGCGGGGCGTTGGGCGCCTCGCGCAGGAAGCGGCCCTTGGCGAACAACACCGCATCGCCCTCCAGCCGCACCGCCTTGCTCACCCGGTAGCGCACCCGGCCATCGAGCTGGTGCCCGGCAAAGGTGCCGGACCGCCCGCGCGGATCGCGAACCCCGCTGCTCGAAAAGCTGTCGGTACGATCCGCCAGCCACATGGGCCGATAGCTCAGCATCAGCTCGGTCCGCCCACGCGCCGCATCGGCCTGCACCGACGGCGCGACGACGTTGCTGCGCGCGATCGCATTGTAGAGCCCGGCCGGCGCCAGATCGGCGCGGCGCATCCCGAACAGCGTATCGAACCGGCCATAGCGGCCGCCCGGCGCATCACCGCTGGCATAGTCGAATGCCGCCATCAGCCGCGGCTTCCACGCTCCCGTCCAGCTATAGCCCAGGCGCCCATGGACGAACCAGGCGCGCACCTGCTGGCGCGGTGCACCCCCCGCGAGGCTGGTGGAGAGCGAACCGGTCTGGCCGATCGCCTCCACCTCGTAATCGATCCTGGTCGCCGCAGGGTCGCGCACGATGCGGATGCCGGCGGTATCGAGCGAACGGTCGCGCGTCGGCCAGCCGGGCGTGTCGTGCTCGCCGAGATGAAAGTAGCTGGTCTCGATCAGCGCGGACCCGATCGCATGGGCGCGGCTGACAAGGCCGCCCCACAGCACCAGCGCCGATCCCTCGCGATCGATCGCGGGCTGGTTGGACAGGAGCGCATCGATATCGTCCGGACGCCGGCGCTCCGGCATGGTGTAGATCGCCGTCGCCGCCCAGGCCCCTTGGCTCCAGTCGACGCGCAAGCCGGTATAGCCGTTGGTGGTGTTGCGATAATCGTCGGCCGCGACCAGCCGCCGCGACCCCAGGTTGAGCAGGAAACGACCGGTCTGGACGCGCAGCTTCGATCCGCGTCCCAGCGCATCGCCCAGGTCGAGCTGCAGATAGGCCTGCACCGGCTCCAGCGTATTGACCTCGCCCGTCGTCACCGGCGAACGGCGATTCCCGCCATAGACGCGGCTGTCCCACAGCTCGCCCACCACGCCCACCGGCCCGTGCTGGTAGCGGGCGAGCAGCGTCGTGCGGAAATTCAGCAGTTCGTCGCTGCTGTTGAACCCAGCGCGCGCCTGCCCGTCGATCGCCTCAAAGCGAACGCGTTCGCTGGCGGCGAGGCGCAGGCCTTCGGCCGACGGCGGCATCACGCCCTGCGCATGGGCGGCCGCAGCCAATCCCATCGCCAGCGCCACGGCAATGCCCTGCCCGCACCGCTTCACTCCGCCCCCCGCTTTCAGCCGCTTGGCGGCCGAACGCTTTTAGGCGAGCGGGTGGGCGCCGGTCACGCGGAAACGGGCGCCAGTTCGCGACCGGCCAACGAGTTGGGACCCGCGCTGACCAGTTCCACCTCGATCAGGTCGCCGATCTTCGCGGTCGTCTCGAGATGCACCGACTGCAGCCAGGGCGACTTGCCGATCATCTGGCCGGGGCGGCGGCCCACCCGCTCGATCAGTACCGAACAGCGCTTGCCGACGCTCGCGGCGTTGAACGCCTGCGAATCGCGCGCCAGCGCTGCCTGCAGCCGCTGCAGCCGCGCGTCGGCCACTTCCGCCGGCAGATACTGGTCGACCCAGTCGGCCGCCGGGGTGCCCGGACGCGGCGAATATTTGAAGCTGAAGCACTGGGCATAGCCGACCGCGTCGACCAGCTGCAGCGTCTCCTCGAACTCGGCCTCGGTTTCGCCGGGAAAGGCGACGATGAAATCGCCCGACAGCGCGATGTCCGGCCGCGCGGCGCGCACGCGCTCGAGGATGCGGAGGTAGGAATCGCGGGTGTGGCTGCGGTTCATGGCTTTCAGGATGCGGTCGCTTCCGGCCTGCACCGGCAGATGCAGGAACGGCATCAGCTTGGCCACATGGGCGTGCGCCTCGATCAGCCCCTCGGCCATGTCGTTGGGGTGGCTGGTGGTGTAGCGGATCCGCGCCAGCCCCTCGATACGGTCTAGCGCGACGATCAGGTCGTGCAGCCCGCGGCCATCGTCATCGCCCCAGGCATTGACGTTCTGGCCGAGCAGCGTGATCTCGCGCGCACCGGCATCGACCAGCGCCTTGGCCTCGTCGACGACCGCAGCATAGGGGCGGCTGACTTCGGCGCCGCGAGTATAGGGCACCACGCAATAGGTGCAGAACTTGTCGCAGCCTTCCTGCACGGTGAGGAACGCGCTCGGCCCCACCTTGCGGCGCGCCGGCAGCTTGCCGAACTTGCTGGCGATCGGCATGTCGGTGTCGAGGCCGAGCTGGCCTTCGGCTGCCTTGGCGACGAGGTCCGGCAAATTGTGATAGGCCTGCGGGCCGACCACCACGTCCACCTTGGCGCGGCGCGCGATTTCCTCGCCCTCGGCCTGAGCGACGCAGCCGGCCACCGCGATCATCGGCTTGCCGGCCTCGCGCAGCTTCAAGCGCCCGATCTCCGAATAGACCTTCTCGGTCGCCTTTTCGCGAATGTGGCAGGTGTTGAGGACGACGAGATCGGCCTGGTCCGCCTCGGCGGCGACGAGGCCCTGCGCGGCCATCAGCTCGCTCATGCGCTCGCCGTCATAGACGTTCATCTGGCAGCCGTACGACTTGACGTGATAGGTCTTGGGGGTGGTCATGATCGGCGCGCCTATACGCGGAAATGACGGCAGAAAACAGGCCTGTGGGACTCCCTAGAAGTCCGCGCTCCCCTCCCGCTTGCGGGAGGGGTCGGGGGAGGGAACGACGTGGTAGAAGCGCCGCAGCGTTCCAGCCCCTCCCCTAGCCCCTCCCGCAAGCGGAAGGGGAACGCAGGTGGCGCGTTCAGCCCTGTCCTTCCGCCGGCGTCTTGTACCCAATGGGATCATCCGCAAACCGGAACGGCCGCAGCGGCTGCCCGAGCGTGCGGACCAGCGCCGCCTCGATCCGCCGCCGGCTCTCCGCCGCGATCGCCTTGCGGCCGGGGAAGTCGCGCGGGTCGAAGGGCTCCAGGAAATGCACCCGCAGCCGGAAGCGCTTGCTCCGCGCCAGCACCCGCTTGGCGTTGTTCAGTCCCCGCTCCTGCCCGATCCAGGCGACGTCCTCGCCCGCAGCGCCATAATCGAGCATCACCGGCTGCACCATCACGCCCGGCGGCGGCGGTTCGAGCACGCGCAGCATCGGCGTCTTGAACGGCAGCAGCGACTTGCCGTCGGTGGTCGTGCCTTCAGGGAAGATCGTCACCGCCCAGGTTTCGGCCAGCGCCTCGCGCAGTTGGTTGATCTGTTCGGCGACGCCCATCCGGTTCTCGCGCTTGACATAGACGGTGCGGTTCAGCCCGGCGAGCCAGCCGACCAGCGGCGACGCGCCGATCTCCGCCTTGGCGACGAACGCCGTGCCGCTCGCCCCGCCCAGCGCGAGGATGTCGATCCAGCTGATGTGGTTGGCGACGTAGAACACGTCGCGCTTCAAGGGCGTGCCGACACGCTTCACCTTGGCGCCCGCGATCCGCGCCGCGCTCGCCAGGAACAGCCGCGGCCAGGGCGAGGGCAGCCGCACCAGGCGGAACAGGTAATGGAGCGGCAGGTGGACGAGCAGCGCCAGCAACAGCCGCGCGATGCGGAACCACACCCGCACCAGTTCGGTGCCGGTCAGCCGCGTCGGCAGCCCCTGGGTCGCATCCTCGCGGCGGCGCCGGGCGCGCTCAGTTCTTGCGGTCGAGCGCAACCCCGTACAGTTCCATGCGATGGTCGACGAGGCGGAAGCCCAGCCGCTCGGCGATCTGCTTCTGCAGCAGTTCGAGCTCGGGATCGACGAACTCGATCACCTTGCCGCTCTCGACGTCGATCAGGTGATCGTGATGCGCCTCGGGCGCGGGCTCGTAGCGGGCGCGGCCGTCGCCGAAATCGTGGCGGTCGAGAATGCCCGCCTCCTCGAACAGGCGGACCGTGCGATATACCGTGGCGATCGAGATGCCCGGATCGATCGCGGCGGCGCGCTCATACACTTTTTCCACGTCGGGATGGTCGTCCGCGTCGGAGAGAACGCGCGCGATCACCTTGCGCTGTTCGGTGATGCGCAGCCCCTTTTCGTGACAGAGCGCTTCGAGATCAATCTTGCGAGCCATGGCCCCGCTGTAGCGCCATTGGCGTCATCGGAAAAGGGCAAGCCGGTCGGTCACGCTAATCGCGTATTTCCCACGAAAACGCCGGCCGCGGACGGGGGTCCGGGCCGGCGCCTTCGTGTCGGTCCTTGCGGACGGGCGATCAGCGCGTCTTGCGGCGCTTGGTGCCCAGGCCGATCTTCTTCGCCAGGCTGCGGCGCTGCTCGGCATAGTTCGGGGCGACCATCGGATAGTCGGCCGGCAGGTTCCACTTGGCGCGGTACTGCTCCGGGGTCATCTGATAGTGCGTCATCAGGTGACGCTTCAGCATCTTCAGCTTCTTACCGTCCTCGAGGCAGACGATATAGTCGGGCTTCACCGAAGCGCGCACCGAAACCGCCGGCTCCTGCTTCACTTCCGGCTCCGGCTGCGCGGTGCCGAGGCCGCTGAGCGCGGTATGCACGTTCGAGATCAGCTGCGGCAGGTCCGACACCGCGACGCTGTTGTTGCTGACATGCGCAGCGACAATATCGGCGGTCAGCGCGATGAGGGTTTCCTGAATTTCAGATGAAGCTTCCATGATATTCCTTTCGACCCGTTCATGGCGACTATTCTTTCTGTCGCCTGAAACGCCCTATCGTTCGAAGCACAACGATTGGCAAGAGATCAAGTCTCAATCGTTATAAATTTTGTGAAAGCGCACGTGCCAAAGTGAGAGCATCGAAGCTTTGTCCGTTAATACCGCGATAATAGCCGCGACGTTCACCAACCTTCTCAAAGCCTGCGCCGTGATAAAGCCGGATCGCTCCATTGCCCGAACGGACCTCGAGATGGAGCTTGGTGGCGCCGCGATTGCCCGACTCAGCGATCACCGCGCGCAGCAACGCACCGCCGACCCCCCGGCCCCGCGCAGCGGGACTGGTCGCCAGCAGCAGCAATTCGGCTTCGTCGAGCATCGCGCGCGCCATCGCGAAGCCGCAGTCGTGCCCGCCGATGCTCGCGACGAGCAGCCACACGCCCGAAAGCGCCATCATCCCCATGCATTGCGGCTGGGTCCAGGCCTCGCCAAAGGCGGGATCGAATGCCGCCTGCATGATGCGGCTCACCGACGGCAGATCCTGCACCCCGCCCTCGCGCAACTCGATCGGCTGGGGCGCGGCGCTCATGCGAGCCCCCGCTCCGCCAGCGTCTTGGCATCGGGGCCGCGGCCGTAGAGCGGGCGCGGTGCGAGCGTGGTGAAAGCGGGCGGCAACAGCACCGCATCGGCGGCGCGGGGCAGCGCCTCGCGCAGGTCCAGCCCCTCGGCCAGGGCAGCGAGATGCCGCACGCCGCTGCCGATGGCGGGCCGTCCATCGAGCGCGGCGAGCGCCGCATCCGGGCGCAGCGACGCGAGCGGCGCGGTCTCGATCAACGGGGCGGCGAAATGCTGCACGAAGACCTCGCCATGCCCGCCCTCCAGTACCACCGACAGGCGGTCGAGCGCCAAGTCGCCGGCGAACGCAGTGGCGGCGAGCAGCGCCAGCGAGGAATAGCCGTGCACCGGCACGCCCCAGCCGATCGCCAGCCCGCGCGCGGCGGCGAGGCCGACGCGGACGCCGGTGAAGCTGCCGGGACCGACATCGACCAGGATCGCGTCGGCGCGGCCGCCGCCGGGCAGTTCGCCGATCATCGGGATCAGCCGCTCGGCATGGCCGCGGCCGACCAGTTCGTGCCGCTCGGCAAGAACGGCGCCGTCCGCCAGCAACGCCACCGAACAGGCGGCGGTGGCGGTTTCGATCACAAGGTGTCGCGGGGCTTCAGCCATCGCCCCGCGCTAGCCAAAGAAACGGGGGCAGGTCAAATCACCCGGTTGAAGCGGTCGAACGCGGGACGCGGCAGCCGCGCATAGACGCTCGAGGGATCGCCGACGCCCAGCGTCGAGATGAAGTTCGACTTCACCCCCGGCTGATCGGCGAAGAACGCTTCGTCGACCTTGGCGTTGTCGAAGCCCGACATCGGGCCGGTGTCGAAGCCGAGCGCGCGGGCTGCAATGATGAAATAGGCGCCCTGCAGCGTCGAGTTGCGGAACGCGTGCGGCTGGCGCGACTCCTCGGTCGGGAACCAGTTCTTCGCTTCCGGCGCATGCGGGAAGAATTCGGGCAGCGTTTCGGTGAAGTTCACGTCATAGCCGATGATCACGCTGGCGGGCGCCTTGCGGATCTTCTCGGCATTGCTGCCGCTCGACAGGCTCGCAAGCTTGTCCTTGGCCTCCTGGCTGAGCACCCACACGAACCGCGCCGACTGCTGGTTCATCGACGTCGGACCCATTTTGAGCAGGTCGTAGATCGCCTCGATATCGGCCTGGGTCACCGGCGTATCGGTATAGCCGTTGAAGGTCCGCGCGGTGCGGAAGATCGTATCGAGGGCGACGTCGTTCAGCGGCTGGCCCATGGCCTGCGATCCTTTCGTACGGGGAGGAAGAGAAAGAGGCGAGCGCTTAGATCGCGCGCACCTCGGTGACTTCGGGAACGTAATATTTGAGCAGCTGCTCGATGCCGTTCTTCAGCGTCGCGGTCGACGAGGGGCAGCCCGAGCAGGCGCCCTGCATCTGGAGGAACACCTTGCCCTCGTTGAACCCGCGATAGACGATGTCGCCGCCGTCATTGGCGACGGCCGGGCGGATGCGGGTGTCGATCAGCTCGCGGATCTGCGCGACGATGTCGGCATCCTCGGGATTGTCGCCGAAATCGGCGCTTTCCGGCGGCACGCTGAAGCCGGCGGCGGTGCCCTGCTGGAACAGCGGCATGTTGGCCGAGAAATGATCGAGCAGGATGCCGAGCACATCGGGCTTGAGGCCCGTCCACTCGACGCCGGGGGCGGCGGTGACCGAGATGAAGTCGCGGCCGAAGAACACGCCGGTCACATCGCCCAGGCCGAACAGCGCGTCGGCGAGCGGCGAGGCCTCGGCCTCTTCGGGGCTGGCGAAGTCGCGGGTGCCGGCCTCCATCACGATCCTGCCGGGCAGGAACTTGAGCGTGGCGGGGTTGGGCGTGGCTTCGGTCTCGATCAGCATGCCGCTCACATGGGCGCGTCCTTGCGCCGGATCAAGCGGGCGGGCGGGAAACGCTGCGTTGCTGCCTTATTCCTCCCCCAGCATCGCTGGGGGAGGGGGACCACGCCGCGCCAGCGGTGTGGTGGAGGGGCCGCACCAAAGGTGCGGTGCGTCGCTGAACCCGACCACCGCGCTTTCTGGCGCGGCCCCTCCACCACCGCCTGCGGCGGCGGTCCCCCTCCCCTGCTGCGCAGGGGAGCAATGGGAAGCCCCCTCCCCCTCGCCGCCCGCATCGTGTACGCCCGCCGGCGATGTCTCGCCGTCCGCTGCTCGCCTCGCTCCTTCTCGGCACGCTTTCCGCCACCGGCTTCGCGCCGCTGGAATGGTGGCCGCTCGCCCTGCTCTGCTTCGCCGGGCTGTTCGCGCTGGTCTACCGGGCTCGAACGCTCCGCTCGGCGCTGTTCCGCGCCTGGCTGTTCGGACTCGGCCATTTCACGCTGGGCGACAACTGGATCCAGCACGCGTTCGACTTCCAGGACAAGATGCCGCCCGCGCTAGGCTATGCCGCCGTGGTGCTGCTGGCGCTGTATCTGGCGATCTACCCGGCGCTGGCGATGGGCACGGCCTGGCTCTTCGCCCGCAAGGTAAAGCCCCGATCGGGCTGGATCGAGCCCGACCTCGGCTATGTCCTCGCCGCCGCCGCCGCGTGGATCGTCACCGAATGGCTGCGCGGCGTGGCGTTCACCGGCTATCCGTGGAACCCGCTCGGTGTGCTCTGGGTGCCGGTGCCCGGCGTGCGCAACCTCGCGACGCTGATCGGTACCTATGCGCTCTCCGGCATGACGCTCGCGATCGCCGGCAGCCTCTACCTCGCCTTCCAGCGCCAGTACCGTCCGCTGCTCGTCGCCGCCGTGGCGCTGCTCGCGCTGGGCCTCGGCTGGTCGGATCGCTGCGACCGGATCCGCTGCATCAGCACCGCCAGCGGCAAGGAGGTGGTGATCGTCCAGCCGAACATCGGCCAGGACGCGGTCAGCCGCCCCGATTATGCCGAATATCTGCTCAACCGGATGATCGCGCTGAGCGGCAGGCCCGGCGCGCTGCCCCGCTTAGTCGTCTGGCCCGAGGGGATGGTCGATTACTTCGTCGAATATGGCTATCCGGAGCAATGGTATCGGCAGGACCCGCTGCTCGTCCGCGCGCGCATCGCCGCGGTGCTGGGGCCCTGGGACGAGGCTCTGATCGGCGGCAACGCGCTCCAGTTCGGCCGTGACAACCAGCTGCGCGGCGCGGGCAATTCGGTCTGGGCGCTCGATCCCGAGGGCATGCTCCGCGGCCGCTACGACAAGGCGCACCTGGTGCCGTACGGCGAGTATCTGCCGATGCGCACGCTGCTCGCGCCGCTCGGCCTCGCCCGGCTGGTGATGGGCGACGTCGACTTCCTGCCCGGCCCCGGGCCGCGCGCAATCCCCGTGCCCGGCTTCGGCAATGCCGGCATCCAGATCTGCTACGAGATCATCTTCTCAGGGCAAGTGGTCGACCGTGCCCATCGCCCCGACTTCCTGTTCAACCCCTCGAACGACGCCTGGTTCGGCAGCTGGGGCCCGCCGCAGCACCTGGCGCAGGCCCGGCTCCGCGCGATCGAGGAGGGCCTGCCGATCCTCCGCGCCACGCCCACCGGCATCTCGGCGCTGATCGACGGGCATGGCCGCCTGCTCGGCACGATCCCGCCGAACCAGGCCGCTGCGCTCCGCCTGCCGCTGCCGCGCCCGCTGGCGCCGACGCTGTTCGCGCAGATCGGCAACTGGATGGTGCTGATCGTCGCCGCGCTTACGGGGTTGTTCGCGATTGCCAATCGGCGGTGGGCTCGCTAGAGAGTACATATAAGGAAAGCTTTATATGGGCATGGCAACGGCCCGGCGATCCTTCCCAACCTGAGGAATTTACATGCGTTCCAACTATCTCTTCACGTCCGAGTCCGTTTCCGAAGGCCATCCCGACAAGGTCGCCGACCAGATTTCCGACTCGATCGTCGACCTGTTCCTGTCGAAGGATCCCGAAGCCCGCATCGCCTGCGAGACGCTGACCACCACCCAGCTCGTGGTGCTTGCCGGCGAAATCCGCTGCAAGGGCGTCTACGAGAATGGCGAATGGGCACCGGGCGCCAAGGAAGAGATCGAGAAGACCGTCCGCGAGACGGTGAAGCGCATCGGCTATGAGCAGTCGGGCTTCCACTGGCAGACCTTCCGCTTCGAGAACAACCTGCACGGCCAGTCGGCGCACATCGCGCAGGGCGTGGACGCGAGCGGCAACAAGGACGAAGGCGCCGGCGACCAGGGCATCATGTTCGGTTTCGCCTGCGACGAGACCCCGGACCTGATGCCGGCGACGCTCGACTACAGCCACAAGATCCTCGAGCGCATGGCCGCCGACCGCCATTCGGGCGCCGCGCCGTTCCTCGAGCCGGACGCCAAGAGCCAGGTGACCCTGCGCTTCGAGAACGGCAAGCCGGTCGCTGCGACCGCGATCGTCGTCTCGACCCAGCACGCCCCGGGCTATGACCAGGGCGACAAGGAAGCCGAGCTCCACGCCTATGTGAAGAAGGTCGTTGCCGACCTGCTGCCGGCCGAGCTGCTCTCGGACGCGACCGAATATCACATCAACCCGACCGGCTCGTTCGAAATCGGCGGTCCGGACGGTGACGCAGGCCTCACCGGCCGCAAGATCATCGTCGACACCTACGGCGGCGCCAGCCCGCACGGCGGCGGCGCGTTCAGCGGCAAGGACCCGACCAAGGTCGATCGTTCGGCGGCGTACATCACCCGCTATCTGGCGAAGAACATCGTCGCGGCCGGCCTCGCCAAGCGCTGCACGATCCAGCTCGCCTACGCCATCGGCGTGTCGAAGCCGCTGTCGCTCTATGTCGACACCCACGGCACCGGCACCGTCGGCGACGACAAGATCGAGCAGGCGATCCAGGGCATCGAGAAGCTGGGCGGCCTCACCCCGCGCGGCATCCGCACGCACCTGGGCCTCAACAAGCCGATCTACCAGCCGACCGCGGCCTATGGTCACTTCGGCCGCAAGCCCGAGGGCGATTTCTTCCCCTGGGAGCGCACCGACCTGGTCGAGGACCTGAAGGCCGCGCTCGCCGCCTGATCGGTTCTTCTGATCCGAACATGAATTGGCCCCGCCGGCACCCGCCGCGCGGGGCTTTTTCGTGGCCGTCGCAGCCGTTCGCCCCGCCGCCCGCCTATAAGAAATCGTGGGCCCGTCATGGTTAATGCGGGGAGTGGAGGAAGAACGAATGGTTCTCGACGCAGAGGACTGGCAGCCGGCACCCGAGGCCGGTCTGCACCTGGCCTTTCGGCCGATGCACGACGTCATCACCGATCGCGTCTACGCCTATGAAGCGCTGCTGCGCGGGCCGGACGGCGAAGAGGGCGACGCGATTCTCGCCCAGATCCCTGCCGAACGCCATGCCGAACTCGATCGGCGCATCGCCGCCGCCGCCGTGTACCGCGCGATGGATGCCGGCCTTGGCAGCATGCCCGCGCGCCTGCTGATCCCGATCCTCGCACCCACCGCCGCCCCCGCCGGCGCCTCGCTCGCCGCCGCGCTGGAGGCCGGGCGCCGCACCGGCCTGGTGCCCGAGCGGATGATCTTCGGCGTCCACGGCTTTGCCGATGTGCCGGGCCAGCACCTTGCCGATCTCGTCGAGGGGCATCGCCGCGTGGGCAGCCTCACCGCCTTTGTCGGCCTCGGCCATGATCCGGTCGGCTTCACGCCATGCGTGCGCTACCGCCCGGAAATGGTGCGGCTCGACTCCGACCTCATCAACGGCATCGACTCGAGCTGGTCGCGCCGGCTGATGCTGGAGGAACTGGCACCGCGGCTGCGCGACCTCGGCATCCGCGTGATCGCCGACGGCGTGGCGCGCGAACCGGTGCTCCAGCGCCTGCGCAGCTTCGGCATTTTCCATGTGCAGGGCGAGATGGTGGCACCGCCGATCCCCGGCAGGCTGCCGCCGACCCGCATCGTCCGACGGGCCGCCGCCGCCTGACGCTTCCGGGAGTATCCCGAGCGGCAGCATCAACGCTCGGGTAATCATTTACGCCTACCAATTGACGCAGGGGATCCAGCGTGGAGATGCCCCGTGCTCGACCCAATTGCCCCCGCTCCTCTTCAGGAAGCGCTTCGCCGGGACTGGTTCGCGATGGCGTTCCAGCCGGTCGTCAACACCTCCACCCTGATCGTCACGGCCTATGAGGCGACGTTCCGCGGGCCGGAGGGCGAAAGCCCCGCCGCGTTCGTCGAGACGCTGGCGGAGGACAAGCGCCCCACCTTCGATCTGCGCTGCCGCGTCGCCGCGATCGAACAAGCGATGGCGCTGGGCATTACCGAGCGCCACACCCGCCTCGCGATCAAGGTGATGCCGCGCTACATCACCGATCCGGTCGCCGATGCCGATCGCATGCTGCGCATCGTCCGCCGCCTCGGCTTCCCGCCACGCGAGCTGGTGTTCGAGTTCAGCGACCGCGACAATCTCGAAAGCGACAAGATGCTCGGACTGATGAGGGCCTATCGCAAGCTCGGCTTCCTGATCGCGTTCGACGATTTCGGCGCGGGGAACATGGGGCTCGACCTGCTCTCCGCCTTCACCCCGGACACGCTGAAGCTCGCCCCCGAACTGGTGCATAGCCTGTGCAGCAGCTGGGCCAAGCGCATCGTCGTCGAGCGGGTCGTGGAGATCGCCAAGAAGGGGCGCATCCGCTTGATTGCGGAGGGCGTCTCGACCCGCGCCGAGCATGATCGGCTGCGCACGCTGGAGGTGACGCTGATGCAGGGCGACCTCATCGCGCTGCCGCAGGTGGGGGTGCTGCCGGGACCGGCACTGCGCCTGACCGCGGCTGCCTAGCGTCGAATCGGCGGACCCGGGCGGACTCGCGACGGAGAGGGGTTCAAGCTTCGTAGATTCCCCAACCGGGCGAATCCGCTGCGGCGACGCACGGAATGGGAAGGTTGCCATGAAGCCGGTAGCCCAGGTCCAGGTTCAGCAGAATCGGGTAGAGGAGCAGGTACCATGGCCGACACGATGGATCTTCGGATCAAACTGGAGCCGATCACGGCACAGGGCAGCACCGAACCCTTCGCCTGGCACGCCGGCATCCATGCGCGCCGCCACGCCTTCCATACGGTCGATGCCATCCTGCCGCGCGAAGACCGTACCGCGCTGGAAGCGACCCGGCTCGACCGCGTCTTCGCGGCGGCAGCCGCGGCGGGCCTTGCCGACTCGGGCACGCTGCTGGTGGTGCCGGTCCAGGTCCGTGCCGGCACGCCAGATCGCCTGCTCGCCCACCTGTTCCGCGCCGCGCTTCGCCACCGCTTCCCGGTCGGCCATGTCATTGTCGAGATCAGCGCCGACGAGGCGACCGATCGCGACGCCGCCGCCGCGCTGATCCATGCCTGCACCGATCGCGGCATGATGATCGCGCTGGGCGACTTCGCCGCCGGCCCGCTCGCGCTGCGGCTGCTCGCGCATTGCTCACCGCGGCTGATCCGGCTGGCGCCCGCGCTGGCCCACCGGCTCGACATCGCGCCGGCGCGCGCCCGCCTCGTCGAAGGCGTGCTTCGCCTCGCCGGCGGCATGGGCGTCGCCGTCGTCGCCCCCGCCCCGACCGAGGAAGCCGAGCAGCAGGCCGCATTCGCCGCCGGGCTCCGCCACTTCGAGGGCGAGCTGCGGATCGAGCAGCGCGTCCGCCGCTACACCCGGCCGATGCGCCGCTGGGGCGCCGCCGTCGCCGCCAACCGCCTCGCCGCCTGAACGCGCCCGGATTTGCCAGCACGCGGCGGCGCGACTATGCGCTGCGCCCCATGGCCGATCCCATCACTCTCCGCCGTCTCTATGGCCGCCGCCAGGGCCACAAGCTCCGCCAGGGCCAGTCCGCGCTCGTCGAGGAACTGCTGCCCCAGGTGAGCGTGCCCGAAACCGGCCCGCTCGATGCGCAGACCCTGTTCGGCGACGATCGCCCGCTCGAATTCGAGATCGGCTTCGGCGGCGGCGAGCATCTCGCCGGCCAGGCGACGATGCGCCCCGAGCACGGTTTCATCGGCTGCGAGCCCTTCCTCAACGGCGTGGTCGGCGCGCTCAACCATATTCGCGACGGCGAGCTCGCCAATGTCCGTCTGCACATGGGCGACGCACTGGAAGTGATGGAGCGGCTGCCCGATGCGAGCCTCTCCCGTGTCTACCTGCTCCACCCCGATCCCTGGCCCAAGGCGCGCCACGCCAAGCGCCGCATGGTCAACCACGGCCCGCTCGACCTGATCGCCGCCAAGCTCAAGCCCGGCAGCGAGTTCCGCCTCGGCACCGACGATCCCACCTATTGCCGCTGGGCGATGATGGTGCTGGGCCAGCGCAGCGACTTCGTATGGCAGGCCAAGACCGCGCAGGACTTCCTCACCCGCCCCGCCGACTGGCCCGAGACCCGCTACGAGCGCAAGGCGCGCCGCCAGGGGCATGAGGTGTGGTATTTCCGCTATGTCCGGGTCTGAGCCCGGCCACCGCATCGAACGCGTCGAGACGGTCTATCAGGGGTGGGGCCGGCTGCTGCTGGCGACGCTGCGCACCCCCGACGGCAGTCTGATCACCCGCCAGATCGAGGACCATGGCGATGCCGTCGCGGTCCTCCCCTATGATGCGGCGCGCGGCACCGTGCTGCTGGTCCGCCAGTCGCGGCCGCCGCTGCTCTTCCGGGGCGAACCCGAGCCGGTCTATGAGGCGCTCGCCGGCCGCATCGATCCCGGCGAGGACGCCGAGGGTACCGCGCGGCGCGAAGCGGTGGAGGAATGCGGCGTCACGCTCGGCACGATCGATCTGGTCGGCCATTTCTTCGCGATGCCGGCGGTCTCCACCGAGCGGCTGAGCCTCTATCTGGCGCCCTATAGCCTTGCCGATCGCACCAGCGCCGGCGGCGGACTGGTCCAAGACCATGAGGATATCGAAGTCATCGAGATGCGGCTCGACGATCTCTGGGCGAAGGGCATGGGCGCGCTGGCCGACATGAAGACGGCGATCCTCGTTCTTGCGCTGCGCGAACGCCTCGCCGCTCAGGGCTGGCCGCCCGCCGCCTGACCGCTGCGCCGCCAGCGCCCGCGCAGCAGCCGCGCGGCCAGCGCCTCCACCCCCGGTCGCACGAAGATCCAGTCGCGGATCGCCGGGCCTTTGGTGGCACCCATGGTCTGCTTGTAGCCGCTGTCGCCGGCGCCCCAGTCGACCAGCGTCACCCCGCGCTCTTGCGCCCGCACGAGGTTGCGATACTGGAGCAGCTTGCCCGGCGAATGCTTCGCCACTGCCGGATCATAGCTGTTGGCGATGGCATAGCAGCGCGTGCCGGTGACGAGGTCGAACGAGAAGGCCATCGGCCGCCCGTCGATCCGCAGCACCGCGGCGGAGAACATGGCCGCGAGCATCGGATCGCGCACCGCCGCCTGCCAGAAGGCGCCGTGACCGTCCGCCGTGAACTTGGCGTCGCGCCCGTCGGTGCGGGCGGCGATCCAGCTGCGTCGCTCGACATCGGCGAGCCCGTCGATGTCTGGCGGCCCCCATTCCCAGGTGAGCGCGCCCGTGCCTGCGAGATGCTTCTCCAGATGCCGGTTCTTGCGCAGCGTCGATCCGCGCGGCCACCCCTCGGCCGCGATGTCGAGCAGGAAGCTGTCGGCCACGTGGCGGTCGAGCAGCGTCCAGCCGGTCGCCAGCGCGCGTGGCTTGAGCCAGTCGAGCGCGGGGTCACCGTCACAGACCGGCCCGATCCGCAACGCCCGCACCTGCCGCGCCAGCGCGCCGAGCAGCCCGTCCGCTGCCGGCGGGGGCGCGCCTTCCGCCACGGGGAAGCTGCGGAACGGCCAGTAGCAGCCGGGGATCTCGGCGAGCCCGAGCCAGCGCGGCCCCTTGGCGACCAGGGGCAGGGCCGCCACCGGGCCAGCTTCGGTCTCCACCACCAGCGTCCGTGCCGTTCCGCCATAGGCCTGCAGTGCCGCGGCGTACCACCCGCGCCGGAGGAAGCGATGGCTTTCCGGGGCCCGCTCCGCCACCGCGTCCAGCGCATCCGCGAGGCCCGGCATAGCGGCGGCGCGAACCGCCTTCCCACCCCACGCGTCATCCCCGCGAAGGCGGGGATCCATTGGTGGGAATGCCTCGGCTTCTTCCCCGCCCGTCCTGGCAAATGGATCCCCGCCTTCGCGGGGATGACAGTGTCGGGCAGGGACCGGCGGGGCCATTCGCGCGTCTTACCCCCGCATCCGTTACCATCCGGTGCAGCCACCGCTTGCACGCCGCGCACTACCCCTTGCATAAGGAGCATGCATGGAAGGCCCCTATCTCTCCACCGTCTCGGAAACGATCCAGGCCGCGATCGCGCCCGTGTTCCTGCTCGCCGGCATCGGCGCGTTCCTCAACACCATGGTCGGCCGCCTCGCCCGCATCGTCGATCGCGCGCGGGTGATCGAGGAGCTGCACCCGCGCTCCAGCGGCCCCGAGCATGATCGGCACGTGTGGGAACTCCGCATCATCGATCGCCGCATCTCGGTGATCAACAACGCAATCTTCCTGTGCACCGCCAGCGCGCTTGCGATCTGCTTCGTCGTCGCGATCATGTTCGTCTCGCGCCTCGCCAACCTGCATGTCGGCATCTGGATCGCGGTCGCCTTCATCGTCTCGATGCTGCTGCTGATCGCGGGGCTGCTCTATTTCCTCGTCGAGGTGCGGATGTCGCTGAAGGCGATCCATGTCCGCCAGGAACTGCTCGAACTCGATTCGTAGGCCATTGCCCTGCGGGCGCTGCCTGACTAACACCCCGCTTCCATTCCACGGTCGGGCAGGCAATGGCGGACGCACCTCTTATCGGCATCATCATGGGCAGCACCTCCGACTGGGACACGATGCGCCACGCCGCGTCGATCCTAGAGGAACTGGGCGTGCCCCACGAGACCAAGGTCGTCTCGGCGCATCGCACCCCGCAACGGCTCTATGACTATGCCACCAGCGCCGCCGACCGCGGCCTCAAGGTGATCATCGCGGGAGCCGGCGGCGCGGCGCACCTGCCCGGCATGGCCGCAGCGATGACCCACCTGCCGGTGCTCGGCGTGCCGGTCGAATCCAAGACGATGAAGGGCATCGATAGCCTCTACTCGATCGTCCAGATGCCCGGCGGCATCCCGGTGGGCACGCTGGCGATCGGCAAGGCGGGCGCCAAGAACGCCGCGCTGCTGGCCGCCGCGATCCTCGCCACCTCGGACGAAGCGCTGACCGAAAAGCTGATCGCCTGGCGCACCGTGCAGACCGAGAGCGTCGCGGAGGAGCCGGCATGAGCGAGGTGCTTCCCCCCGGCTCGACCATCGGCATCCTCGGTGGCGGCCAGCTCGGCCGGATGATCGCGGTCGCCGCGGCCCAGCTCGGTTATCGCACCCATGTCCTCGCCCCCGACGAGGAAAGCATCGCCGCGCAGACCGCCTCCAGCTTCACCCGCGCCGATTATCACAGCCATATCGTGCTCGACGAACTGGCGAGCCACGCCGACGTGATCACCTATGAGTTCGAGAATGTCGCGCTGGCACCCGTCGCGCATCTCGCGGCCAAGGTGCCGGTGCGTCCCGGCGCCAAGAGCCTGGAGATCGCGCAGGACCGCGCCAACGAGAAGTCGTTCGTGGCCGAGCTCGGCGGCCGCACCGCGCCCTGGGCGCTGGTCACCACCCGCGACGAGCTGCACGATGCAATCGCCCGGATCGGCGCGCCGTCGATCCTGAAGACGCTGCGGCTCGGCTATGACGGCAAGGGCCAGGTGCGGCTGCACGACGCGTCCGAGGCCGAGGACGCCTGGGCAGCGATCGGCGAGCGCCCGGCGATCCTCGAAGGCTTCGTCACGTTCAGCCACGAATTCTCGATCATCACCGTGCGCGGGCTGGACGGCACGCTGGCCAGCTATCCGCCGCCCTGGAACGAGCACAAGGACGGCATCCTCGCTCGCTCCACTTTGCCCGCCCCGGCGGAAATCGCCCGCCACTGGACCGAGGCGGCGGCGCTTTCCGGCCGCGTCGCCGAGGCGCTGGGCCATATCGGCGTGCTGACCTGCGAGTTCTTCGCGACCGATGCCGGCCCGGTGTTCAACGAAATGGCGCCGCGCGTCCACAATAGCGGCCACTGGACGATCGAGGGCGCCGAGACCTCGCAGTTCGAAAACCATGTCCGCGCGATCTGCGGCCTGCCGCTCGGCTCGACCGCGCTGACCGGCACCCATGTGGAAATGGAAAACCTGATCGGCGACGAGGCGGACCGCTGGCCCGAACTGCTCGCCGAGCCGGGCACCCATCTCCACCTCTACGGCAAGGGCCAGGCCCGGCCGGGGCGCAAGATGGGGCATGTCACGCGGGTGAAGCGGGGCTAACCCGCCGTCACCCGCGCGCGGGGCAGTTCAATTGCCCTCCGAGTCCACGACGAACACCTCAGGCTTGCCCCGCGACAGGGGATCCCAGCCGGCGGAAAGCGCGGAGCGGACGCAGCGCGTGATCGTCGCATCGTCGAGCTGGAGACGCCCGCGCGGCAATCCCTTGAGCAGCCGCTTGGGCGCCGGGAACTCCAGCCAGGCCTCGCGCTTGGCATCGCGCTGGGCGACCGCGATGGTCATCCCCTTCCAGCCCTCGTCGTCCGACAGATGGGGTTCGCGCTGCAAACGCCAATCATAGGTCACGCCATCCAGATCGATGGCACCGCTGGTGCTCAGGGATTTCGACATGGGCGGCCCTTAGCACGCCAGCCGCGCAAAGGCACAGGGGCGGATGCGGCATCGCCTCGACAGGGAACTCCGGGCGCCTTCCGGCTTCGTCTCCAAGCCAAAGGCCGCTGGTTGAAGGTAAAGGGCACTGCTCGCACTCCATCCATTTCGGATGCCGAAAGGAACGCTAGCGCGGCTTTTGCAGCAAGACTGTAACACAACTTGGCGGCACCACCAGCAGAGGCGCGCGACAGCTACAGCTTAACCTTTTGGGCACCTTTCCACCGGATATTGACGCTCGACTCTTTTCGACTGTCATTTCAAGGGGGAACAGGCGATGTCTTCGATCAATTCGGTGTCCAAGGTGCCGTATGTGCCGCAGGCCGCAACGACCACGCAGGACGCGGCGCCCGATAGCACCAAGACCGAGGCCACCGCCGCCCCCGCGCTCGATGCACGCCCGCCCCAGCTCGCCGCCGCCACCGCCGCCGCGCTGATCGCCGAGCAGGCCGCGCCGCCCGCCGCACCTGCCGATCTCGCCGGACAGGACCTGCGAAACACGGACCTGACCAAGCTCGACCTCAAGAACGCCAACCTCAAGGGCTCCAATCTCTCGGGCATGGACCTGAGCGGCCTCGATTTCTCCGGTGCGGACCTGAGCGGCGCGAACCTTTCCGGTGCGACGCTCAACAACGCCAACCTCAGCGGCGTACAGGCACAGGGTGCGAACTTCTCCGGCGCCACGATGACCGACACCGCGATGAACGACGCCAACTTCGAGATGGCCGATTTCTCAAAGGCAACGATACGCAGCAGCGACTTGCACAATTTCGACATCGTCGGCAAATTGAACGTCACGCTGGACGGCGCCGACTTTACCGGCGCTTCGCTGACCAACATCACCTTCAAGGGCGGCACGTCGCGCAACGCGACCTTCAACGACGCCAACGCCCAGACGGTCACCTTCATACGCAGCGATGTGTCCGGCTCAAAGTTCCAGAATATCAGCGGCTTGCTTGGCGTTGAGTTTTCGACGGCGGAGAATCTGGACTTCCGCAACGCATCGGGGTCGGCCACAATCAGCCTGGTCGCTTCCAAAATCGACGGCACGACGTTCGAGGGCGGCAGCTACCGATCGCTGCGGCTTCGCTTCAGCGACCTGCGGGACGTCAATCTCGACGTGAAGGACCACGACCTGTCCAACGGCAGCCTGGAAGGCTCCAATCTTTCCGGCATGGATCTCTCGGGATATAATCTGAAAGGCAACGCTCTCGGCACCAACGAAGGCCCTACGATCGAAGGCGTTACCTGGACGAACGGCATGGCGAACCTGAATCTGCGCGGTGCCAACCTTGACGGCGCCTATGTCGCGAACGCCGATGTCGCCAGCGTGAACTTCTCGGGCGCGACGATGCGCGGCGCCTATTTCGTTCACACCGACATAGCGAGCAACCACACCGCCGACGTGACCGGCGCCAATCTGGAACTGGCAACGGGCGCGGGCGCTCCCGTGGTAGATTTCCTGCAACGCATCAACGCCGCCAAGAAAGCGGCCGAGGCCAAGGAAGCGGATACGGCCGCCAAGAGCGACGCGCCGGCCGACGCCACGCTGCCCATGACGGAGTCCAGCGCGGATACCACGAACCTCGATGTCGCGCTCAAGATGCTCAACAGCATCTCCGATCAGCTGAGCGCAGACCAGGACGACAGCGCGAAAAAGGCCGACGCGAAAAAGGCGGCACAGGAACGCGAAGACCAGCGTGCGATCGACGAAGCGCACGAAAAAGACCAGGCCACGCAGGCAAAGATCGACGAGAAGCTGCTCGCCGGGAAGCTGGTCGCCGGGAACGCCTAGCGCTGCCCCGGGTCCGCCCGGTCCGCCAGCCGCGCCACCGCGGCGGCGTGGATCCCTTGCGTCGTCGCCAGCACGCCGTACGCCTCGCCCGCCGGCGTGTTGAACGCCAGTGCCTGCCCCAGCGCATCGGTCACCGCCGCACCCGCCTCGCGGGCGAGCAGCACTGCGGCGGCGATGTCCCATTCATGGCCCCAGCGCAGCGTCGCGACGAGATCGGCCTCGCCCGCGGCGACCATCGCGATGCGCAGCGCGATCGAATTGGGCTTGGGCACCGTCACCAGGTCGCGGTCGACCTTGGGGAGCTGGTCCGCCGGGACCCGCGCACCGGGCAACTCCAAGCGTTCGGCCGCGTGCAGCGCCACGCCGTTGCGCCAGGCCCCCGCGCCTGCCCGCGCCGTCCACACCTCGCCGCGCGCGGGGGCATCGAGCACGCCGATCACCGGCTGGCCGTCTTCCACCAGCGCGATCGAGACTGCCCAGCCGGGCCGCCCACGCAGATAATCGCGGGTGCCGTCGATCGGATCGACCACCCAGAGCCGCGACAGCGCCAGCCGGTCCGCATTGTCCACCGTCTCTTCGGAGAGCCAGCCGGCATCGGGCAGCAGCGCCCCCAGCCGCGTGCGGAGCAGCGCGTCGACCTCGAGGTCCACCGCGCAGACCGGATTGCCCGGCGCCTTTTCCCAGCGCGCGAAATCGCTCTGCCAGCGCGCCATTGCATGACGCCCGGCCTCGGCCGCGATCGCCGCGATCTCGGCGGCGAGCTCAGGCACCGGCGATCGTCATCCCGTCGATGCGCAGCGTCGGCGCATTGATGCCATAGCGGAACTCGAGGTCGCTGGCCGGCGTGATGGCGCGGAACATGTCCTTGAGGTTGCTCGCGATCGTCACCTCGGACACCGGCACGGTGAGCTCCCCCTTCTCGATCAGGAAGCCCGCGGCACCCCGGCTGTAGTCGCCGGTCACGCCGTTGACGCCCTGGCCGATCAGCTCGAACACGTACAGGCCATGCTC
Organism: Sphingomonas azotifigens NBRC 15497; assembly: GCF_002091475.1. Lineage (GTDB taxonomy): Bacteria > Pseudomonadota > Alphaproteobacteria > Sphingomonadales > Sphingomonadaceae > Sphingomonas > Sphingomonas azotifigens. Next base: position 78,625 of record NZ_BCTR01000035.1, read on the forward strand.
GATCTCGCCGATCAGCGTCTCCACCGGCACATGCCCCGCTTCCATATAGAGGTTGCTCGGCGACACGCCCGGCGCGCCGCCGCCGCCGCGCGTCGCATGGCCGGTCGGCTCGAGGCCGAGCTGGCGGGCGGCGGCGCTTTCCAGCAGCCAGGTCTCCAGCATCCCCTCGCGGACGATCTGCATGCGGGTCACCGGCAGCCCCTCGCCGTCAAAGGCGCGCGAGCGGATGCCGCGCGGGCGCTGCGGGTCGTCCCAGATCGTCACGCCGGGCGCGAAGATCTGCGTGCCCAGCGCATCGAGCAGGAAGCTGGTCTTGCGCGTGATCGCCGCGCCCGAGATCGCCCCGATCAGATGGCCAAGCAGCCCCGAGGAGACGCGGCGATCGAACACCACCGGCATCGCGCCGCTGGCGATCTTGCGCGGGTTGAGCCGGGCGACCGCGCGCTCGCCGGCCAGCCGACCGATCGCCTCCGGCGCATCGAGCAGCGCGGCGTGGCGGGCGGCATGGTGCGCATAGTCGCGCTCCATCGCGCCGCCGCTGCCGGCGAGCACGCTGGCGGAAATGCCGTGGCTCGACTGGGCATAGCCGCCGGCAAAGCCATGGCTGGTGGCGAGCGCGAGCTGCACCCGGCTCGCGCCCGCGCCGGCGCCTTCGCTGTTGGTGACGCCCGGCACCGCCCGCGCGGCCTCCTCGGCGGCAAGCGCGCGCGCCTTGAGCGCGGCAGGCTCGACCTCGGCGCCGTCGTCGAGGTCGAGCTGCGGCGGCACGCCCTTGAGCAGCCGGTCCTCCGGCGCGAGCCCGGCCCAGCGATCCTCCGGCGCCTCGCGCGCCATCGCGACGGCGCGTTCGACCAGCGTGGCGATCGCGTCGCTGCTCAGGTCGCTGGTCGAGACGCTCGCCGAGCGCTTGCCCACGAACACCCGCAAGTCGAGTTCCTCGGCCTCGGAGCGCTCGACATCCTCCAGCGCCCCCATCCGGACGGAGACGGAGAGCGAGCGATCGGCGGAGAAGACGGCGTCGGCGGCATCGGCCCCGGCACGGCGGGCACGCGCCACCGCATCGGCGGCGCGCTCCAGGGCCTGTTCGGTATTCAACATCCCCGCGATCTAGGAGCGCGAGGCCGCAAAATCAAAGTCCGGAAAGACCCACGACCGCGCAGGCGGCGAGCATCAGCAGGCCGGCATCGCGATTGGCGCGGAAGCGGCGCAGCGCGTTGGCCCCGTCGGCGGGCCGGAGCGTGACGAGCTGCCAGCCGAGATGCACCGCCGCCGGCAGCAGCGCGAGCAGCGCCAGCGGGTCGGGGCGCACCGTCCAGAACGCCGCGCCCCACAGCGCCAGCGCGCCGGCATAGAGCAGCGCCACCCCGGTGCGCACCTGCGCCCCCATCCGCCGCGCCGAGGAGCGTACGCCGACGATCGCGTCGTCCTCCACGTCCTGCAGCGCATAGATGGTGTCATAGCCGATCACCCACAGGATCGTGCCGGCGTAGAGCCACCATTGTGCGCCCTGCCGGCTGGCGAACACCGCCTGCGGATCGCTGGCGACGAACCCGACCAACGCGCCCGATCCGAACACGATGCCGAGGAACGCCTGCGGCCACCAGGTGATGCGCTTCATGAACGGATAGGCGGCGACCACCGGCAATGTCGCCAGCGACCAGAGCTTGGCCGGCAGCGGCATCGCCAGCCACGCGCCGAGCCCGATCGCGAGCAGCGCCAGCAGCCAGCCCCAGGCCGCCCGCACCGACACCGCGCCGCTGGGCAGCGGCCGGCTGCGGGTGCGCTCCACCTGCGCGTCGAGGTCGCGGTCGACGATGTCGTTGTAGACGCAGCCGGCGCCGCGCATCGCGATCGCGCCCGCCAGCATCGCCCCGATCCGCCACCCATCGCCATTGGGCAGGCCGGCGAGCAGTGCCCCCCAGCCGCAGGGCAGGAACAGCAGCCACCAGCCGATCGGCCGGTCGAACCGGGCGAGCAGCGCATAGGGTCGCCAGCCGCGCGGCAGCAGGCCGATCAGGCCGCGATGTTCGGTATCGGGGGTGATGGGGGTAGCGCCGGTCATGCGCCGCCTGCTGCCACAAGCGGCCCCCTGCCCCCAAGCCGAAATTTTCGGGCACATTTTTGCGACAATCGCTAGCTAGCGGAACGAATCGGTTTCGGGCGGAGGGTTTTGACAATGCGGATGCTGGGTTTGGCCGGACTGTTGCTGGTGCTGGCAAGCGGCGCGCAGGCGCAGGATGGCCCGCCGCCGGGGGGACCGCGCCCGCGCGGGCTGTTCGTCAGCCCGATGGGCGAGCCGTTCCGCGGCACGATCGACGGCAAGGCACCGCAGGACGCCTGGTTCGACGCCGCCGACACCAACCATGACGGCGCCCTGACGCTCGACGAGTTCCGCGCCGATGCGATGCGCTGGTTCAAGATCCTCGACCGCAAGGGCGACGGCGAGATCGATCCCGCCGACATCGAATATTACGAGACCGTGCTCGCCCCCGAGGCGCGCGGCGGCGGCTTCGAAATGGGCGGCCCGACGATGGGCGACGACGGCCAGGTGAAGGCCGCGGACATCGGCTCCACCCGCGTGATGAGCGGCCTTGCCCGCTTCAACTATCTCGGCAGCCCCGAGCCGGTAACCGCGGCGGATACCGGCCTGAACGGCGGTGTCAGCACGATCGAGTTCCTGAGCGCGGCCAAGCGCCGCTTCGACCTGCTCGACACCAACCATGACGGCAAGATCACCAAGGCCGAGCTCCCCGAGCTCCGCACCGGCGCGATGAAGGGCCGCGGCGGGCGCGGCGGCGGCGAGGGCGGCGGCCGACGCGGCGGCGGTGGTGGTGGTCACCGCGGCCGCGGCATGGGCGGCGGCGGCATGGGTGGCTAAACGCACGCACCCTTACCCTCCCCACCGCCTACGGCGGCGGGTCAGCATCGGGTCGGCCCTGCCCCCGGCAGGGCCTGAACAGCGCGGGGCGCTGTTCACCCGATGCTCCTCTCCCGCAAGCGGTAGAGGGCTTGGGCACCACTTCCCTCTCCCGCCTGCGGGAAAGGGAGGGAGGCGCGCAGCGCCGGAAGGGTGAGGGTGACTGAGGGTAGCGGAGGGTAGCGGACGGAAGCCCCTACTCCCGCTCGGGCACCGGCACGTTGAACCCGTTGAGCGTCACCGAGACCAGGCTGTACAGCCCGACCAGATAGATCAGTTCGTTGGCACCGTGCTGGCCGAACGTATCCACCGCCAGCCGGTAGCAGGGCTCGGGCAGCACCCCGCCCTTGACCAGCGCATAGGCGACGTCGAACGCGACATTCTCCTGTTCGTCGAGGTCGCCGGGCTTGAGCCCCGCGCAGATCGCCGAGATCCGCGCCGGGGACATCTTCTCCGTCTCGGCCACCGCGACATGGGCATAAATCTCGTACGCCGCATCGAAGTGCGCGCCGGTGACGAGGATCGCGACCTGCCGCGCCGGATCGGGCAGCGTCGCCTCCATCGACATCGCCTTGGTCAGCTCCCAGATCGCGCCGCCGATCCGGGGCTCGTGCAGCCAGGGGTTCCACGGCCCCATCAGGCTGCCGTCCTCGCCCACCGCGACGAAGGCGTTGAAGTTGGACGAGATGCCGCGCTGCATGTCGTCATAAAGCGGCTTCTGGTCGTCGGAGAGCTGGTCTGGCTTCAGGAGGGGCAGGCGCATGGTCGTGCAGTCCTTCGCTGGACGCGGCGAAGATGCCGCGCTGCACAAATGCTACAGCACGCGGTTGGCTCCGGCGATCCTACGCGGGGATAGAAGGCGCCTCTCAGAGAACGCGTCGCACGCCCGGGATCGTTCGCACGGCACTGGCGACAACGAACGCACCGATGCACGCCGCTGCGGACACGCCGACGAACTTTGCCCCCGGCGCATAGGGCATCGTCGCGGCCCATCTGCTGAGGGCCACGACGACCGGCGGATGCAGGACGAACGCGCCGAAGGCGTTGGCCGCGAACCACCGCGCCACCGGACCCGATCGCCGCGCCGGTGCCGTGGCCCAGGCGAACAGCGCGAGGATCACCCCCGTCGCGACGAACGGCTCCCACATCGCATAGAAGAGCGCATTCCAGTTCCATCCGCCCTCGAAACCGCCCGAGGCGCCGTGCACCGCAATCATGATCGGCAGCGTCGCGATGGCAAGGATCGCGATCGCGAGCCAGGGGGCCGCTGCCCGCATCGCGATCCGCTCCAGCAGCCGATGCGGCGCGGCGGCAATGCCGATGACGAACAACAGGATATAGCTCGGGAAATAGCCGAGCTGCAGCCACAGCACCTCGCGACCGACCGGGATGACCAGGCGTACCGCGAACGCTACGAGACCGATCGCGATCATCGCCAGCAGCATCGCCCAGGACCGCGGCAATGCTGCCGCCGTTCGGCCATTGGCCGAGAACGCGCCCGTCGCCCGGAACAGGGCATAGGCGTGCGCAAAGATCAGCAGCGCCATCGCGAACCAGAGCGGGCCCGGGCCAAACACCCCGGCCGCAATCAACTGCGCCCAGCGCCGCAGCAGATCACTGGCATTGGCGGCATCGGCGATCGCGACGGTGAGCGGGAACAGGACGAAGAAGAAGGCCAGCAGCGGCAGCCCGAGCCGAACCCAGCGGTCTGCCAGATAGCGGCGGGCGCCCTTCCGATCGAACGAAGCCGGCGTGTAATAGCCCGCGAGCAGGAAGAAGAGCCCCATGAAATAGGACTGGTTGACCGCATTGAACATGACGAGCAGCGGGTTCGATGCGTTCGGCTCCTGCCGCCAGAACCATCCCCCTGCCCCGCCATAGACGATCGCGGTGTGGTGCAGGATGACCAGCATCGTCATCAGCACCCGCACCAGATCGATGCCGGCGTTGCGCGGTGTCGGGGCGGGTTCGGTGATCGATGCCATTGCGACGGTATGAAGCGAAACGCGCCCGTCGCCAACCGATCTGCAGGTTCCCCTACCCCGCTGCCAGCGCCGCGCGGATGCCGTCGATCACGAACTGCACCGCCAGCGCCGCGAGCAGCACGCCGAGCAGCCGCGACACTACCGCCTCGATCTTCGCGCCGACGATCCGCATGATCGGCCCCGCCGCCAGCAGCGCCAGCACGCACAGCAGCAGCACCGCGAGCATCGCCGCCAGCACCACCGCCGACTGCTCGATCCCCTTGCTCTGCGCCATCAGCAGCATCACCGAGGCGATCGAGCCCGGCCCGGCGATCATCGGCATCGCCATCGGGAAGATCGAGATGTCGACCGGATCCTCGGCCTTCACCTTCTCGGCGCGGTCCTCGCGGCGCTCAGTACGCTTCTCGAACACCATTTCCAGCGCGATCAGGAACAGCATGATGCCGCCGGCGATGCGAAAGGCGTTGAGGCTGATCCCCAGCGCGTGGAGCAGCGCCTCGCCGAACAGCGCGAAGCCGAGCAGGATGATCGAGGCGACCATCACCGCGCGCACCGCCATCGCGCGGCGATGCACGGCATTGGTCCCCGCCGTCAGCCCCGCGAAGATCGGCGCGCAGCCGGGCGGGTCGATGATGACGAAGAAAGTGACGAAGGAGGAAACGAACAGCTCGATCATTGCGTGGCGCGCACCTCATCCTGCAGCACCGGTTCGAACTGCTTTCCGTTCCAAAGTTGCACCGACAGCCGCCGCCGGTCCGGGCTCGACGCCCATTCCCACACCAGGCTGCCGTCCGCCGAGCGGCCATGGCCGCAACGGTCCGCGGGCGGACAGGGCGCGACGCCGATCTCGGCCGGCTTCGTCCCGCACGCCGCGCGCCGCACCTGAAGGATCGGCACCACCGGCCGGGGCTTCTGCAACGTATCGCCGTGATCAAGCGTCCATTTCCAGCCGCCCTCGGCCTCGCGCCGCCAGATGGTCGAGAAATAACCGCCCGAGCCGTCCGGAAGGGTCCAGCCGCCGCTGTTCACCGCCATGCTGCCGTCGCAGGCGACATAGCTGTCCGTCGCCCACCATCGCACGGACTTGGGTGGATCCTTGCGGTCCTTCAGCCAGCCTTGCGCGTTCACCGGCTCGGGCACGAACATCACCGCATCGGCCGCGGCGAAGCGCCGGAACGCGGTCCATTGCCCCTCGGCCTGCGCCGCCGCGGCGAACGCGCGCTCGGCATCGAACGCGGTTTCCGGCGCGGCCGCCTGCAGGAACAGCGCGAGCAGCATCAGATCGCGCCCTTCTCCAGCGGCACGCCCGCATTGCGGTGCGCGGCGACCAGCGTGTTGCGCAGCAGCACCGCGATCGTCATCGGGCCGACACCGCCCGGCACCGGGGTGATCGCGCCCGCGACGCTCGCCGCGCTGTCGAAGTCGACATCGCCGACCAGGCCGTCGTCGGTGCGGTTGATGCCGACATCGATCACCGTCGCGCCGGGCTTGAGCCACTCGCCCTTGACGAAGTGCGGGATGCCCACGGCAGCCACCACGATATCGGCATGCGCCAGATAATGCGGCAGGTTGCGGGTGCGCGAATGGACGATCGTCACGGTCGCGCTCGCCCTGGTGAGCAGCGCCGCCATCGGCTTGCCGACGATGTTCGAGCGGCCGATCACCACCGCGTCGAGCCCGGTCAGGTCGCCCAGCCGGTCCTCCAGCAACATCAGGCAGCCGAGCGGGGTGCAGGGCACGAAGCCGTGCAGCCCGGTGGCGAGCCGCCCGGCATTGACCGGGTGGAAGCCGTCCACGTCCTTGTCCGGGCTGATCCGCGTCAGCACCGCCTGTGCGTTGATATGGCCGGGCAGCGGCAGCTGGACGAGGATGCCGTCCACCGACGCATCGGCATTGAGCTGGTCGACCAGCGCGATCAGCGCTTCCTGGCTGGTCTCGGCGGGCAGCTTGTGCTCGAAGCTCGCCATGCCGGCCTCGCGGGTCTGCTTGCCCTTGGAGCGCACATAAACGGCGGAGGCGGGGTCCTCGCCCACCAGCACCACGGCAAGGCCGGGCACGCGCCCCGCCGCCGCTTCGAATGCAGGAACCAGGGTCGCGATGCGGGCGCGCAGGCCCGCGGCAAATGCCTTGCCGTCGATGATCTCAGCCGTCATGCCCCTCGCCATAGAGGCTGCGGGCGATCTGTTCCAGCGCCGTAGCGTTTCCGGCGATCGAAAGCCGCTTCAGCCGCGCGGTTTCGCCCGCGATCAGCGTCACGTCGCGCTTCGGCACGCCGAAGGTCTTGGCGACCAGCGGCACCAGCGCGGCATTGGCGGCACCCTCCACCGGCGGCGCGGCAAGGCGCGCGGCGAAATGCTCGTCGGTGCCGGCCGCCAGCACGTCGCGCGACGCCCGCGGCGTGACGCGCACGGCAATCTCGATTCCGGTCGCGCTCGGCCGCCAGGCAGGCATGGGTATCAGCCGGCGGTCTGGATCACCGCGGCGAGATAGGGGAGGATGTAGGAGCGCAGGATGATCAGGATCAGCAGCACCACCATCGGCGACAGGTCGAGCCCGCCGAAATCGGGCATCATCCGCCGGATCGGGCGATAGACGGGATCGGTGATCCGCTGCAGCGCCGTGTAGAGCGAGCGGACGAAGTCGTTGTGCGTGTTGATCACGTTGAACACGATCAGCCACGACAGGATGGCCTGGGCGATGATGATCCAGGTGAACACCTGCAGCAGGAACGCGACGATGCTCAGCAGCGTGAGGGACAAAGAAGGCAATTCCGTCTCCGATATGACTTGCCCGCAATATAGGCGCGGGGCTGCCGGCGAACAATCAGGCGTGGACGAGCGTGCCGACGCCCTGGCGGGTGAAGATCTCGAGCAGCATGCCGTGCGGGATGCGCCCGTCGAGGATCACTGCCGCGTCGACACCGGCGGCGACCGCGTTGACGCAGGTCTCGACCTTGGGGATCATGCCGCCCGAAATCGTGCCGTCTTCCTTGAGCGCCGCGACCCGCGCCGCATCGAGATCGGTCAGCAGGTCGCCGGACTTGCTGAGCACGCCCGGCACATCGGTGAGCAGGAAGAAGCGCTTGGCGCCGCACGCCCCGGCGATCGCGCCGGCCATGGTATCGGCGTTGATGTTGTAGGTATGTCCGTCCGCACCCAGCGCGATCGGCGAGACGACGGGGATGAAGCCCGAGGCTGCCAGCGACTGGAGGATCGCAATGTCCACCGCCACCGGCTCGCCGACGAACCCCAGGTCGACATGCCGCTCGATCCCCTGCAGCGGATCGGCCTCGGTGCGCTTGACCTTCTCGGCGCGAACCAGGCCCGCATCCTTGCCCGAAATGCCCACCGCCTTGCCGCCGGCGGCGGCGATCCAGGCGACGATTTCCTTGTTGATCGATCCGGCCAGGACCATTTCCGCGATCTCGGCGGTCGCCTTGTCGGTCACGCGCAGGCCGCCGACAAAGGTCGATTCGACGCCCAGGCGCTTGAGCATCCGCCCGATCTGCGGGCCGCCGCCATGGACGACGATCGGGTTGATCCCCACCGCCTTCAGTAACACCACGTCTTCCGCAAAGTCGCGCGCCAGCTCGGGATCGCCCATGGCGTGGCCGCCATATTTCACGACGAAGGTGGCGCCGGCATAGCGCTGCAGATAGGGCAGCGCCTCGGTGAGGGTCTCGGCCTTGGCGAGCAGCGCGGGGTGCGGGGCGTGGTCGGTCATGCGCGGCCCTTTAGAGCCGCTCAGCCCTTACGTCCATCGAGTGCGCGACCGAGCGCGACGGCGCCGGTGATCAGGAACGGCACGAGCACGATCGACAGCACCACCTTGGTGAGCATCTGGCCGCCCATCAGCGCCAGGATCGGCCGCTCGCCGAGGAAGGAGATACTGATGAACAGCACGGTATCGACGATCTGCGACACCACGCTCGCCACCATGCCGCGGAACCAGACCAGCCCGCCCGGCCCTTCCCGCCCGCGCAGCTTGTTGAAGATGAACACGTTGAGCGTCTGCGAGGTGCCGTAGGAAATGAACCCGGCGAGCATCATCCGCGCCCCCTGCCCGACGACGATCGGGAAAGCGGCAACGGCGGGGGGATACATGCCCGGATCGGTCGGCAGGATCAGCACCAATTGGATCAGCGCGGCGGACATCAGCAGCGGCACGAAGCCCAGCCGCACCAGCCCGGTGGCGATCGCCTGGCCGTGCAGCTCGGCGACCGCGCTCGACAACACGACAAGCAGCAGAAAGGCGAAGATCCCCGCCTCCACCGCGAGCGGCCCGAGTGCGACCTGCTTCACCCCCAGCACGCCGGCCATGCACACCATGCCGCCGTAGAGAATCGAAAAGACGAAGAGCGAGCGCGGAATCGCGAGCCGGGTATCCATCGGCGGTTGCTAGCGCCAAAGTCCGTTTCGGGGAAGATGGGGCGTATGCCGGAAGCGTCCCCGCCTGGGCCCCGGCGAGTCGCCGCACCGCTGTCCTTGCGATGCGTCAATCCCACGAGAATCTACGGAAGATTTGGCGGCCTGTTATCGCTTCTTTTAGGTACAGGCTCGTGCATATTCCCCGTTGCTTGCGAAAACTGACATAGGCTAATTTATGATTCTGCAGTATTGACGACCGGCACTCTGGGGAAAGGGCAAGGGGCGATGTCCGCCGACAAGCTATTGTATCGACTGATCGATCGCGCGGCGGTACGTCGCCGGCTGCTCAATTTCGGGCCGCTCAACTCCTGGTACCGGCACAGCGCCGCCCGTCGCCGCGCCAAGTTCGCCGACACGATCGCGACCAACCTTGATCCCGCCATCGCCGGCCCGCTCGAGCGGCTGCGCCACGATGCGGTCACGGTCGAACAGGCGCTGGACTGGCTGCCCGAAAGCTGGTCCTCGGCGGTCGACAAGCTGGCCAAGACCGATTTCTCGACCTGGGACTGGCCGGAGAACCGCATCGCGCTCGAAGCCGAAGAGCTGATGCAGCAGGCGCCCTGGGTCTATACGCTCGGGCTGGAACAGCGGCTGCTCGATCTGGCCGAGGCCTATCTGGGCGAGCCCTGCTATTATCTCAGCTGCGCCTTCAAGCGCGAGCCGGCGGATTCGAAGGTGGTCGGCACCCGCCAGTGGCACCTCGACATGGAAGACGATCGCATGCTGCGCGTGCTGATCTATCTCAACCCGGTCGAGCCGGGCGGCGGCGCGTTCGAATATCTGTCGCGCGACGACGCGATCGCACTCGGCAACGCGACCGGCTTCCACACCGGCTTCCGCACCGACGAGGAAGTCAACGCAGTGGTGCCGCGCGAGCGCTGGAACGCGGTGCTCGGCCCGACCGGCACGGTGATGCTGTTCGACGGCATCCGCCTGTTCCACCGCGCCGGCATCCCCGACAAGGCCGATCGCCTGTCGCTCACCCTCTCCTATTGCTCGCGCCACCCGAAGCAGCTGTACCAGTCGGCCCGCCTGCCGCGCACGCTGCGCCGCGGGCTGGTCGAGACGCTGACGCCGCGCCAGGCGGCCTGCGTGCCGCCGCCGCGCATCGGCTGAACCGCCCCAGCATCGCCATCGCACAAGGATAGGGCTCTCAACACGTTGAGGGCCCTATCTGCTGCTTGCGGTACGCCCGCGTACGGCTATGGTTCGTCCCGTAACGATCGGGACATTCCATGCGCCATTCTCCCTTGCTCTGCGGTGCCGCCCTGCTTGCGCTGACCGCGCCCCCGCTTCCCGCCGCCGCCCAGCCTCCCGCCACCCAAACGGCGCCCGCGCCGCTCGCCACGCTCGTCGATCAGGTGAAACTGCCCTACGAACAGTTCACCCTGGCGAACGGGCTGCGGGTGATCGTCCACACCGATCGCAAGGCGCCGGTCGTGGCGCTCTCGGTCTGGTACGATGTCGGCTCGAAGCATGAGCCTGCGGGCAAGACCGGCTTTGCGCACCTGTTCGAGCATCTGATGTTCAACGGCTCACAGAACGCCCCCGGCGATTTCTTCGAGCCGCTCAAGCAGGTCGGCGCGACCGATCTCAACGGCACCACCTATTTCGATCGCACCAACTATTTCGAAACCGTGCCCAGGCCGGCGCTCGAACGCGCGCTGTTCCTCGAGAGCGACCGGATGGGCTGGCTCACCCCGGCGATCACCCAGGGCGTGCTCGACGAGCAGCGCGGCGTCGTCCAGAACGAGAAGCGCCAGGGCGACAACCAGCCCTATGGCCTGATCGAATATGCGCTGTACGAGGGGCTGTTCGGCAGCGGCCCCTATGGCCATTCGGTGATCGGGTCGATGGCCGATCTCGACAAGGCGAGCGTCGCCGACGTCAAGGGCTGGTTCCACGACCATTATGGCCCCAACAACGCCGTGCTCGCGCTTTCCGGCGATATCGACGCCGCCGAGGCGAAGCCGCTGGTCGAGAAATATTTCGGCCGCATCGCCGCCGGGCCGAAGAGCGAACTGCCCAAGGTCACCATCCCCACGCTGCCGGCGGCAAAGACCGTGGTGCTGAAGGACCAGGTGCCGGCAGTCTATGTCTCGCGCAACTGGGCGATCCCCGGGCTCAACGATCCCGATGCCGCCGCGCTCGACGTGTTCGGCCAGGTGCTGGGCGGCCTCGCCAGCTCGCGCCTCGCCAATGCGCTGGTCCGCGAAGAGAAGCTGGCGGTGCAGGCCTATGCCAGTGCCGAGACCCTTTCGCAGGCCGGCACCTTCACCGTCGCCGCGATGGTGAAGCCCGGCGTCGATCCGGCGCTGGTCGAGAAGCGGATCGACGCGATCCTCGCCGACCTGATCGCCAAGGGCCCCACGGCGGACGAAGTGCGCCGCGTCGCCACCACCAATGTCGCCGGTACGATCCGCGGCCTGCAATCGACCCGCGCCCAGGCGGCGGCACTGGCCGAGGGCCTGCTCTATTCGAACGACCCCGGCTTCTTCCGCAAGCGGCTGGAGGAAGTGGCGAAGATGACCCCGGCCAAGGCGCGCGCCGCCGCTGCCAAGTGGCTGACCCGCCCCGCGCTCACCATTATCGTCGAGCCGGGTGCGCGCGAGGCCTATCAGGAGGCGGCCGCGGTCGCCCCCGCCAAGCCCGCCGCCGAGGAAGCGATCCCCAAGGGCGATCGCGGCCCGCTGCCCGACGTCGGCCCGATCCGCGACATCCGCTTCCCCGCGGTCGAGCGCACCCGCCTCGCCAATGGCGTGGAGCTGATCTACGCCCGCCAGACCGCGGTGCCGGTGACGCGCATGGTGCTGAGCTTCGATGCCGGCGCCACCGCGGATCCGGACGGTCGGCCCGGCACCCAGAACCTCACCCTGTCGCTGATGGACGAGGGCACCACCAGCCGCACTTCGATCGCCATCGCCGAGGCCAAGGAACGGCTGGGCGCGGAGATCGACAGCGGCAGCTCGGCCGATCGCACCTATCTGACGCTGGGCGTGCCGAGTGCCAATCTGGGCGGCGGCGTCGAACTGTTCTCGGACATCGTGCGCCATCCGGCCTTTGCCCCGGCGGAAGTCGAGCGGCTGCGCGCCACGACCCTGACCGCGATCCAGTTCGAGCTCAGCAGCCCGCAGGGCCTCGCCGATCGCGCGATGCCCGGGCTGCTCTACGGACCGGCCAATCCCTATGCGAAGCTGGCCAACGGCGCGGGCGATCCGGCCGTGGTCGCCAAGCTCTCGCGCGACGAGCTGATCGCCTTCCACCGCGCCTGGATCCGGCCGGACAAGGCCAAGGTCTTCGTCGTCAGCGATCTGCCGCTGGCGCAGGTCAAGGCCGCGCTCGACGCGCGCTTCGGCGACTGGAATGGCGAAGGCACCGCCGGCGCCAAGGCGTTCTCGAACAAGCCGCAACCGGCAAGCCCGCGCATCGTGCTGATCGATCGGCCGAACTCGCCCCAGTCGCTGATCCTCGCCGGGCAAATGACGCCGCTCAATCCCGCGAGCGACCTGCTCGTCGCGCTCACCGCCAACCAGGTGCTGGGCGGTGGCTTCCTGTCGCGCATCAACATGGACCTGCGCGAGGCACGGCACTGGTCGTACGGCGCCGGCGGCGGGTTCAACTGGTTCGAGCACGCCGTGCCCTATGTGGTGCATGCGCCCGTCCAGGGGGACCGCACCGGCGAATCGATCCAGTCGATCCGCGACGACGTGCGCAGCTTCCTCACCACCAACGGCGTCACCCCGGCCGAGCTCGCCCGCGAGATCGCCGGCAGCACCCGCGAGCTCGCCGGTCGATTCGAAACCGCCAATGCCGTGCTCGGCGCCATGCAGCAGAACGACATCCGCCACCGTCCGGACGATTACTACGACACGATCGCGCAAAAATATCGTGCGATGACGGCGCAGCAGCTTGACGCTGCGGCACGCGGGGCACTCGACGTCGATCGCTTCGTTTGGGTCGTGGTGGGCGAGGCCGCGAAGGTCCGCCCGCAGCTTGACAGCCTCGGCTTGCCTGTCGAGGTGATCAGCGCGGCTTCGCTGGCGGGGAAGACCCCGCCCGCGGCCAAGTAACCAGGTTAGGCAGGAGAGACCCAAATGGCGAATGTGGATGGCAGCTGGAACACCGTGACCAAGTCGCCGCTGGGCGACCAGCAGGCGACGCTCACCGTCACCAGCAACGGCGACAGCTTCACCGGCAGCTTTAACGGCGCGATGGGCCAGACCGAGATCAAGGACGGCAAGGTGAGCGGCGACACGCTCAGCTGGGCGCTCGACATTTCGGTGCCGATGCCGATGACGCTCACCTGCGAAGCGACCGTGACCGGCGATGCACTCGAAGGCACCGTCACCGCGGGCGCGTTCGGCAGCTTCCCGATCACCGGCACCCGCGCCTGATCGCAGCCGGCAGCCCCCGCCCGCAAAGGTGGGGGCTGCCGTCCTGCAAGCGCGCGGACCCGCGAAATTTCGTCCGCGCCCGTTCGCAGGTGCGGTGTCGCAATGACATTCTCTAAACGCCCGACATCGCGGCGATCGTCGTGCAGCTGGTGACACCGCAACAACGTAAAGAACTGTTGCTGTCACGAAACTGTTGCAGATTCGCAACCGAACTGACCCCAATTCAGCATACCGGCCTCAGCCGACAAAGCTGAACAGGGGGCTTTCATGATATCGACTACCAGGGCGCTGCTCGCGTCCGGCGCGTCTGCGCTTGCTTGCATCTTCGCCACCGCCGCCGCCGCGCAGACCGCGCCCGCCGCCGAGCCGCAGGATAGCGGGCCCAGCGAGATCATCGTCACCGGCGGCCGCCCGATCGCCGAATCGGAAGCGCTCGCGCTGCGCATCCAGCGCGCCTCGGATTCGCTGGTCACCGTCGCCGCCGCGGACGGGGTCGGCCGCCTGCCCGACCAGAACATCGCCCAGGCCGCCAGCCGCCTGCCCGGCATCGCGGTCGAGCGCGACCAAGGCCAGGCGCGCTACATCTCGCTGCGCGGCGCGCCCAATTACTGGACCACGCTGTCGTTCGACGGGATCACCGTCGTCAGCCCCGAGGGCCGCGATGCGCGCTTCGATTCGATCCCCTCGGCGATCGCCAGCCAGATCGTCGTCTCCAAGGCGGTGACGCCCGACATGACCGGCGAGACCGTGGCGGGCAACGTCAACGTCATCACCCGCTCGGCGTTCGACTATGCGGGCGCGCATTTCGCCGGCAAGGCGGGCTATGGCATCGCCGACCTCGGCAGCCGCAAACAATATGAAGTCTCCGCCGTCGCCTCGGACCGCTTCAAGGTCGGCGAAGGCGAGCTCGGCGTGCTGGTCTCCGGCAGCTATTTCCAGCGCGGCATGATCACCGACAATTTCGAGAATGATTACGAGCGCGTGTCGCAGGACCAGCGCCCCGGCAACGCCACCCGCTTCTGGGTGCAGGAAGCCGAGAACAAGCTGTATCGCCTCACCCGCCGCAACTGGTCGGCCTCGGGCCGGATCGACTACAAGCCCGACGATCGCAACACCATCTCGCTGCGCTCGATCTACACGATCTTCAAGGACGACGAGGCGCGCGACAATTATCGCTTCGACCTCGACGACCGGCAGAGCGATCTCGTCGCCAACACCGCCGAATGCGATCGCAGCATCAACCCGACGCCGACCACCTCGGGCTATGCCGATGTCTGCGTCGGCAACACGCCCCAGCGCGGCACGATCTACGGCATCGACATTCGCCAGCGCTCGACGCTGCGTGCCTATCGCCAGTCGATCTTCACCAACAGCATCGTCGGCGAGCATGATTTCGCGCCGGGCTGGCACCTCTCCTGGGTGGGCAACTACACCGAATCGAAGGACGATCGCTCGGTCGTCGGCGAAATCGCGTGGGACAGCCCCAACACCCGCACGCTGCGCCCCACCGTCGGCTATGACTTCAGCGATCCGAACCGCTCGCGCCTGCTGCTGTTCAACACGCTCCAGCTGAGCGGCCCGACCCGCTATTCGGCCGGCACCCGCGTCGTCGCGATCGACAGCTTCACCAAGCCGGCCTCGTCGCTGACGGTGCTCGACGCGATCGACACCACCAAGGCCTATACCGGCCGTGTCGTGCTGTCGCGCGAGGCGCGCTTCCTCGGCAGCGACGCGGTGTTCAAGGCGGGCTTCCAGTACGATCAGCGCACCAAGATCGCCGACGAGAAGCAGATCCTGGTCAACACCGCCGCCGGGCTCACCGCGGTCGGCGTGCCGGCCAACTACACCGATTTCTCGCTGAGCGATCCGTTCGCCGGCAAGATTCCAATGGATTACACTTTCCGCTATTTCGATACCGACAAGATGCGCACCGTGGCGAACGCCGCGCGCAGCCAGTTCGCCTTCACCCCCAACACCGCCAACAACTACAATGTGCGCGAGCGCGTCTATGCCGGCTATGTGATGGGCACGCTGCGCTATGACTGGGGCTCGATCCTCGGCGGCGTGCGAGTGGAGCGACTGGAGAATCGCGGCAAGGCGATCGCCACGCTCGGCACCGTCGCCGGGCCGGTCACCGCCAGCTCGAGCCAGACGCTGGCCTTCCCCAGCCTGCACATCAACTACAATGTCGACGACACGAAGAAGCTGCGCCTTTCGTTCAACTCGGGCGCCGCGCGCGCCGATTACGACCAGCTCCGCCCCAACGTGGTGATCAACGATACCAACCAGGTGATCTCGGGCGGCAACCCGGCGGTGAAGCCCGAGCGCGCCTATGGCGTCGACGGCTATTTCGAATGGTATGTCCGCCCGCAGGGCTATCTGATGGCCGGCGTCTTCTACAAGAAGGTCGAGGACGTGCTGTATCGCCAGTCGCGCACCTTCGGCTCGAACGCGCTCGACAGCAACGGCATCGATCGTTCGTCCTACACCTTCACCGGCATCACCAATGGCGGCGACGGCCGGATCTTCGGCGCCGAGGCGGCGGCGCAGCTCCAGCTCGAGCCCTGGACCGGATCGCTCGGCCTGCCGGACTGGATGGGCGGCTTCGGTATCTCGACGAACATCACCCTGAACGACAGCCAGGTCACCAAGCCCGGCCTCGCCAGCCTCAAGGTCCCCGCACGCAAGGTACGGCTGCCGGGCACTTCGGACTATGTCTACAATATCGGCGGCTATTACGAGAAATACGGCCTGTCGGTCCGCGTCCAGTACCAGCTGCGCAGCGACTGGCTCGACACGATCGCCGACGACCTGACCGATGGCGGCGACACCTATTGGGCCTCGGACGAGGAAATGGACATCTCGGCGCGCTATGCGATCAACAAGCGCTTCGAAATCTATGTCGACGCCCAGAACGTGCTCAACCAGCCGGGCCGGCGCTATTCGGATCCGGGCAACCTGCTCACCGCCACCGGCATCCCCACGCCGCGGATCAAGGCGCAGACGATCGAGTGGGAGCGCTTCGGCGCCCGCTATGCCGCCGGCTTCCGGGTGACCTTCTGATGCGGCGCGCGGGGCTTGCCACCTGCGCCGCGCTGGCGCTGGCGGGATGCGCCGCCACCGCCGAGCGTCCCGCGTTCTCGCCGCTCCCCACCGCCACCGTGGTGGCGCGCGGCGAGACGCAGGCGGTCGGCACCGCCAATGCCGATGCCGCCGACGATCCGGCGGTCTGGCGCAACCCGGCCGATCCCGCCGCCAGCCTGATCGTCGGCACCGACAAGCAGGCCGGGCTCTATGTCTATGACCTGAGCGGCAGGCAGCGTTCGTTCCTCGACGCGGGCCGGGTCAACAATGTCGACCTGCGCGACATGGGGGCGGCGGGCATCCTCGTCGCCGCCAGCGATCGCAACGACAAGCTGCAGGCGAAGCTGGACCTGTTCCGCCTCGATCCCGCCACCGCCACGCTCAGCACCCTCGGCAAATTCGCCGCCGGGGCGGGCGAAGCGTACGGCGTGTGCCTCTACCGCGACGGCGCGCATCTCTACGCGTTCAACGTCCTCAAGGACGGCACGATCACCCAGCTCGACCTCAGCAGCGGCGCCACGCCGCACATCGTCCGCACGATGAAGCTCGCCACCCAGTCCGAAGGCTGTGTCGTTGATGATCGCACCCACCGGCTCTATGTGGCGGAGGAAGATGTCGGCCTGTGGCGCTTCGATGCGCGCCCCGAGGGCAGCACCGTGCCCACCCGCATCGCCGCCGCCGACGGCCGCCAGATCGTTGCCGATGCCGAGGGCCTCGCCATCGCCGCCGAAGGGCCGGACAATGGCGGCTATCTGCTCGTCTCCAGCCAGGGCGACAATGCCTATGCGGTCTACCGCCTCGCCGACGACGCCTATGTCGGCCGCTTCCGCATCGTACCGGGCCACTTCGGCAGCACCGAGCAGACCGACGGCATCGAGCTGATCGTGGGCGATTTCGGCCCGGCCTATCCCGGCGGGCTGTTCGTCGCGCAGGACGGCATCAACCCGCCCGCGGCGCAGAACTTCAAGCTCGCCGCCTGGGCCGACATCAAGGCCGCGCTGTCCTTGCGTTGAAGCGAAGCCGGGGATTGCACCCGCGCCCCGGCTTCCTACAACGGCTCCATGACCGAAACGCCCACGCCGCCCGTCGCCGCCACCCGTCCGCACAGCTTCACCCGCCACGGCATCACCATCGAAGACCCCTGGGCCTGGCTGCGCGACCCCGGCTATCCGGAAGTGACCGACAAGGACGTGCTCGCCTATCTCAAGGCCGAGAACGCCTATTTCGACGCGATCATGGCGCCCCACAAGCCGCTCTCCGAGACGCTGTTCCAGGAGATGCGCGGCCGCATCAAGGAAGACGAGGCCAGCGTCCCCCAGAAGGACGGCGACTGGCTCTACTGGACCGATCACGAGGTCGGCGCCGAATATGCCCGCTGGTGGCGCAAGCCCGTCGCCGGCGGCGAGGACCAGCTGATCCTCGACGAGACCCCGCTCGCCGCCGGGAAGGAATATTTCCGCCTCGGCGAAATCTCGGTCAGCCCCGACGGCCGGCTGCTCGCCTATGCCTATGACGACAACGGATCGGAGCGGTTCGAAGTTAGGGTCAAGGACCTCGCCACCGGCGAACTCCTCCCCGACACCATCTCGGGCATGCTCTCCGAGATCGTGTGGACGGCGGATTCGAAGGGCTTCCTCTACGGCCTCGCCAACGAGAACTGGCGCACCGACAATGCCCGCTGGCACAAGCTGGGCGAGCCGGTCGAGCAAGACGTGGAGCTGTTCCGCGAGGCCGACGAAGGCTACCGCGTCGCCGTCGGCGAGACCCAGTCGCGCAAGTGGCTGACCATCGCCACCGGCGACCACACGACCAGCGAGGTCTGGCTGCTCCCCGCCGACAACCCCGCCGCCACGCCGATCTGCGTCGCCCCGCGCAAGCCGGGCCGCGAATATGACGTGGACGAGCAT
Organism: Sphingomonas azotifigens NBRC 15497; assembly: GCF_002091475.1. Taxonomy (GTDB): domain Bacteria; phylum Pseudomonadota; class Alphaproteobacteria; order Sphingomonadales; family Sphingomonadaceae; genus Sphingomonas; species Sphingomonas azotifigens. The sequence goes on from NZ_BCTR01000035.1 coordinate 97,339, forward strand.
GACGGCACGCTGTTCATCCACACCAACGATACCGACACCAACTGGCGCCTCGTCACCGCGCCCGTAACCGCGCCCGGCGAATGGACCGAGCGCATTGCCCCCGCGCGCCATTTCTACATGACCGGCGTCACCTGCTTCGCCGATTTCTTCATCGTCGAGGGCCGCGAGGACGGGCTCGATCAGATCGAGCTGCACCGCTACGACCCCGCCATCCCCCCGGTGCGCCTCACCTTCCCCGAGGCGAGCTATGTCGCGGGCCTGGGCGACAACCCCGAATATGCGATCGACAAGCTGCGCCTCGGCTATGAATCTATGGTCACCCCGGGCACCGTCTACGACTATACCGTCGCCACCGGCGCACTGGAGACGCTGAAGGTCCAGGAAATCCCCAGCGGCTATGACGGCAGCAAATACCGCACCGAACGCCTGACCATCACCGCGCGCGACGGCACCGCCGTCCCCGTCTCGATCGTCTACCCGCAGGACTTCCCGCGCGACGGCACCGGCAAGCTCTATCTCTATGCGTACGGCGCCTATGGCCATGCCATCCCGCCGGGCTTCTCGACCAGCCGCATGTCGTTCCTCGATCGCGGCATGGCCTTCGCCATCGCTCATATCCGCGGCGGCGACGATCTCGGCCAGCACTGGTATCACGAGGGCAAGCTGGAGAAGCGCACCAACAGCTTCCACGATTTCGTCGACGTGGCGAAGGGGCTGATCGCGCTCGGCTATACCGCGCCGGGCCGGATCGCCATTGCCGGCCGGTCGGCGGGCGGCGAGCTGATGGGCGCGGTGGTCAATTCGAACCCCGAACTATGGGGCGCGGTGATCGCCGACGTGCCGTTCGTCGACGTGCTCAACACCATGCTCGACGAGAGCCTGCCGCTCACCCCCGGCGAGTGGCCCGAATGGGGCAATCCGATCGAGGACAAGGCGGCGTTCGAACTGATCCGCAGCTACAGCCCGTACGACAATGTGACGGCACAGGCCTATCCGCCGATGCTGATCTCGGGCGGCCTCAACGACCCGCGCGTGACCTATTGGGAGCCCGCCAAATGGGCCGCCCGCCTGCGCGCGACCAAGACCGACGACAATATCCTCCTGCTCAAGACCAATATGGGCGCCGGCCATGGCGGCAAGTCCGGGCGGTGGGAGAGCTTGCGGGAGTATGCCGACGAAATGGCGTTCGTGCTTTGGCAGTTGGGGGTGGAGGGGTAAAAACGCACGATATCAATTTCTTAGCCGGCATGGTCGGAGCGCGTCAACGCGGCGTTGAATCACCTGCACCTTTTCGGACGATTAAGCTGATTGAGCGTTGACAGTTTGGTAGGGAATAGCCATCTAAATGACCAACGAGATTAGCTCTCAGAGGTGAGAACAGCCTCCTCACACACCACCTATGCCATGGCGTTGGTGGTACAGTAACCTCACCAGAGGTGAAGAGATCCGGAATTGGGCAAACCGGCTAGAGCTATACCTAAGAGGCCTCCTGAGGAAACTCAGGGGGCCTTTTTCATAAAAGCACCACCCGCCGCAGGTGCCCACTTTCGCGTCTCGCCGCCACCTTCTTCTCTGAGATAGGGTAAAAAGAGGTGACGTTATATCGACCATCAGCGTCGAGAGAGATTTCAACGGCTACAAGCAGATACTCACCCAAGGCGGGCGGCTTGCCTACCAGCTCGATCTTACCGTCATTGACGAAATCATCACGTACGTACAGCGGGTTATTGATGATGCTCGCCACGTGCGGGAAGCATCGTGCATAGTCCTTTGGATGGCGGCGCTGTGCATGCTGCTGCGCGCGAATAGACATCACCGCCTGACCGGGCGCTAGGTCTAGTTCTAGCGCACTATTGATCGAACCAACCGGCACCTCGCCGAATAGGTAGGGGATCAGTCGCGGACGCGGCTTCCGGGCCAACTTATAATTCCAATCGCCTATACCGGAGCCTTGCGAGCACGAACAGGACCTGCGCGATGGAAAAAATCAAACTACATCAAGAGATTTACTGCTCGACCAAAATCAGAGCAACAGGGCCACCTCTTAACCAGCATCCATTTTCACCATTCATGGGGTCCAGCGCCGACCGCAACAAAACTCCCTGCTTCAGACTGACGCCAACATAGCGGAAAAATTTCGCGGCACAAGGGTAATCCACAAACTCCTTGAACTCCGATTTATTCCCGATTACACAGACGGCAATCTGATCCCCGATAAGGAACCTCTTATGGCGGTAAGTCCCAGTCGCAGCCCAAATTATCCGAGCATGAGCCTTGGCGACTCGATTGAGGCTGTTAGAGACGTGTACGCTAAGGAGAAGCGTGCCAAATTCCCGAGAACGTCGCTAGCTAACCACCTTGGCTACAGCAGCTTGAATGGACGCGCGCTCTCCAAAATTGGCGCTCTGCGAGCTTACGGCCTCATCGAAGGTCGCGAAGATGCACTCACCGTGTCAGCGACAGCACGCGCGTTAATCGATGCACCCAAAGATTCGAGTGACTATTTTTATGCGCTTCAAGAAGCATTCCATTCCCCTCCCCTCTTCAGTCGCATTGTAGCTGAACACGGTGAAGAGACACCCAGTCCGCAAACGCTCCGCTGGTGGCTATCTCAACAGGGTTACGTGGGCGACGCAGCGGATAAGGCTCTAAAGGTTTATCTCGCGAGTGCAGAGCTAGTAAACTCGCTCAGTGAGGCATACGAGCCCGATGCGAATGAGACTCCAGTACCCTCATCCACCGCAACGTCGGGTATACTCGATACTCAGCGAGGATCGCAGAAAAGAGCGACGGCAGAGTACAACACGGCAGACCAGGGCAGCGGACAACAAGCTGAACTAGCCATAGGCGCACATGAGAGGGTTCTTCAGTCTGGCATGCTGTCGAAAACGGCCAGCTATCGCGTCATCGTTTCGGGACCTGTAGGGCCGGGGGAAATAGAACGACTTATCCGCAAGCTCGAAATGGACAAGGAGATACTCGCTGACGCCGATCCAATACTACCAATGCCTTCTACGAAGCACGAGCCAGACTACCATGCACAATGGGACGCTAGCTCTCCAGCCGAGTGAGGGGGGACAACCAAGGAGCACCCTCGCGAAGGATCATCCACCCCCTCAATCCCCCGCAAACCCAAAGGCCGTAACCCCGCGCTCCCGCTCGCTCCCCGCCGCTGCCCGCCCCGCCGGCGCCGCCGAGCGCTGCGGGCAGGCGACGCGCGTACACGCCCGGCACCCCAGCCCGATCGGCGCGGCGCGGCCGGCCAGGTCCACGCCGCGCGCCGCCGCCAGCGTTCCCGCCTCCGCCGCCGGCAGGCCCAGCGCGATCACGAAGCGCGGGCGCACGCCACCGGGGGCGCCGCCATGCGGATGCACGCAGCGCGCGATGGTGAAGGCGCGCGCGCCGTCCTCCAGCTCGACGAGCTGCACCGCCGTCTCGTCGGTCCGCGCAAAGGCGTCATAGGCGTTCCACAAGGGGCACGGCACCGCCGCCTCGACCAGCGCCGATCCGCTGGCGCCGGCATAGCGTTTCGAGACCTGCCCCGCGCGATCGAACCGCATCAGGAAGAAGCTCAGCCCCCGCGCGCCCACCCGCTGCAGCGTCGTCAGCCGGTGCGCGACTTGCGCCGCGCTCGCGCCGAAGCGCCGCTGGAGCAGCTCCAGGTCATAGCCGCTCGCCTCGCACGCGCGCAGGAAGCGGGCATAGGGCATCGTCACCGCGGCGGCGAAATAGGCGGTGCAGTGCCGGCGGAACAGCCGCGCGGCCACCCGGTCGAGCGCGGCGCCGCGGACCAGCGCCTCGATCTCGTCGCGCGCCTCCACCGCCAGCTGCTCGGCCAGCGCAAAGGCGCGCGCGCTGGGATCGAGCGCCTCGGACAGCTGCAGCTGCCGCGCGTGGAGGTCGAGCCGCTTGAGCGTATCGACCATCACCTCGGCGGGCAGGATGCGCACGGCGAGCTGGTGTTTCACCCGCAGCCGCTCGGCCATCGCGCCATAGGGCTCGCCGGCCATGCGCAGTTCGTCGGCCAGCGCCTCGCCGGCGGCGTCGAGATCGGCGAAATGGTTGCGCCAGCGCTCGATCGCGCGGCGGACCTGGGGGCCGGGATCCTGCGCGGCGCCGGGGGCGGGCATGGGGCCGCCGCCGCCCATCCGGTCATAGGCGCGGGCAAAGGCCTCGGCGCCGTCGGGCGCGCCGGCCAGCCATTCCTCGAGCTGGTGGCGATCGATGGCGAGATCGGCGAACAGCGGGTCGGCCAGCCGCCGCCGCAACGCCTCGGCCCCGCCGCCGGGCTCGGCCGCGGCGAGGCGGCGGGGATCGAAGTCATAGGTCTCGGCCAGCTTGAGCATCAGCGCAGCGGAGATCGGCCGCTGGTTGCGCTCGACCAGGTTGAGATAGCTGGGCGAAATCTCCAGCGCCTCCGCCATCGCCGCCTGGGTTACGCCGAGCTGGAAGCGGAGACGCCGGATGGCGTGCCCGGCGAAGAGTTTGCGTTCGGCCATGTCGTTTCTCCCTACCCTGTCCGCCTGCGCTCCCCTCCCGCTCGCGGGAGGGGTCGGGGGAGGGGCTGACGTGGCGACACCTGCTGGAACGGCGTCCCACGCGAGCCTGTCATCCCCTCCCCTAGCCCCTCCCGCAAGCGGGAGGGGAACGCGCACTCCACCGTCATCCCGGCGAAAGCCGGGATCCATTCGCCTCTCCGTCATCCCTCTTGCCGCACTGGAGCGGCAATGGATCCCGGCTTTCGCCGGGATGACGGTGAACAGGTCAGCGCCACCCATGCCGGCTTTCCTACACTGGAAGTTCTTGATACGTTCTCATTCTAGGATCGCCCGATATGTAAATACTTTACACCACAACAAGGAGGCCCCGCAACCCACCACACACCCACACCCTGTGCGACGTCGAAGTTGAATTCCAAGCACCGCTGAACTTCCTAAACTTGCCCACACAAGGTTCAGGCAGTCAGTCAAGGAATTAACAATGTCCCAGTCGCAGCGTTTCGAGGATCTGGTCCCGGCCCCCACCGGCCGATTCGAGGGCATCCAGCGCCCCTACACCGCCGACGATGTCGCCAAGCTGCGCGGCTCGCTGCCGGTGGAGCACACCCTGGCCCGCCGCGGCGCGCTCAAGCTGTGGGAGCTGCTGCGCACCGAGGACTATGTCCATGCACTCGGCGCGCTCTCGGGCAACCAGGCGATGCAGATGGTCCGCGCGGGGCTCAAGGCGATCTATCTGTCGGGCTGGCAGGTCGCGGCGGATGCCAATACCGCCGGGCAGATGTACCCCGATCAGTCGCTCTACCCGGCCAATGCCGGGCCGGAGCTCGCGCGGCGGATCAACGCGACGCTCCAGCGCGCCGACCAGATCGAGCATATGGAAGGCGGCGCGACGCGCGACTGGTTCGCGCCGATCGTCGCGGATGCCGAGGCCGGGTTCGGCGGGCCGCTCAACTGCTTCGAGATCATGAAGTCGTACATCGCGGCGGGTGCGGCGGGCGTGCATTACGAGGACCAGCTCGCCAGCGAGAAGAAGTGCGGCCATCTCGGCGGCAAGGTGCTGATCCCCACCCAGGCGCATATCCGCAACCTCGATGCGGCGCGGCTGGCGGCGGATGTGTGCGGCGTACCGACGGTGATCTGCGCCCGCACCGATGCCGAATCGGCCAAGCTGATCACCTCGGACATCGACGAGCGCGACCACCAGTTCCTCACCGGCGAGCGGACCCCCGAGGGGTTCTTCCGGCTGAAGGAGGGCACCGGCGTCGACCATTGCATCCAGCGCGGGCTGGCCTTCGCGCCGCATGCCGATCTGCTGTGGTGGGAAACCAGCCACCCCAATCTCGACGACGCCCGCCGCTTCGCCGAGGCGATCAAGAAGGAGCATCCCAACAAGATGCTGGCGTACAACTGCTCGCCCAGCTTCAACTGGGAGAAGAATCTGGACAAGGACGACATCGCCCGCTTCCAGCGCGAGATCGGGGCGATGGGGTACAAGTTCCAGTTCGTCACCCTCGCCGGCTTCCACAGCCTCAACTACGGCATGTACGAGCTGGCCCGCGGCTATCGGGACCGGGGCATGGCGGCCTATTCGGAGCTGCAGCAGGCCGAGTTCGCGGCGGAAGCCGACGGGTACACCGCGACGCGCCACCAGCGCGAGGTCGGCACCGGCTATTTCGACGCGATTGCCCAGACCGTGGCGGGGGGCGCCAGCTCCACCACCGCGCTCGCCGAGAGCACCGAAGCCGCCCAGTTCACCACCGAAGCCGCGTAAAGGAGCGTAGTACCATGTCGAACGAACCGCAGCGCAGCCGCGCCGTCTTTTCCACCGAGGATTTCCGCCTGCTCCGCGAGGCCGTCGGGGCCCATCTGCAGGCGGTGAAGGACAAGCCGGAATCGGTGAAGTTCTCCAACCTCTACCACCGTTTGGGCCGCGTGGCCTGACGTCTTTCCTGGGGAGGAAAGGATGCCCGCCGGGTCGCGTGCCCGGCGGGCATTTCCCGTGTTCAGGCGATGGGCACGGTCCAGCGCCGGAACCACTCGGTCAGCGTTTCCACAGTCAGAGCCCCGGCCGCCAGTTCCAGGAAGGTCGTCACGAGCTCCACGTCGTCACAGGTGAGCGCATGGCCATTGAGGACGAGAAAGGTTTCGCTGACCACCGCCGCGGTCCGCTTGTTGCCGTCCACGAACGGATGGTTACGGGCGATGCCATACGCATAGGCCGCCGCGAGTTCCGCAATGTCCGGCTCGCCATAGGCGACAAGGTTGAGCGGCCGCGCCATGGCGCTTTCCAGCATATTGCGGTCGCGGATGCCGGCCGCGCCGCCATGCTCGGCAAGCTGCTCGCCATGCGCGGCGATTGCCACCGCGACATCCACCCAGACCCAGTCGGACACTTACTTCGCCAGTTCGCGGAGCGCCGCTCTCCGACGTGCCATCACCTCGCGCGCCGCCTTCATCTGCGCCTCGAAGTCGGGATCGTTCTTGGTCAGCGTCACGCCGCTGTCGGTGTCGCTGAGGAACAGCTCATCCCCCAGCTCGACCCGCAACCGGGAAAGGATTTCCTTGGGCAGGATGACACCGGCGGAGTTGCCGATCTTGATGATCTTGAGCGGCTTGGTCATACGTCCGTTATAACATCAGTTCGCACTCCCTTCAACGCCGCGCAGCTGCGCCAACCGGGCGGCGTGCTCCGCCTTGCCGAAGGGGAAGCGGCGATAGAAGAACGCGGCAATGCCGCCGAGCAGCAGGTAGACCGCGCAGAAAATGAGGGTGAACCGGTCGATCACGCCCTCCGGCACCGTGCCCGGCTTGGCGCCGTCCGGAAAGCCGGAGAGGCTGAGGATCAGCCCGGTGGCGAAGATGCCGAGCCCGCTCGAGCATTTCTGGACGAAGAAGAAGCCGGCGAAGAACACGCCTTCGGAACGCCGGCCGGTTTCGACCTCGCTGTGCTCGACCACATCGGCCAGCATCGACGCGCCGAGCATGGTCGAGGAAACCGCAAAGGTCGCATTGACGGTGAAGATGGTGAACAGCACCGGCAGCAGCAGCCGGTCGCCCGGCGCCGGGAACAGCCCGACGAGGCGCAGGACATAGGGTGCGACGAGCAGCAGCACGGCGCCGACCAGCGCGATGGTCGCGGCGGTCGGCTTGCCCAGCCAGCGGGCCATTCGGGGTGCGATCAGGAAGGCGAGGACGACGCCGAGAAACAGGGTCGCCCCCAGCAGCTGGAACGCGAGATTCCCGAAATGCCAGACATGGGCATACAGGTAATTGGACATCGAGAAGCTGATGCCCTGCGCCACGAAATAGCTGAGCGCCGCGGTCATCAGCACCAGGAACGCCGGGTTGCGCAGCGTGGCGAACAGCTCGGCGATGCTCTGGCGGAGCGGCTGGGGCTGGATTTCCACCGGCGGCAGGTTCCTGATCTCGTGGTGGGTGCCCAAGGCCGAGCCGAGGATCGCCACCACCATCAGCGCCGCCCCGCCGATGGCGAAGCCCGGATAGCCCGCGCGATCGAACTGGCCGTGCGGCTGGCCAGTCCGCTCGGCGAGAAACCAACCATAGGAGAGCATCAGCATCGCCATGCCCCCGCCCCAGCCGAACAGGAAGCGATAGGCCATGATCCGCGTCCGCTCCTCATAGTCGGAGGAGAGCTCGGGGCTGAGCGCCTGCGACGGCACCTCGAAGGCCGAAACGGCGGTGCGCACCACGACGGCGGAGACGAACAGCCAGCCGAGCAGCGCGCTCTGACTCCATGCAGGCGGGTTCCACAGGAACAGCCAGCCCGCGGCGATCGGCAGCGCGGCGGCGTACATCCAGGGATGGCGGCGGCCCCAGCGGCTCCGCGTCCGGTCCGAGAGCATGCCGATCGCCGGGTCGACGAAGGCATCGAACAGCAGCGCACACATGATCACGAAGCCGACCTGCGCGGCGGGCAGCCCGACGACCTGGTTGTAGAACAGCAGCAGGAAGGTGACGAAGCAGAAGTCCTTCACGCCATATGCCGCGGCACCAAAGCCATAAGCGAGCATCGTCGGTGTCGCCACGCGCCGGCTCGGCGGCACGGGTGGGGTGTCGGCGATGCGACCTTCCATCAATTGCTTCTCCACTACGTCCCCCACCCACCCCGATACAGACGCGCGGGCGCCCTCGCAAACGAAACACTTTGGAAGATCGGGTATGGCTTGCAGGCGATCCTGCACGCGCTATACCTGTCACCAATTAGAAGCGAGAGGATGGCCATGGCCCTCGAACCCGAGCTGTTCGACGCGCTGATCGACACGGTCCGCCGCTTCGTCGCCGAGCGGCTGCGCCCGCTGGAGGCGGAGGTGGAAGCGGCGGATGCGATCCCCGAGCATATCGTCGAGGAGATGAAGGCGCTCGGCCTGTTCGGGCTTTCGATCGGCGAGGAACATGGTGGCCTCGGCCTCACCATGGCCGAGGAATGCCGCGTCGCGATCGAGCTGGGGCGCACAACCCCAGCCTTTCGCTCGGCCTTCGGCACCAATGTCGGCATCGGCAGCCAGGGGTTGGTGATCGCCGGCACGCCCGAACAGAAGGCGCACTGGCTGCCGCGCATCGCGCGCGGAGCGGTCATTACCAGCTTTGCCCTCACCGAACCCGATGTAGGCTCCGATTCCGCCGCGGTGCAGACCCGCGCGGTGCGCGACGGCGACGTGTACCGGCTGAGCGGCACCAAGCGCTACATCACCAATGCGGACAAGGCGCAGCTGTTCACCGTGATGGCACGCACCGGCGACGAAGCCGGCGGCCGCGGCGTCTCCGCCTTCCTCGTGCCGCGCGACCTGCCTGGCGTGTCGATCGGCGAGCCCGAGAAGAAGATGGGCCAGAAGGGCGCACGCGTCGCCGATGTCCGCTTCGACGACGTGCCGGTGCCGGTGGCGAACCGGCTGGGCGCGGAGGGCGAAGGCTTCCGGATCGCGATGCAGGTGCTCGATCGCGGCCGGCTGCACATCGCCGCGGTCTGCGTCGGCGTCGCCGAACGGCTGATCGCCGACTGCGTCGCCTATGCCAGCCAGCGCAGGCAGTTCGGCAAGCCGATCGCAGAGCACCAGTTGATCCAGGCGATGCTGGCGGATTCGAAGACCGAGGCGCTTGCCGCCCGCGCGCTGGTGCTGGAAACCGCCACTGCCAAGGACGCGGGAAGCAACACCACCATGGAGGCGGCGGCGGCCAAATATTTCGCCAGCGAGATGGTCAGCCGGGTCGCCGATCGCGCGGTGCAGATCTTCGGCGGGGCGGGCTATATCGCCGATTACGGGATCGAACGGCTGTACCGCGATGTCCGGCTGTTTCGCATCTACGAAGGCACCAGCCAGATCCAGCAACTGATCATCGCCCGCGAGACGCTGAAGCGCGGTGGATAAGGCCCTCTCCCCAATCGGGAGAGGGGTGGGAGAGGGGCAGTCGGCAACACGAAACGAAGGGCCGGGATCGAGAGACTGCCCCTCTCCCCGGCCCTCTCCACAGCGGGGAGAGGGAGTAAATGATGGACATAGCTTCGCTGTTTCGCCTCGATGGGCGCGTGGCGCTGGTCACCGGCGGCTCACGCGGGATCGGGCGGATGATCGCGGAAGGGTTCGTCGCATCGGGCGCGAAGGTTTATGTGTCGTCGCGCCGCGCCGACGCCTGCGAAGCGACCGCCGCCGCATTGGGGCCGAACGCCATCCCCCTGCCCCATGACGTGTCGACTGTCGAAGGATGCCGCACCCTCGCTGCCGACCTGGCCGCGCGCGAGCCCCGCCTCGACATTCTCGTCAACAATGCCGGCGCGGCTTGGGGTGAGCCATTCGAGAACTTTCCTGAAAAGGGTTGGGACAAGGTGATGGACCTGAACGTCAAGTCGCCCTTCTTCCTCACCCAGGCGCTGCATGGCCTCCTCAAGGCCGCCGGCACGCCTGAACGGCCGGCCAAGGTGATCAACATCACCTCAATCGACGGCCAGCGCCTCAATGCCTGGGAGACCTATAGCTACCATGCCTCGAAATCGGCGCTGATCTACCTTACTAAGCGCTTGGCCGCACGCCTCGCCCGCGACCAGATCCACGTCACCTCGATCGCGCCGGGCGCCTTTGCCAGCGACATGAACAAGGCCGCGCGCGACCATGGCGACAGCGTCGCCAAGGCGATCCCCGCCAAGCGCATCGGCGTTGCCGAGGACATGGCCGGTGCCGCGATCTTCCTCGCCAGCCGGGCGGGGGATTATCTGGTGGGCGAGACCGTCACGGTCGATGGCGGACTGGTCAACGCGTCGCTGGGCGCGAGCATCGACGGCTGACAGTCTGTTTGGAAATGCGCCACAGCGCATTTCGCGGCACCGG
>NZ_BCTR01000036.1 GCF_002091475.1 Sphingomonas azotifigens NBRC 15497
CCCCGGCTATGGCGGCTCGTGCTTCCCCAAGGACACGCTGGCGCTGATGAAGACCGCGGCGGACAACGAGACGCCGCTGCGCATCGTCGAGGCGACGGTGCAGGTGAACGATGCCCGCAAGCGCGCGATGGGTCGCAAGGTCATCAAGGCGATGGGCGGCGACGTCCGCGGCAAGACCGTCGGCATCCTCGGCCTGACCTTCAAGCCGAATACCGACGACATGCGCGACGCGCCCAGCCTGTCGATCATCGCCGCGCTGCAGGATGCCGGCGCCACCGTGAAGGCCTATGACCCCGAGGGCGTCGAGCAGGCTGCCAAGCTGCTCACCGACGTCGAATTCGTCGCCAATCCCTATGCGGCGGCCGAGGGTGCCGACGCGCTGGTGATCGTGACCGAGTGGGACGCGTTCCGCGCGCTCGACCTCGTCCGCATCAAGAACAGCCTCAACGCCCCGATCCTCGTCGACCTGCGCAATATCTATCCGCCCGCCGAGCTCGAGCGCGCAGGCCTGCAGTACACCGGCGTCGGCAAGCCGAGCCGCGACTGATCCGCTGCCTGCCCCCGGCCGCAGGATGGCCGGGGGCGGGTATGCCGCGCTAAACATTTACTAGATCGCGCTGGCCTGCGGGGCTTTTTACATGCCCCTTCATGCTGCAAACGAGCACCATGGATTCCGTACCCGCGTCGCCCGCTCCGCTGACCCATCTCCAGCGGCTCGAGGCCGAGAGCATCCACATCCTGCGCGAAGTCGTCGCCGAGGCCGAGCGGCCGGTGATGCTCTATTCGATCGGCAAGGACAGCGCGGTGATGCTGCACCTTGCGCGCAAGGCCTTCTATCCGGCGTCCCCGCCCTTCCCGCTGCTCCATGTCGACACGACCTGGAAGTTCAAGGCGATGTACGAACTGCGCGAGCGCGCGGCGGCCGCGGCGGGCATGGAACTGCTCGTCCACCAGAACCCGGAAGCCAAGGCGCGCGGGATCAATCCGTTCGACCATGGCGGTCTCCACACCGACCTGTGGAAGACCGAAGGGCTGAAGCAGGCGCTCGACAAGTACGGCTTCGACGCAGCGTTCGGCGGCGCGCGGCGCGACGAGGAGAAGAGCCGCGCCAAGGAGCGCATCTTCAGCTTCCGCACCGCCAGCCACCGCTGGGACCCGAAGAACCAGCGCCCCGAGCTGTGGCGGCTCTACAATGCCCGCAAGGCCAAGGGCGAGAGCATTCGCGTCTTCCCCCTCTCCAACTGGACCGAGCTCGACATCTGGCAATATATCCTGGCTGAGAACATAGAGATCGTGCCCCTCTATTTCGCCGCCCCCCGCCCGACGGTGGAGCGCGACGGCATGCTGCTGATGGTCGATGACGAGCGCTTCCGCCTGCACCCCGGCGAAGTCCCGGTCGAGCGTTCGATCCGCTTCCGCACCCTCGGCTGCTACCCGCTAACCGGTGCGGTGGAGAGCACCGCCGACACGCTGGAAAGCGTGATCCAGGAAATGCTGCTCACCACCACCAGTGAGCGCCAGGGCCGCGCGATCGACCACGACCAGGCCGCGAGCATGGAGAAGAAGAAGCAGGAGGGGTATTTCTGATGGCGGCGCAGGCGCACCTGACTCCCTCCCCCCTTGCGGGGGAGGGCCGGGGAGAGGGGTTCGGCCGGACGGGCTCGATGCCCGTTCGGGCGATGCGAGGCGCGCAGGACGCGCGTCTTCGCGCGCGCCCTCTCCCTCCCACCGCTGCGCGGCGGGCCCCTCCCTCCCCCGCGAAGGGGGAGGGGATCGCGCAGCTCGCCCGATCGCCTTTCCCGAACCCCATCCCGCAAGGGGAGAGGAAGCAGGTGCTACAATGACCGCCTACCGCCCCGACGCGCTGATCGCTTCCGACATCTCCGCCTATCTCGAGCTGCACCAGCACAAGTCACTGCTGCGCTTCCTCACCTGCGGTTCGGTCGACGACGGCAAGTCGACGCTGATCGGCCGGCTGCTCTACGATTCGAAGCAGATCTTCGAGGACCAGCTTTCCGCGCTGGAGAACGACTCAAAGCGCGTCGGCACCCAGGGCCAGGCGATCGACTTCGCGCTGCTGGTCGACGGGCTCGCCGCCGAGCGCGAGCAGGGCATCACCATCGATGTCGCCTATCGCTTCTTCGCGACCGAGAAGCGCAAGTTCATCGTCGCCGACACGCCCGGCCACGAGCAGTATACCCGCAACATGGTCACCGGTGCCTCGACCGCCGACCTCGCCGTCATCCTGATCGATGCCCGCAAGGGCGTGCTGACCCAGACCAAGCGGCACAGCTTTCTCGCCCATCTGCTCGGCATCCGGCATCTGGTGGTGGCGGTGAACAAGATGGACCTGGTCGACTATGATCAGGATGCCTTCGAGCGGATCATCGACGACTATGCCGATTTCGCCCAGTCGATCGGCATCCAGCATTTTACCGCGATCCCGATCTCGGGCTTCCGGGGCGACAATGTCACGACGCGCAGCGACGCGATGCCCTGGTTCACCGGCCCGGTGCTGCTCGACCATATCGAAAGGGTCGAGGTCGATGCCGAGATCGATCGCATCAAGCCGTTCCGCATGCCGGTGCAATGGGTCAACCGGCCGAATCTCGACTTTCGCGGCTTTGCCGGGATGATCGCCAGCGGCACCGTCCGGCCGGGCGATCCCGTCCGCATTCTGCCGTCCGGCCGCACGAGCACCGTCGCCCGCATCGTCGCGATGGGCGGCGACAAGGATGTGGCGGTCGCGGGCGAATCGATCACCCTCACGCTTGCCGACGAAGTCGACTGCTCGCGCGGCGACGTGATCGCCGCAGCGGACTCGCCGCCGCAGGCCGCCGACCAGTTCAAGGCCACTCTCGTCTGGATGGACCCGGCCGAACTGCTGCCCGGCCGTGCGTATTGGCTCAAGCTCGGCACCCAGATGGTCAGCGCCGTCATCCGCGCGCCCGAACATGCGATCGACGTCAACACCATGGCGCGCATGCCTGCCAAGACGCTCGCGCTCAACGACATCGGCGTCGCCGAGTTGGTGACCGATCGTCCGCTGGTGTTCGAACCCTATGCCGAAAGCCATGATCTCGGCGGTTTCATCCTGATCGACAAGCTGACCAACGCCACCGTCGGCGCTGGCATGCTCGATTTCGCGCTGCGCCGCGCGCAGAACGTCCACTGGCAGGCGGTGGAGATCACGCGTGAGGCGCATGCCCAGCAAAAGGGCCAGCAGCCACGCCTGCTCTGGTTCACCGGCCTGTCCGGCTCGGGCAAATCGACCATCGCCAATCTGGTCGAGAAGAAGCTCCACGCGCTCGGCAAGCACAGCTTCCTGCTCGACGGCGACAATATCCGCCACGGGCTCAACCGCGACCTGGGTTTCAGCGATCAGGATCGGGTGGAAAATATCCGTCGGATCGGCGAGGTTGCCAAGCTGATGACCGATGCCGGCCTGATCGTGCTCACCGCCTTCATCTCGCCCTTCCGCGCCGAGCGCGCGATGGTGCGCTCGCTGCTGCCGGAGGGCGAGTTCTTCGAGATCTTCGTCGACACGCCGATCGACGTGGCGGAGCGCCGCGACGTGAAGGGCCTCTACAAAAAGGCCCGGGCCGGCGAGATCGCCAACTTCACCGGCATCTCCAGCCCCTACGAGCCGCCACTCGCGCCCGAGATCCGCATCGACACCACCCGCACTACCCCCGAAGAAGCCGCCGAGCAGATCGTTGAGGCGATCATGGGCGTGTGGAGCCCGATGCTGTGAACGACGCCCAGCTCGCCCATGCGATCGCCGAGGAAGCCGGCACGCTGCTGCTGCGGATCCAGCAGGAGTGCGCCGGCGGCGCGCGCGGGGATGCGGAGGCCAATGCACTGATCCTCGATCGCCTCCGTGCCGCCCGGCCCGACGATGCCATCCTGTCCGAGGAATCCGCCGACGATCCCGTCCGGCTTGGCCGCAGCCGCGTCTGGATCGTCGACCCGCTCGACGGCACCCGGGAATTCGCCGAGCGCCGCGAGGACTGGGCGGTGCATGTCGCGCTCGCGATCGACGGCGCGCCGGCGGTGGGTGCGGTTGCGCTGCCCCGGCTGGGCGTGACGCTCGCCAGCGACACCCCGCCCCCGCTGCCGCCCGCCCAGCACCCGCCGCGCATGCTGGTCAGCCGGACGCGTGCCAGCCAGCTCTGCGCCGAGGTGGGCAGCACGATCGGCGCGGTGCATGTCGGCATGGGCTCGGCCGGCGCGAAGGCGATGGCGGTGGTCCGCGGCGAAGCGGAGATCTACCTCCATTCCGGTGGTCAGCATCAGTGGGATAATTGTGCGCCGGTAGCGGTAGCGCTGGCGGCGGGGCTGCACGCCTCGCGCATCGACGGCAGCCCGATCGTCTACAATCAGCCGAGCACGAGCGTGCCCGATCTGCTGATCTGCCGTCGCGAATGGGCAGCGCCGGTGCTGGAGGCGGTGGCCGACTGCAACCGTTGAGGAAGCGTTACGGGTAAACCCGGATCGGACTCGTCCCGAATGTCCGGCGTGGGGGCTTAGGGCTATCTGAAGGGCACGCGAACGGCAGCGTCTCCCCCTCGCTCCCTTCGCCAGTATCCGCGTACCGGCCAGCCCTGCTCTGACACAGGGCGCAGCCATTTTGGAACAAGTCGGCGCACCGCGACCGATCCCCCAGCGGGGCGCCGACTTGTTTTCAATTCGAAAGAGAACTGCTTGCGCATCGTGGCCGGTCCGCTTCCTCCCTCAGCGGACCGGCCCTTCTTTTAGAAGGCGTAAGACAGGTTCAGCATGTAGGTGCGGCCGGCCTCGATATAGCCGCCCGAGCGGTCGACCGAGAGCAGCCCCTTCCCCGAGCCATAGGTCGCCCAATAGGCGTGGCTGTCGAGCACGTTCTGCACCGATACGCCGGCGGTGAGCCCGTTGTGGAAGCTGTAGTTGATCGACGCGTTCATGTTCGACGTCGGCTGCAGATAGGTATCCGGCTGCGGATCGCGCACGTCGATCAGCTTCTTGCCGCTATAGGTGTAATCCACCGCCGCGGCGATGGCGCCATGGTTGTAGAACAGGCCGGCGTTGAACATCAGTTCGGGCGCGTTCGGCATCCGGCGGGTTGCCCGCTGCGTGCTGGTCACCTTGATGGTCGACTCGGCATGCTGCACCGTCACGCTGCCCTGCACGCCCAGACCGTCGAGCAGCCCCGGCAGGCCCTTCGGGCTGAACCGGGCAAAGGCTTCGGCGCCGTACACGCTGCCCTTGCCGCTGGTGTCGAGCATGTTGATCGTCACACCGTCGGGACCGACCAGCCCCTGGTCCGCCGGCAGGATCGTCGTGTCGGTCGAGGTCGAGAACATCACGTTGTTCAGGCGCTTGTAATAGGCCGCGATCGAGAACAGGTCGCTGCCCGCCCCCTTTTTCTCGAACGACGCATCGACGTTCCACGCCGTCGTCGCCCGCAGGTTCGGGTTGGAAACGGTGATCGAGGTCAGCCGCTTCACCGCCACCCCGTTGACGATCTGGGTGTCATAGTTCTTCTGCGTCGGCCCGAGCAGCAGGGCGAAGGGCGGACGCGTATAGCTCTTGCGCACCGCGAACCGATACACGGTCGCTTCGTCCGGACGATACGACGCGATCAGGCTGGGCAGCCATTCGTCATAGGACTTGCTGCTGGTCGCGAAACCGCCGGTGTCACCGTCCTGCGCCCAATAGGTGGCACGGAAGCGGTTATGCTCGAAGCGCACGCCCGGGATCACCGAGAGATTGCCGAAATCCAGCGTGGCAAGCAGATAGCCGCTGGCGCGCTGCTCGGTGCCCTGGAGCAGGTTCTGCTGCAACACAGTCGGATTCACCGTGGCGAGTTGGCTCAGCGACAGCTGGCGTGCCTGGCCTTCGATGAAATTGTGGTCGGGGATAACGATCGGCACCTGCGCGCCGCCGCGCATGAAGTCGTTCACCCGGCTGCCGGCGACCTTGTCGAGCGTCGGAATGACGCCGCTGGTGAAATCATATTCGAGCGATTCATCGATGTGATTCGAATCGCGATCCGACGATTCATACTTGGCGCCCGCCTGGATCGAGCTCAGGCCGCGCTCGGCGAGCTTGTAGGTGGCGTCGAAGCCGCCTTCGCCCTTGGAATCCGTGGCGTGCTCGAACTGCACGATCGAATAGGTTTCCTTGTAGTTCGCCAGATTGTTCAGATAGGCCGCCGCAGTGCTGTCGAGCACGACCTGCGGGTTGATGCGGTCGGCCGCCTGGGTGACGAGGCGGAAGGTTGCGGGACCGGTGGCGTTCGGGCCGATATAGGCGGGCGTCTGGAACTTCGCCTGCAGGCGGAACGGATAGCTCGTCTTGCCGCGCGAATAGGCGCCGTAGAAGTCGAGCGTCAGATGGTCGCCCATTCGCGCCTCGCCGCCCAGCTTGGAGACCACCATCTGCTGGTTGCTGTGCTCGGTGCGGAAATAGTTGCTGGCGCCGGTGCCGTAGATCGCGGCATAGCCTTGCGCGTCGTACATGCCCTTGCCGCCGGGATTGGGATTGATCTGGCCGGACGACAGATCGACCTGGCGGATCGCCACCTGGTCCATCCAGCTCTTCAGCCGATATTCGCCATAGGTGGTGTGCGAATAGAGATCGAGATTGTCGCTCTTCCAGTCGAGGTTGAGCGTGCCGCCGAACCGCTCGATGTCGTTCTGGAACACGTTCCATTCGACGCCGCGCGGCATCAGGTTGTTGAGGTTGTCGCGCTGCTTGCCGCCATTGTTCTGGTACAGCACATAGTCCTTATGCAGCGCGACGGACTCGCTGTAGACCTTCTTCTTGCCGTAATAGGCCGAGGCATAGACGCCGAGATTGCCGAAGCGTTGCGCGGTCTCGATCTGCGCGGCACCGCCCCACGGATCCTGGTCGCGGGCGACGGCGCGGCCGGCGATCTGGCCCTGCAGGCGGATCTTCACATAATGTTCGGGCAGGTCGAACGCGGTAGCCGGGCGGAAATCGATCACGCCGGCCAGCGCGTCGCCGTCCTGCGACGCGGTCGGCGCCTTGTCGACCCGCACTTGCGCCAGCGAGAAGGGCGACAGCACGTTCATCGAGATGGCGCGGTTGTTCTGGTCGGTTTGCGCCAGGCGCACGCCGTCGAACTGATAGGCGTTGTAGGTGCTGTCGAGGCCGCGGATCGTGACATATTGCGATTCGCCGGTAGCGGCCGCGTTATAGCTCTGGTCCACCGACGCGCTGAGGCCCGGCAGGCGGGTGAGCAGATCGGCGAGGTTCTGCTGGGGCTGCGCGCGCAGTTCCTCCCCCGACACGATGGTGACGAGCGAGCGGTTCTTGACCTGCTCTTCCTGCGCCGCCTTGATCGCGGCACGCTGCCCGGTGACGACGATCGCCTCCGGCTCGCGCGTCTGCTCGTCGGTATCGGCGACGGACGCTGCGACGGCGTCCTCGCGCGGCGTCGCGGCAACGGCGTTGCTGTGCGCGATCAGTGCAACCGTGCCCCCGCCCAGAAGCAGCGCGATGCGCTTGTTCCAGTGTCCCATTGGTATGTCCCTCTTGTCGAATTGGCCCAGCAAGCTCCCCGCTGGCGCCGCCGCTCCTAGGGACGACGCGCTGCAACAAAGGGTAACTTTGGTTGCGATCGTGATGCGAAATCGTGACACAATTGCTGCGACGCAGCATAAGCTGCGCAATTCGTTCGGATAATACCAATCGTCAAATTGGTATGTTTTTTCGTCACAGGAGCTTCATGCGCCGAGGCTAGGCGGAGGCATGATCGACCTTCGCCTCGCCGCCTGCGCGGCCGCCGCCCTGCTCGCGCCCCTGATCGCCGAAGCCCGTCCGCAACCCTCGTCACGGATCGAGCGGGTCGTGCTGCTGATGCGCCACGGCGTGCGATCGCCGCTCGATGGCGAGGTGCCGCCAGCGACCCGGACCGGCCAGCCCTGGCCGCGCTGGAGCGCGCCGGCCGAGCAGGTGACGCCGCACGGCGCCGAGGCGCTCCGCGCGCTCGCCCGGGCGGACCGTCGCTGGTTCGCCGCCGCCGGACTGGTCGTCGCGGACGGCTGCCCCGACCCTGCCACGCTGCGGCTCTGGACCAACAGTTCGCCGCGCACGATCGCCAGCGGCGAGGCCTATGCGGCGGGCTTCGCGCCGGGCTGCGCGATTAGCGTCGGTCACAAGCCCGAAGGCACCAACGATCCGATCTTCGAGCCGCTCGGCGCGCACCCGGCTAGGTTCGACGCGAACCGCGCGGTGGAATCGATTGTCCGCTACACCGGCGGCGCCGAAGCCCTCACCCGCCGCCATGCCGCCGGTCTCGCGCTGCTGGAGCAGGTGCTGGCCTGCCCCGAGGCGCCGTGCAGCCCGGTGGATCCGTCGGCCGTGCGCGCGAGCGCCGACGGGCACGGCATCGACTTCACCGGCGCGATCCGCGCCGCCTCGGGCACCGCGCAGGTCCTGATGCTCCAGTATCTGGAGGGCATGCCGATGGCGCAGGTCGGCTGGGGCCGTGCCACGCCCGCACGGCTGGAGGCGATGGGCGCCGTCCACGGTGCGCTGTTCGACGTGTACAGCCGCCCGCCCTATATGGCCGCCTTCCAGATGGCCCCCACGGTCGACCGACTTACCCGCGATCTGACGGCATCGGACGCGCCCAAGCTCGACCTGCTGATCGGCCATGACACCAATGTCGCCGCGCTCGCCGCGGTGCTGGACGTTTCGGTGCAGGCGCCGGGCTTCGCCAAGGACGATCCGGCGCCCGGCGGCGGGATCGCCATCGCGTTGGTTCGGGCGCCGGGCGGCGGCCAGGCGGTCCGGCTCTGGTATCGCAGCCAGAGCGCAGCGGACATGCGCGCAGCCCGTGATCGCGCCGTGTGGACGCCGCTGCGGCTGCCGGGCTGCGACGAGGGTGCCGAGCACCGCTGTGCGCTGCCGCGTTTCCTGAAGCGGCTGGCGGAGGCGACGGCGCCCGCGCGGGGGTAGGCCGCGATGGCGCAATGCGGTGCTTCAAGTACAGTGTGCCTTCCACGGCTCAGTAGAACATCCCAGGAATGCCAGGATATAGCTGTCACTCTATTGTGGTAGCTTGGCAGTTCGGCCAGTGTTGGCGCGTCGGCTAGCTGCTTTGTAGCTGCAGGAGAAAAGGGGGGATGATGCACATACTGTGCCGCCTGGCGCTTGCTGCGCTCTTAACGCTACTCGGCTGCGAAACAGCACAGGCGCACCCCGCCGCCGCTCCCAATATCGATGGAGCCGTTCGGGCCGCTATGGCCAAGACCGGAGCAAAAGGCGTCGCCGTGGCGCTAATCAACGACGGCAAGGTGGTATATGTTCGGGCATATGGCGTCCGGAACGTCAAAGGCGACCCGCTGACTGCAGACACGATCATGTATGGGGCCTCGTTGACCAAAGCGATCTTTGGGTATTTCGTCACGCAACTGGCAGCCGAGAAGAAGTTGGATCTCGATCGGCCGATTGCGGCCATGCTGCCGCAGCCACTCCCTGCGTACGGGAATCTCGATGCGTACGGCGCCTGGGGAGACTTGGCGGGCGACGACCGGTGGAAGCGGGTAACCCCACGGCATGTCCTCAATCACGCCACGGGATTCGCCAACTTCGCTTCGCTTGAACCGGATGGGAAGCTGCGCTTTCACTTCGAGCCGGGCAGCCGCTATTCCTACTCCGGCGAGGGCATTTCTCTCCTTCAGTTCGGGATCGAAAAGGGCCTGGGCCTGAGCGTGGAAGACGAACTGCAACGCCGCTTCTTCCAGCCGCTCGGGTTGCGGCGGACATCCCTGATCTGGCGGGACAGCTTCGGCACCAACCTCGCGGACGGCTGGGACGAGAGCGGCAAGAGCGAGCGTCACGATGATCGCAGCCGGGTCCGCGCAGCCGGATCGATGGACACGACGATCACCGATCTCGCGCAAATGGCCGCCGCGATGGTGCGAAGCTACGGATTGCCCAAGGCATGGCGGGCAGAATTCGCGCGCGGAACGCAGGTCATCACCGCGAAGACACAGTTCCCGACGCTGCAGAATGACGCTCCCCCGAGCGAACGAACGAACGCCAGAGCGGCGTTGGGCGTTATCGCCTTCAAGGGGCCACAGGGCGCCGGTTGGCTCAAGGGCGGCCACAATGATGTGACGGCGAACACGCTGGTCTGTCTTGAACGTGGCCGCCGATGCGTGCTGATCCTCGGAAACGACGTCCGGATCGAGCGCGCCTTTCCAGCGCTGGTGCGTGCCGCTTTAGGAGAGACCGGAGTTCCCTACCGCTGGGAGTATGGCTTCAACGCCGCCGGTAGCTGAGCGCCTCGGCATTCGGCGCTCTCCTCACGGGGAGGCTTCGCGTGATGTCCCCGCGATCTTAGCGGCGCCTGCCCTCACGCCGCGCGCGAATAGGCCATGGCCTGGTAGCTGGCGAACAGCTCCTCGAAATGCTGGTCCATCGTCCGCGTGCCCGGCGCATCGGCGGTGGCGCGCATGCGGTGGAACATCGGGGTGGTCTCGACAAAATGGGTCAGCGCATCGCGCAAGGACACCGGATCGGCCGCGCGGTACAGCATCCCCTGCCCCTCGACGAACTGGTCGGCTGCGCCGCCCTGGTCCGGCACGATCAGCGGCAGGCCGCTCGCCCGCGCCTCGGCCGCGACCATGCAGAAGGTCTCCGCCTCGCAGCCATGGACCAGCGCGTCCGAGCTGGCGAGGACGCGCGCCAGCTGCTCGCGGTTGCTGGTCGGTTCGAACAGCTGGGCATGCGGGTTGCGGCCGATCGCTGCGATCACCTTGGAGCGCGCGGTGCCGGTGCCGATCAGGATCAGCCCCATCGGGTGCCGCCCCGCCGCCGCCTCGGCCGCCTCGATCACCATCGGCCAGCGCTTTTCCGCCGCGAGCCGGCCGACGCCGATCAGCAGCGTCGATTCGGGCTGCAGCCCGCAGCTCGCCAGCAGCTCGGCGCGCAGCGACTCGTCGCGCAGGTTCGGGCTGAAATAGCCGGGCTCGACGCCCATCGGGATCGTCACCACCTTGGTCAGGCCGCCGTCGGTCAGCCGCCGGGCAAGGTCTCGACCGGCGGTGACCACCTGGTCGAAGCCGTCATCCAGGCGGCGCAGATGCTGCCAGAAGGAGGAGAAGCCCTTGTCGATCGTCTCGCGGTTGGCGATCGTGCCGAACCAGCGATAGGCATAGGCGGCGAGCGGATCGGCATGCATCACCAGCGCGCGCGGCGCCGAGCCCTGCCAGCGGGCGACCATCGAGGCGCTGCGCCACGGCGACGAGGCCTCGACGAAATCGGGCCGCCAGCGATCCAGCGCGGCGTGGAGCGCGGGCTCGTCGTCGAAATAGCGATAGCGCCGGTCGAGCGGCAGCAGCGGCGCGGGGATCGTCGCGAGGATCGCGCCGTCGCGCTCCTCGAGGATCTCCTCGCGCTCGCCCGGCGCAAGGATGATGATCTCATGGCCCAGCTGGGCGCCCAGCTCCATCTTGCGACGGACATAGGTTTTCACGCCGCCGCCATAGGGGCTGTAAAAGGCGCAGACGTCGAGGATGCGCATCAATGCGTCTCCAGCAGTTCGCGATATTGGCCGAAGCGGCCGCCCTTGGTGAGCGCACCAAGCGTCTTGTCGATGCTCGTCAGCAGCGCCGGTACGGTGACATCCCCCGGATGCACGCCGAGCCGCATCGCCGGGCGGCGCGGCAGCAGCGTACGGGCGAGCGCCGCCACCGCCAGCGACGAGGCGATCCGGCTCTTGCTGCGGCTGGCCCAGGTGATCACCGGGCCCTTGGCGAGCACACGATCCTGCTGCTGGGGTGCCCAGACACGGAAATGATCCTCGGCGAGCGCGAAGTCCAGGTCGCGCAACGCTTCGCGCGCGCCGTCGCCATAGAGCCAGGCGGGTGCGATGAAGCCGGTGACCGGGCGGCCGATAATGTCCTCCACCAGCGCCCGGCCCCGCGCCATGCGGTCGCGCGCGGTGGCATAATCGAGCCCGAGAAACTCGCCCTCGCCTGCGGTCATGTGCTTGGCCTTGAAGCGCGCGCTGGCCGAGGCGTGCTCGGAGACGTCCTTGTGGAACCAGCCGTGCAGGAACATCTCGATGCCCGAGTCTGCCCAGGCGCGCAGCCGCGTGGCAAAGGGACTGCCGGGCACCAGCGGCGCCGAGCCCCAGTGATCCGGCACTACCAGCATCGCATAGCGGGGTGCGCCGATATGCTTCAGGAACAGCTCGGAAAGCTGGTCGACCGCGCCCTCGGAGCGGGGCCCGACATCATGGATCGATGCGAGCAGGCTGGGGCCTTTGGGCCGTTCGGGGCGGGTAGCTTCGGTCATCCCATCGTTCTTTGCTGCAGGTGCGAGCGATATAGACCGCCGGAACGAGGCGGCAAGCAGGCCGAATTTCGTCTTTTTCTAACGTACGGAACGCTAAGGATTAAACGACACGGCCGGCAGTGAGCCACAGTAAGACTGCCATGTTTCCGCCGCGCGGACCAGCCAGTTGACGCCATATCCTCCCCCGCCGGATCCTCCTCCCCCTTGACGGGGGAGGATAGCGTAGCTTGCCGCTTCAGCGGCTAGCGAAGCTTGGAGAGGGTGAGCGGCGCGAAGCGCCGCGCGATTTGCGCCACGCAAATCGCCCCCTCTCCTTCCCACTGCCTGCGGCAGCGGGCCCCTCCCTCCCCCGCAAGGGGGGAGGGGTAGCGCGTCCTGCCCAGTAGCGGGCGGAAGCACGGCCTCACTCCACCGTCACCGACTTCGCCAGATTGCGCGGCTGATCGACATCGGTGCCCTTCGCGACGGCGACATGATAGGCCAGAAGCTGCACCGGCACAGCATATACCAAGGGTGCAATCAGCGGGTGAACCTTGGGCATGGTGATGGTGGCGATGCAGCCGTCGCCCGCCGCCTGGATGCCGTCATAGTCCGAGATCAGCACCACCTTGCCGCCGCGCGCCTGCACTTCCTGCATGTTGCTGACGGTCTTGTCGAACAGCGGGCCGGAGGGCGCGATCACGATCACCGGCACGGCATCGTCGATCAGCGCGATCGGCCCGTGCTTCATCTCGCCGGCGGCATAGCCCTCAGCATGGATATAGCTGATTTCCTTGAGCTTCAGCGCACCTTCCAGCGCCAGCGGATAATCGGTGCCGCGTCCGAGATACAGCACGTCGCGCGCCGCCGCGATCACGCCGACCATCGCCTGAATCGATTCGTCATAGGCGAGCGCGGCGTTGAGCGAGGCGGGCGCCTCCGCCAGATGGCGGACGATGCGGCGCTCCTCCGCCTCGTCGAGCTTGCCCTTGGCGCGCGCGAGATTGGCCGCCAGCGCCGCAAGCACCGCCAGCTGGCAGGTGAACGCCTTGGTCGAGGCGACGCCGATTTCCGGCCCAGCATGGGTCGGCAGCAGCAGGTCCGCCTCGCGCGCCATCGAGCTGGTCGGCACGTTGACTACGGCGGCGATCTTCTGCCCCTCACTGCGGGCATGGCGGAGCGCGGCGAGCGTGTCCGCGGTCTCGCCCGACTGGCTGATCACGATCATCAGCCCGCCCTCTTCCATCACCGGCGCGCGGTAGCGGAATTCGGAGGCGACATCGATGTCGACGGGCACACGGGCGAACTGCTCGAACCAGTATTTCGCCACCATGCCCGCATAGAAGCTGGTGCCGCAGGCGACGATGGTGACGCGCTTGATCGCCGAGAGATCGAAGTCCGGGATCGGCAGCGTGATCTTCTCCTCCATGCGCTGGAGGTAGGCGCGCAGCGTCTGCGCCACGACGATCGGCTGCTCGTAGATCTCCTTCAGCATGTAATGCCGATGGTTGCCCTTCGAGATCAGCTCGCCGGTGACGCCCGAAATGGTGATCGGCCGCTCGACGGGGTTGTTGTCCTTGTCGAAGATCTCGGCGCCATCCTTGGTGATGACGACCCAGTCGCCCTCTTCCAGATAGGCGATGCGCTGGGTGAGCGGCGCCAGCGCCAGCGCATCCGATCCGAGATAGGTCTCGCCCTCGCCATAGCCGACGACGAGCGGCGAGCCGAGTCGCGCGCCGACCAGCAGGTCGGGATGCTGGCGGAACAGGATGGCGAGCGCGAAGGCGCCGTGGAGGCGCGGCAGCACCTCGCGCACCGCATCGGCAGGCGCCATGCCGGCCTCGACCTTCTCGCTCACCAGATGGGCGACGACCTCGGTGTCGGTCTCGCTGGTGAAGGTGCGGCCGCGGGCGGTCAGCTCCTCGCGGAGCGTCTTGAAGTTCTCGATGATGCCGTTGTGGACGAGGGCCACTTCGCCGGTGGCGTGCGGGTGCGCGTTGTTGGTGGTCGGGCCGCCATGCGTCGCCCAGCGGGTATGCGCGATGCCGGTGGTGCCGGGCAGCGGGTTGGCGACGAGTTCCTTGCCGAGATTGACCAGCTTGCCCGAGGCGCGGCGGCGCTCGATCTTGCCGTCTACGTCCGTCGCGATGCCGGCCGAATCATAGCCGCGATATTCCAGGCGCTTGAGGCCCTCGAACAGACGCTCTGCGACGTCTTCCTTGCCCACGATTCCAACGATTCCGCACATCGCATCCGTCCTCCTGCCCCTGCCCTAGCGCGGGCCGACGGCCGCCGCTAGCGGGGGGATGCTGACGCGGGGCTGAATGGGTCCGCCGACATTTAAGCCCCTCCTCCTTGGAGGAGGGGTTGGGGTGGAGGGATTCCAGAACCGATGTCGCTCGCAATCCGACATTGAAGAAGGCCTTCGTCATTCCCGCGAAGGCGGGAATCCATTGCCCTGTGCGCTGGGGGAAAGGACCTCGGCACCAGCGCCAATGGATCCCCGCCTTCGCGGGGATGACGGCGTTCTTTCGCTACGAACGATACCCCATCCCCAGGAAAGGTTTCGCGCTCCTCGCGCCCGCCCCTCAGTGCGGGAAGTTGGTGTCGTTGAAGATCCTGGTAAACTCGGCCGGATCGGGCTCGTGCCCCTGCTCCTCGCGGAACCGCACCGCACCCTTTTCCCACACCTCACGGATCGCGCCGGCGATGCCCTCGGGGAACTGCATCCTCTCGACCACGATGCCCCGCCAGTCGCTGTCGCCGCCGAACGCCTCGCGCAGCGCCGGCTCGGCGGCGGTCAGCTGGGCGTCGCTCTTTTCGTCGAGATGGCCGATCGCATCGAGCACATAGGCGTCGAGCAGCTTGAGGAACGGCTTGTCGGTGTAGCGGTCGGTCATTTTGCGGCCTTTCGTGCCTTCATTTTCGCACGGAAGGTCGTGGCCCAGCCCTGCTTCGTCAATGTCTCGGGCCGCGTGACGGCCAGCGCATCGGCTTCGACATCGCGGGTGATCACCGATCCGGCGCCGATGATCGCCCCGTCGCCGATCGCCACCGGCGCCACCAGCGCGCTGTTCGATCCGATGAACGCGCCTTCGCCGATCACCGTCTTCTGCTTGAGGAAGCCGTTATAGTTGCAGGTGATCGTGCCCGCGCCGATGTTCGCGCCGGCGCCGACGCTGGCATCGCCCAAATAGGTGAGGTGGTTGGCCTTGGCGCCCTTGCCGAGCACGGCATTTTTCAGCTCGACGAAATTGCCGACATGGGAGTCTGCCTCCAGCACCGCGCCGGGCCGCAGCCGGGCATAGGGACCGACGGTGGCGCCGCTGGCGATCGTCGCGCCCTCGATATGGCTGAACGCGCGCAGCACCACGCCGTCCGCGACGGCGACGCCGGGGCCGAACACGACGTTGGGCTCGATGGTCACGTCGCGGCCGATCTGCGTGTCATAGGCAAACCACACCGTCTCGGGTGCGATCAGCGTCGCGCCTTCGACCATCGCACGGGCGCGGCGGGCCTGCTGCCACTCGGCCTCCAGCGCCGCCAGCTCACCCCGGCTGTTGACGCCGGTGACTTCGGTGGCGCCAGTCTCGATCACCGCCGCGACCCGGCCGTCGCCATTCGCCAGTTCGACGATATCGGTGAGGTAATATTCGCCCGCCGCATTGTCGTTGGTGAGCCGATCGAGCAGCGCGAACAGATCCGCGCCGCGCACCGCCATCAGCCCCGAATTGCACAGGGTAACGGCGCGCTCTTCTGCACTCGCATCCTTGAACTCGACGATCTTCGACAGCCGATCGCCGCCCTCCACGATCAGCCGGCCATAGGCGCCCGGATCGCTCGGACGGAAGCCGAGCACCACCACGGCGGGTTCGTCCGCGCCATGCAGCCGCTCGACCATGCGCCGCATCGTCGCGGTGGCGACCAGCGGCACGTCGCCATAGAGGATCAGCACATCGCCCTCGAAGCCCGCCAGCGCGTCCTTGGCCTGAAGCACGGCGTGTCCGGTGCCGAGCTGCTCGGCCTGGTGCGCGGTTTCCGCGCCGAGCGGGATGACCGCGGCCTCGACCTGCTCGCGCCCGGCGCCGACCACCACCACCTCGCGCGCGGCGCCCAGCGCCTTCACGCTGTCGATCAGGTGGAGCAGCATCGGCCGCCCGGCGATCGGGTGGAGCACCTTGTGGGTATCGGATTTCATCCGCGTGCCCTTGCCGGCGGCGAGGATGATCGCGGCGATGGGTGCAGTCACGTGGCCAGTCTCCGGTGAAATGGGGTGCAACCCCTGCCACGGTGCAGATGGCTTTTCCAGCGCGATGGTGCCATGCGCGCGGCCATGCCCCTGCCCTTTCGCACCATCGGCTTCGATCTCGACGGCACGCTGCTCGATACCAGCGGCGACCTTGCCGCGACCCTCAACCGCGTGCTGGTCGAGGACGGCCGTCCGGCGCTGCCGCTGGATCGCATCCTGTCCATGGTCGGCCGCGGCGTGCACAAGCTGCTGGAGCAGGCGGTCGCTGCGACCGGCGGCGGCG
The DNA here is from genome assembly GCF_002091475.1 of Sphingomonas azotifigens NBRC 15497. Taxonomy (GTDB): domain Bacteria; phylum Pseudomonadota; class Alphaproteobacteria; order Sphingomonadales; family Sphingomonadaceae; genus Sphingomonas; species Sphingomonas azotifigens. The sequence goes on from NZ_BCTR01000036.1 coordinate 16,827, forward strand.
ATGCGGCGGTGGTGGCGCGGCTCTACCCGCGCTTCGTCGACACCTATGCCGCGCACAATGCCGAGCATAGCCGCCCCTACCCCGGCGTAGTCGAGGCGCTCGACGCGCTGGCCGCGCAGGGCCTCACGCTGGCGGTGGTGACCAACAAGCTCGAAGCGCTCACCCTGCCACTGCTCGAGGCGACCGGCCTGCTTCCCCGCTTCGCCACGGTGATCGGCGGCGACACGCTCGGCCCCGGCACCGCCAAGCCGTCGCCCGCGCAGATCCTGGAAATGGTCCGCCGCTGCGGCGGCCCGGCGGCGTTCGTCGGCGATTCGACCTATGACGTGCAGGCGGCGCAGGCGGCGGGCGTTCCGGTGATCGTCTGCAGCTTCGGCTTCTCGCGGGTGCCGGTGACCACGCTGGGCGCCGAGGCGGTGATCGATTCCTTCGCGGAACTGCTGCCCGCGCTGGCGGCGCTCGGCCCAATCAGCGTTTGACAGCGCGAAGGCGCACGGCGAAACACACGCTGTCGGAAAGGGAGAGAATCCGGGCCACCGGATCGCCGAAGGAGCAACCGCCCCGGAAACTCTCAGGCAAAAGGACCTTCCGGCCACCACATTCTGGAGAGTGGCGCCCTTGAGCGCCCGCCGACGGGATAGCGATCTCAGGCAAACGGACAGAAGGGGCCCGCAACCGAGTGTTTCAGGAGACGGGTTCCGTGGCGACCAAAGGCGTCGGGCCGAATGCAGGGCCGATCAGCATCACCGACGTGTTCACCATCGGCATCGGGCCGTCGAGCTCGCATACCGTGGGGCCGATGCGCGCCGCGCGCGATTTCGCGGCTTGGGTGGTGGCCGACGGGCGCGCGGTGACCAAGCTGTGCTGCGAGCTGTTCGGCTCGCTGGCGCTGACCGGCCGGGGCCATGCCACCGATCGCGCGGTGATCCTCGGGCTGGCGGGCGAGCGGCCCGACGGCGTCGATCCGGATGCGGTAGAGCCGATGCTGGCGCAGATCGCCACCGAGCGGCGCATCCTGCTGAACGGCACCGCCTCGGTAGGCTTCGATCCCGACGCCGACATCAAATTCCGCAAGCGCCAGTTCCTCCCCGGCCATCCCAACGGCATGAAGCTGCGAGCGACATTGGTCGACGGCGCGGTGCTGGAGCGCACCTATTATTCGGTCGGCGGCGGAGCGATCCGGCGCGAGGGCGAAGAAGACGCGGCGGGCTTGTCCGCCGGCACCAACCATCCCTTCGCCAGCGCCCGCGAGATGCTGGAGCGCTGCGACGAACTCGGGCTCGACATCGCCGGGCTGATGCTCGCCAACGAGCGCGGCTGGCGCGACGATGCGGCGACGCTCGCCTTTGTCGACGGCATCCACGCCGCGATGAACGCCTGCATGGATCGCGGCATGGCACAGGACGGCATCCTGCCCGGCGGGCTGGAGGTGCCCCGCCGCGCACGCAAGCTCCACCAGAAGCTGATGGCCCGGGGTCCCCGCGTCGAGCCCGCCTCGGTGCTCGAATGGGTGAGCCTGTGGGCGCTGGCGGTGAACGAGGAGAATGCCGCCGGCGGCCGCGTTGTCACCGCACCGACCAATGGCGCGGCGGGGGTGATCCCGGCGGTGCTGCGCTATTACGAGTGCTTCGTCGGCAACGCGACCCAGGCGGGCAGCCGCCGCCTACTGCTCACCGCCGCCGCGATCGGCATCCTCTACAAGCGTCAGGCTTCGATCTCGGCTGCCGAGATGGGGTGTCAGGGCGAAGTGGGCGTCGCCTGTTCGATGGCGGCGGCGGGGCTCGCCGCGGCGCTGGGCGGCAGCAACGCCCAGATCGAGAATGCCGCCGAAATCGGCATGGAGCATAATCTCGGCCTCACCTGCGATCCGATCGGCGGGCTGGTGCAGATCCCCTGCATCGAGCGCAACACCATGGGCGCGGTGAAGGCGATCAACGCGGCGATGCTCGCGCTCCACGGCGACGGCACCCACAAGGTATCGCTCGACGCCGTGATCGAGACGATGCGCCAGACCGGCCTCGACATGCGCTCCAAGTACAAGGAGACGAGCCTCGGCGGCCTCGCCGTCAACGTGGTCGAGTGCTGATCTCCAATTGGTCACATATTGGCTTCACTGTGTAACAGTTTCGTCTCGGCCGGGTCACGCAGCGTACAAGCTTCTCGGACATAGGCCCTGCACCGGCCGATAAGCGGCGGCGCAAACGATACCAATGATCAGCGTCGTTCCGGCGCAGGTCTGCCGCGGATCGCGGCGGGCTTGCGCGCCCGTTTCCGTGGAAGCGCGGCGGGTCATGGAGGGGATGCCGCGTTCCCGGCAGCGGAAAAGGGGCCGCCGCCGGGGATCGCTTCTCGCCACCCCGCCATAAGGAAGTCGCATGTTGAACCGAAACCACGCCCGGCTGCGCCGGACGTCGCTGCTGCTCGTCGCCAGCGCGGCGGCGATCGCCAGCGCCGTCCCCGCCTTCGCGCAGGAAACCACCGCTGCCGAGCCGGGCCTCAGCGAGATCGTCGTGACCGCGCAGCACCGCAAGGAGAACGCGCAGGACGTGGCCACCGCGCTCACCGTGATCGGCGGCGAGGAACTGCAGAAGCGCAACATCTACAACGTCAACGATCTCGAAAACAGCGTGCCCAGCCTCGAGGTCGACAACCAGTTCGGCGGCGGCCAGCCGCAGTTCCGCCTGCGCGGCGTGGGCGGCACCGATTACGCCGCGAACAACACCAATACCGTCGGCGTCTATGTCGACGAGATCGCCTATCCCTACGGCGTGATGACGCAGAATGCGCTGTTCGACGTGGCGCGGATCGAAGTGCTGCGCGGCCCGCAGGGCACGCTCTATGGCCGCAACTCGACCGGCGGTGCGGTCAACGTCGTCACCAACGCGCCCTCGCACGAGTTCGGCATCGGCGGCGATCTCTCCTATGGCAGCTACGACGCCAAGAGCCTGGAAGCCTATGTCACCGGCCCGCTGACCCGCACGCTCACCGCGCGCGTGGCGGTCTCGGCCGATCGCGGCGGGGCCTGGCAGAAGCACCGCGACACCGGCGAGAAGCTCGGCGACCGCGACCAGACCTCGGTCCGCGCCCGGCTGCGCTGGGAGCCGAGCAGCGCCACCACCGTCGACCTGAGCGCCCACTATACCCGCGACCAGTCGGACGGGCTCGGCCTCCAGCTGCTCAACGACTTCAAGACCGCCGGCGGCGTCTCCTACAAGGCGGATACCGACATCCGCACCACCGGCTGGGGCATCTCGCCGACCTTCGCCAACCTGATCGGCGCGAGCGCCAACGCCAAGCCGTTCCGCGACAATGAAGGCAAGGGCGGCAGCGTGCGCGTTTTCAGCGATTTCGGCGTCGCGACGATCACCGGCGTGTTCGGCCATGAGGAATTCACCCGCCGCGAGTTCAACGACTGGGACGGCACCGCGTCGAACGAAGCCGGCACCTTCTTCTTCAACAACATCAAGACCAACAGCGGCGAGATCCGCGTCGCCTCGGCCGACAAGGGCAAGTTCCGCTGGCTGGGCGGCCTCTATGTCAGCCACGAGGATGTCGGCGGCGGCTTCTATTCGGACTTCTCCCAGGCCCCCAGCCTGAAGAATATCTGGAAGACCGCCTATGACCAGCACGTCACCTCGGTCAGCGTGTTCGGCAACCTCGAGCAATATCTCACGCCGACGCTGAAGATCTCGGGCGGCGCCCGCTACGAATATGAGCGGCGTGAGCTCGATAATTTCAAGAGCGAGATCATCCTGCCCACCTACCAGCTCCGCGCCGCGGCGAACAAGCAGCTGGAGATGCGCGAATGGTCCGGCAAGGCGGCGATCGACTGGGACTTCACCCGCACCGCCCATGCCTATGCCAGCGTCTCGCGCGGCGTGAAGTCGGGCGGCTTCACCACCTATAACAGCGGCCTGCCCGAGCAGCTGGATCCCTATAATCCGGAAAAGCTGGTCGCCTATGAAGTCGGCGTGAAGTCGGAGCTGTTCGATCGCACCCTGCGCGTCAACCTCGCCACCTTCTACTATGACTATCGCGACCAGCAGCTGCAGGGCGTGCTCTACACCGAAACCTCGCGTGTCGGCCGCATCCTCAACGTGCCCAAGTCGCACCTCTATGGCGCCGAGGCCGAAATCACCTGGTCGCCGATCCCGCTGTTCAGCACCAGCCAGTCGATCGCGTACAAATATGGCGAGTATGACGAGTATATGGCCCAGTCGAGCGCCACGCTCGATCCGGTGAGCGGCAAGTACGTCAACATCCAGTACAAGGACAATGCCGGCGTCCGCCTGCCGCTGCCCGATCTCGACTATAAGGGCTCGGTCGCACTGCACCTGCCGATCGCCGGCTGGCAGATCGAGCCGGAAGCGAACTGGGCTTATCGCGCCGATCGCTACAGCACGTCGTCGGCGTCGGTGATCCCGTCCTATTGGCTGGCCAATGCCAATCTCGGCATCACGCCGCCGAACGCGCCGGTGCGGCTGACGCTCTGGGTGCACAATGTCTTCGATGCCCGCATCCAGGAAACGCGCAACCAGTTCATCACTGCGCGCACCGTCTCGATCCACCCGCCGCGCACGGTGGGCGTGACGCTGTCGTTCCGTCACTGATCGTCTGTAGAGAGGGCGCGGCCAAAAGGCTGCGCCCGCTTCTTTCCGTTTCCCCGCTGGAGGTCTCCATGCCCATCCCGTCCGCCCTTCCCCGGCGCCAGTTCCTTGCCGGCGCGCTGATCGCGGCGCCCGCGCTGCTCACCGCGGGCCGTTCGCTCGCCGCCGCCGATCCCTTCGCGCTGGGCGTCGCCAGCGGCGAGCCGCTCCCCGACGGCTTCGTGCTGTGGACCCGCATCGCCCCCGATCCGCTCGCCGAGGATGGGCTGGGCGGCAATGCCAGCCCGGTGCCGGTGCGCTGGGAAGTCGCGCTCGACGAGAATTTCCGCCGCATCGCCGCGCACGGCGAGGCGATGGCCCTGCCCGATCGCGCCTCGGCCGTGCATGTCGAGGTCTCGGGCCTCGCGCCCGATCGCCCCTATTGGTATCGCTTCACCGCGTTGGGCGTGCAGAGCCCGGTCGGTCGCGCCTGGACCGCCCCCGCCCCCGGCGCGCGCGTCGAGCGCCTCCGCATGACCGCGGCGAGCTGCTCGCACTGGGAACTCGGCTATTTCGCCGCCTATCGCCACATGGCCGCCGACGAGGAAAGCCGCCTCACCCTGTTCCTCGGCGACTATATCTATGAGGACGGCCCCCGCACCCCGCCCCGCCCCGGCGCGGTGCGCAGCTATGCGATGCCCGAGCCGACCACGCTCGCCCAGTATCGCCGCCGCTACGCGCTCCACCGCACCGATCCCGACCTGCGGGCCCTCCACGCCGCCACCGCCTGCGTCGCGACCTGGGACGATCATGAGGTGCAGAACGACTATTCGGGGATCTGGCCGGAGGACGCGAACGTCTCCCCGGCGGACTTCGTCAAGCGCCGTGCCGCCGCCTATCGCGCGTTCTGCGAGAACATGCCGGTGCGCATCTCGCAGGTGATGCGCGCCGACGGCAGCTTCCGGCTCAACCGCCGCTTCGGCTGGGGCAGCCTCGCGCAGTTCGACGTGCTCGACGGCCGCCAGTTCCGCTCTCCCCCGGCGTGCATCGAGGGGCTCGCCTCGCATCGCGGGCACATGGCCTCCACCGCCTGCGCCGATCTCGAGGATCCGTCGCGCACCTATCTCGGCTTCGATCAGGAACGCTGGCTCTACGACGGCTTCGCCCGCAGCAAGGCGCGCTGGAACCTGCTGGTGCAAAACCTGCTGGTCGCGCCGTTGGAGATCAAGACGCCCAGCGACACACTGATCTGGACCGATACCTGGAACGGCTTCGGCGCCGCCCGCCGCCGGCTGATCGATGCGATGGCGGAGACGCGCCTGTCGAACCCGGTGACGCTGGCCGGCGACTATCACTCGGCCTGGCTCAACGACCTGCGCCGCGACTTCCACAAGCCGCAGGAGGCGCCCGTGGCCGCCGAGATCGTCGTCACCTCGATCACCTCGAACGGCCCGCCGGCCGGGGCGATGAAGGCGGCGCTGCCGGACAATCCGCACATCCGCTTCTTCGATGCAGCGCATCGCGGCTATACCGCGATCGACCTTACCCCCGAGCGGCTGGACGTGCGCTGCATGGCGATCGCCGACCGCGCCGATCCGCGCACCACCGTATCGGTGCTCCACCAGCGCCAGGTCGAAGCGGGCAAGCCCGGCTTCGCCTGACCCATGCCGGCGGCGCTCAGGGCTGTGCGGGCTTGAACTCGAAGTTCATCCCCGTCGCCCTGCTCGGCTGGAACCCCTTCCAGAGCGTCGCCGCCGGCGCGCCGGGGCTGAACCCGGCATAGCGCCCGCCCGGCGCACCGGCCCATTTGCCATCGTTCGAATTCGGCACCATCCCGTCGATATAGGCTGCCTTGGCCTCCTCGCCCTTTACATAGCGGTCGAGGAACGCGGTTATAAAGTGCGCCTGCACCGCCATCAGCCGGTCCTTGCGCCACACCGCATCCTCGAACCAGTCCAGGTCCCAGAAGCTCTCGCGCATTACCGGGGGCGCGCCGATCAGCGCGATGCTGTGCGCCGCCTCGCGGAAGGTGAGCAGATAGCGCGGGGCATGCACTTCCTGCTCGAACAATGTCCGCACACCCGGATCATAGCCGACGACATGGTCCTGGCTGCCGACGATAAACAGCGTCGGCGCACCGATCGCGGCGACGCCCGGCGCGGCCCAGAGCGGCGTGCCGTACAGGTTGCTGGCGGGAGAAATCGCCACCACCGCCTTCACGTCCGCCACCTTCACGGTGCCGGCCTGCGGCGCCCCCGCCACGAAGGGCGCGAGCACGCCGCGCGTCGCGGCGGCGAGACCGGGATCCAGCGGCGCGCCCGCCGCGGTCAGCACGCCGTAGCCACCCATCGAATAACCGACCAGCGCGGTTCGTGCCGCATCGGCCGCGGCGAACACGCCCTGCCCACCCCGCGCCCGCCGCTGCGCCTCGGCAGCGACGAAGGCGATGTCGAGCGGGCGGCTGGTCAGCGGGCCGGCGCGCGCGGCCGGGGTCCGGATAGTGATCGGTGGATCGCGAAAGGCGGGGGCGACCACCACATAGCCCTTGCTCGCCAGATTCTCGCCGAGCCACGACAGCACCTCGGGGGTGTTGCTATAGCCATGGGCGAGGATCACCAGCGGAAAGCGCCCCTTGGCCGCCGCCGCGCCCGGCGTGGCTAGGCCTGGGACCTCGAACGGCACGTCGCTGCCCTTCTCCCCCGGCAGCGCGGTGCGATAGCGGGTGCCAGCCCCCTTCGCAGCGGCGGGGTACCAGAGCTTGACCGGAATGTGGCGCTCGACGATCGCAGGCGTGTCGGCACCCTGTAGCGGATCCGCGCGCCCAGCTTGCACGAACTCGAAATCAGCAACGCCGATGCCATAGCCGCCGAGCGCCGCCAGTTCCGGCGCGTCGACGCTCGGCTGCGCCGGCGCCCGCTGCGCCTGCGCGCCAAACGAAAAAATCGCGGCTGCACAGGCTGCAACCGCGATCCACTCCTTGCCGATCATTCTTCTCTCCCGATGGAGGGGCGGAAGCCATGCCCCCGCCCCAGCGCATCGGGTCTATCAGTAATTCACGCCGAAGCGGATACCCGCGTAGCGACGGAAATCGCGCGGCAGCACCGCCTGGGTGGCGATGACGTTGGGCGCACCCGTCGCGCCGCTGGCGTTGAAGTTTGACGAGGTGTTCACCAGCGACTGATAATACTGCTTGTCGAACAGGTTGTTGACGAACAGCGTCGCTTCCCAGCGGCGCTTGTGATCGCGCACGCCGACGCTGACGTTGAAGATGCTGTAGGCCGGCTGGAAGGTTTCCGGGTCGCGCGCCACATAATAGAGGCTCGACTGGTACTGCCAGCTGCCCTGGAACACGCCGGTCAGCGTCTCGGTCAGTGCGGGCGCATATTCGATGCTCGCGCTGCCCTTCCATTCCGGCGCCTGGATGGCGCGGGTGCCGGTGAGGTTCTGATAGGTCGGCTTCGACTGGACGCAGCCCTGCGCCTGGGTCTGCAGCGGATAGCATTGCGCGACCGGGAACGAGGTGTAGGTCGCATCGAGATAGGTCGCCGCACCGCTGATCGTCAGATCCCGCGTCACGCGCGCCGCGCTCTCGAATTCGAGGCCCTTGGTATTGAGCCCGCCGACATTGGTCAGGCGATAGTTGCTGGTGCCGTTGATCGTCTCGATCGTCTGTGCCTGCAGGTTGGTGTAGTCGGTATCGAAATAGGTGACGTTGAACGTCATGCGGCGACCGAAGAACTGGGTGCGGACGCCGATTTCCTTGTCCTTCGAGGTCTCCGGACGGATCGGGCCGGCATCGGCACGGTTCTGGTTGAAGCCGGTGGTCAGATCGTAGGTCTGGCCCTTGTAGCCGGTGGCATAGCTGCCGAACAGCATCACGTCGCGCGTCGCCTGATATTGCAGGCCGAGGCGATAGGTGGTCGCATTGTCGCTGGCGTGGCCCGCCCAGCTGGCCGGAACCGCCAGATTCTTGTCGAGGAAGCTGTACTTCACCCGCTCGTTCTGCGCGCGGCCGCCGACGGTGGCGGTCAGGTTCTTAACGAATTCCCAGTCGATCTGGCCGAACGCGGCGATCTGACGCGACCCCGAGGTGGCGAACCAGTCGGCCAGCGAGAATTGCGGACCGCGTTTGAACGGACGCTGGAAGCCGACATTGGCGTAATAGACGCCCAGCGCATAGCGAAACGCGTCGGTGCCCGGCGACAGCAGGCGGATTTCCTGGGTGAACAGGTGCGACTTGAACGTGCCCACCTGGGTGTTGCGGCCATACGGCCCCGGCGCGACGGTGTCGTCATGGTCGATATAGTCGTCCATGCGGAACTTGTCGTACGAGGTCAGGCCCAACAGCTGCATCTTGCCGACATTGACATCGGTGCGCAGCATCGTGCCCCAGCCCCAATATTTGGTGCCGGCCCGGTCGTTATTGGCGACCTTCTGGTTCAGCGGGTCGATCGTGATCCCCGGCAGCACGACGTCGGCGGTAAGGCCCGCCTGGCCGCGCAGCACCGCCCCCGGCGCCATGCGGATGAACGGTCGGCCGACCGTGGTATTGCCGTTCAGATAATTGGCCGATGCAGTGAAGACGACGTCCGGCGTCGCCTTCCACTTCAGCTTGCCGCGGGTGCTCAGCGTCTCGCGGCCGTTGACCTCCTTGCCGTCGAACACGTTGCGGACATTGCCGTCCCAGTTCGAATAGCTGGCCGAGAAGACGTAGCCGAGCGTATCGCTGATCGGGCCCGTCACGCTGAAATTGCCGCCGATCTCGCTGTCATCGGTGGCGAGCAGGTTCGCCTTGACGTGGAAGTCGTTGGTCGGCTGGGTGGTCATGATCTTGATGAGGCCGGCCGAGGCCGCCTTGCCGTACAGCGTGCTCTGCGGACCGCGCAGCACTTCGATCATCGCCACGTCGGGCAGATCGGTAAAGGCGCGCGCCTGGAACGCGAGCGGCACGCCGTCGACGGTCACCGCCACCGACGATTCCACGCCGATACCAAAGGCATAGGTGCCGACGCCGCGCAGCGACACGTTGGAGTTTACCGGATTCTCGGCGGTACGGATGGTCAGCGACGGGGCAGCCTTGCCGAGATCCTGGAAGTGCCGGATGCCCTGTGCTTCGAGCTGGGCCGGCGTGACCACCTGCACCGCAAGCGGCACGTTCTGGATGTTCTCAAAGCGCTTCTGCGCAGTGGTCGTGACGATGATCTCGACATTGTCCTGCGCCGGCTTGGGCGCGGCCTGCACCGGCGTCGCTGCGCCGTCGGCATGGTCTTCCGGCGTTGCGGCCTGGGCGCTGCCAGCGAGAACCGTAGCAGCCAGCGCAACTGCGCGCACCGAGAATAGATAACCCCTCATTAACGAAACCCTTTACATGATGAATTTTCTTTCACCTCTCCCAAGGCCGACAGGTTTAGCAGGCGGAAAGCCGGTTTTCTTTTATGGGAATTATAGGACAATCGCTGGTCATACCAAAAACCTTATCACGATTATTTGTATGTCAGAGTGGTCTTACCGTGGCACGCACGGAAAAAAGGGCGGAAGCATCGCTTCCACCCCATCTTCCGCAATAAAGCGGGGATCAGTAGTTCAAGCCGAACCGGACGCCGGCATAGCGCCGGAAGTCGCGCGGCAACACCGCCTGGGTCGCAAGCTGGTTGCCGAAATTGCCCGCGGAATTGACCAGCGACGGGTAATATTGCTTGTCGAACAGGTTGTTCACGAACGCGGTCGCTTCCCAACGTCGGCCATGATCGCGCACGCCAGCGCTCAGGTTGAAGATGCTGAAGGCCGGCTGGAACGCCTGCGGATCGCGCGCCACGTAATAGACGCTAGACTGATACTGCCAGCTGCCCTGCAGCACGCCGTTCAGCTTCTCGGTCAGCGCCGGCGCATAGTCGATGCTGGCGGAGCTCTTCCATTCCGGCGCCTGTACCGCGCGGGTACCGGTGAGATTCTGGCGCCCCGGCGAGCCGGTGCAGCCCTGGGCCGCCGTCTGCGTTGGATAGCATTGCGCGACCGGGAAGGAAGTGTAGGTCGCGTCGAGATAGGTCGCCGCACCGCTGATCGTCAGATCCCGCGTCACGCGCGCCGCAGTCTCGAACTCGAGACCCTTGGTGTTCAACCCGCCGACATTGGTGAGGCGGAAGTTCGTGGTGCCGTCCGCCAGAGTCTCGATCGACTGCGCCTGAAGGTCGGTGTAGTTGGTATCGAAATAGGTGACGTTGAACGTCATGCGGCGGCCGAAGAACTGGGTGCGGACGCCGATTTCCTTGTCCTTCGACGTTTCGGGACGGATCGGACCGGCAGCGGCACGGTTCTGGTTGAAGCCGGTGGTCAGATCGTAGGTCTGGCCCTTGTAGCCGGTGGCATAGCTGCCGAACACCATGACGTCGGGGGTCGCCTGATATTGCAGGCCCAGACGATAGGTCGTTGCGTTGTCGCTGGCATGGCCGGCGTAGCTCGTATTCGGGATATTGTCCTTGAAGGTGTACTTCACGCGCTCGTTCTGCGCACGGCCGCCCACGGTGGCGGTCAGGTTCTTGACGAACTCCCAGTCGATCTGGCCGAACGCCGCGATCTGGCGCGACCCCGAGGTCGCGAACCAGTTGGCGAGCGAGAAGGACGGTCCGCGCAGGAACGGGCGCTGGAAGCCGACATTGGCGTAGTAGATACCCAAGGCATAGCGGAACGCGTCCGTACCCGGCGACAGCAGGCGAATTTCCTGCGTGAACAGCCGCGACTTGAACGCGCCGACCTGGATGTTGCTGCCCTGCGCGACGGTCGCCGAGGTATCGTCATGGTCGAGATAATCGTCGAGCCGGAACTTGTCGTACGAGGTCAGGCCCAGCACGTTCAGCTTGCCGATATTGATGTCGGTGCGCAGCATCGAGCCCCAGCCCCAATATTTGGTGCGGGAATCGTAGTTGTTGCTGACCGTCTGGTTCTTTTCGTCGATCACCACGCCCGGCAGCGTCACATTGCTGGTCTGCCCGGCCACGCCACGCAACAGCGCGGTGGGCGCCATGCGGATGAACGGACGGCCCACCGTGGTGTTGCCGTTCAGATAATTGCCCGAGAGCGTGAAGGTAACGTCCGGCGTCGCCTTCCACTTCAGCTTGCCGCGGCTGTTGAAGGTCTCGCGGCCGTTCACCTGCTTGCCGTTGAACAGATTCTTTACGTTGCCGTCCCAGTTCGAATAGCTGGCGGAAACGACATAGCCCAGCGTCTCGTTGATCGGGCCGGTGACGCTGAAATTCGCGCCATATTCGCTGTCGTCGGTGGCGAGCAGGTTGGCCTTGAGGTGGAAATCGTTGGTCGGCTGCGTGGTCATGATCTTGATCAGACCGGCCGAAGCCGCCTTGCCGTACAGCGTGCTCTGCGGACCGCGCAGCACTTCGATCATCGCCACGTCGGGCAGATCGGTGAAGGCGCGCGCCTGGAAGGCGAGCGGCACGCCGTCCACCGTGACGGCAACCGACGATTCCACGCCGATGCCAAAGGCAAAGGTGCCGACGCCGCGCAGCGAGACGTTGGAGTTGACCGGGTGTTCGGCGGGACGAACGGTCAGCGACGGGGCGACCTTGCCGAGATCCTGGAAGTGGCGAACGCCCTGCGCTTCCAACTGGGCAGGCGTGACCACCTGCACCGCGAGCGGCACGTTCTGGATGTTCTCGAAACGCTTCTGCGCGGTGGTCGTGACGATGATCTCGACATCTTCTTGCGCAGCCTTGCCGGCCGCCTGCACTGCGGCAGTACCTGCCGCTGCAGTAGTGGCGGCGGACGTGTCGGCGGTTTGCGCCTGCGCGCTGCCTGCCATGCAGGCCGCAACTAGAGCGACATGCGCGACAGATGCCTGATACCCTTTCATTCAAACTCCCCTTATCCAGCGGGTTGACCCGCAATCTACTTTTAGACACGCAAGCAATAGAGAATTGGGCATTCCGAGAAATAGCGGGGAAACACGGAGTAAAAACGTTTTTACCCGACGATTGCCCCAGATTGTTGCTGTATCGCAACAGGTTGGCTCGGACTATTCTCGACAACAAGCATTCTTTGGTCCTGTTTTGGTAGCAACAAAGTTATCTTGTCGTCATCGAGTAGCGCGCCCTCGCGCTCGACGCGCGCCACGACGCTACCGTCCTCGACACGTCCTTCGATCACCCACCGCGCCGACGCGCCATCGCCCTCGCCGCCCTCGATCGCATCGCACCGGAAGCTGCCGACGCGCGGCGGAAACAACCAAAGCCCGCGCCGCATCGGTTCGGAACGCCAGCCGCCCTCCGCCAGATCGACCAGCATCGCGGATCCACCGCGCGCGAACAGCGGCGGCGGGCCGTCGAGCGGCGCGGGAACCGTGACCCAGGTTCCGCCGGCCTGGACCTCGCCGCTCCAGACGTGGATCCAGTCGGCACCCGAAGGCAGATACAGCCGCCGCTCGGTTGCCCCCTCCTCCACCACCGGTGCAGCGAGCAGGTCGGGCCCGAGCAGATGCTCGTCGCTTTCCGCCCAGCATTGCGGATCGTGCGGAAACACTGCCCAGGTTGGCAGCACCATCGGCGCATAGTCCGCATGGTAGCGATGGAGCAGATCGTAGAAAAAGGGCACCAGGCGCTGGCGGAGCCGCATCAGCGCCTTTATCGCGGGCAGCGCCTGCGGATACATCCAGGGTTCGTTGACGGTGCGATCGTCGTTCCAGCTGTGAATGCTGAAGCGCGGCATCAGCACGCCGGCCTGCACCCACCGCACCAGCAGTTCGGCATCGGGCGCCGGTCCCGCGAACCCGCCCACGTCATGCCCGCTGTTGGACACGCCCGACAGCGCCAGGCCGATCGCCATCCGCGCGTTGTAACGCAGCGTCTTCCACTCGGTACGGTTGTCGCCCGTCCAGGTCTGGGCATAACGCTGCAAACCGGCCATGCCCGCGCGGGTAACGACATAGGGCAGTTCGTCCGGCCGCGCCTCGATCTGCGCGCGGCGCGAGGCGCGCATCATCAGCAGCGGCTGCACCGGCCGCATCGCGGCTGCGGGCACCGACGTGCCGAAGCCGGCGAAGCGCGCGCGGGCGTCCCACACTTCATATTCGTTGTTGTCGTTCCAGGTCGAGCGAATGCCCTGATCGAGCAATGCCGATTTCACTTGGGCCCGCCACCAGGCGGCAGCGTCCGGATGGGTGAAATCGATATAGCTGCCGACTTCGTCCCAGAACTGCGCCTCGATCGGCTGTCCGTCCGCGTCGCTGACGAAATAGCCCGCCGCCGCGACTTCGTCATAGCGCGGGTGGCTGCGCAGCAGGGCCGGCTTGATGTTCGGCACCAGCTCGACACCGGCATCGGCATAGCTCTGCACGAACGCCTGCGGATCGGGAAACTTGTCGCGGTTCCAGTGGAACACGTAGCGCTTGTCGCCGATCGAGGTGTACCCGGAAGACAAATGGAACGAGGTGCAGCCGATATCGTGCTCGGCCAGCTTCTCGAGGAACCCGCCCATCTGCGCCGCCGCGTCGGGGGCGTCGGTATAGGTCATGGTCGAGCCCGAATAGCCGAGCGACCAGCGCGGCATCAGCGCGGGGCGGCCGGTCAGCCAGGTGAAGCGCTTGGTCACCGAAAGGGGATCGGGCCCGGCGATCATCCACAGGTCGAGGTCGCCATGATCGGCGACCATGTGCCGGTAGAACCCATGATAATTGTCGAGCTCGCGCCCGAGATCAAACGCGACGTCGGCAACGGTGTCGTAGAAGGCGCCGTGGCAGCGCCCGGCTTCATCGGCGACCAGCACGTACGGGATCGACTTGTACTGCGGGTCGCTCGTCTCCGCGTCGTAGCCCATCGGATCGAGGTTGGTCAGCCGGAAGCTGCGCCCGGCACGATTGGCGTCACCGGTGCGATCGCCGAGCCCGTAGAAGCGCTGGCCGGGGCGGCGCGCGACATAATGGTGCGCCTTGCCGTCCCACCAGCCGAAATCATAGGTATGGGTAGGCCGATCCTCCGCCATTAAGACCCAGTCGTCGCCGTCGCGCTGCTCCCAGCGGCAGTGCAGCCCGTGCAGCCGTGCGGTGAGGCGGATGCGATCGGTCTCCAGCACCAACTGCTCGGCATCGTGCGACAGCCGATAGTCCGGGCAAGTGAAGCCGGACACGTCCATCCGGTCGCGGCCCGGCTCGGCGATGTCCTCCTGCCCAGGGGCGATCGCCCAGCTCGGCGGGCTGGTGACGGCACCGGTCGTGAGCAGCAGCAGCCGGACCATGTCCTGCTCGAGCACGAACAGATGCGCGACGGCGCCGGTATCCGATTCCAGCGTGATCCGTCCCTGCCCCTCGCCGGCGACGGTGAAGCGCGGGGGATTGGAAAGCGTGGCGCGTCTCATTGTGCGGGCTCCGGAAGGCGAAGATGGCGAAGGCCGGCGATCAGCACGACCGCGCCGAGAATGTCGAAGACGGACAGCATGCCGAACAGCGGCGCGTAGCCGACCGTGTCGGCCAGCTGCCCGATCAGCAGCGAGAACATCAGCCCGCCGACCCAGCCGGCCTGACCGATAAAGCCGTTGGCGGCGCCGACTTCCTCGGCGGTGAACACGTCGGCGGACAGGGTGTTGATCAGCACCGAGATCATCTGGTGCGCGAAGCCGCCGATGCAGAACAGCGCGATCGCGGTGTAGGGGCTGGCGGCGAGGCCGATGCAGCCCGGCGCGATCATCAGTATCGCGGCGAGCGCGACGCCGACCACGCGCGAGGCGATCAACGGCAAACGGAAGCGCGCGACCAGGAACGGCGAGAGATAGCCGCCCAGCACCCCGCCCAGATCGGCGGCGAGGAACGGCAGCCAGGCGAACAGCGCGATCTGCTTGAGATCCATGCCGCGCTCGGTGGCGAGATAGAGCGGGATCCAGAAGCTGAACGTCTGCCAGGCGGGTTCGGCGAGGAAGCGCGGCACCGCGATGATCCAGAAGCGTGCCGTGCCAAGGATCTCGCGCGCCGAGGCGCGGCGGGCGAGCGGCCTGGGCCGCCCCTGGGCAATCAGCGCGCGCTCCTTGTCGGTGATCGCGAGATGATCGGCCGGGCTGCGATAAAACACCCACCAGGCGAGCGACCAGAGCAATCCCACCGCGCCCGTCACCACGAATGCCATCCGCCAATCGGTGTAGATCATCACGATCGCGACGACGGGCGGCGCCAGCAGCGCGCCGAGCGAGGTGCCGGCATTGAACCAGCCGACCGCCACCGATCGCTCGCGCGCCGGAAACCATTCGGCGATCGCCTTGATGCCCGAAGGGATGGCGGCGGACTCGAACATGCCGAGCAGGCCGCGGAAGAAAACCAGCCCCAGCCAGCCCGCCGCCAGCGCGTGCAGCATGTTGGCGATCGACCAGGCCGCGCCGAACAATGCGAAGCCGGCGCGCAGCCCGATCCGGTCGACGACCATTCCGGCGATCGGCTGCATCACCGTATAGGCAAGCTGGAAGCCACCGACGACATAGCTGTACTGCTGCGTCGTCATGTGCAGGACGGTCTTCAGCTCGGGAGCCAGCACCCCCAGCGCGTTGCGAGCGAGATAATTGGCAATGGTGCCGGCGCAGATCAGCCCGACGATCCACCAACGGAGATGGGCAACACGCCGCATGACCTTCTCTGCCCTCCCTTGGCTACCGTTTGCCGGCCACCTGTTCTATTTTCGTCAGGCCATTTTTGACTATTTGGCCTGACCAGTCAATGGTTGGTTTCGTGCACCTGCACCCGCGCGGCAGCGCAGGCGGCGGCGATCTCTGCGTGTATCAAGCGATCGGTGACCAAATGATCAACGACGCCGATCTCCGCGATGCGCACCGGCGCCGGCCGGCCGAACTTGGTCCGATCGGTTGCCAGGATGACCGTCCGCGCCTGTTCGATGATCGTCTGCGACACGCGCACCTCGTCCATGTCGAAGTCGAGCAACGTCCCCTCGCCGTCGATCGCCGAGGCGCCGATCAGCGCGAAGTCGAGCTTGAAGCCGCGCAGAAAGTCCATCGCCAGGGCGCCCACCACCGCCCGGTCGCTCGCCCGCACCCGGCCACCGGCGACGACGACCTCGATCGTCGGCACACCGCCGAGAATGTCGGCGACGTTGAGGTTGTTGGTCACCACCAGCAAATGGCGATGGTGCACCAGCGCGCGGGCGATCGCCTCCGTGGTCGTACCAATATTGATGAACAGGCTGGCGCCGTTGGGTACCAGCGCCGCCGCCGCGGTGCCGATCGCTGCCTTGGCACCGGCCGCGACCTCGCGCCGCGCCTCGCGATCGAGATTGTCGACGCCCGAGGTCACGATCGCGCCGCCATGGACGCGCGACAGCAACGTGCGCTTGGCCAGTTGGTTGAGGTCGCGGCGGATCGTCTGCGGCGTCACCTCCAGCGCGCTTGCCAGCGCCTCCACGGTAACGCTGCCGGTCTGCCGGGCAAGCTCGAGGATCCGCTGGTGGCGTTGCGCCGCCAGCTCGGGCAGTTCTTCGGCCATCAGGCGGAGCGCACGCGGCGACGCGGCTCCCGCGCCAGATAGGCGGCGAGCCGCGCTTCGGTTCCCTCGGGCACGTGCAAGCCCAGCTTGCTGCGACGATAAAGGATGTCCTCGGCGGTAACCGCCCACTCATAGGCGCGCAGATAATCCACTTCGCGCAGCGTCAGCCCGCCACCCAGATCGGTGCCTAGGTCGAACGGCGTCATGGCGTTGCCGAGCAGCGCCTCGATCCTGCTGCCATAGGCGCGAGCCAGCCGCCGGATCAGCTCCGTGGGCATGCCGGGACGGCCGCGGCGCTGCGCGGCGACGAAGCGCTCGAAATCGCCTTCGGGCAGGTCGCCCCCCGGCAGCACCGCGCCGGCGGTCCAGGCCCCGCCTGCCTGCGAGAAATAGCCGGCCAGTTCCGCCATCGCGTGCTCGGCAAGCTTGCGATAGGTGGTGATCTTGCCCCCGAAGATGCTCAGCATCGGCGCGCGGTCCTCGCCGCCGTCGAGATCGAGCACATAATCGCGCGTCACCGCCGAGGCATTGCCCTTCTTGTCGTCGTAGAGCGGGCGGATGCCGGCATAGCTCCACACCACATCCCGCTCGGACGGCGGGTCGTCGAAATAGCGCGCCGCGGTTTCGAGGAGGTAGCGGGTCTCCTCCGCACTGATCTGCACCTTGCCCGGGGCGCCTTCCCACACTTCGTCGGTGGTGCCGATCAGCGTGTACTTGCCTTCATAGGGCACGGTGAAGACGATGCGGCGATCCGGGTTCTGCAGCATGAAGGCATGATCGCCCGGATAGAGCTTCGGCACGACGAGGTGGCTGCCCTTCACCAGTCGCAGCCCGCGATCGGCAACCACATCCGGTACCCGGCCGAGCACTTCCGCGACCCAGGGGCCCGCGGCATTCACCAGCGCCCTGGCGCGCACCGTTCGCTGGCCGCTTTCGTCGGCGATGGTCGCCAGCCATTCGCGGCCGTCGCGGCGCGCGCCGACCAGCGCGGTACGGGTGCGGATCGTCGCGCCCTTCTCGGCCGCGTCCATCGCATTCAGCACCACCAGCCGGCTATCCTCGACCCAGCAGTCCGAATAGACGAACGCCTTGCCCGACTGTCCCTTGAGCCCGCGCCCCAACGGGCTGCGCGCCAGCTGCACCGTTTCGGTGCCCGGCAGCTTCTTGCGCCCGCCGAGATGATCGTAGAGGAACAGCCCCAGCCGCACCATCCAGGCGGGCCGCGGCGACTGGGTCTGCGGCAGCACGAAGCGCAGCGGCCAGATGATGTGCGGTGCCATGCCCCATAGCCGCTCGCGCTCGATCAGCGCCTCGCGCACCAGCCGGAACTCGCCATATTCGAGATAGCGCAGCCCGCCATGGATCAGCTTGGTCGACGCCGAGGAGGTGTGGCTGGCGAGATCCTCCTTCTCGACGAGCAGGACGGACAGGCCCCGCCCCGCCGCATCACGCGCGATGCCGGCGCCGTTGATGCCGCCACCAACCACCAGCAGATCGAAACGCTCGTCGGAGTCCAGGCCCGCCATGCTTCGCCCCATGTTCACTATTTTTCGTTTATAGCAAAGCGAACCACAAAACGAAAGCGTTGACGTACGAACGAAAATCTACGAGCCTCAAAACGAACATAGGAGGGGCTTGGTGGACCGGAACCATATTCTGGCGATCGATCAGGGGACGACGTCGACGCGCAGCGTCATCTTCGATTCCGCCGGCCGCCGAGTCGCCACCGCGCAGACCGAGTTCGAGCAGCACTATCCCGACCAGGGGTGGGTGGAGCACGATCCCGAGACGATCTGGCAGGATGCGCTCGCCACCGCGCGCGAGGCGCTGCTGAAGAGCGGCGTCGGCGCGGCGGGCATTGCCGCGATCGGCATCACCAACCAGCGCGAGACGACGCTGGTGTGGGATCGCGCCACGGGAGAACCGATCCACCGTGCGATCGTGTGGCAGGACCGCCGGACCGCCGATCGCTGCCACGATCTCAAGGCCGACGGCGTCGAGGCCGAAGTGCGGGCGCGTACGGGGCTGCTCGTCGACCCATATTTCTCGGCGACCAAGCTTGGCTGGATCCTCGATCATGTGCCCGGCGCCTGGGCGCGGGCGGAGCGCGGCGAACTTGCGTTCGGCACGATCGACAGCTTCCTGCTCTGGCGGCTCACCAAGGGCGCCGTGCACGCGACCGACGTGACCAACGCCGCGCGGACCAGCCTGTTCAACATCCACACCGGCGAATGGGATGCGGAACTGTGCCGGCTGTTCGGCATTCCGATGGCGCTGCTGCCAGCGGTGCATGATAACGCGCATGTCTACGGGATAACCGATCCGGAGTATTTCGGCGTGCCGATCCCGGTCGCCGGCATGGCGGGCGACCAGCAGGCGGCGCTGTTCGGGCAGTGCTGCTTCGCACCGGGCACCGCCAAATCGACCTATGGCACCGGCTGCTTCCTGCTACTCAACACCGGGGAAAAGGCGGTCGCCTCGGAGCATCGGCTGCTCACCACCCCGGCCTATCGCCTGAACGGCCGCACCGCCTATGCGCTGGAGGGCTCGATCTTCGTCGCCGGCGCGGCGATCAAATGGCTCCGCGACGGCATCGGCGTGATCACCCATGCCCGCCAGACCAACGACATGGCGACGCGCGTGTCGGACAGCCACGGCGTGTACATGGTGCCCGCATTCGTCGGCCTGGGCGCGCCGCACTGGGATCCCGAGGCGCGCGGTGCGATCTTCGGGCTGACACTGAGCGCCACCCAAGCGCACCTCGCCCGCGCTGCGCTGGAGGCCGTGGCCTACCAGACCTATGACCTGGTCACGGCGATGGTGCAGGATGGGGGCACCCGACCGGCGATGCTGCGCGTCGACGGCGGCATGGCGGCGAACGACTGGCTGTGCCGATTCCTCGCCGACATTCTCGACGTCGCGGTCGAGCGGCCCGATGATCTGGAGACGACGGCGCGGGGCGCTGCCTTCCATGCCGGGCTGGCAGTGGGGCTATGGTCGGGGCTGGGCGAGCTCTCGGCGATCTGGTCGCGCCAGGCCTGTTTCGAGCCGGCGATGGCGCCGGGGCACCGCACGACGCTGCTCGCCGGCTGGCACGACGCGCTGCGGCGGACGCTGGGGTAACCGCAACTTTAGCCCCTCCTCCTTGGA
>NZ_BCTR01000037.1 GCF_002091475.1 Sphingomonas azotifigens NBRC 15497
CCCCTTAAGGGGAGGGGTTTTTTCCAGTCACCCTTGCCTTTCGTCGCGACTCAGCCTAACACTGAACCACATGGTTCAGTATAGCAGCGCCGCGCTGGATGCCTCGTTCGCCGCGCTCTCCGATGCCACCAGACGGGGCATCCTGGAGCGGCTCGGGCAGAGGGAAAGCTCGGTCTCGGCGCTCGCCGATGCGTTCGACATGACCCTTACCGGCATGAAGAAGCATATCGGCGTGCTGGAACAGGCCGGGCTCGTCACCACCGAGAAGGTCGGGCGGGTGCGGACCTGCCGGCTCGGCGGCCGCGGCCTGATGGCGGAGGCCGCCTGGATCGAAGGCGTGCAGCAACTTTGGAACGCGCGGTTCGACGCGCTGGACGACATCGTAGAGGAACTCAAACGCAAGGAGCAGTCGGATGGGCCTGAGCATGCAGGATAACGCGACGTCGCGGACCAAGGTGGAGCGTATCTCGGACGTGGACATGGTGGTCCGGCGAAGCTTCGACGCCCCCGCCCGCCTCGTCTTCCAGGCCTGGAGCGATGCCGCGCTGTTCCGTCGCTGGTGGGTGCCGGCCTCTGCGCCCGTCCGCCTGCGAACCTGCAAGATGGATGTGCGCACCGGCGGCAGCTACCGGCTCGAATTCGGCATGGACGAGGGGCCGGTGCACGCCTTTTTCGGCCGCTATGTCGAGGTGGTGCCGGACGCGAAGATCGTCTGGACCAACGAGGAAAGCGACGATGGTGCGCTGACCACGGTCACGTTCGAGGAGACCGACGGCAAGACGCTGGTGACCTATCATGACCGGCATGGCTCGAAGGAGTCGCTCGACGAAGCCTTCGAGGGGATGGAGGGCGGCATCGCCGAGCAGTTCGATCAGCTCGCGGCGGTGCTGGCGGAGTGACCTTCTTCTAAGCCCCTCCCCTTTAGGGGAGGGGTTGGGGGTGGGGCATGACGGACGATCGGCGGATTCGCTGCCAGATCAGCCCCCCCCCCCCCCCCCCCCCCC
>NZ_BCTR01000038.1 GCF_002091475.1 Sphingomonas azotifigens NBRC 15497
ATGACGGACGATCGGCGGATTCGCTGCCAGATCAGCCCCCACCCCAACCCCTCCCCTGAAGGGGAGGGGCTAAGGAGCACCCTACAACGTCAGCGCGAACTTCATCCCCACCACGCCGACGTCCTTCGCGTTCCGCACCCCGCCCGGCTGATGGATCCACTGCACGTTGGGCTGCACCACCAGCCATTCGGTCGGCGACACGCTGTAGTAGAGTTCCGCCGCATATTCGGCATCGCGCGGCCGCTTGCCGGCCAGCCGATCCGCCGTCTCCAAGCGGCCGTTGACGTTGGTCCGCGCGACCGCCAAGCCGATCACGTCGCCCGGCAGGCTCGGTGCGAGGCCTTTGTAGAACAGGCCGACCGAGACCTGGTTGTCGGTCAGCGTCGTCGCGCGATCGGCGAAGGTGACGTTCGCGAACATGCTGAAGCCGGTCAGCGCACGCCCGTCCTTCGAGGCCCCCGTCAGCTGCTGCTGGACGCTGCCATAGACGCCGTAGCGGCTCGAATGCTGGAGCGGCGCGAGACCCGTCACCGCGCGCGGCTGGCGATTGATGTCGAGCACCAGATCGTCGCCATCGGCGGTCGAGATCCAGCCGCCCAGCTTGTACGAGCCGACATGCCCGTTGTCGCCGCCGCGCGTCCAGCCGATCTCGGCAGGCAGCAGCACGCCGGTCGCGCCTTTGAAATGCCCGATGAAGAAGGTGTTCTCCAGGTTGCGCGGGTTCACCTCATAGGCGCCGCCCTGCACATAGACGCCCGGTGCGACGTCGACATGGACGTTGGCGCCCCATTGGCTGACCGGCCAGTTGTACCAATAGTCGCCCGCGAGATTGCCCGGCTGCGCGCCGCAAAAGCTCAGATTCTGAAAGTGGCACGAGAAGACCGCGAAATCCTCGCCGGGATTGGTGCGGCCCAGCTTCACTTCCACCTTGTCGCCCAGCTTCTGCTGGAGCCACAGTTGGGTGACGCGCACCGTCTGGCCGCGACCATAGACTTCCTGCACCTGCTGCAGCGTGCCCAGTCCGGCGGTGGTGGTGAGATCGATGCCGCGCCGCCAGGTAACGGTCCCCTGCAGCGCCGCGCCACCCCAGCCGACCAGCTTGTCGAGATCGAGCAGCGCGCCGAAATCGAACTGGCCGGTCTCCGCCACCAGGCTGCGATCGCCGCCCGTGAAATTATAGGCGGTCTCGGAAGCATAGCGCGCGGAGAGGCCGATGCCGCGCTCGCCCATGCGGGTGCGGACCTTCTGCCAGTCGCCGATCAGGCCCGGCGGCGGCGCGCTCTGCGTGTCACCGGCCAGCGACGAGGGTGACGGATCGCGCGGGTGGAGCATGTGGCTGCGCGCACGGCGCTGGGTATCGGCGCGCGGCCCCGAGCTCGCATCCTGCTGCGTCGCATCGGGCTTCGGCTTGTTGAGTTCGTCGGCAGGCGGCGGCGGCGCGCCGACATCGACCTGCTGCGCCAACGCGGGCGTCGATGCCACCCCCATGATCGCGAGCAGCGCCCCCTGCGCCACGCGCCAACTCCCACGCTTCATTGCACATCCTTATATGTCGCGGCGCATCAAAGAACCGAGCGGCCATTTGGTTGCGCGAAGTTGCAAGCTCAGCCAAATCCTTCGCACAGGTGGCGCCGTATCGAAGCGCCGTGCGCTACCGGATTGCACGAGGGTGCGAGAGCTATACGATGGATGGGGTGGCTAGATCCCGGCCGAGGCGTTCGCTGCGCCGCCGCAACGTCAGCGTTCCGGGCTCGCCGCGGTGAAGGCCGAGCAGCACGGCTTCATCACCGGCTTGAACTCCATCAGTTCCACGCGGGTGCCGTCAGGATCGTAGAAATTCGCCTGCCACTTGCCGTCCAGCCCCATTTGCGGACCGTCATGGCGCGGGCTCAGCCGGTTCTCGCGATATAGCGTCGTCACCGCCGCCTGCATGTTCACCACGCCGAGCGACACATGGTTGAGCACGCCGAGCTGCCGCGCGTCCACCTTGTCCATCGTCACGTCGGAGCCCGGCCCCACCATCATATATTCCAGCCAGTCGCGGCCGTCGGGCAGCTGCTGCGAGACCCAGTCGACCTTGTCTTCGTGGAATGCGCCATACCAATAGGGCCGGAACCCGAGCAGCGCGCGGTAGAAGCCATCCTGCTTCGCACGATCGTGCACGGCATAGCCGACATGGAGGATGCGGCCGCTGATCGCGCCCCGCTCGGGCGCCGTCGCACGGCTGGCGGGCTGGACGAACTGGACGGCGTTGCCTTCGGGATCGCGTCCGCCGAACCATTGGTCGCCCCCCGCCCCGCGCTGCACCGGCGTGAGGTCCCCGGCCCCATGTGCGGCGAGCCAGGCCCGCAGCTTGCCCGCATCTGCCGTGATATAGCCGACATG
Source organism: Sphingomonas azotifigens NBRC 15497 (assembly GCF_002091475.1). Lineage (GTDB taxonomy): Bacteria > Pseudomonadota > Alphaproteobacteria > Sphingomonadales > Sphingomonadaceae > Sphingomonas > Sphingomonas azotifigens. The sequence continues at coordinate 2,386 of NZ_BCTR01000038.1, forward strand.
CGCGAGCATGCTGGGCCCATGGTCCTTCGCCGCGGGCAGCACTTCGACGAACTGGCGCGGGCTGAAATAATAGCGGACCCCCGCCGGATCCTCCGGGTCTGGGCCTTTCCGCGCGCCGAGCACGACGCGGTAGAACTGATCGGTGGCAGCCATGTCGGTCGCATAGACCGCGAGGTGCGAGATGCCGGTGATCGCCGGCCGACCCGCTTCCGGCGGCGCGGCGCCGATCATCGCTGCAGCGATCAGGCCGAGCGCAGCACAGCGCCGCGACCGCGCGGCATGGAACATCGGCATCCTCTCTCTCCCGGCAGCGCGCAGTTTCGCACGCCTTTCCAGCAGCATAGCACGCCTTCACGGCGTGTCACCGGGTGTTTGGCGCGGGGCCCGTGCTGGTGCGGCGGATCAGTTCATGGGCCAGCGTGAGTTGCCGCTCGACCGGCTCGATACCGCGCAGGATGCCGACCAGCAGTTCCACCGCGCGCCGGCCGATCATCCCCTTGGGTTGGGCGATGGTCGTCAGTGCGGGATGGAAGAAGCGCGCCAGCGGCAGGTCATCAAAGCCGATCACCGACACGTCGCGCGGGCAGGACAGCCCCGCAGCGCCCACCGCGCTGATTGCACCCAGCGCCATCTCGTCGCTGAAGCAGAACAGCGCGGTCACGCCCTCCGCAAGGAGCTCCCGGGCGGCACGATGTGCGGAGTCGGCGCCATAATCCCCCTCGCGCAGGCAAAGCCGGTCCTTGAGGCCATGCCGCTCCGCCGCGCGCAAGGCGCCGGTCAGGCGGTCGCGGCTGATCGGACTGATCGGCGGCCCGGTGATCACGCCGATATCGCGATGCCCGAGTTGCACCAGATGCTCGATCGCATCGGCGCTGCCCGCGGCATTGTCGATATGGACGCTCGGCACGCCAATCTCGGGGCTGTACTCGCAGCCATTGACGATCGGTGCCGACGCCCCCTGGCGCGCGACGAGGGCCTCAAGGCTGGCCGGCAGTCGATGACCGAGGAACACCAGCCCGTCGACCTCGCGGCGCGACAGCATCTCGGCATATTGATCCTCGACTTCCGGATCGTGCCGCGTATCGCCCAGCACCATGGCATATCCCGCGTCGCGCGCGGCCTCCTCTGCGCCGCGGATGACGCTGGCGAAGAAGGGGTTGGAGATATCCGGCACCGTCAACAGGATCTTGGCCGCGCGCAGCGTGCGCAGCGTGCGTGCGGCGACATTCGGCCGGTAATCCAGCGCCGCGACCACCTCCATCACCTTGGCGCGCGTCGCCTCTGCCACCCGCCCGGGCTGGCTGAGCACGCGCGACACCGTGGCGGTGGAAACACCCGCGGCCGCGGCGACTTCGATAATCGTAGCCATGCAGATATCTTGTCGCTTGCGGCGAGCCGTGTCGAGCCCTGCGGATGTAATCCTTTACATCACCCCTCCTTCTGCATAGGCTGTGATTCGAACAGCGGCAAAGCCGCACCGGGGGAGAGGAAGCGCATGGTCGCTGCTGGAGGGGTCGTCATGAACCGCGCACAGCCGGTATCGGGATTGCTGACGGGGCGTCTCAGCGCCTTGATGTTCATGCAGTTCTTCGTCTGGGGCGCATGGAACGTCACGCTGGGGCTGGTGATGCAGACGGTCGGCCTCGGCAGCCTGATCGCCAACGCCTTCTCGGTCGGCCCGATCGCCTCGATCGTCGGCTCCTTCCTGCTCGGCATGGCTGCGGCGCGGTTCCTCAGCCCCAAGATGCTGATGGTGGTGCTGCACCTGATCGGCGGCGTGCTGCTCTTCATCCTGCCGACGCTGCTCACGCCCGAGCATGGCGCCAGCTTCGTCTGGCTGCTGCTCGGCTACATGATCCTCTACATGCCGACGGTGGGCCTCGCGAACACGATCGCGCTCAAGAGCTTCGGCGAACGCGTCGATCGCTTCCCCTTTGTCCGCGCCTTCGGCACGCTCGGCTGGATCGTCGCGGGGCTGATCATCGGCTGGGCGCACCTCTCGGCCAGCCCGCAGATCTTCCAGGTGGCGGGCGTCGTTTCGCTCGCGCTGGGCCTGTACAGCATCACCCTGCCCAATGTTCAGCCCGATGCGCCGCAGGGCAAGAGCCTGGCCGCGGAGGTGTTCTGCACCGAAGCCTTCGGGCTGATGCGCAACCGCTCCTTCCTGATCTTCATCCTCTGCGCCACGCTGATCTCGATCCCGCTGGCGATGTACTATGCCTATGCCTCGCCGTACGTCGGCGCGGTGGGAATCGAGAATGTGGGCGGCACGCTGGCGATCGGGCAGATGTCCGAACTCGTCTTCATGTTCTCGATGCCCTGGCTCTATCGTCGCTTCGGGGTGAAGCCGCTGCTGCTCGTCGGCATGGTCGCCTGGGCGCTGCGCTACGCGCTGTTCGCGATCGGCGACGGTGGCGCGGGCATCTGGGCGATCTATCTCGGCGTCGCGCTGCACGGCGTCTGCTACGACTTCTTCTTCGTCGCCGGCGCGATCTACACCGGCACCATCGCGACGCCCAAGGGCGTCAATGCGCAGGCGCAGGGCATGCTGACGCTGTTTACCTATGGCGTGGGCATGCTGCTCGGCTCGCAGATCGGCGGGCTGCTCTATGCCCAGCTGCCGGCGAACGCGACCGTGGCCGACTGGCACCATCTCTGGTGGTATCCGGCGATCGCCGCCGCCGTGATCGCGCTGCTCTTTCAGTTCACCTTCAAGAACACCCGTACGGAGACACACGCATGACCGCGATGCAGGGGCCGGGCATCTTCCTGGCCCAGTTCCTCGGCGACACGGCGCCGTTCGACACGCTCGACCACATGGCGGAGTGGGCCGCAGGCCTCGGCTATGTCGGGGTGCAGATTCCCTGCGATCCGCGCCTGATCGATTTGAAACAAGCCGCCGAGAGCCAAGCCTATTGCGACGACCTCCGCGCCCGGCTCGACAAGTTCGGCATCCAGCCGACCGAGCTTTCGACGCACCTCCAGGGCCAGTTGGTCGCGGTGCATCCGGCGTACGATACCCTGTTCGACGGCTTCGCGCCGGCCGAGTTCCACGGCAAGCCCGCCGAGCGCCAGGCCTGGGCGGTCGAGCAGGTCAAGCTCGCCGCCCGCGCCAGCGGCCGGCTGGGGCTGAAGGCGCACGCCACCTTCTCCGGCGCGCTCGCCTGGCCCTATGTCTATCCGTGGCCGCAACGCCCCGCGGGCCTTGTGGAAGAGGCCTTCGCCGAACTCGCCCGCCGCTGGCTGCCGATCCTCGACGTGTTCGAGGAAGCGGGTGTCGACTGCGCCTATGAGATCCATCCGGGCGAAGACATCCACGACGGCGCGAGCTGGGAGCGGTTCCTCGACGCGGTGGACCACCATCCCCGCGCGCGCATCCTGTTCGATCCGTCGCATTATGTGCTGCAGCAGCTCGACTATCTCGACTTCATCGATCGCTATCACGATCGGATTTCGTGCTTCCATGTGAAGGACGCCGAGTTCAATCCGACCGGCCGCAACGGCGTCTATGGCGGCTATGAGAGCTGGGTGAACCGCGCCGGCCGCTTCCGCTCGACCGGCGATGGCCAGGTCGATTTCGTCGGCATCTTCAGCAAGCTCGCCCAATATGGCTATCGCGGCTGGGCCGTGATCGAGTGGGAATGCGCGCTGAAGAACAGCGAGGACGGTGCCCGCGAAGGCGCGCCGTTCATCCGCGACCATATCATCCGCGTCACGGAACGCGCCTTCGACGACTTTGCGTCGAGCGGCGTCGACAAGGCGGCGATCCGCAATCTGCTCGGGCTTGGAAGCCGCGACGCATGATCCGGCATCCGCTGAAACTCGGCATGGTGGGCGGCGGCGAAGGCGCGTTCATCGGCGCCGTGCACCGCATGGCCGCGGCGCTCGACGGCGACTGGCGGCTGGCGGCCGGCGCCTTCAGCACCGATGCAGGCAAGAACACCCGCACCGGCGACCTGCTCGGACTGGATCCGGCGCGCGTCTATGCGACCTATGACGACCTGCTCGCGGGCGAAACGGCGCTGCCGGAGAGCGAGCGCATCGACGCCGTCGCGATCGTCACCCCGAACCACCTCCACGCGCCGGTCGCCATCGCCGCGCTGAACGCCGGCTTCCACGTCTTCTGCGAAAAGCCGATGGCGATGAACAGCGACGAGGCCCGCGCCATCGCCGCCGCCGCGCGGGCCAGCGGCAAGCAGTTCGCCCTCGCATTCACCTATAGCGGTTACCCGCTGGTCGAGGAGGCCCGCGCCCGCGTCGCTCGCGGCGACTTCGGCGCGATCCGGCTGGTGCAGGTGGAATATATCCAGGGCTGGCTGAGCCGCTCGCTCGACACGGAGGGCAACAAGCAGGCCGAGTGGCGCACCGATCCGGCGCGCGCCGGCCTCGGCGGTTGCCTCGGCGACATCGGCACCCACGCATTTCACTTGGCCGAGCTGGTCTCCGGCCTGCGCGTCGAGACCCTGTCCGCCGAACTCGCGACCCATGTCCCCGGGCGGAGACTGGACGACGATGTCAGCGCGCTGCTTCGCTTCGAGAATGGCGCCCGGGGCACGCTCAAGGCGACCCAGGTCGCCGCCGGCGAGGAAAATGGCCTGCGCCTGCGCATCCACGGCGAGCGCGGCGGGCTGGAATGGGCGCAGATGGAGCCGAACACGCTCACCCTGCGCTGGATTGATCGCCCCGCGGAAATTCTCCGCGCAGGCGGGCCCGGCCTGGGCGCGAGCACTACCCCCCTGCTCCGCACCCCGGCCGGGCATCCCGAAGGCTATATCGAAGCGTTTGCAAATCTTTATCGTGGCTTCGCCGCAATTGTTCGCGGCGATTCGGCGCAGGTGCCGGGCGTCGCGGACGGGCTGCGGACGATGGCGTTCGTCGAGGCGATGATCGCCAACGCGACGGCCGACACCAAATGGACCGAGATCGTAACCGGAGAGCGTGAATGAAGTTCTGGATGGCACTTGCCGCGACCGCGGCGCTGACGGCGAGCGCGCCCGCCTGGGCGCAGACGGCCGCCCCGCCCGCCTTTGCCGCGTGCAAGGCATGCCACACCGTGGAAAAGGGCGGCAAGAACGGCGTCGGCCCCAACCTCAACGGCGTGGTCGGCCGCCCGGCGGCCTCGGCGCCCGGCTTCAACTATTCGACCGCGCTCAAGAACGCCAAGCTGACCTGGGATCCGGCGACGCTGGACCAGTTCATCGCCGCGCCGATGAAGAAGGTGCCGGGCACCCGCATGCCGATCGGCATGGCCGATCCCGCCAAGCGCCAGCAGATCATCGCGTACCTCAAGGCGATGAGCGGCAAATGAGCGTGACGCGCCGCACCGTATTGGCCGGCGCGACGGCGATGCCCCTGGTGGCATCCTCGGCGCGCAGCCAGTCGAATGCGGCGCGCTTCTCGCTCCACTTCGCGCCCCATGAGGGAAGCTTCGCCAGCCGGGGCAACCGGCTGGAGCAGATCGCCTTCGCCGCCGACCAGGGCTTCACCGCCTGGGAGGATAACGAGGCCGCCACACGCCCGGTCGACGAGCAGGTGGCGATGGCCAGGGCGCTGTCCAGCCGCGGCATGACGATGGGCGTGTTCGTCGCCTCGATGCCCAGATGGGGACAGTCGCGCCCGATCCTCGGCGCCAATGACGGCGCCGAGCGCGAGGCGTTGCTGGCGGACATCCGGTCGTCGATCGATGTCGCCAAGCGGCTCAACGCCACGCGGATGACAGTGGTGACCGGCTTCCTCGATCCCAAGGTGCCGCTCGACATCCAGACCGCGCGGGTGATCGACTTGATGCGCCGCGCGGGCGACCTGGTCGCGCCGCACGGCATGGCGCTGGTGATGGAGCCGCTCAACACCCGCACCAACCATCCCGGCGTCTACATGCAGAGCATCGCGCAGGGCTATGCGGTGGCGCGTGGGGCGAACAGCCCGGGGGTGAAGATCCTCGCCGACCTCTATCACGAGCAGATCCAGTCCGGGAACCTGATCCCGGTGCTCGACACCTGCTGGAGCGAGATCGGCTATATCCAGTTCGGCGACAATCCCGGCCGCAACGAGCCGGGCACCGGCGAAATCAATTTCACGAACATCGTCCGCTGGTTGCGGGCGAAACCCTATGCCGGAGTGATCGGCATGGAACATGGCAATTCGATCAAGGGGCGCGCGGGCGAGGAGCGGCTGATCGCCGCCTATCGCACGATCGACGCCGTCTGAGGGGTTAAGGATGGGCTTTCGGGACGACGCCCCGCCAATCAACCACCGTCATTCCCGCGAAGGCGGGAATCCATTCGCCTGTGCGCTGGGGGAAAGAACCGCAGCACCGGCGCGAATGGATCCCCGCCTTCGCGGGGATGACGATGGGGATGGTGGAGCCCGACAGCCTGAAAAATGCAGGGAGAGAAGCATGTCGAGACGCACAAATGTGCTGCTCGCGGGTCTGGCGGTGCTTGCCGCGACGCCCGCCGCGGCACAGGAAAAGCCGGGGTTCAAGGACACCCCGATCCTGCCGGGCGGCGGCAACTGGCATGTCCATGACTCGGACCGCCCCTACCCCGATGTGGTCACCCCCGCCGCGCAACCCGGCGGCGCGCCCTCCGATGCGATCGTGCTTTTCGATGGCCGCTCGCTCGATGCCTGGACCGCCCAGCGCAAACTGTGGCCGATCGCGAACGGCGTGCTTACCGTGCCCACCCGCGCGAGCAGCGGCGGCGAAAATGCGCTGATCTCCAAGCAGAGTTTCGGCGACGTCCAGCTGCACCTCGAGTTCCGCTCGCCGTACCCGCCGACCAAGAGCTCGCAGGATCGCGGCAACAGCGGCATCTGGTTCATGCAGCGCTATGAGATCCAGATCCTCGACGGCTACCAGAACCCCACCTATGCCGACGGCACCGTGGGCGGCGTCTATGGCTGGAAGCCGCCGCTGGTGAACCCGTCGCGCAAGCCCGGCGAATGGCAGAGCTACGACATCGTGTTCGAGCGCCCGCGCTTCGCCGCCGACGGCAAGCTGCTGCGCCCGGCCTATATCACCGCCTTCCTCAACGGCGTGCTGGTGCAGAACCACCAGGCGATGCTCGGCACCACCAACTGGCGCCACGTCGCCGAATACACCGCGCATGCCGATGCCCTGCCGATCCAGCTGCAGGACCATGACTCGCCGGTGTCGTTCCGCAACATCTGGGTGCGCCCGCTGTCCGAGGCAGCCATCGCCCAGGACCTTCCGGGAGACCGCAAATGATCGTCGACCGCCGCGCCGCGCTGACCGGCGTGCTCGCCCTGTTCGGGGCGGGCGTGTTCGCCCCCATCGCCCGCGCCGCGCAAATGACCGCGACGCAGCTGATCCCCGACGGTCCGCCCAGCGTCGCGGTGTTCAACCCCGCCCAGCGTGCGCTGATGACCGCGCTCAGCGAGCGGGTGATCCCCACCACCGACACGCCGGGTGCCATCGCCGCGGGCGTGCCCGCCTTCATCGAGAAACTGCTCGCCGACTGGGCGATGCCCGACGACCGTGTGCCGATCGTCGCCGGGCTCGACGCGATCGAGGCGCGGTCGCAGCAGGACTATAAGGTCGCCGCCGCCACGGCGACGCCAGCCCAGCAGGACGCGCTGCTTACCCTGGCGATGAACGGCCAGATCCCGGGCGGCAAGACCTTCTTCGAAGCGTTTCGGCAACTGGTGATCACCGGGTACTACACCTCGGAGATCGGCATCACCCAGGAGCGCGAATATCTGCCGGTGCCGGGCGAATATAACGGCGCCTTCCCCTATGCTCAGGTCAACAAGGTGTACAGCGCATGATGATCACCCGTCGTACCCTGCTCGCCGGCGCCGGCGGCGTCACCGCTCTCGCCCTCATGGATCGCCTGATCCCGCCAGCGTTCGCCGCGCAGATCCCTGCGGTGGGCATCCAGCTCTACACCGTGCGCGATATCTTCCAGAACGATCCGGTCGGCACGCTCCAGGCGATCGCGAAGATCGGCTATCGCGAGATCGAGTTCGGCGGTGGCGGCTACGAAGCCATGGACCCGGTCATGCTCCGAAACACGATGGACAAGGCAGGTCTCCGCTGCCCGTCGCTCCACATCGGCTATGACGCGCTGCTCGGCCAGTTCGACAAGTCGGTGGCGATGGCCCGCACGCTCGGCGCCAAGACCGTGGTGCTGCCCTACATGACCGACCAGCACCGTACCGAAGCGGGCTGGAACGCGGCGCTGCCGAACTTCAACAAGTTCGCCCACGACCTCAAGAAAGCCGGCTTCGATTTCGCCTATCACAATCATGATTTCGAGTTCACGAACAAGCCCGGCGGCGTGAGCCTCTACGACCGGTTCCTCAAGGCGACCGACCCCGCGCTGGTGAAGAGCGAGCTCGACCTCTACTGGGCCAAGCATGCCGGCGAGGATCTGGCAGCACTGGTCGACCGGCTGAACACGCGCCTCTACTCGTACCACGTGAAGGACATGCGCGCCGATGGCAGCATGGCGGCGGTGGGTACCGGCACGATCGACTTCGCCGCGCTGTTCAAGCGTCCGGCGAGCGCCCATGTCCGCCACTTCTATGTCGAGAACGATCAGGCGCCCGCGCCCTATCTTCCGGACATCACCACCAGCTTCAAGACGCTGCAAACGCTGCGCTTCTAAACCAATAACACGCCCTGGGAGAGGGAAACATCATGGCTGCAACCAACAGGTTCGACGCGATCGTGATCGGCTCGGGCGTCAGCGGCGGCTTTGCCGCGAAGGAACTCACCGAGAAGGGACTGAAGGTCCTGATGCTCGATCGCGGCCGCATGGTCGAGCATGGCGAGGATTATCCGTACGACGGCAAGCCCGCCTTCGACGTGCCCGCGCGCAACATCATGCCCAAGCCGCTGCAGGAAAAAGACTATTTCATCGCCAAGCGCGGCTATGTGCAGCCCAGCAACATGGGCTTCTACAACAACGACCGGATGAACCCCTATGCGTTCGACGAGGGCAGCAAATTCTACTGGATCCGCCCCGGTGCGGTCGGCGGCAAGTCGCTGATCTGGGGCCGCTGGAGCTTCCGCTGGGCGCCTGAGGATTTCGAGGCGAACAAGCGCGAGGGCGTGGATGGCGCCTGGCCGATCGGCTATGACGATCTCAAGCCCTGGTACGCCAAGGTCGAGGACTATATCGGCGTCTCGGGCTCGCGCGAGAACCTGCCCTATCTGCCGGACAGCAACTTCCAGCCGGCGATGCCGATGAACATCGCCGAGAAGTGGCTCAAGCAGCAGCTCGAGACCAAATTTCCCGGCCGCAAGCTCATCAACACCCGCCTCTCCAACATGACCGAGGACAAGCCGGACCAGGGCCGCACCAAGTGCCAGTTCCGCAACCAGTGCGGCAATGGCTGCTCGTTCGGCGCCTATTTCTCGACCCAGGCGGTCACCCTCCCCGCCGCCCGCGCGACCGGGCGCCTGACGCTCCAGTCGGACGCGGTGGTGACCAACATCGAATATGATGCGGCGAAGAAGCGCGTTACCGGCGTCCGCTATGTCGATGCCAAGACCGGCCAGGCGCAGGTGGTGAACGCGGATCTGGTGTTCCTCTGCGCCTCGGCGATGGGATCGAACCAGATCCTGCTCAACTCGCGCGCGGCGGGCAGCGAACGCAGCCATTTCGACAGCAGCGGCACGCTCGGCCGCTATGTCATGGACCATATCTTCCGCGTCGGCATCGACGGCGAGATCCCGGGCATGACCGATTTCATCGAATATGGCCGGCGGCCGGGCGGGGTGTACATTCCGCGCTTCCGCAACATCGGCGGCGAGGAAGGCGTGGGTTTCAAGCGCGGCTATGGCTATCAGGGCAGCGCATGGCGCGCGCCTGCCGGGCCGGTCGGCTTCGGCGCCGAGATGAAGCATGGCATGCGCCGCTATGGGCCATGGCGGTTCAGCATGGGTGCGTTCGGCGAGTGCCTGCCCTACAAGGACAATCGAGTTTCGCTCCACCCGAGCAAGGTCGATCGTTTCGGAGTGCCGCTGATGCGCTTCGACGTCACCTTCCGCGAGAACGAACTCAAGCTGATCGCCGATGCCAAGGTGCAGGGCGAGGCGATGCTGCGCGCCGCGGGCCTGCAGAATGTACGGAGCAACGAGGGGGAACATGTGCCAGGCGACGCGATCCACGAAATGGGGGGCGCGCGCATGGGCACCGATCCGCGCAACTCGGTGCTGAACGGCTTCAGCCAGGCGCATGACGCGCCGAACCTCTATGTCACCGATGGCGCGCAGATGGCTTCGGCCTCGTGCGTCAACCCGTCGCTCACCTTCATGGCGCTGACGATGCGTGCCGCCGACCATGCGGTGAAGCAGCTCCGCGCCTGACCGACACGCCGGTCGCCCTGTCCGGGGCGGCCGGCTTTGTTTTGACTGTTGCCCCGACATTCCGCACAGTTGCGGGTGATGCCGGATCCCTTGCGCAGCGTGGCCTTTGAAGGCGTCGGCAAAAGCTATGCGCGGGGCGTGCGAGCGGTAGACGACGTCTCGCTGACGATTGCCGGCGGCAGCTTCGTCGCGCTGGTCGGCACCTCGGGATCGGGCAAGTCGACGCTGCTCAAGATGATCAACCGGCTGGTCGCTCCCAGCGAAGGCCGGGTGACCATCGACGACGTGCCGGTCGATGCCGAACCGGCGCACCTGCTCCGCCGCCGCATCGGCTATGTCTTCCAGAATGTCGGCCTGTTCCCGCATCTCAGCGTCGGCGAGAATGTCGCGGTCGGCCTGCGGCTCGCCGGTCTGCGCGACCGGGACGCGCGCGTTGCCGAGCTTCTCCATCTTGTCGACCTGCCGCAGGACATGGCCGCGCGGATGCCCGATGCGCTTTCCGGCGGCCAGCGCCAGCGGGTCGGCGTCGCCCGCGCGCTCGCCACCGCGCCCAAGCTCTTGCTGATGGACGAGCCGTTCGGCGCGCTCGATCCGGTCACCCGCGATGCGCTGGGCAAGGCGATCCGTACGCTGCACGATTCCATGGGCCTCACCACCGTGCTCGTCACCCATGACATGGCCGAGGCGCTGCTGCTCGCCGATCGCATCCTGGTGATGGAAGCCGGCAGGCTGGTCGGCGACGCGACCCCGCGCACGCTGCTCGCTGGCAAGGGCGGTGCCGCTGCCGACGCGCTGGTCGCGGTGCCACGCGAACAGGCCGAGCGGCTGGCGGCGCTCGCCCGATGAGCGCCGCCTTCGCCCGCGTGCCCGAATTGCTGGCGCAGCACCTGCTGCTCGCCTTCGCCGCGCTGCTGCTCGGCATCGCGATCAGCCTGCCGCTGGCGGTGGTTTCCGCACGCCATCGCGGCGTTGCCCGCGTCACGCTGGGTCTCGCCAGCCTGATCCAGACCATCCCCAGCCTCGCGCTGCTCGCGCTCTTCTACCCGCTGCTGCTCTCGCTCTCGGCGCTGGTCGGCGGGGGCATCCCGGCGCTCGGCTTCCTGCCCTCGCTGCTCGCACTCACCCTGTATGCCCTGCTGCCGATCCTGCGGAACGCCGTGACCGGCCTCGTCACGCTCGATCCGGCGGTGCGCGAGGCGGCGGACGGCGTCGGCATGACGCGCTGGCAGAAGCTGCGCCTGGTCGAGGCGCCGCTGGTCGCGCCGGTGGTGATGGCGGGCATCCGCACCGCCGCCGTGTGGACGATCGGCGCGGCGACGCTGTCCACCACCGTTGGCCAGCCGAGCCTGGGCGACCTGATCTTCGCAGGGCTCCAGACGCAGAACTGGACGCTGGTGCTGGTCGGCTGCCTCGCCGCCGCCGCGCTGGCACTGGCGGTCGATGCGCTGCTCGGGCTCGCCGAGTGGGGCATTGCGCGGCGGCGGCTGGGCGTGGTGTGGCTGAGCCTCGGCCTGCTCGCCATCGGCGCGCTGGCGGCGCTCGCCCCCGCCTGGCCGGCCCCGCGCGGCACGGTGACGATCGGCGCCAAGGGCTTTTCGGAGCAATATATCCTCGCCCGGGTGATCGGCGCGCGGCTGGAAGCGGCGGGATACCGGGTGCGCTATCGCGAGGGCCTCGGCTCCGGCGTCGCCTATGGCGCCCTCGCGAGCAACGCAATCGACGTCTATGTCGACTATTCGGGCACGATCTGGACCAACCAGATGCGCCGCACCGATGTGCCTGGGCGCGCGGCGATCGTCCGCGGCGTCGCCGCCTGGGCGAAGCGGACCAGCAACGTCACGCTGCTCGGCACGCTCGGCTTCGAGAACGCCTATGCGTTCGTGATGCGCGGGGACGACGCGCGCCGCCGCGGCATCGCCACCATCGCCGACCTCGCCCAGGTTTCGCCGTCGCTGAAGCTTGCCACCGACATCGAGTTTCTCGAACGCTCCGAATGGAAGGCCGTGCAGGCAGCCTATGGGCTGCGGTTTGCCGAAGCCCATCCCTATCAACCAACCTTCATGTACCGCGCGCTGACCAGCGGCGCGGCAGACGTGATTCCGGCCTTTTCCTCGGATGGCCGCATCGCCGCGCAGGGCCTAGCAGTGCTGCAAGACCCCAAGGGCGCGATTCCTGGTTATGACGCCATCCTGCTGGTCGCGCCGTCCCGCGCCGGCGACCACCACTTCCAGGCCGCGCTGCGTCCGCTGATCGGCGCGATCTCGGTCGAGCGGATGCGGCAGGCCAACTACATGGTCGATCGCGATACCGACAAGCAGAGCCCCGATGCTGCCGCCCGCTGGCTGGCGGCGCATCTGGGCAATTGATCCTCTAGCCGAGGGCTCGCCCCGGCACCCCATACCCCGGCATCCCCCTCCCCTCCCGCAGACCGATAGCGAACCGCATCCGAAAGGCGGAATTTGCGCGCGCCATCGCCGCTTGGAGCTTCGGATGCCCACACCTGATACCACCATCACCGCCCCCACCCGCTTCGTCGAAGCCGCCAATGGCGTGCGCTATGCCTATCGCCGCTTCGGCACGCCCGGCGGCACTCCGCTCGTGCTGCTGCCGCGCTTCCGCGGCGACCTCGACACTTGGGACCCCGCGCTGCTCGATGCGCTCGCCGAAACCCGCGAACTGGTCCTCGTCAACAATCGCGGGGTAAGCAGCAGCAGCGGCACCACGCCCGCCACCATCGCCGATATGGCGCGCGACCTGATCGCCTTTCTCGAGGCCCTGGAGTTGCGCAGCATCGACCTGCTCGGCTTCTCGCTCGGCGGCTTCGTGGCGCAGGAGGTGGCGCTGATCCGGCCCGATGGGGTGCGCCGTCTGGTCCTGGCCGCCACCGGCCCGCAGGGCGGCCCCAACATGCATGGCTGGCGCAAGGATATCGCCGACGCGGTCCGCAAGGACGAACCCGGCGCGGCCGAGCTGCTCTACACCTTCTTCAAGCCGACCGAGACGAGCCAGGCGGCCGGCCGGGCCTATCTCGGCCGCTTCCTTGCGCGGACCGAAGATCGCGACGTCCCCAGCAGCCTCCAGACCCGCGATGCCCATTATGATGCGGTCTGCGCCTGGGGCGTTGCCGACCATGCCAAGCTGCAACGCCTGCAGAGCATCCGTCAGCCGACCTTCGTCGCCAATGGCGACGCGGACGCGATGATCCCGCCGAGCCTGTCCCATCTGATGGGCGGGCTGATCCCGCAGGCCGAGGTGAAGATCTACCCGGATGCCGGGCACGGCTTCCTGTTCCAGCATCACGCCGAATTCGCCGCCGACGTGAACGCCTTCCTCTCGGCCTGAAGGAGCACCGCGATGACGACCATTCTCTCGCCCATGCTGGAAACGCGCACCGTCGACGGCATCCGCATCCGGCTCCGCAGGGGCGGCGGCAGCGACGGCATCCCGCTGCTGCTCACCGCTCCTTGGCCGGAGAGCATCCGCGCCTTCGACGCGATCTGGCCCGCGCTGGAGCAACTCGGGCCGCTGGTCGCGGTCGATCTGCCGGGCTTCGGGCTGTCGGAGATGCGGGAAGACCTGTTGTCGCCGCGCGCGATGGGCGCGTATCTTCCGACGCTGCTCGACGCGCTCGGACTAGACCGCGTCCATGCCATCGTGCCGGACGTGGGTACGCTCGCCGCGCTGTTCGCGGCGGCCGCGTATCCCGATCGGTTCGAAAGCATCGTCGGGGGCAGCGGCGGCATCGCCATGCCGCTGCTCGGCGCGCCGCTCCAGCAGATCGTCGCCAGCAGCCGGGCAGACTTCGCCGGCACCGATGGCGGCGCCCAGGTGGTGAGCCTGATCCGGTCGAGCCTGGCGCTGCCGGAGGATGTGCTGGAGGATTACGGCAACGCCTCTGCCGGCAGCCGCTGGAACGAAGCCGCGGATTTCGTCCGCGCCTATGCCCGCGACCTGCCGGCGCTGGAGGGGCTGCTCGGCACGATCGCCACGCCGACTCTGGTCATTTCGGGCCGCACCGATCCGTTCGTGCCGCCCGCCAACGGTGCCTTTCTGGCGGAGCACCTGCCGCACTGCGTTCATGAGGTGGTCGAGAGCGGCCACTTCGTCTGGGAAGCGGCGCCGGCCCGCTACGCCGAGCTCGTCACTGACTGGGTACGGGCCGGCTACCGCGCGGCGTGAACCGCGACCGATTGCAACGAACCTCCAACGGGAGACACAGGATGAAGAACGCAGAATTTCGACGGCGCATGACCTCGGTCGCGGCGCTGGTCGCGGGCCTCTGCGCGCCGGGGATCGCAGCCGCGCAGCAGACGCCGTACGACACGATCAACGCCGCCGCCGCCGCATCGGAGATCACCGCAACGCCGCTGCGCGGGGGCGTGGTGCTGCTCCAGGGCTCGGGCGGCAACATGGTCGCGATGCCGGGGCCGGACGGGCTGCTGATGATCGACGACGGGATCGCGCTTTCCAAGGCGAAGGTGGAAGCCAAGCTGCACGAGATCCAGCCGACCGGCATCAGATATGCGGTGAACACGCACTGGCACTGGGACCATACCGACGGCAATGTCTGGGTGCATGATGACGGCGCGACGATCATCGCGCAGGCCAACACCGCCAGGCATTTCGGCGAGACGATCCGCGTCGTCGAATGGGGCCACACCTTCACGCCGCTGCCCGCCGGCGGCCGTGCGGCGATGCTGGTCGCGAAGGAAAAGACGCTCGCCTATGGCACCGACGTCATCCGCCTGCGCGCCTATATGCCCTCGCACACCGACGGGGACCTCTCCGCCTATTTCACCAGGGCCGACGTGCTGCTGACCGGCGACACCTATTGGAACGGCCTCTACCCGTTCATCGACTATGTCGCGGGCGGCAGCATCGACGGGATGATCGCGGCGGCCGACGCCAACATCGCCATGGCGGGCGAGAAGACGATCGTCGTTCCCGGCCATGGCCCGCTCGGCACCCGCGCGGACCTGATCGCGTATCGCGACATGCTGGTGACGATCCGCACCAACGTCGCCGCGCTCAAGAAGCAGGGCAAGACACTCGAGGAAGCCATCGCCGCCCGGCCGACCGCCGCGTTCGACGCCAAATGGGGCCAGATGATCATCAGCCCCGCGCTGTTCACCACGCTCGTCTATCGCGGCGTGTGACCGTGCAGGGCTGCCGCGTGCCGGGCGCGGCGGCCCTCAGCGCCGATCCTTGCGCCCGTCACGCCAGAAAGGCCGCCGCACATAGGCGCGCCGGGCGGGAACGGTGATCTGGACGATCGTGCCGCCCGCATGCCCCCGCGCCACTACCAAGGTGCCGCCCACCCGCAGCGTCCGCTCGCGCATCCCGATCAGGCCGAAATGATCGTCGCCAGCGCTCGCGATCCGCGCGTCGGGAATGCCGATGCCGTCGTCCGCGATCCGCAGCACCAGCCGAGCGCCATATTCCAGCGATGCTGCGATCCGCGTCGCCTGCGCATGCGCGATCGCGTTCCGGATCGCCTCTTCACCGATCCGCACCAGCTCGTCCGACACCGCGGGCACGATAGGGCGCGGCCGACCGGTCGTGTCGGTCTCCAGCCGGAGACCCGTGCCGGCAAGCAGCGGCTCGGCGAAGCGCGACAGGTTTGCCAGCGGGTCGCCGCGCATGCCGGACCGCAGGTCGAGCACGCGGTGACGCGCCTCCACCACCACCTGCTCGGCCTGGGCGAGCGCCTGCTCCAGGGTCTCGCGGCGGGCGGCATCGACCGGGAGTTGGTCGGCGACGGTCTGGAAGCGCAGCATCAGCCCCTGCACGCTCTGCAACAGCGTATCGTGCAGGTCGCGGGCGATACGGGTGCGCTCCAGCGTGCGGATATGGAACTGGCGCCGCATGGCGCGCGTCACCTGGCGCATGCGGAGCGCATAGAGCAGTGCCGCAAGCCCCAGCGCACCCAGCACGCAGAGCCAGAAAAAGCCGGCGGACTGGAGAAAGGTGGGCGGCAGTTCGATCGCCAGCGTCGCGCCCGCGCTGCTCCAGGGTCCGTTGCGGTCGGCCGCCTGCACCTCGAACCGATAGTGGCCGGGCGAGAGGTTGGTGAAGGTCGCCTCGCGGGCGCTTCCCGC
Source organism: Sphingomonas azotifigens NBRC 15497 (assembly GCF_002091475.1). Classification (GTDB taxonomy): domain Bacteria; phylum Pseudomonadota; class Alphaproteobacteria; order Sphingomonadales; family Sphingomonadaceae; genus Sphingomonas; species Sphingomonas azotifigens. The sequence goes on from NZ_BCTR01000038.1 coordinate 18,820, forward strand.
CTCAACCCAGTCGCCATCGGCGCCGTCCAGCCGGTAGCGGAACCGCAACTGATCGGGTGCGGAGAGCAGTGCGCCGGTGTAGCGGATGCGGAGCTGCCGGGTGCCGGCAGGCAGCGTCAGCTGCTCCGGATCGCGCGCCGCGCCGGTTCCCCAATTGGCCGCCAGGATCGCCGCGCGCACCGGGGTCGGCGACACTGCCAGATGGGCAGGATCGACCCAGGCGACCGCGCTGAGCGTGTTGAACCACAGCCGTCCGTCGCCGCCAGTCACCGCGCCGGGGCCGGAGCCGCTGAGGCCTAGGTCTGGCAGCCCCTGGGCGAACGACAGCATCATGGGACGAAGCGCCTGTCTCGCGTCACGGAAGGCCCGGTCCAGGCTGGTCCCGTCGATCCGCGCGATCCCCATGCGCCCGATCATCCAGACGCTGCCGTCGCGCGCCTGCGTGATGCCGGTGACCCGTGCCGCCCATGGCGCACGCGATTGGGGCAGCGATTCTACGGTGTCGCCAATCACGCGGTAGATTCCGCTGCGCCCGGTGAAATAGGTAGCGGCACCGGTGCGCGTCGCGCCATCCGGATCGAGCCCGTCGTCGAGCGCGACGAGCGTGGCTTTGGGGCGGCCATCTTCCCCGAGCCGTTCGAGCCGCCCGTCCTGCGTGCCACCCAGCACCTGTCCGTCCGCCGCCGTTAGTATGATCAGGAGGTAGCGCGCACCGGGCGCCGGGCGATCCAGCACGCGCCAGCCGCTGCCGTCGCGGCGGAACAGCCCGGCACGCCCGCCATTTGCCCATAGCCTGCCGCGGCCGTCCACGGTGCAGTTCAGCACGCCCAACGTCGGCCGGTAGGGCCATGGCTCGACTGAGGCGCGCGCTCCGCGAAACCGCAACAGTCGATCCTGGACGAAGACGAGCGCGCTGCCGTCCCGATCCTCGCAGCTGCCGGCGGGGCCCGGGTCGCCTCGCCAGACCAGTTGGGGGCGCATCCCCGGCGCGACGCGATAAATGCTGTCCTGCGCGGCGATGAACACCGCCCCGTCGCGCGTACGCAGCAACTGGTAGCCATAAGGGGGCGGCGCTCCAATTTCCGGTTCGGCCACCACGTCGGTGCGCGAGATACGGTTGAGCCCCAGCGACGATCCCACCCACAAATTGCCCTCGGCATCTTCCAGCAAGGCGCCGAGCTTGCTGGAGGTGAGGCCGTCCTGCCGGGTCAGCGTCTCCGCCGCCGCCGCACGCGGTGCGATTCGGAACAGCACCTCCCCGTTGATGCCCCACAGATTGCCCAGGCGGTCAACGCGGAGCGCGATGTTGCGTACAGCGGCGGGTATCCGACGAGGCGCATCCTGCGAAACCGGCGCACCATTTCGGAATACCGGGCGCGCGCCATCGTCATCGGCCAGCCAGACCGTCCCCGCCCTGTCGCTGGTGACGCCGGCATGGCCGTGTACCGCCATTACGCGCTCGAACCGCCGCTGCCCGGGCGGCAGGCGATACAGCGCGTCCAGGGTCGTTACCCACAGGCTGCCCTCGTCCGCTGCATGGATGCTTATCAGCCACTGCGAAGGGAGTCCCCAACTCTCGCCAACCGATTGCCAGCGGCCGCCGGCATAGCGCAGCAACGGCATGCTCGGCTGCGCCAGCGCCGCCCAGATCGCGCCGTCGCCGGTTTGCGCGAGATACATCACCCGCTTGCGGACCGGCGGCTCGGGCAGCGGCCGCAACGCACCATCGCGATAGCGGGAGAAGCGGCCGCTCTGATAGCCGGTCCAGATGGTGCCGTCGCGCGCGGCGAGCATCGCGGTCGGCACATCGGCGCCGGCAAGGCTGCCGCCGGGGCCGATCCGCTCGAACTGGGCGCCGTCGAAGCGATAGACGCCGGTCGATGCGGCGATCCACAACAAGCCGTCGGGAGACTGGGCGAGCCCGATGATCCCGGGCGGCGCGCCGTCCTGAGTCCGCCAGGTCGTCAGCCGATATTGCGCGAGCGTGCGCTCCGGGACCGTCTGCGCCCCCGCAGCACAAGGCAGGAGCGCCGTGAGCCCGAACAACAGGAGTCCGGCCAGCGCCTGTCTCACTCCTTGGTCTCCGCCCCGCATCCGCTGACGGTGATATCGGCTAGTGCGCGCCAAGGCCAGTCACGGCTGGAGCGGGCTCGCTCCGCGGCAAGGGCAGCTGCAGCAGCACCCGCAGCCCCCCCTGCGCGCCGCGCGCCGCCGACAATTGCCCGCCATTGGCAGTCGCGAAGGCGCGGGCGATGCTCAGGCCGATGCCGGTATGGCCAGGCTTGGTGGTGTGGAAAAGGGTGAACGGCACTTCGGGATCGTCGCAGCCAGGCCCGTCATCCTCGATCGACACGACCAGGAAGTCGCCGTCCTGGCCGGTGGCAATGCGGATCTCTCCCGCGCGCTGGCCGCCACTGGCTTCGGCAGCGTTGCGGATCACCTCCCACAACAGCCGCTCGATCTGCGACCGATTGGCCGAAATGCCAGGCAACGACGGCGCAAGATCGAGCACGAACTGCAGCCGCCCGCCCAGCGCCGAGGCCGCGATGCGCATCGCCACGTCGCGGATCAGCAGGTCCAGGTCGATCCGCGCCCATTCGTTGGTCTTGTTGAGGACACCCAGCGCCTGCAGCACGGCGGCATTGGCCCTGCCGCTGGCCGCGCGCAACCGTCGCGCGCTCTGGCAGAGCCGATCACGATGCGCGCTCAGGTCCGCATCGCCAAGCCGGCAGATCGCCTCGCTATCGGTCGCGATCGTAGCGAGCGGCTGGGACACGGCCTGTGCCAGCGCGATCGCGAAGCCGAACATCGTCAACGCGTCGGACGCCTGGACCGGGCGCGGCGCTGTGCCGGACCCCATCGTGGCGTTGCTGGACTCTTGCATGGCTGATCTCCCCGGCGCGGCACGCGGGTGCCGGGGCAGGTTATGCGCCGCTCCCACAGCGTGGCACAGCGCACAAAGAGCGGTTTGCGGCTACCTAGATTTAGGTAGGCGACCTGCGTAAGAGCGGGGCATTCCGCCCAGCCGGCAAGAAGGGGTCGCACGCTGCAAACAGGTCTGGACGAGTCCCCCGCGCCGATCCGCGTCCTTCTGGCGGACGATCATGCGCTGTTGCGCGACGGCGTCGCGAGCTTCATCGCCAACACGTCCGACATCGTGGTGGTGGGCGAAGCGGAGAACGGCACGCAGGCGATCGAAATGTATCGCCACCTGTTGCCCGACATCCTGTTGCTCGACCTGCAGATGCCCGTCCTGGGCGGGCTCGACGTCATCGAGACACTCCTGCGCGAATTTCCCGAGGCACGCATCATCGTGCTGACCACCTATCACGGCGATGTCCAGGCGATGCGAGCGATGCGGGCGGGAGCACGCGGCTATCTGCTGAAGAGCGGACTGCGGCGCGACCTGGGGGACGCGATCCGGCAGGTCCATGGCGGGCGCCGGGTGATCCATCCCGAGATCGCCAGCGCCATGGCGGAGGGCGCGATCGACGATGCGCTCAGCCCGCGCGAATGCCAGGTGCTCAAGCTCGCCGCGAGCGGCAATGCCAATCGCCAGATCGCCCATCTCCTCGGCGTGACCGAGGAAACGGTGAAGACCCATATGCGCAGCATCCTCTCCAAGCTGGACGCGAAGGACCGCACCCACGCCGTGACCATCGCCCTGCGCCGCGGCATCATCGAGCTGTAGCACGCGCGGGGGCGGAATGCGCGGCCTTCCACACCATCGCATTCTCCAGCCGGTGACGAATGCTTGGATGCTCGTAGAACAGGACTTCCTCCAGCCGCCCCGGTGACGGCGCGCGATAATCGACCGTCTTGAGCAGCGCGCGGGCGGCGCCGTCAGGCTCGCGGGCATGCTCCAGGCCGTAGCGATCGGCATCGAGCTCGACGGTTCGCAGCGCGGTGTTGATCAGCGGCGAGGTGAGGAACACGAAGGTGGCGAAGATCACCGCCAGCACGGGCAGACCGGCGGGATCCGCTAGACTGCGGTCCCCCGCCCCGAGCAGCCGCGCAACCGGCGCGAACAGCCGGTCGATCACCAGCAGCGCGACGCCGACCAGTACGGTCATGAACAGGGTGAGCCACAACAGGTGCTGGTGCTGGTAATGACCGATCTCATGGCCGACGACCGCACGCAGCGCCGCGGTGTCGACCGGGGTCGCGACCAGCCCTTCGCCCAGCACGATTCGGGCGAAGCTGCCCAGCCCGTCGACGCGGGCGGTGTAGCTGGGGCCGTCGCCGCCATGCGCGATCACGATCTGCTCGGCGGGGGTGCCGGTTTCGTGCGCGATCGCCATCACCGTCTCGCGTACCGGGCCTTGCGGCAATGGCGTGAACTTCTGGAATACCGGGCCAAGCAGGACCGGCTGGAGCACGATCGCCGCGAACAGGGCAACCGCCGAGATGCCAGTCCCCCAGATCCACCAGCGCCGGCCCGTCCTGCGGATCAGCAGGTACAGCAGCACCAGGAAGACGCCGCCGGAGAGGGCCGAGAAGATCGTGCTGATCGCCGACTGCGCGAACCATGCCCCGCCTGAGATGCTGGTGATCCCGTAGCTGCGCTCGCGCCACCAATCGGCATAGACGCTCCACGGCAGCAGCAACGCCCAGTGGAGCAGGAAGAAAGTCACCGCCACCGCGAACACTGCGCGGTTCTTGCGATCCTTCTCGCCTGCCACCTTCGCGGCGATGCGGCGCATCAGGCCCGGGCGCAGAATCACGATCGGCACGAGGACGGAGAACAGCCACCCCCACAGCACCAGCCAATGGCCGCCTTGCGTGTAAGCGGTGGCCAGTGCCGCGCGGGCGGCGGGGATGGTGGCGAGATAGTGATCGGTTGCGCTTGCCGGGTCCATCGAACGATCGCCTTGGGGAAAGAGAAAGGCGGCGGGGGCGTCCCCCGCCGCCGGATGGATCAGGCGCCGACCGGGATCGGGTTCTCGACCAGCGACTGGTTGAAGGCATCGAAGAAGGCGTGTTCGCCCGAGCCCGGATTGTCGCGCAGCATCTGGATCGCGTCGACGAACACTTCCGGCGCGTCGCCGCCCAGCTTCGACATCGTCTCGGCGATGAACGCGTCGAGCGGCATGGCGCGCGGGTCGCCGCTCTTGTGGATCAGGTCGGTGTCGACCCAGGGCGGCGCGATTTCCTGCACCTGCACGTGCGTGTCCCGCAGCTGGAAGCGCTGCGACAGGGTGTAGGAATGCAGCGCCGCCTTCAGCGCCGAATAGACGCCGTTGGTCGCGATCGGCACATAGGCCAGGACCGACGTGTTGTTGAGGATCGCGGCATAGGGCTTGGTCTTTAGATGCTCGATCAGCGCCGAGGTCATGCGGATCGGCCCAAGGAAGTTGGTCGTGTAGATCCGGTCGACCAGTTCGTCGGCGATCGGCGCGCCGGGATCGTCGAACGGCATGATGCCGGCATTGTTGATCAGCACGTTGAGGTCCGGATGCTCGGCGAGCAGTTGCTTCGCGGCCGCCTGGATGCTGGCCGGATCGGTGATGTCGAGCGCGATGCCCGCCATGCCCGGGTTGGCGGCGACGATGTCGTCGATCAGCGCCTGGCGACGGCCCGAGACGATCACCTTGTTGCCCAGCTTGTGGAACGCCTCGGCCAACGCGCGGCCGATGCCGGAGGTGGAGCCGGTGATGAAGATGGTGTTGCCCTGCAGTTGCATGGGGAAGTTCCTTTCGATGAAGAAGAGAGGTCAGGCGAGCGCGGCGGCGCGGTAGCGCGGGGCCGGCTGGGCATGGGCGAGGTCGGCGGCGATGGCGCGACGCTCGGCGTCATGCGCTTCCCAGCGGCCGTCCTGCTGGAGCGGCGGGATGGTGACGAGCTCGCCCAGGTCGAAGCCGGCAAGGGCGGCATCGACCATGTCGGTCGCGGCCATCACCTTGGGGCTCTCGGCATAGGCGCCGAAGCCGGCGATGTCCCAGAACTCGGTCGCCGTGCCGCCGGGCAGCACCGCCTGGACGCGCACGCCCTTATCGGCCAGTTCGTGGTGCAGGCTCTGCGAGAAGGCGAGGACATAGGCCTTGCTGCCGCCATAGACGCCGTTGAGGATTTCCGGGCCGATCGCGACGATCGAGGAGATGTTGATCACCGCCCCCGCGCCGCGCGCCACGAAGCCGGGCACCGCGGCATAGGTGAGCCGGGTCAGCGCGGTGACGTTCAGGTCGATCATCGCTTCCATCTTGTCGATGTCGCTGCCGAGCAGCGGCGTGACCGAGCCGAAGCCGGCATTGTTCACCAGCAGGGTGATGCTGGCATTGTCGCGCAGGATCGCCTCGACGCGGCGCAGGTCGGCGGGCACGCCCAGATCGGCGGCGACGACGTTGACCGAGCGGCCGGTTGCGTCGGTGATAGTGCGGGCGACCTCCTGCAGCCGCTCCTGGTTGCGGGCGACGAGGATCAGGTCATAACCGCGCCGTGCCAGCCGGTCCGCGTAGATCGCGCCGATACCGCTCGATGCGCCGGTGATGACGGCGGTGCCCTTGGAATTCGCGTTCATGTTCAGTCTCCCTTGAAAGGCCTCGCTGGCCATGACGTTGTTCTAGGCTTGTCGTTCTCCGTCCGAAATGTCATAAACACGGCGATTTCGGACATTGGATGACACGTATGCGCAAGGTCGGTTTTCTGATTCACCCCGGCTTCTCGCCGATGGGATTCGCGGTCGCGACGGCGTTCGAGATCGCCAATCTGCAAGCGGGGGCGCCGGTCTACGCGGTCCACATGCTGTCCGAGCGCGGCGGCCCGGTGCGCACCTCGGTCGGCTTCCCGGTGATGACCGAGGCGCTCGACGCCGAGGATTATGACCTGCTGCTGATCGGCGGCGGCATGGAGGAATCGAGCGCCGAGACGATCGCCTTCGTCCGCCGCGTCGCGGAACGGGCGCGCCGCGTGGCGGCGACCTGCACCGGTGCGTTTCTGCTGGCCGAGGCGGGCCTGCTCGACGGCCGCCGCGCGACGACCCACTGGGCCCGCGCCCGCGAGCTGCAGGAGCGCTTCCCCGCCATCAAGGTGGAGGAAGACCGCATCTTCATCGCCGACGGCCATGTCTGGACCTCGGCGGGCATGACCGCCGGCATCGACCTCGCGATCGCGCTGATCGAGGAGGATATCGGCATCGAGGCGGCGCGCGGCGTCGCCCGCAAGCTGGTGATGTACCACCGCCGCACCGGCGGGCAGTCGCAATTCTCCGCGCTGCTCGAGCTCGAGCCCAAGTCCGATCGCATCCAGACCGCGCTCGCTTTTGCCAAGCGCAACCTCGCCCAGCGGCTGAGCGTCGAGGATCTGGCGGAAGTCGCGCATCTCAGCCCGCGCCAGTTCAGCCGGGCGTTCCAGGCCGAGACCGGCCAGTCGCCCGCCAAGGCGGTGGAGCACCTCCGGCTGGAGGCGGCGCGGGCGATGATGGAGGATTCGAACCACTCGATCGACGTGGTCGCCCAGCAAACCGGCTTCGGCGACCGCGACCGGATGCGCCGCGCCTTCCTGCGCGCGTTCGGCCAGCCGCCCCAGGTGATCCGCCGCGCCGCGCGGCCGGGCATGTCGATCGCCGCCTGAGCGTGGTGGAATGGAGCGGGATGCCGGCATGGCCCAGGCTGTACCCGCGCCATGCCCCGTCTTCCGATCATACCCGGGTATCACCGGGCACAGACGGCCGTCTCAGGGCTGCGGGATGACGACCAGTCCCTTGCCCTCGGCCGCCATCGCCGCCTGCACGGCGGGCCGGTCGTTCACATCGGCAAGGAAGCGTTCGAGCTGCGGCAGCTTCGCCACCTCGAACCCGAAATAATAGGCCCAGCCCGCGATCACGAACAGATAGGCGTCGGCGGCGGTGAAGGTGTCGCCGGTGAGGTAGCGCCGCCCTGCCAGTGCCGCATCGGCGATGGCGAGCCGCTTGAACAGCCGGTCCCGCGCGAAGGCCATCGCCTCCGGAGAGAGGGCCCAGCGCAGCGGGATATAGCCCTTGTGCAGTTCGGCGGCGACGAAGCTCTGCCACTCCATCACCCGGTAGCGCGCCATGCTGCCCGCCTCGGGCATCAGATCCTGCCGGCCGGCACGGTCGCAGATATACTGCGCGATCACCATGTTCTCGGTGAGGCTGGAGCCGTCGTCGAGTTCGAGCAGCGGGACCATGCCGCGCGGCGCGACGCCACGATAGTCGCTGCCGTCGGGCCGGGTCTTGGCGCTGACGTTCACCACCTCCAGCTCGAACGGCAGGCCGACTTCGCGCAGCAGGATATGGACCGAGAGCGAACTCGCGCCGGGATGGGTATAGAGCTTCACTTTATCTCCGCGCGTGGCTGGGTTTGCGCCTGTTCGAGGCTGGCGAGCAGCAACAGCAACTGGCCATTGGAATATCCGGCGCGGCGAAACAGCGCGACATCCTCGTCCGCCAGCCGCACGCCGCCGATCTGGGCACACGCGGCGACGCGGCTCAGCACCTCCAACCGATCGACGGCCATGCGCCGTACGCGCGGGCCGCCGAACAGCCCGCGCAGCAGCGCGCCCAGCCGGAACAGCCCGCCGCGCGCCTCGACGCCCTCCTGCTGGCCGATCGCGATGGCGAGCCATTCGAGCGGGGTGAAGCCGCAGCGGCCCGTGTCCAGCCCCGACGTCCCGGGCACGAGACCCAGCGCCTCGGCATAGGGGTGCGCAGGACCTTCGAAGCGAAGCTGCGGGCCGTGCATCATCGGGTGCCTCCTCCGGCTGCGACTGCGGGTTGGTGGAGCTTGAGGATCGTCGCCTTTGCGCAGTTCCGAAATCGTACGATCGGCCAAGCGGGGCATACGGCCGTATGGCTGCGCGCAACCTCCCGCGCGGGTAGCGTCGGCGGCATACTCAACCCGGCTTTCCAGAGGGGCGCATGCTCGAGCTATCGATCAACGGCGAGGCGCACCACGCCGACGTGACGGCGGACGTGCCGCTGCTCTGGGTGCTGCGCGATGTGCTGGGCATGACCGGCACCAAGTTCGGCTGCGGCATCGCCCAGTGCGGCGCCTGCACCGTGCACCTCGACGGCCAGCCCGTCCGCGCGTGCCAGCTGCCGGTCGGCCTGGTCGGCGCGCGCAAGATCACCACGGTGGAAGGCGTCGGCGCCACGCCGGCCGGGGCTGCCGTGCAGAAGGCCTGGCTCGACCTGGACGTGATCCAGTGCGGCTATTGCCAGTCCGGCCAGATCATGTCCGCGGCGGCGCTGATCGCCAGCACCCCCGCCCCCAGCGATGCGGACATCGACGCGGCGATGGCGGGCAATATCTGTCGCTGCGGCACCTATGTCCGCATCCGCGAGGGCATCAAGAAGGCCGCGGCGGAGCACCACGCATGAACGCCGTCGCCCCCACCCGCCGCCAGCTGCTGCGCGGGATGGCCGCGGGCGGCTTCGTCCTCGCGGTCGGCCTGGCCGGCGGGCAGCTCGCCGTGGCGGGCGACGACGCCCATGCCGCGGCCTTCGCGCCCGACGCGTTCATCCGCATCGGCACCGATGGCGCGATGACGCTGATCATGCCGCAGGTCGAGATGGGCCAGGGCATCTACACGACGCTCGCCATGCTGATCGCCGAGGAGCTGGACGTCGATCTCGCCACGGTGACGCTGGCGGAGGCGCCGCCGAGCGACGCGCTGTACGGCAACCCGCTGTTCAAGATCCAGATGACCGGCGGCTCGACCTCGGTCCGCGCCTATTTCCTGCCGATGCGCAGGGCCGGCGCCGCCGCCCGCGCGATGCTGGTACAGGCCGCCGCCGCACGCTGGCGCGTCGATCCGGCGAGCTGCACGACCGAGGCGGGGCAGGTCCGCCACGCCGCCAGCGGCCGGTCGATCGGTTATGGCGCGATCGCCGGCGCCGCCGCCCGGCTCAAGCCGCCGGCCGAGCCGGTGCTGAAGGACCCGAAGACCTTTCGCCTCGTCGGCAAGCCGCACCACCGGCTGGACACCGCGCACAAGGTCGACGGCAGCCTGAAATACGGCATCGATGTGATGCCCGAGGGCGTGAAATTCGCCACGCTCGCCGCCAGCCCGGTGCTCGGCGGCAAGGTGGCGCATGTCGACGACAGCCAGGCCAGGGCGCTTCCCGGCGTCCGCCAGATCGTCGTGCTCGACGATATCGTCGCGGTGGTCGGCGACCATATGTGGGCGGCCAAGCAGGGCCTGGATGCGCTCGCCATCACCTGGGACGACGGCGCCAATGCCGCCGTCTCCACCGAAACGCTGTGGCAGGGCCTGCAAGCCGCCGCGGCCCAGCCCGGCGTCGCCGCCACCAAGGCCGCCCCGATCGACGCCACTGGCGAAGACGTGGTTTCGGCGCAGTACGAGATCCCGCTGCTCGCCCATGCGCCCATGGAGCCGATGAACTGCACGGTGCACGTCAAGCCCGGCGCCTGCGAGCTGTGGGTCGGCACCCAGGTCAGCACCAAGGCGCAGGGCATCGCCGCCAAGGCGCTCGGCATCCCGCCCGAAGCGGTGACGGTCAACAACCACCTGATCGGCGGCGGCTTCGGCCGGCGGCTCGAAGTCGACATGGTCGAGAAGGCCGTCCGCGTCGCGCAGAAGGTCGACGGCCCGGTCAAGATCGTCTGGACCCGCGAGGAAGACATCCAGAAGGCGATGTATCGCTCGCTCTATGGCAGCTGGATGAGCGCCAGGCTGCAGGACGGCAAGCCGGTCGCCTGGGAGCACAAGGTCGTCGGTCCGGCGGTGATCGCGCGCTTCCTTCCCCCGGCCTTTACTGGCGGCATCGACATCGACGCCGTCGACGGCGCGGTCGAGACGCCCTATGTGCTGCCCGACATGGCCGTCCGCTATGTCCGGCACGAGCCGGTGGGCGTCCAGACCTGCTTCTGGCGCGGCGTCGGGCCGAACAACAACGTCTTCTCCACCGAATGCTTTGTCGACCTGCTGGCGAACAAGGCGGGCACGGACCCGCTCGACTATCGCCGCAGCCTCACCGATCCCAAGGGTCGGGCGCGGCACGTGCTCGATCTCGCCGCCGAAAAGGCCGGCTGGGGCACGCCGCTCCCGGCACGCTCGGGGCGCGGCATCTGCCTGCAATTCGCCTTCGGCAGCTATCTCGCAACCATCGCCGAGGTCGCCGTGGCGGACGACGGCACGGTGCGCGTGCAGCGCCTCGTCACTGCGGTGGATTGCGGGGTCACCGTCAATCCGGACGGGGTGATCGCGCAGATCCAGGGCGGGCATGTGTTCGGCCTCTCCGCGGTGCTCCACCAGCAGATCACGCTGGAAAAGGGCCGCGTGCAGCAGAGCAATTTCCACGACTATCGCGTGCTGCGCATCGACGAGATGCCGCAGATCGAGGTCCATCTGGTCGCCAGCGCCGAGGCGCCGGGCGGCATCGGCGAGCCCGGCACGGTGAGCGTCCAGCCGGCGGTGGCCAACGCGGTCTATGCCGCGACCGGCGTGCAGCTGACTCGCATGCCGATCGATCCCGCTCTCATCGCACGAAAGGCCTGACATGGCGATCCGCACCCGCACCGTCGCCCTGCTCCTGGGCGCTGCCGTGGTGATCGGCGGCGGCGCCGTCGCCGGCCGCATGCTGTTCCTCCCCGGCCCGCTCGACTTTGCGGGCGGCACCAGGGTCGCGCTCGCCGACTATAAGGGCCCCTCCCCCATCGGCGTGCCGGCCAAGCTGGCCCATGCCAGCCTGATCGAGAAGGGCCGCTACCTCACCGACGCGGCCGATTGCCGCGCCTGCCACACCGCCAAGGGCGGCACGCCCTTCGCCGGTGGGCGGCCGTTCAAGCTGCCCTTCGGCACGCTCTACACGCCCAACATCACGCCCGACAAAGCCACCGGCATCGGCAACTGGACCGACGCGCAGTTCCTCCGCGCGGTGCACCAGGGCATTTCGGCGGACGGCACGCGGCTCTACCCGGCCTTGCCCTATGCCTCCTATGCGCTGATGCCCGATGCGGACGTGCTGGCGATCAAGGCCTATCTCTTCTCGCTCCAGCCGGTGCGGCAGGCCAACCTGCCCAACAGCTTCACCTTTCCCTACAACCAGCGCTGGCTGATGGGGTTCTGGGGATATTTCTTCAACAAGGACAAGCGCTTCGAGCCGATCGCCGAGCGCAGCCCGGAATGGAACCGCGGCGCCTATCTGGTCGAAGGCCCGGCGCATTGCGGCGAATGCCACACCCCGCGCACCCTGGCGCAGGCGATGAATACCCGCCAAAAATTTGCTGGCGGTGCGGCCGAGGGCTGGAATGCCTACAACATCACCGGCGACCGCACGACCGGCATCGGCGCGTGGAGCAAGCCGGAAATCGAGGCCTATCTCGCCACCGGCCATGCGAACGGCCGCAGCGTCGCCTCGGGGCCGATGCGCGAGGCGGTGGATCTCAGCTTCTCCAAGCTGACCAAGGGCGACATCGCCGCCATCGCCACCTACCTCCAGACGATCCCGCCGATCCACAGCGCCCGCCTGGGGGCTCCTGCCGCATTCGCCGCCGCATCGCACGCACAGGGGCCGGCCGACAACCCGATCGGCAAGCGCGTGTTCGAGCAGGCCTGTGTCAGCTGCCATGCCTGGAGCGGCAAGGGCGCGCTCGTCGCCGATGCCCAGCTCACCGCCAAGAAGGCGGTCAGCGACCCCACCGCGGCGAACGTCGCGCTGATGGTGCTGCAGGGCACCGGCCCGCAAACCGCCGGCCGCCCCTACATGCCGGGCTTCGCGCGCAGCTACAGCGATACCGAGATCGCCGCCGTCGCCAATTACGTGACCGCGCGCTTCGGCACGATGCCCTCGAAGATCGCGCCCAGGGACGTCGCCAAGCTCCGCGCCGAATAGGTCCGCACCCCATACCCCGGTAGGGGCATCCGGGATTTTACGGAGAGCGGCCGATGCGATATGCTTCGTTTCGTTGCTGCAACGCGCCGTTCGGGCCCGCTCCAGCAGGAGAATGGGAATGCTGGCATTGCGAGAAGAGCGCCCCGCCCCGACAACGTTGAAGGCAAGCCAGATCTTCGTCGTCGACGACGACGCGATGCTTCGCGAAGCCCTGGTCGACCTGTTCGGATCGGTGGGGCTGCACGCCGAAGCCTTCCCATCCACCCGCGCCTTTCTCGACGCACCGCGCCGCGACGTGCCGAGCTGCCTCGTGCTCGATGTGCGCATGCCCGAGGAAAGCGGCCTCGACCTCCAGCGCCGGATGAACGACCAGGGCTTGCGCATCCCGATCATCTTCATCACCGGCCACGCGGATGTGCCGATGTCGGTGCGGGCGATGAAGCTGGGCGCGGTCAACTTCCTGCCCAAGCCGTTCCGCGACCAGGAATTGCTCGACGCCGTGGGCGAAGCGCTCCGTCAGGATGCCGAGCAGCGCGCCGCCGAGGCCGACACCGCCGAGTTGCGCAAGCTCGCCGAGCGGCTCACCCCGCGCGAGCTGGACGTGCTCAAGGCGGTTGATCGCGGCCTGCTCAACAAGCAGATCGCCTATGAACTCGGCATCGCCGAGATCACCGTGAAGATGCACCGCAGCAGTGCCTTCCGGAAGCTCAAGGCGACCACCGTGGCCGACATGATCCAGAAGGTCCGCGCGCTCAATCTGCGCTGAGCGGGGCGGCTACCAGCCCCTGCATACCTCCGTCTAGTGCGTCCGATCCCCTGCCGCCTGCTACACCGTTTCCGGCCCGCAACGGGCAGGAATTCGGAGAAACATCATGCACATGCTGGATTGGAACACCTATCGCGAGCAGGTTCTGGCGGGGGTCGGCAGCCTCGGCAAGCTCACCCCCGACACGGTGCGCGGCTATGCGATGATCGGCGGTGCCGGCGCCAAGACCAACCATCTCGACGCCAAGACGCGCGAACTGATTGCGGTCGCCGTGGCGATCAGCCTGCGCTGTGACGGCTGCATCACCGTCCATACCGACGCCGCACGCAAGGCGGGCGCGACCCAGGAGGAACTGGCCGAGGCGCTGGGCGTGGCGATCGGCCTCAATGCCGGTGCGGGCCTGGTCTATTCGACCCGCGCGATGGACGCCTTCGCCGCCGCGGGAGAGTGAGCGGGCGCTCCCCTCCCGCGCGCGGGAGGGGAATTACCCCCGCCCGGCCTCGTCCAGTTCGGCAAAGGCTTCCTCGCTCAGCCGGATCGCGGCGGCGGCGACATTTTCCTCGAGATGATGAACCTGGCCGGTACCCGGGATCGGCAGCATCACCGGGCTGCGTTGGAGCAGCCAGGCCAGCGCGATCTGCCCCGGTGTCGCACCATGGTCTTGCGCGATCCGATCGAGCACTGATCCCTTTTCGGTCAGCTTGCCCGCCGACAGCGGATACCAGGGGATGAAGCCGATTCCCTCGCGCGCGCAATAATCGAGCACGTCCTCGCTGCTGCGGTCGCCCAGATTGTAGCGGTTCTGCACCGTCGCCACCGGGAACACCGCACGCGCAGCCGCGATCTCCGCCACCGTCACCTGGCTGAGGCCGGCATGGCGAATGACGCCTTCTGCCAACAGCCGCGCGATCGCATCGAACTGCTCGCCCGCCGGCACCTTGGGATCGATGCGATGCAGCTGCCAGAGGTCGATCGTCTCGACCCCGAGCAGCTCGCGGCTGCGATGCGCTTGGGCGATCAGATAGTCCGGATCGCCATGCGGCGCCCACTGGTCCGGCCCGGGCCGCTTGAGCCCGGCCTTCGTGGCGACGAACAGCCCGTCATAGGGATGCAACGCCTCGCGGATCAGCGGTTCGGAGATGTCCGGGCCATAGGAATCGGCGGTATCGATGAAATTCACGCCCAGCGCGGGCAGGCGGCGCAGCGTCGCCAGCGCGGCCTCGCGGTCGCGGGGCGGCCCCCACACGCCGGGCCCGGCGATGCGCATCGCGCCATAGCCGAGGCGGACGACCTCCCTCTCGCCGCCGATCTTGAAGGTGCCGGCCGCGCGCGTGTCCGGGGTGCGAGTATCGGTCATGGCTCAAAAGCTCCTTGCGACATTGACGATGCGCAACTGGGTAAAGTCTTCCATGCCCTCGTGCCCGTTCTGCAGGCCGAGCCCGGATTCCTTGGCGCCGCCGAAGGGCACGTCATAGGGCAGCGACATGTGCCGGTTAACCCATACCGTGCCGCTCTGGATCCGCGAAGCGACCGCGATGCCGCGCGCCACGTCGGCGGTCCAGATCGAGCCGCCCAGGCCGAACGCGCTGTCATTGGCCTCGGCGATCACCTCCTCCACGCTGTCATAGCCGAGTACCGGCAGCACCGGGCCGAACTGCTCCTCGCGCACCAGCTTCGCCGTACGCGGCAGGTCGCGCACGATCGTGGGCGCGATGAAATAGCCCCGGCCCAGCGCCTCGCCGCCGGTGAGGATGGTGCCGCCCTCGTCGCGGGCACTCTGGATGAAGCCGAGGACCTTCTCGAACTGCATCCTGTTCTGGACCGGCCCGATGGTGGTGGCGGGATCGAGCCCGTCGCCCAGCACTGCCGCGCGGGCGAGCGCCGCCAGTCCATCGGCGACGGCATCGAGCATGGACGCAGGCGCATAGATGCGCTTGGCGGCGTAGCAGACCTGGCCGGCATTGATCATCGCGGCGGCGAAGATGCGCGGCAGCACCACGCCCAGATCGGCATCGTCGAGAATGATCGCGGCATCGTTGCCGCCCAGCTCCAGCGTGAAGCGCTTCATCGTCTCCGCCGCGCTGGTCAACACCTTCTTGCCGGTCGGCGTCGATCCGGTGAAGCTGATGTGCGCGACGTCCGGATGGCTGGTGAGCAGCGGCCCCAGATCATTGGCGTCGACCAGCGTCTGGAATACCCCGGGCGGCAGGATGGTGCTGGCGATCTCGCCGAGCAGCAGCGTCGCGAGCGGGGTGGTCGGCGCCGGCTTGGAGATCACCGTGTTGCCGGTAATCAGCGCCGGGCCGAGCTTGAACGACAAGAGCGTCATGGGCCGGTTCCACGGCGTGATCGCCACCACCACGCCCTGGGCATAGCGCTGGCCGACGATCCACTCCGCTGCGGTATCGCGGCGGACCTCGTCTTCCAGCCGCTGGTCGGCGAAGTGGCGGATCGCGCCGGCCGCGATGCCCACTTCGCGGCGACATTCGGCGATCGGACCGCCGCGCTCGCGGGTCAGCACCGTGGCAAGTTCCTCGACCCGCGCGTCGATCGCGTCGGCCAGTGCATGCAGATAGGGCCGGCGGCCGTCATGGCCGAGCGCTTCCCAGCCCGGCTGGGCGGCCCTGGCGGCGGCGATCGCCTGCTCGGCCTGCGCGACGCTAGCGCGCGGCGCCCGGGCGAACACGGCGCCGGTGGTGGGATCGATCACGTCGAGTTGCGCGTCGCCGGCGACCAGCGCGCCGTCGATCAGCAGGTATCGGGCGGCGGCGGGATCGGACATGGGCATCGGAGAGCCTCGTCATTAGGATTGGGATAAGCCCGATCTGGTACGCCGCACCGACAAGCCGGTAGCCATACCGCAGTATGCGCGGCAGAAACGCGCCCCCGGCGCTCGGCGCCGCATACTCGGGTATGGGTTGCTCGCAGCGCAGAAGGGTCGAGAGGTGGCAGGGTGAGAGGTCGACAAGAAGGTATTCCGGGTGCGTGACGTTCCACTCGTCTCCATTGTCGACGACGATGCCGGCGTTCGCGAAGCGCTTGCCGATCTGTTCGAAAGCAGCGGGATGCGCATCTGCAGCTTCGCGTGCGCGCGGGACTTCCTGGAGGCGGACGTCGCGAGCCGATCGCACTGCATCGTCAGCGACATCCAGATGCCCGGCATGAGCGGGATCGAACTCTCGCGCCAGTTGCGCGCGGATGCCATCCAAACCCCGATCATCCTGATCTCCGCCTACGCGAGCGACCCGATCCGCCGCAGCGCCGAGGCCATCGGCGTCACGTGCATGCTCGCGAAACCGTTCGATCCCGTGGAACTGCTCACCTGTGTAGAGGCCGCACTTTCCGCAGGGTGACGGTTCCCGCGACGAAGGATAGCGTCCCGAATACCCGCGTATACTGGTCCGGCGACGGCCTGCCGCATAGCCTTGCGCGGTCGGGCGGCATTGCCCCTGCCCCCCCGCCGCCCGACACCCCTTCACCGGTCCGCCTCCCCTGCTCCTACCCGCGTATGATGGCGCGGTGGTCCCCCGTCCCTAAGCTTGGGCGAAACCGCAAGGGACCCCCATCATGCACAAGCTCGCCGCCGACATCCTCGACGCCCATGGCGGACTCGACCGCTGGAAGCGCCACGACCGCCTCACTGCCCACCTGGTCCAGGGCGGCGTACTCTGGCCGCTCAAGGGCCAGGCCGGCGTGCTCGACGACACCAGCGTTACCGTCAGCCTGCGCGAGATCCATGCATCGCACGCGCCGTTCGGCACGATTGCCGCCCGCTCGGACTATCGCCCGGACCGCGTCGCCCTGCTCGACGCCGCCGGTGGCGCGATCGAGGCGCTCGATCAGCCCCGCGCCTCCTTCGCCGGCCACACGCTGGAGACGCCCTGGACGGCGCCGCAGCTGGCCTATTTCGCTGGCTGCGCGATGTGGACCTATTTCAACATGCCGTTCCTGCTCGCCTGGGACGGCGTGGAAACCGACGAACTGGATGTCTGGGAAGAGGACGGGCAGCGCTGGCGCCGCCTGCGCGTGCAGCTTCCGCCGACGATCGTCAGCCACAGCAGCGTCCAGACGCTCTATATCACCGATGAGGGACTGATCGCCCGCCACGATTATGATGTCGAGATCGCCGGTGGCACGCCGGGCGCGCATTACCTGACCGACTATGTCGAGGTGGACGGCATCCGCCTGCCCACCCGCCGCCGCATCTATCCGCGCCAGCCGGACGGGCAGCGCGTGCCGGAACCGCTGGTCGTGTCGATCGACATCGACCACTACGTGTTCGGCTGAGCCATGGCGGACGCGGACACGACCCTCAGGCCCGAGCCCCCGGTCCATGCGCGCGAGGAACAGATCTTCCCGCGGCTGGCACCGCCGCTGATCGATCGCATCGCTGCCTATGGCACGGAAGAGTCGCCCGCGTCCGACACGCTGCTGTTCGGCCGCGGCGACCGCGGACCGGATTTCTTCGTCGTGCTGGACGGTGCGATCGACCTGTTCGATGGCGAGGGGGGCTATGTCCGCAGCTATTTGCCTGGCCAGTTCAGCGGCGAGCTGCATCTGTTCAGCGGCCGCGCCTCGCTGCTCGACGGGCGCGCGGCGCCGGGCACGCGGCTGCTCCGCCTTTCGCCCCAGGCCTTTCGCAGCATGACCTCGGCCGAGCCCGATATCGGCGAGATCGTCATGCGCGCCTTCATCCTGCGCCGTGTCGACCTGCTCGCCACCGGCTTTGGCGGCATCACGCTGGTCGGCTCGGCCGAGGATCCCGAAACGCACCGGATCCGCGCCTTCCTCACCCGCAATGCCCACCCGCATCGCTTCATCGATCTGCGCGACCCCACCGCGCCCGAAGCGCTGACCGCCGCCGAACTGCCGGCGGTGCTGCTCCCACACGGCCAGGTGCTCTCCCGCCCCTCCGCCACCCAGCTTGCGGACCTGCTCGGCCTGAACGCCAGCCCGGCAGGCGACACGACCTATGACCTGGTGGTGGTCGGCGCCGGACCAGCCGGTCTTGCCGCCGCCGTCTATGGCGCGTCCGAGGGGCTCTCCACCTTCGTCGTCGAAGCGGAGGCGCCGGGCGGGCAAGCCGGCACCAGCAGCCGGATCGAGAATTATCTCGGCTTCCCCACCGGCATCTCCGGCCAGGCGCTTGCGGGGCGCGCGATCACCCAGGCGCACAAGTTCGGCGCGGTGCTGCGCGTGTCGCGCCGGGCGGAGCATCTCGATTGCAGCAGCCGTCCGTTCCGCATCGCGCTCTCGGGCGGCGAGACGGTTGCCGCCCGCGCGGTGGTGATCGCCACCGGCGCGCGCTACCGCAAGCTCGACCTGCCGAACTATGCCACGCTGGAAGGCCGCGGCATCTACTACGCAGCGACGCCGATGGAAGCGCAGCTCTGCGCCGGTGCCGAAGTGGTGGTCGTCGGCGGCGGCAACTCCGCTGGCCAGGCGGCGATGTTCCTGTCGCGCAGCTGCGCCAAGGTGCACATCCTGGTGCGCGGCCCCGGCCTCGCCGCGACCATGTCGGACTATCTGGTCCAGCGCATCGCGAGCAGCGCCAATGTCGCGCTGCACCCTTTTTGCGAGGTAACCGGCGTCGAAGGGACGGACTTCCTCACGCGCCTGCGCTGGCGCGATTCCGCCAACGGCGTCACGGAAACCCGCGACGTTCGCGGCCTGTTCGTGATGATCGGTGCCGCGCCGAACACCGAATGGGTGGCAGACTGCCTGCCGCTCGATCCTGCCGGCTTCGTGCCGACAGGCGTCGATTCGGACGGGCGCCCCCTCGCCTCGCCCTATGCGACGATCCTCGACGGCGTCTTCGCCGTGGGTGACGTGCGCGCCGGATCGGTGAAGCGGGTCGCATCGGGCGTCGGCGAAGGTGCCGCCGTGGTCTCGGCCGTGCACCGGTACCTCGCCGGTTGAACGCCCCCATGGTCCTCGGGTCGCCCCGGTGATAGCAGGGGCATGCTCGCGCTGCGCCCGGCCGCGCGACTAGCGGGGGACCGACGTGCAGCGAGTGCCAGCGCAATTGCTGGATCTTTCAAGCGAGAGCATGATCTCCACCGCCGGCGGCGCGGCGATCACCAGTTGGAATCTGGCGGCAGCGGCGCTCTATGGCTGGCAGCCGAACGAGGCGCTGGGCAAAGCGCTGCCGGATCTCGTCGGTGCCTATCCCGTTCGCGCCATCGACGAAGTCCGCGCGCGCGGCTTGTGGGAAGGCCGTATCGAACGTCGCTGTCGCGATTCCTCCACCTGTACCGTCCGCGTCCGTGTCGCCCGCGCAGGGGACAGCGAGTGGATGGAAATTTCTTCTCCGATAGACGTCGCCCATCCGGCCGAGGTTGCACTGGCGGCCAGCGAATATCGCTATCGCAACCTGTTCGGGGCCGTTGCCGCCTCCTTCTGGGAAATGGATTTCAGCGGCGTCGGCGCGCTGCTGCGCCAGTTGCGCGAGCAGGGCGTCGCCAACATCCCCGGCCACCTGCGCGCCAATCCAGCGCTGGTCCGCGCGATGATGCGCGCGACGCGGATTGTCGACACCAACGATCGCTCGATCGAGATGTTCGGCCCGGGCACCAAGCGGGACCTGATCGCCACCCCGCTCGACCAATATTGGCCCGAAGCAAGCACGCCTGACTTCACCGAAAGCGTCCTTGCCGCGGTCGGCGGCAAGCCCCGCCACGTCGCCGAAACGCGGATGCGCGCGCGCGACGGCCGCGAATTCGACGCGCTGTTCACCGTCTCCTTCCTACCCGGCACCGTCGGCAGCGGCACGCTGCTGGTCGGCTTCACCGACATCTCCGATAGGGTGCAGGCCACGCGCCAGCTCGGCGAGGCGAGCATGCGTCGCAAGATGCTGATGGATGTGCCGACCATCGCGCTCTCCGAACTCGCCGCGCCGGAGGCCAGCGCGGCCTTCAACCGGCTCCGGTCGCAAGGCGTGACCGACCTTCCCGCCTATATCGACCAGCATCCCGGCTTCGTGGACGAGGTGGCGGCGACCCTGCGGTTCACCGCCGTCAACGACGCGACCGTGCGCCTGTTCGGTGCGCGCTCGGCCGACGAGCTGATCGGCCGCCCGCTGACCGGGCTGATCCAGCCCGGCTGCGACGTGCTGCGCCGCTCGATCGAAGGTTCCTATGTTCGCGAGCTGGTGTTCCAGAGCGAGATCCGGATGTTCCGGCTCGACGGCACGCCCGTCGACACGCTGTTCTGCCGCGTCTCCAACCCGGACCCGGCCAGCCCCGAGGTGCTCGTCGCGCAGATCGACATTACCGAGCAGGTGAAGGCCCGCCACGAGATCGATCGCATGCGCCAGCAGGCGGCGCATGCCTCGCGCATCGCGCTGCTCGGGCAGCTCTCCGCCTCGATCGTGCACGAGATCAGCCAGCCGATCACCGCCATTGCGATGCACGCCTCGGTCGCCGAGCGTCTGGCCAAGGCACCCGAGCCGGCGCTCGACAAGCTCGCCCGGATCACCGGCCAGATCGGCCAGAACGCACTGCGGGTGGGCGAGATCATCCAGCGTATCCGTGCGCTAGCCGCCAATCGCGAGATCCCGATGGTGCCGCTCGCGCTGCCGGCCATCGTCGCCGAGACCCGGCTGCTGCTTCAGCAGGAACTGACCGAGAAAGGCGTGCAGGTCACGCTCACCCGCGATACCGAGTTGCCCGATATCTGCGGGGATCGCATCCAGCTGCAGCAGGTGCTCGCCAATCTGATGGTCAACGCGATCCAGGCGATGGACGGCACGCCTTCCGGGGAACGCCGCATCGATCTGGCGCTGCGGACGACCGACGCCGTGGTTTCGCTGGAGGTGGCGGATACCGGCCCGGGCCTGCCCCCCGGCTTCCAGGCGGCGCCCTTCCAGAGCTTTCGCACCACCAAGCCCGACGGGCTCGGCATCGGCCTCACCATCTGCCGCTCGATCGCCGAGGCGCATGGCGGCTGGATCGAGGTCCGCGATCGCGCGCCGGGCCCCGGCGCGGCCTTCACCCTGGTGCTGCCCGTGGCCGGCGCGACCGACTGACGGCAGGGCAATACCGTCGTCCATATCGTCGGGGGACGGCGAACGCTCCATGCTGGGCGGCAAGGAGATCGCCGATGCACACCCATGCCACCGCCCCCACCCAGTTCGTCGACGCCGGCGACGTCCGATACGCCTATCGCCGCTTCGGTGCGTCCTCCGCGGTTCCGATCGTGCTGCTCCAGCACTTTACCGGCGGGCTCGACCATTGGGATCCGGCCTTCACCGACGGCCTTGCCGCCGATCGCGAGGTGATCCTGGTCGACAATGCCGGTGTCGGCGCTTCCACCGGTGAGACGCCGCAGACGATCGAAGCCATGGCCGATTGCATCCGGGACTTTGTCGACGCGCTGGGGCTGGCACGCTTCGATCTGCTCGGCTTCTCGATGGGCGGCATGGTCGCACAGGCCTATGCCAAGCAGCATTCGGACCGCATTCGGCGGTTGATCCTGGTCGGTACCTCCCCGCGCGGCGGCGATCCGACCCCGTTCGCGGCGGAGGTCGCGAAGCGCGCGCGGGGCGACGCCGGCGAGGCGGAAATGGCGTGGCTGTTCTTCGGCCATTCGGACGCCGGCCGCGCCGCCGCCGCGCGCTACTGGGCGCGCCGCCACGCCCGCACCGAGGATCGGGATCCACCGAGCGGCATGCCCACCATCCTCGCGCAGGTCGCCGCGGGTCGCGACTGGCTGGCCCCGCATGGCGAGCGCTTCGCCGATCTCGCGCAGATCACCGTACCGACGCTGGTGGCCAACGGCCATACCGACGTGATGCTGCCGACGATCAACTCCTTCTATCTGCAGCAGCATCTGCCGAACGCACAGCTGATCCTCTTTCCGGATTCAGGCCACGCACCGCACTTCCAGTATCCGGAGCACTTCCTCGCCCACGCGCGGCTATTCCTGTCGGAGTGATCGAACCGCCCGCGCCCACGATCCGTGTCGATATGCCCCACAAAGCAGCCCCACAGGAGACGCGAAGCGGGTAGCACGAGCACGCGAGCCACGGATTTCTAGAAACTGGCTGGGGCGGGAGGAGCCTCACCCCAACTTTTGAATCCCAGCTAAACTGACATTTCCGGGCATTCGAGGATGCCGATCAAGAATGGCTCTGTAGCAGCTGACCTGTACAAACCGTCAAGATCGAACCGCACCGACTGGGCCGGCGCCTATAGGCAGGTTCCAACCGAACGAATGCGAAAAACCGTCGTTGCTACGGGGCCCAATTTTGCCGGCAGTTCGTGACCAGACCCGACCGTTCATATTACCTTCGGTGAAAGTCCGGACCTGATGGCAGGTGTCGTTCGGGATGTGCCCGGCCGCCATCGACACGCGCCTAGGCCCGGCGGACTTACGCCTCCATAAAACGACCTTTTCTCGATTTGAGTAATTGTTTAGCGTAGCCCCCGGGCAAGGGGGCATCATGCAAGGCTGCGACACAGACACGTCGTCGAACGTTGTTTCCGGCGAGGTTCAGAAAGATCCGACGATTGTGGCGGATATCGCAGGAAGCTTCACATACGCGTCCTATCAGAATGCCGTACCCGTTCTGCGAGCGATCAGCATCGACAACACCAATGGGCGGCATCATCACAGTATCCGCATCGACCTAACCTCGTCGCCAGCGTTCCTTCGCGCGAAGTCTTGGACGATCGACCGATTGGCACCGGGGGACGTCCTGCCACTCAGTGACCGGAAAATCGATCTCGATGCCGACTATCTGGCTGGTCTAGATGAAGCCGAGCGCGGCGAGATCACCCTGCGGCTGCTTTCGGGTAACGCGGTGCTAGACGAGCAGCGCTTCCCGGTACGCCTGCTGGCACGCGATGAATGGGGCGGCGTTGCGGATATGGCACAACTGCTGCCCGCTTTCGTCATGCCAAACGATCCAGCAATTGCCCGTATCCTACGCAGCGCAGCCGATCGCCTGGCTGAGAGCGGCCACCCAAGCGGGCTTGACGGCTACCAGACTGCCGACCCGCAACGAGCCTATATGCTTACGGCCGCGATCTATTCTGCAATTGCGGGCTTGGCGATCCATTATGCCGAGCCGCCGGCTAGCTTCGAGGATCGCGGACAGAAGATCCGCCGGCCGGGGACGATCGCCGAGGAACGCTTGGGCACATGCCTCGATACGACGCTGCTGTTCGCGGCCGCACTGGAGGGTGCCGGCCTATATCCGACGATCCTGATGTTCCATGGCCATGCTGCAGCAGGTGTCTGGCTGACCAAACGCACGTTCGGCAACACGATCGAACCGGATCAGATGGAAGTGCGCAAGGCTCTCGCCTCGCGTGAATTGATCGTCTTCGAGACCACAGGGGTGACGCACCGGCCGGCGATGACGCTGGAACTAGCGCAGCGCGCACTCGATCATCGCATGCAGGAGGAGCAGGCGTCGGCCTTCGTGGCGGCGATCGACGTGCGTCGGGCACGCAGCGGCGGCATCACCCCGCTGGCCTCGCATCAGGCCGTCCGTCCCGGAGATGCAGCCGATCAAGACACCCCTCACGATGCGGCATTGTCGCTGCCGGCCGCGCCGTCCTTCAATGTTCTGCCGGATTTGCAGGTCGAGGAGAAACCAACCACTGCTGCAGGTCGCATCGATCGCTGGCAGAAAAAGCTGCTCGATCTGACGCTCCGCAACCGGCTGCTCAACTTCCCGGACTCCAAGAAGACGATCCCCTTCCTCTGCACGGACGTTGCCTATCTGGAAGACCGCCTTGCCGATAATGTCGCCATCCAGATCGTTTCTTTACCGCAGCAGAACCCGCTCGGTGAACGCGACGCGGCCTTGTATCGGGAAGTGCATGGCCGCGATTTGCACCGCAGCTTCGCCGCCGAAGCACTTGAGCGTGACGAATTGCCGTCTCTGCTGGACGCGCGTCAGCTTGAAGCGCGATTGATCGATCTGCACCGGCAGGTTCGAAACGACATGGCGGAGGGTGGCGCAAACACCCTGTTCCTCGCGGTCGGCTTCCTGCGATGGAAGAAGAAACCGGAGGACGAGCGAAGCTATCGTGCGCCGCTGCTGCTGATCCCCGTAAAGCTGGAACGGCGGAGCGCCAGCGCGCCCTTCCGGCTGCGCTTTCATGAGGACGAGCCGCGGTTCAACGCGACCCTTCTCCAGTTCCTGGAGCGTGAATTCGATCTGAAGCTGCCGCAGTTCGGCGGCGAACTGCCGCGCGACGACAGCGGCATCGACGTGCCGCGCGTTTTGACGGCGATGCGCCATGCCGTCCGCGACGTGCCGGGTATGGAAGTGCTCGACGAAACGGCGCTTTCGACCTTCAGCTTCGCAAAATTCCTGATGTGGAAGGATCTCGTAGAACGAACGGAATCGCTTCGAGAAAACCGTGTCGTCCGGCACCTGATCGATACGCCGGACAAGCCCTTCGACAGTGACTCGGCCGGCTTCTGCCAGGAAACAGAACTCGACCGCGCTTATGCGCCGGCCGACATCATCAGTCTGCTGCCGTCGGATTCCTCCCAGACCGCAGCCTGCCTTGCTGCCGCGGAAGGTCGGGACTTCGTCATCATCGGGCCGCCGGGAACCGGCAAAAGCCAGACGATCGCCAACATGATCGCCCATTGCCTGGGCGTGGGCAAAACGGTGCTGTTCGTGGCGGAGAAGACCGCCGCACTCGATGTCGTCTATCGGCGCCTTCGTGAAAATGGGCTCGGCGATCATTGCATCGAGCTACATTCCAACAAGGCGGATCGCCGGCATTTCCTGTCCCAGCTCAAGGCTGCCTGGGAACATGGCGGACGTGTCGATCCAGCGGAATGGGTGGCGGTGAACGAACGCCTGCGGCTGCGCCGCGATACCCTCAACGCCTATGTTGAAGCCCTGCACACTTCCTATCCAAGCGGCTGGACGCCCTATCGCGCGCTGGGGATCGCGCTGCTCGGCGCAGATGCCCCTGCCCCTTCCCTGGGCTGGCCAAAGGATCAGGTATATGACGCGGCCATACTGGCGTCGCTGGAAGAGCTTGCCGGCGAAGTGGGCCTCGTCTTCGCATCCGTCGAGCGGCGTCCGGCATTGGAGCTCGTCGATATCGAAGAGCTTGGTGCTGCGCGACAGGACGAGCTCGTCGCTGCGGGCCAGTCGCTGCGCAATGCCGCCGATCTGCTGGCGGGAGCATTGGATGCCTATCGCAGCGTGCTGGGGCTCGCCCGCGCAGACCACCCCGTTGCCATTGAAGTCGATTCACTCGCCGGTTTGGCCGCAGCGATGGAAGCCGGGCGGGACCGGGACCTGTCGGTCGCCTTCCACGAGGATTTTGCGGCCTCCACGGGAGAGCTCGCCGCATTGACGAGGGCGATCGAGGCCTATCAGGATGCCGAACAGCAACTCGCAGCGACGTTTGATCCCGCCAACGTCCGCACGATCGATACGGATGCGCTGGATCGTCAATGGCGCGAGGCAAGTGCCGCCTTCTGGCCGTTCTCGGCCTTGGGGCGCCGAAAGGTCGCGCGCCTGCTGCAGAGCTATGCCGAGAGCGGTGCGGTAAAGCCGGAAAGCGACCTGCCCCGCCTTCGTCGCATGAAGGAGCAACTGTCGGCGATCGAAGGCACGCCGTTGCGCAACCGGCCGCTTCCGGTCTCCGGTCTCGACACGGACACGGCCGCGATCGGCGAAACCCTTGAGCAAGCCGCGCTCCTGCGCGCAGCGCTTCGTCTCCGGGGTAGAGACGCGGATCAGATCAAGGTAGCGACCGACCGCATCGCCACGATCCTCCGCGAGCGAGCGGCGGATGACGGTCTGTGGCAGGCGGGTGGCAAGTTACTCGCGGCTCGGCAGGGATTTGAGAACGCGCTTGCCCGCTTCGGCAAGGCGGCGGGGCGCGATGTCGTAATCGGCGATCGGCCGGATGCACTGGCGGACCTCGCTGCGAAGCTGGCAGCGCTGGTCGAAGCCCGCCATCTGCTACGAGATTGGTCGGCATGGTGCCGCGTCCGCAACCGGGCTTCGGCCTCGGGGCTAGGCTCGCTGGTCGAGCAGATCGAAAGTGGCATCGTGCCGCCCACTCAGGCACGCTCGGCGTTCCGGCTCGCTTATGCCCGCTGGTGGTTGCCGACGGTGCTGGATGCCAATCCTGTGCTTCGCGATTTCCGCCGCTTCCAGCACGAGAATGCGATTTCCGAATTTAGGGAGATCGACGACCTTGTGCGGGCCCATGCATCGAGCAGGGTGATCGGGGCACTCGCCCATGACCTGCCGGCCGTGCAGAGCGTGCCGCGCAACTCCGAGCTGGGCTTGCTGCGCTACCAGATGGAATTGCAGCGCCCCAGCCAGTCGATCCGCGACCTGATCAGCAAGATGCCGGAGAATTTCGGCAAGCTGGCGCGATGCGTCCTGATGTCGCCGCTGTCGATCGCGCAGTATCTGCCTCCCAACCAGGCCCTTTTCGATGTGGTGATCTTCGACGAAGCGTCGCAAATCACCACCTGGGATGCGGTAGGCGCGATCGCCCGCGGGCGGCAGACGATCATCGTCGGGGATCCCAAGCAGCTTCCGCCGACGAACTTCTTCGGCAGCAACGACGACGAGGAAGACGTTGCCGACCATGAGAAGGACATGGAGAGCATTCTCGACGAGGCGAAGGCGTCGGGCATCCCGGTTCGCGATCTGCGGTGGCATTACCGGAGCCGCAGCGAGTCGCTGATCGCCTTCTCCAACCATCATTATTATCAGAACAGGCTGGTGACGTTCCCCTCGCCGCAGGTGGAGGACCGCGCCGTGCACCTTCGCAAGGTGCCGAACGGCGTGTACGATCGCGGCAAGAGCCGTACCAATCGTATCGAGGCGCAGGCGGTTGCGGATGAGGCGGTCGCCCGGATGCGCAATTGGCTGGCGCTTCCGGACAAGGATCGTCCGACCCTGGGCATCATCACCTTCAACGCGCAGCAACAATCGCTCATCCTGGATCTGCTCGACCTCGCCCGGCGGGATGAGCCCGAACTGGAATGGTTTTTCGCCGACGATCGTGTCGAACCCACCATCGTCAGGAACCTGGAAAATGTGCAGGGCGACGAGCGCGACGTCATCCTCTTCTCGATCACGTTCTGGAAGGATGCCGCCGGCAAGGCGACCATGGACTTCGGCGCGCTGAACCGCGACGGCGGCGAGCGGAGGCTGAATGTCGCCGTGACGCGTGCGCGACAGGAACTGATCGTCTTTTCCGGCTTCACCGCGGATCAGATTGATCCCACGCGGACCAAGGCGCTGGCGATCCACCATCTCAAGACCTTTCTTGATTACGCCGAGCGGGGTGCGGTTGCGCTGCCCGCGCAGACGGCCGGTTCGGTGGGCGGCTTCGACTCCCCCTTCGAGGAAGCAGTGGCTGCTCAACTGGAACAGCGAGGATGGATGGTGGTACCGCAGGTCGGCATTTCTGGCTTCCGCATCGACCTGGGCATCCGGCATCCAGACCTGCCGGGCGCCTATCTCGCGGGTGTGGAATGCGATGGCGCCACCTATCACAGCGCAGCCACCGCCCGCGACCGCGACAAGGTGCGCGAACAGGTTCTGACCAGCCTCGGATGGAACATGCTCCGCGTCTGGTCGACGGACTGGTGGTATGACGCCGCCGGCTGCGCGGAGAGGCTGCACACCGCACTTAACGCGCTTCTGGAAGCGAGCCGGGCAGCGCAGGCCGACGACGATATCGCGACGCAGGAAGAGCCGAGTCAGGGGGCCGAAGCGATCCAGCCCCTTGATGAAGAAGCCGCGCCTCAGCCAGCAGCCATCGTGCCCGAAACGGCGCCGGTCGAAGCCGAACGTGTGTCGGCGGAAGCTTCGCCACCCGTCATGCCGGTCCGAATCGCTGCAGCGATGCCTGCCGCTTCGGATGCACCCGATTTGAAGACAGCCGCAGAGCCGTACCAAATCACGGATCTGACCGGCTTCGCGACCGACCCCGCCCGCTTCTTCGAATTCGCCTATCGCGACACGCTTCGAGCGATGGTGCACGCCGTGATCGAGACGGAAAGCCCGATCCGCGCCGACATCCTCTACCAGCGGATTGCCCGCGCGCATGGGTGGCTGCGGACCGGAGGAAAGATCCGGGAGCGAATCGACATGCACTTGGGCGATGTCGGCAGAACACTGGAATCGAGCGGCGAATTCATTTGGAAGGCGGGCGCGGTGACGACGGTTCGGCCCTATCGAATACCGAGCAGCGACGAGGCGCGGCGGGGTATTCCTGAAATTCCGATCGCGGAGCTGGCGGCGGTGGTGCAAGACAATCCCGCCTTGCTCGAGGAGCCCGATCCCGCGCGCGAACTCGCCAGGCTGCTGGGGGTGGAGCGACTGGCTGCAGGTTCCCGCGCGCGTCTCGACGAAGCGATCGCTCGGGCTAAGGCTGATGGCGTGCGCTCGCCGGCCACACCACTGACCGGAGCAGCATGATCATGATGCGTTTCCTGCACTCCAGCGACCTGCATCTTGGCAAGCGCTTCGGAAATTTTGCCGGGGACTTGCCGGGCCGATTGCGCGAGGCCCGGCATGCGGTGCTGGGCAAATTAGCAGCGCACGCCCGCCAGCACGGTGCCGAAACGATCCTTCTGGCCGGCGACACCTTCGATACCGAAACCCCCGCGGCTGACGTTCGGCGGCAGGCCCTCACCGAGATGGCGCACCATGCCACCCTCCGCTGGGTGATCCTTCCGGGCAATCACGACTCGCTACAGGCGTCCGAATTGTGGGCCCAGCTTGTGACCGAGGCGCCCGACAACGTCGTGCTGGCGACCGCCGCGGCGCCGATCATGCTGGCCGACAATGCGGTTCTCCTTCCCGCACCCTGCGTAAACCGCCGGCCCGGCCGTGACCTGAGCGCGTGGATGGACGACGCCGCTACGCCTGAGGGTGCCATCCGCATCGGCCTGGCGCACGGCGCGGTTCAGACCTTTTCCGAAGATGCTGCGGGCGCCGAGGTGATCGCGCCGGACCGTGCGCGACGGGCGGGGCTCGATTATCTGGCGCTCGGCGACTGGCATGGTGCTCTGGCGATCGACCCCCACACCCATTACTCCGGTTCGCCCGAGCAAGATCGGTTCAAGCATGATCGCTCCGGTACGGCATTGCTGGTGGAAATCGCTGCAGCAGGCGCGGTGCCGGCAGTAACGCCCCTCCCCACCGCGAGCTTCGCCTGGCGCACGCTCGACCTTCACCTTCTGGCGAGCGATGATCCCAATGCGGCGCTCAGCGCGCTGCTGCCGGAATTGCGGGATAGGCGGCAAACCCTGGCAAAGGTTCTGGCGAGCGGCCATGCGGGCCTGGCCGCTCGCACCACGCTTAACCGCGCAATCGAGCATGCCGCCCCGGATTTCGCCTGGCTCGACCTCGACGACACGCAACTGGCGACGGAGTGCGACGTCGAAGATCTCGACCAGATCGATCGCGCCGGAGCGCTCCGGGAGGCGGCCGATGCGCTGCTGGCCGAAAGCGTGGACACGAACAATTCAGCTGGCGAGCGTGCGATAGCTGCGGCTGCCCTTGCCCGCCTCTATGGCTACGCGCAGCAGGTGTCGCAATGAAGCTCGCCGGAATCCGCTTCCACAACGTCAAGCGCTTCGCCGGGCGGGGCGTAGCCGTGGAAGGCATCGAGGACGGCGTCAACGTCCTTTGCGCACCCAATGAATTCGGCAAGTCGACCACCTTCGAGGCGCTGCACGGTCTGTTCTTCCTGCCCCATTCCAGCACCGCCGGCGGGGTACGCAACCTGCGGCCTTATTGTGGCGGCAATCCGCTGGTCGAGGCGGACATCGCGGTCGGGGAAGCGCGGTACAGGTTGACGAAGCAATTCTATTCCGGGCGCTTCGCCAAGGTGGTCGATCTCGCGTCCAACCGGCTGATCGCCCAGGCCGATGAAGCGGAAAGCTTCATCACCCGCCTCGTACAGGGCGGTGCGGGCGGACCCGCCGGGCTGCTCTGGGTGCGGCAGGGCATCACCGGGATCGAACCTCGCAGCCGGTCCGATGAGGAGAGCGACCGCCAAGTTCGCGCCACCCTGCTGGAATCCGTTCAGGGCGAAGTGGAGGCGGTTACCGGCGGGCGGCGGATGGCCGCCGTCATCGCCGCCGCCGCGGAAGCCACGGGCGCCTTGCTGACACCAAGCGGGCGCCCCAAGGCCGGCGGTCGCTATGCCACCGCGATCACACTCCGCGACCAGCTGGCCCAAGAGGTGCAGCGCTTGGAGAGCGAGGTAACCGCGTTGCGGGACGAGCTCGATCAGCGGGGCGTTGCGCAACGCAGGCTGGCGGAGCTGGACAATGCCGACGCCCGTCAGGCGCGCCAGCAGGACATCGCCAAGGCCGAGCATGCCTTCGAGACGGCCCGGGCCCAGGCCGACCGACTGAAGACCCTGCGCGCAGAACTCGACCTTGCCCGCGACCGGCGCGATACAGCGATGCGTGAGCATCGGCAGTTCGATGAGGCACTGACCGAAGCCCGTCAGGTGACGGAGGAAAGCGAGGCAGTCACCCGCCGTCGGGAGGATGCGGTAGCGCGCCGTCGGGCAACCAGCGAGACGATTGCCGCCGCACAAGCCGAGATGGAATCAGCCGAGGCGGACGAGATCGCCGCGCGCGACCTGCTCCAGCTGATCGAGAACGCAGAAAAGGCCCGCAACGCAGCCGAACGACGACAGGAGCTAGAAGACCGGCTGCAACATGCGGAGAGCGTCCGCGCGACGATCGAGCACTGTGACGCGCAACTCGCCGGACTTCGCCTGCCGAACGGGGCGCTGGAAGAACTAGCGGATCTGGACGTGGAGATTGCCCGCATCCGCGCGGTGCAGGATGCAGGCCGCCCGTCCGTGGTGGTCGCCTATGACGATGTCGCTATCGCGAACCTCACCATGGGCGGCATCGCCCTAAAGCACGGCGAAGAGCGCAGCTATGACGGCCACGCGCAACTTGTTGCGCCAGGCATTGGCACGATCACCTTGCGATCCAACGTTGAAGATCGCGATAGTGATCGCCTGGAGAGGGCAGAATCGCATCGACACACGCTGCTCGCTTCTATGGGCGTGCCCAACCTGGCGGCCGCGCGCGCGCAGCAGATCCGCGTCCAGAAGCTAGAAGCGCAGGGGAATGAAGCGCGCGCACAACTCAAGGTCATTGCCCCGGAAGGGCTGGACGAGTTACGCAAGGTCGTTGCTGCACTGGCCGATATCGACCTGGCGCGGATCGAAGTGAAGGCGGATCCCGTCTTGACGCGAGCCACCTCCGAAGGCGCCGAACAACGCCGCCGCCATGCGATGCAGATGATCCGCACCACAGAGCCGGTGCGTGCGCATGCCGATGAAGCATTCATTGCGGCGGAAACCGCCCTCGCCAGCCTGCGCACGCGGGAAGAGCAGATCGCGGCCATCCTGGGCCCAGCGGAAGAGCATCAGCCTCGGCTAGAATTGCTGCAGGCGGCCCTGGCCGATCGCGAGGCTGCACTCGCGGAAGCACAGCGGGTATATGATGCCGAACATGCAAGCGTGCTCGATCTGGATGCGGCAGAGTCGGCGCTTCGTCGCGTTCGTTCGGTCGAACAGGCGGCAGCGAACGAGATCCAGCAGCTGCGGGAAACCATCGCTGGCCTGAATGCTCGCATTGTCGTCCGATCCGACGACGCGGTCGAGGAAAAATGGCGTGAGCAAAAGGAAGCGCTGGAAGCCGCGGAGGCGCGTGTAGCCGCCTTCGAGCACGAGGTGGCGGTACTGACCCGTCTCACCCAGGCGCTGGAGGCGGCACGCTCGGACGCACGCGACCTCTATTTGAAGCCGGTAATGACCGAGCTTCGGCCGCTGCTAGGGCTTTTGTTCGACGATGTGGAAATCGCGTTCGACGACCATAGCCTGCTTCCGCAGACGATCGTCCGCAGGGGGCAGGAGGAGGATGTCGACCGTCTTAGCGGCGGCATGCGCGAGCAATTGTCCGTTCTGACCCGCCTCGCCTTCGCCCGCCTGCTGGCCCGCGACGGGCGCCCGGCACCGGTGATTTTGGACGACGCACTCGTCTATTCCGACGACGACCGCATCGAGCGCATGTTTGATGCGCTCCATCGGCAGGCACGCGATCAACAGGTCATCGTCTTCTCGTGTCGACAGCGCGCGTTCCAGAAACTGGGTGGAAACGCCCTTAGCATGACGGATTGGCAACCATGATTCACCGCGATTCGTCGGTTCATCCGACGATGGCCATGCGAGCGCCTGATTGTCGGGCAACGCCTGGCGCTCCGCATTCGCACGCCGCGCGGCGGTAAAGAGCGGCATGGCATTCGGCGTCTTCATCCATCGCTCGGATTCGATCTACGACGACACACCGGCCGAGCGATATCAGTTCCCGCCACAATATCTCAGCCGCGCCCGGGCGTGCGTCGACGACTGGATCGTCTATTATGAGCCGCGCAAGGTGCCGAACACGCGCGGGTACTTTGCCGTCGCGCGGGTGGAACGCATCATTCCCGATCCTAGCGCGCCGGGCATGTATCTCGCCCTGATCGAGCCCGGCAGCTATCTCGATTTCGCGCATCCGGTCCCTTTCGCCGATGCCGACGGAACGGTGATAGAGCGAGGCGTACTCAACGAGGCCGGTCGCCTCTCGGGCCGTGCGCAGGCTGCCGTTCGCGGTCTGTCGGCATCCGATTTCAACCGCATCGTCGAGGCAGGACTGGCTGAGCCGGACCCGCTACTCCCCCGCGTAGGCTTCACGGAAACTTCGTCGGTCGTCCGCGAAGAGCGCACGCCGTTCGGCTGCGACGAAATTCGCGATCGCGTCGACATGTTGGTGTCGCGCGTGGTCCGCGACCGTGTGTTCCGGCGAATCGTTCTGCGCGCGTATGACGAGCGTTGCGCCGTGACAGGGCTGAAGCTGATTAACGGCGGCGGCCGCGCGGAGGTAGAGGCGGCGCACATCCGGCCTGTCGAGGCAAATGGCCCGGACATCCTCAGTAACGGCCTCGCACTATCTGGCACCGCCCACTGGATGTTCGACCGCGGTTTGATCAGCCTAGACGACGACATGCGGATCCTGATCTCTCGGCAGGCGAACGACCCCGACAGCATCCGCTCGATCATCAATGCAAGCGGGCTGGCGATCCTACCGCCGCGTGCCGGCGACCGTCCCCACTCGCAATTTGTGCGATGGCATCGTGAACACTGCTTGAAGAAGTAGCGGTGCCCTAGACGCCGTCAGCTCAGCGCCCAGACTACTCGCTCAGATGGCAAATTATTCAATGATTTCATCGTTAAATACTAGTGATATTTTGCTTCGATTCAGCAGAATGGCACAGGTTAAAAACGTGCTCAGCGAAGAGCCTATTAAAACTAATCCCGTCGGAACCTACACATGCATTGCCTTCAAGGGGCAGCGTTTACCCCGCTGAAACACGAGGATGTTCTCGCCGCCGCCAGTTTTCATAGAAGAGGCAGCGGTCGACCAGAATGCGTCATTCGCCGAACGGCGTTGAACGGCAGCTTATGCCAAAATTAGCCATTCGCTTAACGCAGGCCTCCTGTCGGCAATGCCCCCGTTCAAGCCGGTTGGCTGGCGAATCGACGTTCCTGAAAGCGGACGTGAGGACGGGGCAATCAACTTCAGATCGTCACGGCAGCGGCCAACATACCTGCTCCCGCGGGCAGCTGAACCTGTTCCTTCAATCCCCCATTCCCGCGCCTATGGCGGAAGCGAGCAGAAGGCCGATACCGATGGCGACGGTGAGTATTGCAGCGCCGATCAGCGCTGCCGCACTGGCCGCGAGCAGCGCCGGAGACGTCTCGGTACCTGAGCGAAGAATGTCCATAGCTCCAATCAGCCCGCGGAACGCATAGGAGCCCGGCACCATCGCCACCACGCCGGGAAAGGCCAGGGCGGTCCAGGGCGCGCGCAGGCGGCGGCCGGTCCACAGGGCGAGCAGCCCCGCCAGCATCGCGCCGGCGGCGGTGGCCACGGCGATATCCGCGCCGACCGCCATGAGAGCGGTGCGCAGGCCGTGGCCAAGCGCACCGGTCAGCACGATCGGCAGGATCGTCCGGCGGGGTGCGTTGAACAGGATGGAGAAGCCGAACGCAGCGATCGCGGCGAACAGCGAGTCCCAGGGGAGTCGCAGGTTCGGGGTGCTGAGCGCAACGGGCAGGTGCACGCCGGTCGCGAGGCTCGCTGTTGCCAGGCCCGCGGCGATCGCCAGCACGATCATGCCGCCATTGGCGAGCCGCGCCAGCCCCACCCCGGCATGCCCGCGCACCAGATCGCGTACGCCGTTGATCAGCGGCACGCCCGGCACGAGGATCATGCCCGCGGCGACCAGCGCGAGCGTCGGGTCGGCGCCGATCAGCCGAAGCGGCAGCGCGCCGGCCATGCCGCTGATCGCGGCCGTGAGCACTGCCGCCGCTGCCGGCACGACGCCCCACCGCGGTAAGGCGCGGCGCAGCACGGTGTTGACCAGTCCCGCGAGAAACGCGGCGCCGACGACCGGCCAGCTCGCGCTGAACAGGCGGGCGAGCGCGGCCGCGGTTGCCGCCACCGCAAGCACGGTGAGCCAGGCGGGATAGGCGGGCTTGCGCGCGGCGATGACGAAGAGCCGGGCGTCGGCATCCGCCACCGTGATCGCGCCCGACGCCAGCATCGCCGCGACCTGCTCCAGTGCCACCAGCCGCCCGGCATCGATGCCCATCGCGCCGATCGCGTGGCCCATGCGGGTGCGATAGGCCTGATCGTCCCCGAGCATCAGCAGCAGGCGCTCGCTGCCGAGGAACAGCTGGGCCGCGAAACCCAGCCGCTCGGCAAGTGCCTCGATGCGGCGGCGGACATGCTCGCTGTCCGCGCCGGCCTCCAGCAGCAGGCGAGCGAGGAACAGCAGGACATGGCCGGCCGCATCGAGGCGACGCGTCTCAGGCATCGATATTGTCGATCTTGAGGACCGGGGCGGTCGCCGCACGGGTGGCGCGGCAGGCCTCGGCATTCTCGATCAGGTCGATGCCCCAGGTGGGGAAGATCGCCCGCAGCCTGGGCAGCCACGCCGCGTCCGTCAGCTTGTCGGCGAAGCAGGTCTGCAGCACCTCGACCGCGATGGCCGCGGCCGTAGAGGCGCCCGGCGAAGCGCCGAGCAGCGCGACCAGCGATTTGTCCGCGGCGGCGACCAGTTCGGTGCCGAACACCAGCCTGCCGCCATGGTCCTCGGTATCGGGCTTGATGATCTGTACGCGCTGCCCCGCGACCGCTTCCTGCCAGTCGCCGCGCTTCGCCTGCGGGAAGAACTGCCGGAGCATCTCGAACTGGTGGTGGCGGCTCTGGAAGACCTGGCCGATCAGATATTCCTCGAGCCCCGCATTGTCCTTCGCCACGTCGAGCAGCGGCAGCAGGTTGTGCGCGGTGATCGATTCGAACAGATCGGCCTCCGACCCATGTTTCAGGAACTTGGTCGAGAAGCCGGCATAGGGGCCGAACAGCAGCGAGGTCTTGCCGTCGATCACCCGTGTGTCGAGGTGCGGCACCGACATGGGCGGCGACCCGCTGGCCGCCTTGCCATAGACCTTGGCGTGGTGGCGCGCGGTGATCGCGTCGACGTCGCAGCGCAGCCAGATGCCGCTCACCGGGAAGCCGCCATAGCCCTTGGCTTCGGGGATGCCGGACATCTGGAGCAGCTCGATCGCCGCCCCGCCCGCGCCGATGAAGACGAAGCCGGTGGTGATCGTCTGGCGGGTGCCGTCGAACACGTCCTCGAAGGTGACGGACCAGCGCCCGTCCCCGGCGCGCTCGATACCGACGACCTCGCGATTGTAGCGAATGTCCGCGCCTTCGGTCTGGAGATGCTGCACCAGCAGATGGGTGAGCGCGCCGTAATCGACATCGGTGCCGGTGATCATGCGCGTCGCGGCGATCTTCTCGGCGGGGTCGCGGCCCTCCATGACCAGCGGCGCCCATGCGGCGATCTGTGCCGGGTCCTCGCTATATTCCATGCCGTGATAGCAATGGTGTGCGCTCATCGCCGCATGGCGCGCCTTGAGGAAGGCGACATTCTCCTCCCCCCAGACGAAGCTCATATGGGGGCAGGGGTGGAGAAAGGCGCGCGGATCGGGGATGGCGCCGGCGGTGACGAGATGCGCCCAGAGCTGGCGCGAAACGTCGAACTGGGTGTTGACCTTCAATGCCTCCGCGATGTCGATGCTGCCATCGGCGCGCTGGGGCGTGTAGTTGAGCTCGCAGTTCGCGGCGTGGCCGGTGCCCGCATTGTTCCACGCCATCGAGCTTTCCTGCGCGCAGTCGCCCAGCCGCTCGAGCATGGTGATGCGCAGATTCGGATCGAGATGGTGCAGCAGCGTGCCGGTGGTGGCGCTCATGATGCCGGCGCCGATCAGCAGCACATCGGTTTCATTGCTCGTCGAGAAGGTCATGCCTGCGCCTCCTTGGGCGTGAAGTGTAGGTCGGCGCCGGCGTCGTAGACGACATAGGCGCGGCGCCAGGGCTCGCTGCCGATCAGCCGCCAGCGGTGGCCGCTGCCGGTGTTGTCCTGCGCGAGCAGCACGTCGCCGGGATGGAGGGTGAAGGTCGCGCCCGACTTCACTTCGAACTCGATCGTGCCGGCCAGCGTCAGCACGAATTGCGGCTGCGGATCCTGGTGCCATTCGAAGCTGCCGCCGCTGGCGGTCTCCTGGAACGAGAGCTCGTTGACGGCGATCGGCAGGCCGGAAGCCTTGCCGTGCAGGCCGGCGCCGATATCGAGCTGGCCTTCCTCGAACAGCGAATTGCCGTCCGGGCCGGTCCACATGCGAACACAACGGATCATGGATCTATCTCCTCAGGCGCCGGCCAGGCCGTGGCCGACCATGTCGAGCGGGCGGATGGTCTTGTCGAACAGCGCTTCGTCGACCTTGCCGGAGGCGAGGGCCGCCGCCTTCAGCGTGGTGCCGTCGGCGATCGCCTTCTCGGCGATGTGCGCGGCGTTCTGGTAGCCGATCACCGGCGACAGCGCGGTCACCAGCATCACGCTGCCCTCGACATAGGACTGGATCTTGTCGCGCAGGATCTCGGTGCCCTCGACCGAGAATTCGCGGAACCGGTCGCAGCCATCGGCGAGGATGCGGATCGAATGCAGCACGTTGTTGATGATCACCGGGCGCATCGCGTTGAGCTCGAAATTGCCCTGGCTCCCGGCAAAGGCGACCGCGCTGTCGTTGCCGAGCACCTGGATGGCGATCATCACCATCGCCTCGCACTGGGTGGGGTTCACCTTGCCGGGCATGATCGACGAGCCGGGCTCGTTGTCCGGCAGCTTGAGCTCGCCGAAGCCGCAGCGCGGGCCCGACGCGAGCCAGCGCATGTCGTTGGCGATCTTCATCAGCGCGACCGCCAGCCCGCGCAGCCCCGCCGAGGCGCGAACCATCGCGTCGAGCGAGCCTTGGGCGGTGAACTTGTTGGGCGCGGTGACGTAGGGCTTGTTGGTGAGGTCGGCGATGGTGGCGGCCACGTCGTGCGAGAAGCCCGCCGGCGCATTGAGCCCGGTGCCGACCGCGGTACCGCCGACCGCCAGTTCATAGAGCCCGCCACGGCTCTCCTCGATCGCGGCGATGCAGGCGCGGATCTGCCCGGCCCAGCCATGCCATTCCTGGCCGACGGTGAGCGGCACCGCGTCCTCCAGATGGGTGCGGCCGATCTTGACCACGTCCATCCAGCCATCGGCCTTCTTCTCGATCACCTCGACCAGCCGGGTGACGGCGGGCAGCAATTCCTCGTCGATGGCGAGGATCGTCGCCACGTGCATCGCGGTGGGGAAGGTGTCGTTGGACGATTGGCCCATATTGACGTCGTCATTGGGGCCGATGGGGTGCTGGCTGCCGAGTGTGCCGCCGAGCAGCTGGATCGCGCGGTTCGACAGCACCTCGTTGACGTTCATGTTCGACTGGGTGCCGGAGCCGGTCTGCCAGACGTAGAGCGGGAAATGCTCGTCGAGCTTGCCGGCGATCGCCTCGTCGGCGGCCTGGACGATCGCATCGCGCTTCCAGTCCGGCAGGCGGCCTGCCGTGGCGTTCACCAGCGCGCACGCCTTCTTTACATAGCCATAGGCGTGGTAGACCGCCTTGGGCATGCGATCGCCGCCGATGTTGAAATGGTGGAGCGACCGTTCGGTCTGCGCCCCCCAATAGCGGTCGGCCGGGACGGCGACGGTGCCCATGCTATCGAACTCGTCGCGCGTGCCGCTGGCCTGAATGCCTATCGGGATCGCCTGCAAGATTGGGGTGTCGGTCAACGCAACGCTCCTCGTTTTTGGGAAGGAAAGAAGGGCTCAGGCGCTGGTCTGCTCGCCATAGAGGTCGCTCGGGGCGACGCGGCCCTTGAACAGCAGGTAGACCGCCAGCGTGTAGGCCAGGGTCAGCGGCAGGATCACCACGCCGGCACCCCAGAACAGGAAGGCCTGCGAGCTGCTCGGCGCCGCCGCCTGGGCGGCCGTGATCGCGTAGGGGATCATGAACGGGTAGAAGGACAGGGCCAGCGTCCCGAAAGCCGAGGCGAACAGCAGCAGGGCGGCGAGGAAGGGCAGCAGCGGGCGGCGCAGTGCCGTGCCCGCCGCCAGCAGGATCGCGGCAACGCCGCCGATCGCCGGCACGATCAGCATCGCGGGATGCCCGGCCCAGCGGTCCAGCACCGGCAGGTCCAGCCGTATCGCCGCGACAAAGGCTGCCGCGAGGAAGACCAGCACGCCGATCAGCAGCCGCGGCAACAGGCGGAAGGCGCGGCGCTGCACGCCCGCCTGCGCCTTGTAGGCGAGCCAGCCGGCGCCCATCAGCATATAGCCGAGGCACAGCCCCGCCCCGCACAGCAAGGCGAAGGGCGAGAGCCAGCCGAACGCACCGCCGACATAGCGCCCGTCCACGATCGGCAGCCCCTCGACCAATGCGCCTACCGCCGCGCCCTGGATGAAGCTCGCCACCAGCGAGCCGCCGAAAAAGGCGTGTGTCCAGACGCCGCGGAAGCGGACGCTCTTGTCGCGATATTCGAAGGAGACGCCGCGCAGGATCAGCGCCGCCAGCATCGCGAACAGCGGCAGGTAGAGCGCCGAGAGCAAGGTCGCGTAGACCAGCGGGAACACGCCGAAAAGCACCGTGCCGTTGACGACCAGCCAGGTCTCGTTCCCGTCCCACATCGGCGCCACCGCCGCGAGCATCGCCCGCCGCTCGCGCTCGCTGCCGGCCATCGGCAGCAACATGCCGACGCCCAGATCGAAGCCGTCCAGCGTCACGTAGAGGAAGATCGACAGCGCCAGCACGCCGAGCCAGAAGGTAAGCATCAGATCAGCTCCTTCACACGATGGTCCTGGGTGGCGGGCGCCGTGCCGACCGGCACCGAGAGCGGCCGCTTGGGGTTGGTCTCGCCGAGCCGCGGCTCGGCTTCTCCCACCGGGCCGCGCGCGATCAGTCGGGCGAGGACGAGCACGCCGAAGCCGAAGATCGCCGTGTAGACCAGCGCGAACATCACCAGCGTCGCCGCGACCATGGGGGTGGAGAGGAAGGGCGTCACCGCGTCCGCCGTGCGCAGCTGGCCATAGACCGCCCAGGGCTGGCGCCCGACCTCGGCGACAAACCAGCCGGTCACCGTGGCGATGAAGCCGAGCGGAAAGGAGGCCGCCGTCGCCCAGAGCAGCCAGCGACTGCGCTCCAGCCGGCGCCGCGCCATCAGCAGGCACCCGCCCCAGGCGATGCCAAGCATCAGCAGCCCGCAGCCGACCATCACCCGGAAGGCGAAGAAGGGAATGGCGACCGGCGGGCGATCCTGCCGATTCCAGTCGGTGAGGCCCACTTCGCGCGAGGTGAGACTCATCGACCCGATCAGACTGCCGGCATAGGGAACGCTGAGCGCGTAGCGGTTGCGCTCGGCCTTTTCGTCGGGCCAGGCGATCACCACTTCGGAAGCGGGCTGCTCGTCGTGCCAGCGCGCCTCGATCGCGGCGAACTTGGCGGGCTGGCGATCATGGACATAGTCGCCGACGAGGTGGCCGATGCCCAGCTGCACCGGCACCAGCACCGCCGCGAGGCCCAGGCCCATCCGCAGCATCACGCGCGCCTCTGGGAGGAACCGGCCCTGCAGCAGATGCCAGGCCCCGGTCGCGGCGACGCAGAAGGCGGTGGTGATATAGGCGGCGAGCAGCATGTGCGGGAAGCGCACCCACACCACCGGGCTGAACAGGATGTCGCTCCAACTGGTCGGCAGGAACAGCCCGTCGGCCCCGCGGACGAAGCCGACCGGCGCCTGCATCCAGCTGTTGTTCACCATGATCCAGAAGGACGACATGGTGGTGCCGACCGCGACCATCAGGCAGGAGAAGAAATAGAGCCATCCCGGCACGCGCCCGCGGCCGAACAGCAGCACGCCGAAGAAGCTGCTCTCCAGCGCGAAGGCGGTGAAGCTCTCATAGACCAGCAGCGGCCCCTGAATGGCGCCGGTCTGGCGCGACAGCTCGCTCCAGTTGGTGCCGAACTGGAAGGCCATGACGATGCCGGAGACGACGCCGAGCCCGAAGGCCACGGCGAAGATCGTCCGCCAGAAGCCGAACAGCCGCTGGTAGACGGCACGGCCGGTCGCCAGCGCCAGACCGTCGAGCACGCACAGCCAGGCGGCGAGGCCGACGGTGAAGGCCGGGAACAGGATGTGGAAGGAAATGGTCGCGGCGAATTGCAGCCGCGACAGGAAAAGGGCGGTCCATTCCATGGTTCGGCTCCCCGAAGGGGTGGATCAGCGCAGCAGGTTGGTGCGGGCGAGATCGATCACTTCGCTCACATCGCCGTTGAGCACGGCCTTGAGTGCCCAGAGGCTGAAGCCCTTGGCCTGTTCGAGCTGGATCGACGGCGGCATCACCAGTTCCTGGGTGTTGGTCACCACGTCGAGTAGCGCCGGGCCGGGATGCGCCAGCACGTCCGCGATTGCCGCATCTAGGTCGGCCGGATCCTCGACGCGGATCGCATGGATCTCCATCGCCCGCGCAACGGCGGCGAAGTCCGGGTTCTCCAGGTTGGTGCCAGTCTCCAGGAAGCCCGACGCCTTCATCTCCAGCGCGACGAAGCCGAGCGTGCCGTTGTTGAAGACGACGACCTTCGCCGGCAGTTGTTCCTGCACCAGCGTGAGCAGGTCGCCCATCAGCATCGCGAGGCCACCATCGCCCGACATGCTGATCACCTGCCGGCCGGGATGCGAGGCCTGGGCGCCAATCGCCTGGGGCAGCGCGTTGGCCATCGATCCGTGCGCCAGCGACCCGATCATCCGGCGCTTGCCGTTCATCTTCAGGTAGCGCGCCGCCCAGACGGTGCAGGTGCCGACATCGAAGGTGAACACCGCATCCTCGCTCGCCGCGGCGCTGAGGCGCTCGGCGAGATGCTGCGGATGGATCGGCCGCCGGCCCGAGCTGCCATCGGCAAGCTTGTCGAGGCTCGCGCGCGCCTTGCGGTAGTGCGCCACGCTGGTCTCGAGATGGCTGGCGTCGCGATCGCCCTTCAGCGCCGGCAGCAGCGCGGCGATGCTGTGGCGCACGTCGCCGACCACCGCGCAATCGAGCGAGACGCGCCGGCCGAGATTTTCCGGTCGCAGATCGATCTGCGCGACCTGCGCGTCGGGATAGAATTGGCGATAGGGGAAGTCTGTGCCCAGCATCAGCAGCGTGTCGCAGGACTCCATCGCGTGATAGCCCGAGGCGAAGCCGATCAGCCCGGTCATGCCGACGTCGTACGGATTATCCCATTCGACATGTTCCTTGCCGCCGAGGGCATGGACGACCGGCGCCTGCAGCCGTTCAGCGAGCGCGATCACTTCGTCATGCGCGCCGGCGCAGCCGCGGCCGCAGAGCAAGGTGACCTTCTCGCTGGTGTTAAGCAGGTCTGCCAGTGCCTGCACCGCATCGGCGTCTGGCAGCACATTGGGCTGGCGGATCGCCAGTGCGCCGGGCGCGGAAATCGCGGCTTCGAAGGGCTGTAGCGCGATGTCGCCGGGGATCACGATCACTGCCACGCCGCGATGGCCGATCGCGGCGCGGATCGCCGCCTCCATCACGCCGGGCAGCTGCGAGGGGTGCGAGATCGTCTCGCAGAAATGGCTGCAGTCGCGGAACAGCGCCTCGGGCTTGGTTTCCTGGAAATAGCCGCGGCCAACCTCGGGCGAGGGAATCTGCGCGGCGATCGCCAGCACCGGCACGCGGGTGCGGTGGCAATCGAACAGGCCGTTGATCAGGTGGAGATTGCCCGGCCCGCACGAGCCCGCGCACACCGCTAGCCCGCCGGTCAGCGCCGCTTCTGCGCCGGCCGCGAAGGCCGCGACCTCCTCGTGCCGGACATGAACCCAGTCCAGATCGCCGCGTTCCCGCATTGAATCGGTGATGCCGTTCAGGCTGTCCCCGACGACGCCATATACCCGCTTGACCCCCGCGTTCACGAGGATGTCGGTCATTAGATCCGCTACTCTTCCGGTCATTGGTTCGGGCTCCCAGATTACGCCCGCAATTTCCGAAGAGCCCCCTGCAAGTGGAAGCCATCTAATGGTATATTCTGATACCTTTGAACCTATACGAAATTGAAGGGAACTAAATTGGCACGCGCACGTGTGGCATCGTCCAGATCCTTAAATACGCCAGATCCGCGCTGGGTGCATATGCTCGAATCCCGCCGGCACAACGTGCAAGCGGTCTACCCAGTTTAGAGTTGATCGAGCCGACGTCGGTTGCAGCTCATGACTTGCACGACAGTCGCGCCATTACCGAAGCGGAACAGCTGCGCGGGCCCCGATCCTGCCAGGCTACGGCGCCACGCGAAAATCTGTATGTCGACTTTCAGTAGAAGCTGCCGCTCGACGTTAGATTGGGATCGGCAGGAAAGTCCCAAGATCTGTCGTCTAACCCACGTTTAGAGCGGGTCGAGCTCCGCGCAAGCTCAGTGGCTGTGAGAAACAGAGCGGAACCCCTGAGGATCTACGTCTGCGGCGGAAGCTTCGGTTCGGTTCGTGTGCGGATCCAACGCCTGCACGCCGCCAGACGAGCGTGAAACCACTTTCGCCCATCAGCCTGATGTTACGCACTGATAGCACATTCTCAACCTTCGTCGTGGCAGAGGATCTATCCTGCGGCGGCATCATGGTAGGACAAGCAAGACGCAGTCCTCGACGATAATCGCGGGTGGGGAGAAAAATGCGCAAATACGGTGGACGCACGATCCTTTCGGCGAGCGATCTCGTCAACTTCATGGGCTGCACCCATGCTTCGGTCCTGGACATCCGGAACCTCGAAACACCCACCTCCTTCGATGCCGCTGACGAGCACACCGCCCTGCTTCGGGAGAAGGGCATGCAGCACGAACGCGCCTATCTCCGCCGTCTCCGACAGGAGGGCCGCTCCGTCATTGAAATCAGTTCCACTGGCACGCTGGAGGAACGCACCGAGGCGACGCTCCGCGCAATGCAAGAAGGGTATGACGTCGTGTACCAAGGCGCCTTCTTGAAGGGTCGATGGCACGGCTTTTCCGACTTCTTGTTACGGCGCGACGACACGACGTCATTGCTCGGCGCCTACGCCTACGATGTAGCGGACACGAAACTGGCACGTTCAGCCAAAGCGAAACACGTCTTGCAGCTCTGCGTCTATGCCGAGATGCTTGAGAAGGTTCAGGGCATCACACCGCAGCAGATGCACGTGGTGCTGGGGTCGGGGGAGATTACCTCCGTCCGAACAACGTCGGTGTTACACTATTTCAGCTTTATCCGCCGCAGATTCGAGGCGTTCATCGACGCGCCTCCTGTGACGTCGGCCGCTGACCCGTGTGGACATTGTACCTTTTGTCGCTGGTCGCGCCGCTGCAATTCAGAATGGGAAGCAGCCGAACACCTTTCCCTCGTCGCAGGAATGGGGCGAAACCAGATCGCTGCGCTGCGCCAGTATGGCATCTTCAACCTTGAAGGCCTCGGCGCGCTTCCTGGGGGCTCCAAGGTCGATGGTATGCAGCCAGACACCGTCACGCGGCTTAGCGCGCAGGCAAGACTACAGACGCACCACCGTCGGACAGGAGAACGCCAGGTCGAGGTCCTGTCCGCGCAGCCCGGCCGCGGCTTCGAGCGACTGCCGCAACCCGATCAGGGTGACGTGTTCTTCGACATGGAAGGCGATCCCCTATTTGATGGAGGCCTCGAGTACCTCTTTGGCCTCGTTGCGCTCGACGAACAGGGACACGACCGCTTTCACACCTTCTGGGCGCACGATCGCGAAAG
Organism: Sphingomonas azotifigens NBRC 15497; assembly: GCF_002091475.1. Classification (GTDB taxonomy): domain Bacteria; phylum Pseudomonadota; class Alphaproteobacteria; order Sphingomonadales; family Sphingomonadaceae; genus Sphingomonas; species Sphingomonas azotifigens. The sequence continues at coordinate 63,648 of NZ_BCTR01000038.1, forward strand.
CGAGAAGACCGCTTTCGAACAAACTATCGACTTCCTGGTCGATAGGCTCGCTCGGTTTCCTGCAGCGCACATCTATCACTACGCGGCATATGAGCAGACCGCGCTCAAGAAACTCGCCATGTTTCACGGAACGCGTGAGGCGGTGGTAGACGACCTCCTGCGTGGCCAAAAGTTCGTCGATCTGTATCGGGTGGTCGCCGAGGCCGTCCGTACGTCGGAACCACGCTACTCGATTAAGAACATGGAGGCATTCTACCTGCCCGGCGGCCGCCAGGGCGAGGTCAAGAATGCGGGCGACAGCATCATCATCTACGAGCGATGGCGCCGTCTGGGCGACGAGCGCCTGCTGTGCGAGATTGAGAACTATAACGAGATCGACTGCCGCTCGACCCGCATGTGCCGCGATTGGCTGCTCTCGCTTCGACCGCATGACACGCCGTGGTTCGAACAGCGCGACGCCGTCCTCCCAGACCCGGCCAAGGCAGAAGCCCGGTCGGAAGCCGAGGAGCGGACGCGCAGGCTAGCCGAGGCGCTGACAAAGGGCGAGGACGCACCATGGCGGCATTTGCTGGCAGACCTTCTCGAATTTCATCGCCGCGAGGCGAAGCCCGCCTGGTGGGCGATGTTCGCGCGGCAGGAGATGGGCTCGGAGGAGCTCGTCAATGATCCCGAGTGCCTGGCCGGACTCACACCACACCCAGACATCCTCCCGCGACGAGATAAGCGATCGACGGTCTACACCTTCACCTTCCCGTCGCAGGACTTCAAGCTGAAGATGGGTGACGAACCGCTGCGGTCCGGCACGCTGGAACCGGCGGGCGAAGTCGTCCTACTAGACGAGGATGCGCGCGTGGTGGCCCTCAAGATGGGGCCGAGCCGATCACCGCTCGACGGAGGAGCTGCGCTCATACCCGCAGGCCCGATCGGAGACACAGTGCTTCGCAGCGCGATATATCGCTATGCCGAGCACATTGCCGCGAGTGGCGACCGGTACCGCTCCGTCAGCGCAATCCTGCGGCGCGATTTGCCCAGGCTTGTCGGTCGAGCCGAAGGGCAGCCAATTGTGGGGAATGGCGTCGATGTGACTGCTGCGGCGGTCGACGCATTGCTTGCTCTCGACAACAGCTATCTTCTGATCCAGGGACCACCGGGCGCAGGCAAGACCTACACCTCGTCTCAGGCGATCGTCGCCCTCCTTGCCGCTGGCAAGCGGATCGCCATTGCCTCCAATTCCCACAAGGCGATCAACAATCTGCTTGCAGATGTTGAGACGGTAGCCACCGTCCGCGGACTCTCTTGCCGCGGCATGAAGAAATCAACTCGTGAAGACCAGGCGCTCGCCACGGGTGGATGGATCGAGGACGTGATTGGCGGCAAGGGCAGCGGCGTGGAGCCGCATCACCAGCTCGTTGCCGGAACGGCTTGGCTGTTCGCGCGCGAGGAGATGGATGAGGCGTTCGACTATCTCTTCATCGACGAGGCCGGACAAGTCAGCCTAGCCAATATCGTAGCTATGGGCGTCGCCGCTCGGAACATTGTGTTGGTAGGGGACCAGATGCAGCTGTCGCAGCCGATCCAGGGCACGCATCCCGGTAGCAGCGGCATGTCCGCGCTCGATTATCTGCTCCAAGACAACGCCACCGTGCCGGAAGCGCAGGGCATATTTCTGCCGGTCACGCGGCGCATGCACCCGGACTTGTGCCAGTTCATATCAGACGCGGTTTATGAAGGGCGACTAACGGCTGAGGCTTCTACAGCGTGCCAGCGGCTCGAGGTCGACCCCATCAAGGATCCGGAAGCGATCGCACCCGCGGGGTTGCGCTTCGTAGACGTCCAGCATTCCGGATGCGCCCAGTGGTCACGCGAAGAGGCCGACCGCCTCGCCCTCACCTATCACGCGATTTTGGGCGGAAAGTGGACCGATCGGCACGGCACCACCAATGTGATCGGAACCAAGGATATCCTGGTCGTTTCCCCTTACAACATGCAGGTCGAGGTGCTGAGGCGCGTACTTCCGGAAGGTGCACGGGTTGGCAGCGTGGACAAGTTCCAGGGTCAGGAAGCGCCCGTCGTGTTGGTCTCGATGGCAACCTCGTCGGGTGAGGACCTGCCGAGGAACATCGGATTCCTGTACAGCCGCAATCGGCTGAACGTCGCGATCAGCCGGGCCAAGTGCTTGGCCGTGATTTATGCCAGTCCGCGCCTGCTCGAAATACCCTGCTCGACGATCGACCAGATGAAGTTGGTAGACGGATTGTGCTGGGCAAAGCAGTTCGCAGGCGAACAGCGTGACCGCCTGGTTACCACGGTCAGCGAGCGGCGGGCCGCCTGATGGCCGCCGGTCATTGCGGCGGGAGCCAAGCCCCTATCCCCAACGACACCGCCGATCAACTACGTGACGCCAAGCTCGTCATACGCGGTGTCTGGGCGGACGGTACGGAACGTCCCGTGATCTTGCATGAGCAATATCAGCGCCCTGCCAAATGGTGGCACAAAGCCGCGCGTCTGGCGGGCATTCTCATGGTCGCACTGGCGATCGGTTGGCCCGTGATCCTGCTAGCGTACGGATGGACGAGAACTGGACTGTTCTTCGTTGTCGTCGACGCCGCCCTCCTCTGGACGGGACGTGAAGTGATGACCCTGAGTGAGAAAAAGTGGCTGTGATCGATCAATCACGGAACCTTAATTATTTTCCGCCCGGTAACATCGAACACACACAGGGAGATCAGCAAATGACGCTCGATGACGAAGACCCTTCAGAGTATAACAAAACAACTTCTCAATCTGAAGAATCGTCCAGAACGATCGTGAACGCTCGGGCTACTTGGTCGAGGCAGCTCGACATCGGTTGGCACGGGGTAACAATCAACGAGTGGGCCGGCTTGTATTTGCCGGCAAAGCTCGATGCCGACCTCCGCTTCCTCGATCTTCTCGCCGAAAAAGTGCCGGCGTTTAAGCGAGTTGCTCAGCGACGTCGACGCGATGCAGTAGGCCGTCTCGCGCGTGACCAGTATATCCTGCCATGGACGCGGAAGGACAAACCAAAGTTTTTCACCGAGAAGCGAGGGGACCTGCAACTTGGGCTCAAAGATGTGGAACACGGCTTCCCTGTAGCGCAGATTCAATCGATCGTGCTCATGGCGCTTGAGGCGGGCGATGTTGAACAGGCTCGCAAGCGACTGCTCTACTGCTGGTTGATTCCGACGATCCACTGCACGCATGAGACCCACCGCGCACTTCCGAGACGCTGCGGAGACTTTGAACGTCCGCTCGAGCGCTACTCGGAGCGCCACGAATCGCTACGGAGATTGGCCGAGGAGCGATACCACGGCACTCCCCTCACTCTTCGTCGCTTCGACGGAGTCATCATTGACCCCGACCAGTATAGCCGATCGCAGATGCTGGAGGACCTCCGTTCCATTGACCACCTTCGCCCCATTGTCGACGGCCTTGATGGACTGACATTGCCAAGCCCGGAAGAAGAACGTGAATATACCAAAATCATGACTGCGGTAGCGAAGAGGAGCAACACAGGCCTGATCGATTGAAATCTAGCCGGTGAGTATGCGGTTCAGCATCCCCATCGGCTAGATTTTTTTGCCCTCGGGCATGTCTCTGCGACTTTGGACGTACATCACCCCTCACCTTCCACAGTACGAGCCGGATTGTTTGTTGCGGCAACGGTGGGAACGCTGAAAACAGCCGAGCCCTGTCAGAGCGCCATGATGCATGCGGGCAGGAGTGGCACGTTATCTGAGGCGATAGCATAGTGGACCGGAACCAATGAACAGTCGAACTGTAGCCCACGCAGCGTATTGGCGCGCCGCATTGGCCGATGCGGAACTTGGCAACGGCGCGCTCACGGAGAAGCAGGCGAATGCCTTCTGGCATCTGCGCTTTGAAGATATGATGTCGGGGCGGCTGCCGGAGGAGCTCACCGCGTTGCTGTTTGAAAAACAATCGGCACAAGTGCAGCAAATCGATGTGCTCGTTCGGCCGCTTGTGTTTACCGCTCGCGCCGAACACGGCAAGCGTTCTGGTGCTAAGCCCTACGCCATAGCACCTCTCATAACCCGGGCGACGGTTGATCGTGAAGGGAGTATCCGCCTCGATCCTGAAACGCGCATGGCGCGTGATGTCCTGACGCCACTCGATCGGGGCGCATACACGATCGGCAGCATGGCCGCGCTTGACGCCTGGCTCACGCGACATGTTGCCGCTCACGAGGCGAATACTAGCGAGCTACATGCGCTCGGCGGTGCCGCAGGATACTTGCAGGAGTGGTCCGCATACAGAGACTACTGTCACGCGATGCTCAATGCGGTTTGCACGGATGGCTGGCCTGCGAACGACTATGCGTTGAGCGAAGAGCTGCTCATCGAAAAGGACGAGGGCGGAAAGGGGGCGACCATGCACCTCCTACCCCTCTATGACGATATCCGGGAAAAACAACTCGCGGCGCCGCTGTTCGATCGCTTCACGGCCGAAGCCCCGGCCATGCAGGAGCCC
>NZ_BCTR01000039.1 GCF_002091475.1 Sphingomonas azotifigens NBRC 15497
TCCCGGCTATGGCGGCTCCTGCTTCCCCAAGGACACGCTGGCGCTGATGAAGACCGCCGCCGACAACGAGACGCCGCTGCGCATCGTCGAAGCCACGGTGCAGGTGAACGATGCCCGCAAGCGCGCGATGGGCCGCAAGGTGATCAAGGCGATGGGCGGCGACGTGCGCGGCAAGACCGTCGGCATCCTCGGCCTGACCTTCAAGCCGAACACCGACGACATGCGCGACGCGCCCAGCCTCTCGATCATCGCCGCGCTGCAGGATGCCGGCGCCACCGTGAAGGCCTATGACCCCGAAGGCGTCGAGCAGGCGAGCAAGCTGCTCACCGATGTCGAGTTCGTCGCCAATCCCTATGCCGCCGCCGAGGGCGCCGACGCGCTGGTGATCGTGACCGAGTGGGACGCGTTCCGCGCGCTCGACCTCGTCCGCATCAAGAACAGCCTCAATGCCCCGATCCTCGTCGACCTGCGCAACATCTATCCGCCAGCCGAGCTCGAGCGCGCAGGCCTGCAGTACACCGGCGTCGGCAAGCCGATCACGGAATCGAAGGACCTGATAAAGCTTCAGTAAAATAACGAGTCATGTCGCCGAATTTAAAGGTTTATTGTAGTCTAACCGGGCGCCCTAGGTGCGGTATATAGTTAAAGTCGTGGAATACCAGTATAAATATACTTGACCCGCGCTCGGGAATGTTTATCCCCGAGGTTGTAAGTTTCCGCGATTGAGTGAGGGGTTGGTCATGCTTGCCAAATTATCGCTGGGTGCCTTGGCGGTGACGTTCATCGCGACGGCTGCTGTTGCTGCTCCCCTTCGTCCCGGCATGGTGTTGCCTGGCCAGTCCACGCCAGCGCAGGCCGCGCCGGCGGCGGCTAGTGCCAGCCAGTCACAGGCTGCGCAGGATGGGCAGGGCGTGCCCCCGCCTGCACGCCCGCGGGTGCGGCGCGCGAACTCGTTCTTCGGGCTTCCGCTTGCGCTGATCGCTGCCGGCGCAGGCGTGGGGGCTGCCGTCGCGACGACGACCGCCAGCCCGCAATGATCAGGGTGCGTCGCGCCAGCCGATAGCGCGGATCGGCGCGAGGATATGTCCCCGGCGCACGTCGCGGCGGTGTGCCGCCGGCGCTGGGCGGTATGCATCGACAGATAAGGTTCGTTGCCAACCCATAGGTGGCGTCTGTGACGTGGGAGCACGGGGCGTTCGACGTGCCGTGCTTGGTTCAATCGATGGTTTCGAGGGCAATGGGCGTCGTCACCGCGGGCGGTTCCACCGTGCGAGCGTGCTCGCTGCCGAATGCTGCGTTCGAAGGCGCGACGGTCGCTGTGGACGGATGGAGCTGCAGTCGCGCGATTTCTGCGGTGACGATGCCGATGCGGCGCTTGAGGCCTGGATGCGTAATTGGAACATCAAATGGGCGTTTGCGCGCCGCCTGCACCAGGAAGCGTTCGGGTGCGCCGAGATCGTATCCGGCGCGCGCCAGCAAGCCCACGGCAAGCGTGTCGGCCTCGATTTCGGTGTCCTTAACCCGCGCGGATCCGAGCCCGAGCTGTGCAAGCAAGGCGGATCGTCCGTGCAACTGTTCCTGATGGCGGAGGATATTGTGGCTCATCTCGTGCGCGACGACGAAGGCGAGCTCTGCATCATCGGCGATATCCGTCATCAGGCGACTGGTCACGGCGACATAGTGCCCGTCCGACCACGCGTTGAAGGCGTTCGCGGGTATGACGACCCAGCGTCCGCCGCAGCCCAGGTCGGCCGGGAACTGGAGCGTGCGCGGCACACCATCGCGACGGAGTTCGAGCGTTGCCGGCCCCTGTTGCAGGGTGCGGCTCAGCAGGGTCTCGAAGGCGTCGATGCGATCATAGGATGCGGTGCGCCCGATCAGGCCGACCGCGAAGCTGGCCATTTCGCTGCCGTTCAGCGCGACGATCTCGTCCCCGCGCCGGATGCCGGCCCGGTCGGCGGCGCTGCCTTCGATCACGTCGCGCACACCAAATCCGTTCCCCAGGCCAAAGCGTGCGGCAATCAGGGTGCGGTCCCGCTCGTCATATGCGGCGCGATCATGCAGCAACAGGCCGGTGAGGCGGTCCGGGAACGGGCAGCGATCGGCATTCTGCACCGCGATGCGATAGCCGATGCGCGCCAGCCGCAGATCCTGGTCTGCGAGCGGCGACATGCCGGGGCTCTCCGGAGCAGCCTGGGCCTGCAACGCCGTCAAGGCGAGCGCCAGGGCCAGCATCGGGGCCATTCGCAACACCGCCATCGAACGCGTGCGGGTACGCTGCATCATCATCACCATCGCCAACCAAGGCGGGTGGGATAGGCGATCGGCACTTAATATTTGGTGCAGGTCAATACACGTGGTTCATCGGTGCGGTGAAATATCGGCACTCGCAATAGAAGGTAGTAATGCGCTCTAGTTCCACACTGAACGAAAGCATTACCAAGTTGAGCTCTGGTGTGATTACCGGGGGGATCTTGCTGTCTATGGCTTTTGGTGGCGCAGGTGTTTCGTATCCGATCCTCTCCACGCTGATCGAAATCATCGCCATCGGGACACTCTGCTGGCTCGTGCCGAAGCTGGCCGAGGTGAAGATCGCACCGATCACTTGGGCGGCGTTGCTGGTGTTGCTGGCGGTCTTGTTGCTACCGGCCGTCCAGTTGATTCCCCTGCCATGGTCGATCTGGAGCGAATTGCCCGGAAGGGACCTGGCCGCTGCCATTCGGACGCAGGCCGGGCTCGCGGGAAGCCCGAATCCACTGAGTTTGCGGCCGGAATCGACGATGCAGGACGTGCTGGCGCTCCTGCCGCCCGCGGCAGCCTTTGTCTCGGTGCTCTTCCTCGACGAGCGCGGCAGGGTTGGGGTGCTGCGCGCGCTGGTGGCGATGGCGCTGCTGAGTGCCGTGCTGGGAGCGCTGCAGCTTGCCTATGGCGGTGCGGGCCTGTTCGCTCCGTTTGACTCGGCCCATCGCGGCGATGCGCTGGGCCTGTTCGTCAACCACAATCACAGTGCTACCTTCCTGCTGATCGGCATGGTCGCCGCTTCGGTGCCGCGGCTGTTCGATGGCCGGGGACGCCCGGGCGCCCAGTGGCCGGCGGCACTGGGCGTAGTGACGCTGCTCGCCCTTGCGGTGCTGGGGACCACATCGCGCACCGGCCTGCTGACCCTGCCGATCGCACTGCTGCTGTTCGCCTATCTGCGCTTTCCGCGCGCGTGGAACTGGCGGTGGGTGCTCTTCGGCGCGGTCGTGCTCGCAGCGATCGCATTTGCCGTGGCCCAGACCTCGCTGGCGCAAACGACCCTGGCGCGCTTCACGGTGGTTGACCAGGACAGCCGCCAGATCTTCTGGGCAAACACGCTCTATGCAATCGGCCAGTTCTTCCCCTGGGGAAGCGGGTTCGGCACCTTCACGGCCATTTATCCCGCGATCGAGCCCCTCGACGAAGTGGTCGTGCCGATCGTCAATCACGCCCATAACGATTATCTCGAACTGGCACTGGAGGGCGGGCTTCCGGCGCTGGTGCTGATGGCTGCGGGCTTGTGCCTTATCGTCACGGCCCTGGTCCGGGCGCTGGCGCGTAGCGAGGCGACGCGGTGGCAATCCCGATCGCTGACGATCGCCGCTGCCGCGATCGTCGCGATCGTCCTGCTGCATTCCGCGGATGACTATCCGCTGCGCATGTCGGCGATTTCCGTGCCCTTCGCTGCCTGTATCGGCATGTTGTTGCCGCGCGGGAGGCGCCGGCGGTCCCGCCGGGTGCGACCGGCGACGTTGTGGGTTCGCCGTGGGCTGGGCCTCGGCGCGGGCCTGGTACTTGGCTGGCAGGCGGTGAGCATCGGCGCGGCTTCCTGGCTATTGCTCCGGGATGCGCCCGCGCAGGCGGTGCAGTGGCGATCCGGCAATGCCGAGGCCTGGTCGCGCCTGGCCACCCAGCGAGGATTGGTCTCCGACTGGAGCGGCAGCGCGGACGCGGCGCGGATCGCGCTCGGCCGGGATCCGATGAACGCGGCGGCGGTGCGGGCGCTCGGACTGGCGGAAGCGGCGGCGCATCGCACGGATGTCGCCGGGCAATTGATGCTGCTGGCCGGGCAGCTTGGCTGGCGCGATGTGCCAACCCAGCTATGGCTGATCCGGCGCTCGATCGAACTGAACGATCCGCTGGTCGCCGTGCAGCGCGCCGATGGGCTTTTGCGCCAGGACCAGCAAACGGCCTTGCTGTTCGGGGAATTGCGGCACCTGCTCGCCGACCAAGCCTCCCGAGCCGCCGTCGCGAAGGAACTCGCGCTGCGCCCCGTCTGGCGGCAGGCGTTTCTTGCCAGCCTCGGCACCGAAGCAACCGTCGGCGGCGAGGAGGTCGCAAGCCTTTTCCGCCAGCTTGCCGCGCTCGGCGCGCCGGTGGATGCCGCCGAGGCCGCGGCCCTGCTGGATGGCCTCTGGCGTGCTGGCCGCTATCCGGAGGTGGACACCGTCTGGCGTGCGGCGGGAGGCAGTGGCCTGCTGGTCGACGGCGGGTTCGAGCGATCGGGTAGCGAGCTTCGAGGGATAGGCCCGTTCACCTGGCAAGCAGCGGGGCTGTTGGGCACCCGGGTTGCCATCGAGACGCCGGAAAATGCCTGGCAGGGCAAGGCGCTCCTGATCGAAACGAGGAGCATCGCCACGGGCGTGGCCGCGCGGCAGCGCTTGGTGCTTGCACCAGGGGGCTATGCCCTGCGCTTCCTGCTGCGGGACAGCGGGCCAGTGGCCATGCGCCCCGCATGGGCAATCGCCTGTGGCCCGGCCTTTCCGGTGCGCGCGCCACCTTTGCCGGCGACATGGGCGGCAGCACCGCGGGGCTGGCTTCAAGGAGAAGTCCGTTTCGCGATCGACGCGGATTGCAGCGCTCAGGAACTTCGCCTGATCGTCCAAGCGGCACGTGATCTGCAATCGTCATGGATAGACGATGTGGCCATTTCGCGCCTGCCTGACAAGTAAGCGGTATCACATGTATTTTCGAAGTGTTTGCGTAATGTTGCGAGGGAGTGGGGCAATGGAGCATTTTGGAACGCACTTGGGGCGTTCGGTGGCGATGTTGGCTGCTTTTTCTGCTGCCGGCTGCGCGGGACCCAATGTCGTGGGATCGGTGCCGCGTGGAGAGGCCGCCTATGCGACCATGCAGCCCGCGCCCGCCGAGTTGACCAAGGACTATGTGATCGGCCCGCTCGACACGCTGGACATCGGCGTGTTCCAGGAGCCCGACCTCTCGATCAAGGGGGTTCCGGTCGATGTGTCCGGCAACATCTCCATGCCGCTGATCCGTACGGTGCAGGCCGCGGGGCTGACGACCGAACAACTGGCGCGCGACCTGCAGTCGCGGCTGCTGAAATACTATGTCCGCCCGGAAGTTACGGTCGTCGTTGCGACCTCGGTGTCGCAGCGTGTGACCGTGCAGGGCCAGGTCGAGGAGCCTGGAGTCTACGACATCAAAGGACCGACGACATTGCTCAACGTGATCGCCCTTGCGAAAGGCGAAAATAGAACGGCGGCAATGAAGGAAGTCGTTGTCTTTCGCACGATCGATTCGAAGCGAATGGCTGCCGTATTCGATCTCGGCAGGATCAGGCGAGGGGAAGATCCGGATCCGAGAATATTGGGCAATGACATTGTCATCGTAGGGTATTCGAACGTGAAGGGGTTGTGGCGCGATGTTCTGCAGGCGGCGCCGTTGTTCAACGCGTTTCGCTTATACTCACGCTGACCTAAATCCGCTTGCGTAATGAAAGCTCGCCACGGCCCGCGGGGATCGAAATCTTCCGCGCGGCGCCGGCAGCCCTATGGATTGGACGAATTTTATGAACACGGTGCATCGCACGCAGGGGGCCGCGATCGCGTCTTCGGGGGGCGGCAATTTCGCCGAGCAGCTGGACGAGCACGCCTTCCTCGACGCGGAGGATCAGGGGGGCGGCGGCATCGACGTTCGGGCGCTCGGTAGCGCCGTCTATCGAAGCCGCTGGTATGTTCTGGCGATTATCGGCCTCGGCCTGATCGCCGGGGTGGGGATCATCATGATCACGCCGCCCTTGTTTCGCGCGCGCGCCAGTGTGGAGGTCAGTCAGCAATCCACCAAGGTGCTGGGGACCGAGGAAACCGAGCCCGTCATGGGCGGGGCCGAGTTCGACCGCTTTCTCCAGACCCAGGTAAACCTGCTCGAAAGCCGGGCCCTTGCGGCACGGGTGGCGGCAAACCTGCGTCTGGCCGCCGACGACCGATTTCTGGTCGCCATGGGGGACCGGTTCCCGCAGGGGGCCACGGCCGAGCGGCGGCAGCGGATGGTCACCGATTTGCTGCAGAAAAATCTCCGCATCAGCCTGATGCCGAACTCGCGCATCGTCGAGATCGTGTTCACCAGCCGCGATTCAGCGATCGCGATGCGTGTGGCGAACAGCTATTCCGAAAATTACATCCAGACCAATATCGAGCGCAAATTCTCGACGACTGCCTATTCGCGGGAGTTCCTCAGCACCCAGCTCGCCCAGGCCAAGCAGCGCCTGGAAGGATCGGAGCGCGAGCTTATCGAATATTCCCGTGCGGCGAAGCTGATCGACGCGAGCGGTGGTGCCGACGCGCAGGGGCAGCAGGAAGCCGGGCCGAGATCGCTGACGACTGCCAATCTCGTAAACCTCAACGAAGCCTATATCGCCGCCGAAGCGCGGCGCATTCAGACCGAGGAGCGATGGCGGCAGGCCGGCGGCGTTCCGCTGATGTCGTTGCCAGAGGTGCTGTCCAATCCGGCGATACAGGCGCTGGACGAGCGGCGCGCCGAACTGCTGGCGAACCTGGGGCAGCTCCGCCAGCGCCTGCAGCCGGATCATCCGGCAGTGGCCCAGGCGACTGCCCAGCTGAATTCGATCGACCGGCAGCTCAATGCGCTCGCCGTCAACATCAAGCAGTCGCTGTTCGAACAGCAGCGCATCGCATCGCGCCAGGCGCAGGCGCTTGCCCAGCAGGTGGCGCAACTGAAGGAAAATACCCTTTCGGAGCAGGATCGCAGCGTCCGCTACAACATCCTGAAGCGCGAGGTCGACACCAGCCGCCAGCTCTATGACGGGCTTCTGCAGCGCTACAAGGAAGTCAGCGCCGAGGCGGGCGCTGCCGCGAACAACGTCATCGCGGTGGATACGGCCGAAGTCCCGAAGGATCCCGTATCGCCGCGCGTGGGGATCATCCTCGTGCTGGGGCTGATCGGCGGCCTGGCGGTGTCGGCCTTGTTCGTCTTCGCGCGTGAGCAGCTCGACGACTCGATCCGCGATCCGCAGGATCTCGAGCCCAAGCTGCATCTCGCGCTTCTGGGCGTGGTCCCGAAGGCACCGGAAACGCTGCTCGATGTCCATAATACGAGCCAGCGCTCCGCCGTCACGGAGGCCTATCAGTCGGTTCGGACGGCCATCGAGCTGTCGTCGCCGAATGGTGTACCCCGGTCGCTGCTGCTGACGAGCAGCCGAAAGGGCGAGGGCAAGACGACCAGCGCGCTGTTCATCGCCAAGGCGTTCGCGGATATCGGTCGCCAGACGCTGCTTATCGATGGCGACCTGCGCAAGCCGTCGCTGCATGGGCTGCTCGGCGTGGAGAAGGATGCAGGCGGCGGCCTTTCGAGCCTGCTGGCCCGGCGCACCGCGCCCCAGGCGGCGATATTGCCCACCGGCTTCGAAAACCTGTCGTTCATCCCAAGCGGGCCGCCGCCGCCCAATGCCGCGCAGCTCCTCGGCGGGGCTCCGGTTGCCGATCTGTTGCACACGCTTCAGGACGCATTCGACGTCATCATCGTCGACGGGCCGCCCGTGCTCGCCCTGGCCGACGCCATCGAGCTCGCCAGCCAGGTGGAGGCGACGCTCTTCGTCGTCGCAGCGGGCGGTGCGCATTACGGCCAGGCCAAGCAGGCGGCGCGGCGCGTGCGCGGGGCTGCGTTGCACCTGATCGGCGGTCTCGTGACCAAGCACGATCCGGGGCTGTGGAAGGGCGAGGGCGATTATTATATGTACGACTATGGTTGAGTGCCGCCCGGACCTCGCCCGTATTTGAGCAGACCATGCAGAAGGGCGCATGCGATGGAGATCGCATGCGCCCTTTGCGGTTTTTCAACAGCCCGCACTGGTCTTCGGAGGACGGCCGGCCTTTGTCTCGGCCAGCGGCCGCCCCGTCGACGATCAGGACAGGTCGTCGTGAAACAGCGACTGCAGGTGGCTTTCGTAGCTGTCGACCACCTTGTCGGGGGCGAAGGTAGCGCCCATCGCCAAGGCGCCCGCGCTGTAGCGCGCATAGCCTTCCGACGAGATTTGGCGGAAGAGGCCGATCTTTTCGGCAAGATCGCTGGCGCTGTCCCCGTCATAGAGCTCGCCGCAGACCCCGGGCGTGACCACTTCCGGGTTGCCGCCGACCCGTGAGGCCACGACCGGCACTGCGACGCCGTACGCCTCGTAGATCACGCGGGGCAGCGGTTCGTTGTACACGGAGGGACAGATCACCAGATCGACCATGCCGTAGAATTTCGGCGCAGCTTGCCAGCCGACGAAGTGGATGCACGGATGGCCGTTCGCCAGCGCGCGCAGCTGCGCGACATAGTCGGGCGCCCCGTCCCCGGCGATGGCGAGCGACCACGCCCGCCCGTCCTGTGGCAGCGCGCGCGCCGCTTCGATCAGCGTTTCGACGCCCTTGGTCGGCGCCAGCCGGCCGATATAGCCGAAGCGGATCGGCGCAGCTTCGTCCAGCGTCCGGTGGGTCGGCGCGAGCGGCTGGTCGTTGACGTTCCACTGCACGGCGCACGGCTTTTCCCTGCCGAACACGCCATGGTTGCGGTGCGTCTCGGCAACGAAGCTGCTGTTGGAGAGGAAGAGGTCGACATGCTGCACCTGGCGTCGGTTGATGCTCCGGACGACCTTGCAGCTGGCGCATAGCGTTTCGCAGTTCTTGCCCGCCCGATACATGCCGGATCGACTGCAGATAAGGTAATAATCGCGCATCGTGTGGATCAGGCGGGCGCCGCTCCGCTTCGCTTCGCGCAGGATGGTGGTGGAGAAGCCGTCGATGATGCTGGTATTCACGACATCGGGGCGCAGCATCGCGAGAAGGCGCCGCAGATCGCGCGCCGCCCAGGGATTGTACAGATCGATCAGGTGCCAAACGGCCTTCGCGGCGCGCGTATGGTGTCCATTGTCATAGGGGCCGTAGATATTCCGGATCGGCAGGACGTGCAGCATGGGCTTGCCCGCGCCCGTGATGCCCGCGCCCGCAGCCGCGGCGAGCGTGGTAGCCTCTTCGCCCGGCGGGCAAAGGCGCAGCACGTGCACGTCATGGCCGCGCGCCGCCAGGCCCTCGGCGAGCGCCTGGACCGATTTTGCGCCTCCGCCGACCTGGTCGGGCACGTACGAGCGGATGATGAAGAGAATGCGTTTGGGAGCCATCGGCTTGTACCTTGTTCCATTGTTCGGGGGCGGCGGCGCGGGCGCTAGCGGCCGAGCATCCCTGCATAGATGCCGCTGATCTGGCGGTGCATGCGCTGCATGCCGAACCGATCGGAGACGGTATCCGCCAGTCGCTGGCGGAACGCCGGCAGTTGCGGCCCCAGCGCCGCGATCGCGCGGGCGGCGGCGCAAAAGGCTTGCGCGTCCGCGGCCAGCCACCCCGTCTGCCCGGGATCGATCATCTCGACGATGCCGCCTGCCGGAAAACCGACTACCGGCAGCCCCAGGCCCATTGCCTCCATCACCGAACGGGGCAGGGGATCGGGGGTGTCGGAGGGGACGAGCACGGCATCCAGGCCTCCATAGATCGCCGGCAAGCTGTCGAACCTGCCCTCGAACGCCACGGCATCTTCCAGGCCGAGCCGCATCACGGTTCGTTGCAGCCCTTCCTGATAGTTTCGGTCTTCCGCCGCCGCCTCGCCGCGAATGCGGAATACGACGTCCAGGCCCGCCGCGCGCGCCGCATGCAGCCATTCGAGCGCGACATGGTGGCCCTTGAAGGGGTGGATGCGGCCGCAGATTCCCACCACCAGCCGGCCATCCGGGGTGCGGGGCGGCAGCTGCGTGATTCCCGGCTCGACCGCGTTGAACACGACCGAGACCTTGTCCGGCAGGTGCTGGTCCGGCCAGCAGGCGCGGCTCACCACGATCATCCGATCCGCGGCGCGGGCGAGGCCTTTCCAGACCATCCGCTCGGTGCGACGTAGGGCGATATCATGCAAATGTACGACGGTCGGCGCCCCGCCGATCCGGCGCGCCAGCGCGGCGATGCAATGCGCCTTCATGCCATTGCTGTGCACCAGATCGACTCCAGTCTCCCGCACAAGGGCGTTGAGCCCGTGGGCGGCGCGCAGCCAGTCACTCGCCGCCGCCCCGACTCCGGCGGGCCGGATCGGCCGACGAAGCGCCGCCACCTCGCCGAAATCGAGCACCTGGAACGGGATGCCCTCGCGCGCCGCCTGTTCGGAGAGCGGACCCGCCGCCGGGACGATCAGCAGCGGGGTCACGTCCGGATTGCGCATCACGTCGAACAGGCAGCGTTCGGCGCCGCCCTTGAACGTCGGGACGGGCGCCAGAAAGGCAACATTGTGCGCCATTGCCCTAAACCCCGTAATGTGCGCGGTACCATTCGACGAACTTCGCGACGCCTTCGCGGACCCCGGTCTGAGGCTTGTAGCCGGTGAGCGTACGGAGCAATTCGGCGTCCGCCCAGGTCGCGGGCACGTCACCTGCCTGCATCGGCAGCAGGTTCCGCTGCGCCGGCTTGCCGGTGGCTTCCTCGATCGCAGCGATGAACTCGGTCAGCTGCACTGCATCCGAATTGCCGATATTGACGATCCGCCAGGGCGCGACCGGAGAAAGGCTGTCGCCGGCTGGTATGGCGTCCGCCGTTGCCGGGCGGACCGGAGGCACGGCGATGAGCAGGTAGATGGCCTCTACGAGATCCTCCACATAGGTGAAGTCCCGTTTCATGTCGCCATGGTTGTACACGTCGATCGGGCGGCCTTCGAGAATGGCCTTGGTGAACTTGAACAGCGCCATGTCCGGCCGACCCCAAGGGCCGTAGACGGTGAAGAAGCGGAACATCGTGATCGGCAGGTCGAACAGGTGCGCATAGCTGTGCGCCATGTTCTCGGTCGCCTTCTTGGTCGCCGCGTAGAATGACATCTGATGATCCGCCTTGTCCGTTTCGCGATACGGCATCTCGGTATTGGCGCCGAAGGCCGACGACGTGGAGGCAAGCAGCAGGTGTTGCGGCGGATGGGCACGCGCCGCTTCCAGCAACTCGAAGGTGCCGACGATATTGCTGTCGAGATAGGACCGGGGATTTTCGATGGAATAGCGTACCCCGGCCTGGGCGGCGAGATGGATCACCACCTCGGGCGCTTCTTCCTCGAACAGCGCAGCCAGCAGGCCCGGCGTCTCGACATAGCCCTTGATCGAGCGGAAATGGTTGGACCGGGAGAGATTCTCCAGCCTCCGCTCCTTGAGGGCGACGTCATAATAGTCCGTCATCGCATCCAGGCCGACGACGCGATATCCTTCCGCCAGCAAGCGGGCGCACACGAAGGAGCCGATGAAGCCGGCGGATCCAGTAACCAACGCGGTACGCATGCTTTCTCCTTGTTTGGTTGTCTCATCCTGCCTGCGGGCGTTCAGGCCGCCGCTCGGCATGGGAGGCGCGCTGGCAGCGGCGCGCGGGTGGATGCCTTCCCCTCTCGTCCACCGGGAAGCTTCTTCATTGCCCGCCCATCCCGCGATCTTCTTGGGCACCGCGCGTCGGAGTCTCGCCCCGATCCGTAGATGAAGCAGATGAGCAGCATATTGCGATATCCAGAAGTCGACTGACCAGACGTTCCCGAACAGGCCTTCGTTCGATGATATATGCGTGCTGCCGTGCCCATACTTGGCCCGGGTGGCAAGCGCATTTTAAGTTAGACGAGAATAAACCTCAGTTAACACGGCTTAGTTTCAGCCGGTAACCGGAAGGTTTGACTTGTTCTAACTTGAGATTTTCTCTCGGGTCGGTAAAGATATTTGTGGGGCGTGCGCAATGTGACTCGCACTGGCTGCACCTTCTCCGGAGTTGGAGCCTCCGGAAAACTCGGCGGGTGTGTGGATGCTCGCAGGTTTGCACGGTGATTTTCAAACGGCTTGTCAGGATTGATGCGTCGGTTTTTGCGTGATTGAAGCTCGGGATGCGGACTCGGGAGAGCCGAGGCCGGATGGCTGGATTTGCGTGACGAGCGAGGCACTGCAGGGTTGCCGGCCTGGATCGCCACCCTTGCCTCGCCGGTCGCGTGCGCGCACAAGCACGTGCCAGGGAGCACGATAACGATGCGGCCGGACAGGAAGAGGGGAGTGCAGGGCGAACGCGGCGCGTTGCTGGATCAGCTCGCGCGCCGCTATGCGCGGCCGTTGGCGCGCTTTTTCGAGCGCCGCGTCGCCGCCCGCGACGACGTGCCCGACCTGGTGCAGGACGTCTTCCTCAAGCTCAGCCGGATGCCCGATCCGAGCGTGATCGACCAGCCCGATCGCTTCCTGTTCGTCACCGCTGCCAATGCCCTGAAGGATCGCGCCCGTCGTGAGGCGGCGCGGGGTGGCGCCGTCCATGAAAGCTGGGACGACGAGGTGCACCCGGGTTCGGATTTTACCGCCCAGCGCGTCTTGGAGGGTAGGCAGGCGGTGCTTCGGCTGCGCGATGCCTTGCTCGAACTGCCCGAGCGGACCCGCGACATCTTCGTGCTGCGGGTGCTGGAGGGGTTGAAGATCGGTGATATCGCCCGGCTGGTCGGCATCTCGACCCGGGCGACGGAGAAACATGTGGCGCGTGCGATGGCGCATGTGACCGCGGCACTGGAGGCGTGGCGTGACGACTGACTCTACCGCCACGGCGGCGATCGCAACCGAGGCGGCGCGGTGGCACGAGCGGCTGGCGCACAACCCCGACGCCGCGCCGCCCGAGGCGTTCGAGCGCTGGCGGGCGGCGGACCCGGCGCATGCCGAGGCTTTCGCGCAGGTCGACGCTGTGCATGCCTGCGCGCGTGCGCTCGCCACGCATCCCGAACTGCTGGCACTGCGGCAGGCGACGGCGACGCGCGTCGCGGTGCATCGCGCGCGATCGGCGGTGCGCAAGCAGCGGACAGGCGCTGCGCTCGCCGCGCTGGCATTGGTCGCGCTGCCGCTCGCCGGCTGGTATGCCGCCGAGCATCGCACGCCCGCGTCGGCTCTTGCGAGCAGCGAGAGCAGGCTGTTCAGCACCGGCGTTGGCCAGCGGCTGTCGATGATGCTGGATGACGGCTCGCGGCTGACGCTCAACACCGCTACCGCGGTGCGCGTCGCCTACACCCCGTCCGAGCGCCATTTGATCCTGGAACGCGGCCAGGCCTGGTTCGAGGTTGCCAAGGGGCAGCCACGGCCTTTCCGCGTCACTGCCGGCGCGCATGATGTTGTGGCCCACGGCACTGCCTTCGACGTGCGGCTGGATGCCGATCGCACCACCGTGCTGCTGGTCGAGGGCAAGGTGACCGTCGGCGCGGTGGCGATGGTCCCGAACGACCTGCTGGTCGCGCGCGGCGACCGCATGACGCTGCGCCATGGCGGCGATGCCCGCCAGATCGAGGCGTGGCGGGAGGGGTTGGTGGTGTTCGCCGACACCCCGCTTGCCGAGGCCGTGGCCGAGCTCAACCGCTATGCCCCGCACGCGCTGCTGGTGAAGGATGCCCGTGCGGGCGCGCTGCGAATCAGCGGCGCCTTCCGCACCGGCGAGAGCGCGACCTTCGCCGAGGCGTTGGAGACCAGCTTCCCGGTGCAGGCGGTGACGCGCAGCGATGGCACGATCGAGCTTTCCAGCCGCCGCTGAGACTTTTTCGCTGGGGCAGGTTCGGGTTTTCGGATCGGCTGCGTCATGGCGGGTAGAAGCGCTGCACCAGACGGCGCCTCGTGAACCGTTTTGGGAGGATCCTGATGCCCCGCACCTTTTCCACGCTCGTCCGCAGCCTGGCGCTCGCCGGCGTTGCCGCCTGCGCCCTCACGCCCGCGCTTGCCGCGCCCGAACCCACCGTCAACCTCGCGATCGGCAGCCGCGATCTCGGCGCCGCGCTTACCGAATTCGCCCGCCAGAGCGGCCGCCAGATCCTGTTCGCGCCCGACCTCGTCCGCGGCAAGCGCGCGCCCGAGCTGCGCGGCCGCTACGGCGTCGATCGCGCGCTGGCGATGCTGCTCGCCGGCAGCGGCCTGCGCTACCGCACCACCGCCAGCGGCACCTTCGTCGTCGAAGGCGGCGGCACCGAGGGGGCGGCGGCAGCACCCGCCGCGCGGGCCAGGCAAGCGCAGGTCGCTGCGGCGGGTCCGCAGGATGAGCCTGCCGCCAACGATGTCGAAATCGTCGTGACCGGCACCGCCGGCGCGGGCACGCGGCGCCAGGATGCGTCCTTCGCGGTCACCACGATCAACGATGCCGCGATCGCGCGGCTGGCACCCGCGAGCACCGCAGAAGTGCTGCGCGTCGTGCCGGGCATCAGCGTGGAGAGTTCGGGCGGCAAGAACGGCGCCAATATCTTCGTGCGCGGCTATCCTTCGGGCGGCGACGCCGAATATGTGACGATCCAGTCCGAAGGCGTGCCGATCTTCTCGCCGCCGACGCTTTCCTTTCTCGAAAACTCGCAGCTGATCCGCATCGACTCGACCCTCAAGCGGGTGGAAGCCGTGCGCGGCGGCACCGGCGCGCTGTTTTCCTCGGGCCAGCCGGGCCTGACGATCAACTTCGTCCAGCGCGAGGGCGGGTCGACGCCGGACAATCTGCTCAAGCTCGGCGTGGCCAGCTATGGCGATGTGCGCGCCGACGGCTATCTCTCCGGGCCGATCGGCGCGGGCACGACCTATATGGTCGGCGGCTATTATTCGGCGGGCAACGGGGTGCGCGATCCGCATTTCACCGCCGAGAAGGGCGGGCAGATCACCGCAAACGTTCGGCATGATTTCGACAATGGCTCGGTGCTGGTGTTCGGCCGCTATCTCAACGATCGCGGCCAGTGGCTGCTGCCGATCCCGGTGGTGCAGAACGGCAAGAAGATCAGCCAGTACGGCAATTTCGATGCCGGCAGCGGCACGCTGGCGGGCGGCGAGACCCGGCTGGGCGTGCTCAACGACGGCACCCGCGTGGACCTGGCCGACGGGCGCGGGGCGGACGTGGTCAATCTCGGCGGCAATTTCGAATATCGGCTGGGCGACGGCTTCAAGCTGCGCGATCGCCTGAGCTGGCTGAAGGGCGATGCCAACACCACCGGCCTCGTCCCCGGCGGCACCCCGCCGCAGAGCGCCTCGGCCTATGCGGCGAGCAAGGGCGGCACGATCGGCAGCCTCAGCTTCGTCAATGGCGGCCAGGCGGTGCCCGGCACCACCCAGGTGGTCGAGGCCGGGCTGTGGCGGGTGCAGAAGCGCATCGAGAATTTCTCCAACGATCTCGCGCTCGAATGGAAGAAGGGCGGCAACACGTTCACGGCAGGCGTCTATTATGCCGCCTATTCCTCGCGCGACCTGTGGAACCTCGGCAACAGCCAACTCCTCACCGCCGAGCCCAATGCACGACGCCTCAACCTGACGCTGGCCGATGGCCGCATCGTTACCCGCAACGGCTTCAGCAGCGGCTCCACCTTCAACGTCAACGCCGATTATGACGGCAAGGATGCGGCGGTCTATGCGGTCGACGAGCTGCAGGTAAACGACCAGCTCCGCCTCGATGCGGGCCTGCGCTACCAGCACCATTCGGTCGACGGCACGCTGGAGAATAACGGCACCGCGCCGGCCGGCGGGCTCGATGGCAATCCGAACACCCTCTACGACAATAACGACGCGGTGCTGAACGGCACCTTTTCGACGATCCGCTATCGCGGCGAGAAATGGTCGTGGACGGCGGGTGCCAATTACGACTTCACTCGCGCGATCGGCCTGTTCCTGCGCTACAGCCGCGGCAACAGCTTCCCCTTCTTCGACAATCTGCGCGACGGCATCACCGTGGCGCCGCGCGTCGATACCTATGAGGGCGGGCTGAAGGTCTCGACCGATCTGGCGAGCGCCTATCTCACCGTGTTCCACAACGACTTCAACGGCCTGGCCACCACGGTGATCACCAGCGGCGCGCCGATCGCCTCGATCGGCGGGGCGCGCGCGACCGGCGTCGAGCTGGAAGGCGAGCTGCGGCCGGTGCGCAACTTCACCATCGGCTTTTCGGGCACGTACCTCGACAGCAAGTATCGCGACTTCTTCACCGACAATGGCCGCACCAACCTCACCGGCAACCGGGTGCAGCGCCAGCCCAAATGGCAGTGGCGCGTCTCGCCGGCCTATTCGGTGGCGTTCGGGTCCGAGAGCAAGGCGACGCTGTTCACCTCGGTCACCTATATCGGCGACCGCTTCTCCGACGTGCAGAACGCCCAGCTACTGCCCAACTATTACAAATGGGACGCGGGGCTGACCGTCGACGTCACCAAGCGGATCACGCTGCAGGCCTCGGTCGACAACATCACCAACACGATCGGGCTGACCGAGGGCAATCCGCGCACCATCGGATCGCAGGGTAGCGGGGTGATCCTCGCGCGGCCGATCCTCGGCAGGTCGGCGCTGTTCAGCGCGTCCTACCACTTCTGAACACCCCCGAGGGGCCGGCCGGGCGCAGCGCTCGGCCGGCCTCGTGCGTTATGCGCCCGATGAGGAACTCCCGATGATCCGCCGCCTGCTCCCGCTCGCCGCCCTGCTGTGCGTCGCCGCGACCGATCCCGAGCCACAAAGCCCGGCCCAGCTGTTCGGCCCGCTGTTCGATGCGGTGCAGATGGCGCAGGTGTTTCCCGACGGGAAGACCTTCGTCGACGCGGTGCCCAAGGAGGATCCGGCGGCGATCCTCGCGGCCTATCGCAAGGCCAGGCCGAAGACGCGCGAGGCGCTGAAGGCGTTCGTCGAGGAACATTTCATCCTGTCGGCAGCGGGCAACGGCGCACCGGCGCCGCAGGAGAAGCTCCGCCTGCGTGCGCATGTCCAGGCGCTGTGGCCGGTGCTGTCGCGGCCGGCGCTGACGCCCGAGCCGGGCAGCTCGGCACTGTCCCTGCCGGCGCCCTATGTCGTGCCGGGCGGGCGCTTCCGCGAAATCTATTACTGGGACAGCTATTTCACCATGCTCGGCCTCAAGGTCGACGGCCAGCAGGCGATGGTCGAGCATATGCTCGACGACTTCGTGAGCCTCGTCCAGCGCTACGGCCATATCCCCAACGGCACCCGCAGCTATTATCTCAGCCGTGCGCAGCCGCCCTTCTTCGCGCTGATGCTCGACCTGTCGGATGCGCGCGATCCGGCGGTGTTGCGCACCCGGCTGGCGGCGCTGCGCAGCGAATATGGCTATTGGATGCGCGGGGCGGGCTGCCTCACGGCGGCGCAGCCGGCCTGCGAGCATGTCGTGCGGATGGCCGATGGCAGCCTGCTCAACCGCTATTGGGACGCGCGCGAGACACCCCGCGACGAGAGCTATCGCGAGGACGTGAACACCGCCAAGGCCGCGGCGGGGCGCCCACTGACGGCCGTGTATCGCGACCTGCGGGCGGGGGCGGAAAGCGGCTGGGACTATAGCTCGCGCTGGCTCGCCGACGGCAAGACGCTCGCGACCGTGCACACGACCGACATCGTGCCGGTCGACCTCAACAGCCTGCTCTGGGCGATGGAACGTGGCATCGCCCAGCGCTGCGCGACGCTGGCGGATGTGGACTGCGCGGCCGACTTCACCCGCCGGGCCGCCCAGCGCCGCAAGGCAATCGACACCTATCTGTGGATCGGCGCCGAGCAGCGCTACGCCGATTATGACTGGCGCCTGCAGCAGGCGACCTCGGTGCTCTCGGCCGCGACGCTGTTCCCGCTGTTCGTCGGTGCGGCGAGCACCGAGCAGGCAAGCGCCGTCGCCGCCACCGTTCGCGCCAAGCTGGTCGCCCCGGGGGGCCTGCGCACCACCGGCAACCGGACGGGCCAGCAATGGGATACCCCCAATGGCTGGGCGCCGCTGCAATGGGTCGCGATCGACGGGCTTGCCGGCTACGGCGCCCGCGACATCGCCAAGGACATTGCCGGCCGCTGGCTGACAACCGTCGACCGCGCCTATCGCGCAACGGGCAAGATGCTCGAGAAATATGATGTCGAGGAGCAGGTGCCGGGTGGCGGCGGCGAGTATCCGCTGCAGGACGGTTTCGGCTGGACCAACGGAGTGACCAGCGCATTGCTCGAGCGCTATCCGGATCTGGCGACAGGACGCTGAACGCCCGGCGCCATCTGCGCCAATCGTTCTCGGCAGCCGGATGTGGAAGATCGTCGAAAATAGTGCGGTCGGCTCGACGGAAGTACGGCGGTGCTGCATCTAGGAGGTGTTAGGGGAGCCTGTGAGTTCGGATCAGCTTGTCGCATGGGTCGGTCGGCACATCCTGCCGCATGAGCGGCAGTTGCGCGTCTGGCTGCGTGCGGCATTTCCGGCGGTGGACGTGGACGACGTGGTGCAGGAGACCTATTGCCGGATCAGTGGACTCGACCAGTTCGAGCATATCGACGATCCGCGACGTTATTTCTTCCGCGCCGCGCGCAACGTCGTGCTGGAGCAGATCCGGCGCGAGCGCGTGGTCAGCATTGGCGCCGCGAGCGGCCTTGCCGAGCTGGACAATGCGCCCGATCCTGGCCAGTCGCCCGAAGAGATCGTCGCCGGTCGCCACCTGATCGCCCGGATCGAGCGGTTGATCGACGCGCTCCCCGATCGCGCGCGTCAGGTGTTCCGGCTCCGCAAGATCGAAGGCGTCGCACAACGCGACATCGCGCTGCGGCTGCGCATCCCCGAGACCGCCGTCGAGAACGACGTCGCGCGGGGCCTGCTGCGCATCCTCGACCAGCTGACCGAGGAGGAAAAGGCCGAGCTGCCGATCCGTCGCCGGGCGGCACGGTCAGCCGGGCAGGGCGCGCGGCGCGAAACCGGAGGGCGGCGATGATCGACGAGACCGCCTGCCGCTGGGTCGCCGCGATCGATCGTGGCCTCAGCGACGCGGAAGAGACCGAGCTGGCTGCCTGGCTGGCGGCGGATCGTCGGCATCGCGGGGCGCTGCTGCGGACCAAGGCGGCGATGCGCCTGCTCGATGAGGGCCGTGCGCTGCCGGATCGGGAAGTGGAACCGTCGACTCCGCCGCGCCGCCGGCGCTGGTGGCCGGTCGGCGCCGGCGCGGTCGCGGCGACATTGGTTGCCGCGCTGGGCGTCGGCCTATGGCGCGACCGCGGCGAACTGATCGACACGCGGGTAGGCGAGATCCGCAGCATGCAGCTGGCCGATGGATCGGTCGCGGTCGTCAATAGCGGTACCAGATTGCGCGTGGCGTTCACGCGCGCCGAGCGCCATGTCGAGATGACCAAGGGCGAGGCCTGGTTCCAGGTCGCGCACAACAAGGCGCGCCCCTTCGTCGTCGCCAGCGGCCCCTATCGGGTGCAGGCGGTCGGTACCGCCTTCGACGTCCGGCGGGAGGGGGAGGCTGCGCGGGTCGTCGTCACTACGGGCGTGGTCAAGATCTGGTCGGTCGACAGCGACGAGGCGCCGCGCCGCGTCGAGGCGGGCGAGTGGGCGGTGCTGAAGCCCGGCAAGGCGATCGCGACCCGGGCGATGCGCCCCCAGGCGTCCGACCAGCAACTGGCCTGGCGCGAGCGACGAATCGTGCTCGACAACATGACGCTGGGCGAGGCGGCGGCCGAGTTCAACCGCTACAATGTCAACCGGCTCGAGGTTGCGCCGCAGCTCGCCGGCAGGCGCGTGGTCGGCTGGTTCCGCGTCGATGACGTGGACGGCTTCGCCGCCTCCAGCGCCGCGATGGTCGGCGGGCGCGTGGAACGGGTCGATCGGCCGGGCGAGGGGGAGGTCACCCGCATTCTGCCCTGAAAAAATTTCGATGCTGCCGACGGAAGTTGCGGGGACGTTCATCCTTGGATCAGCGCCGCATGAAGCGCGTTCGACATTCCAGGGAGAGGTGCCTTGCGCAACAGCCAGATTTTCAGCGTGTCCATGGTCGCGATCGCCGCCATGCTCGCGACACCCTCCGTCGCCGCCCAGGCCCTTCGCGACTTCAACGTGCCGCGCCAGCCCGCCGCCGCTGGTCTGGTGCGGTTCGCCCAGCAGGCCAATATCCAGATCATCGCGCCCACCGACGCGACGAGCGGCCAGACCGTGTCGGAGGTGAAGGGCCAGTTCAGCATCGAGGAAGGCCTGCGCCGGCTGATCGCCCGCAGCCATTTGCGGCTGGTTTCGTTCGACGGCCGCACCGCGGTGATCGCGGCGGCCGGACCGGCTGTCCCGCGCGCTGCCGGACAGAGCGCGCCCCGGGAAACGGCCCCTACGGGCGCCAGCGCCCAGGCGACCGGGCCGGCAACCGAAACGGCGCAGGCCGAGGACAGCTCCCAGAACGAAATCATCGTTACGGGCAATACCTCCGACAGGCGCACGCTGTTCAACTCCTCGTCCAACGTCACGCTGGCCAGCGCCGCCGACCTGCAGCGCAAGGCGCCGCGCTCCACGGCGGATACGCTGGAACTGGTGCCCGGCGTGTTCGTGGAGGGCACGGCGGGGCCGATCTCCAACAACTATTCGGTGCGCGGCCTGCGCGGCGGCGGCCAGACCTTCATCACGCTGGAAGAGGACGGCATGCCGATCCTCTATGGCGGCGGCGGTGCGGACTTCTACTTTCAGAACGACATCACCATCAGTCGCCTGGAAGCCGTCGAGGGCGGCACCTCTGGCGTGCTCGCGCCCAATGGCGCCGGGGCGACGATCAACTTCATTTCGATGAAGCCCGATCACGATCGGGCGACCGCGATGGTCCGCTTCACCGGCGCGACCTATGGGGATCTGCGCGCCGACGGCTATTTCTCGGCGCCGATCGCCGATGGCTGGGCGTTCAACGTCGGCGGCTATGTCACCTCGCAAAAGGGCGTGCGGCGCACCCCCTTCACCTTCAACGCCTATGACGTGAAGGGGATGCTGGAGAAGAAGTTCTCCAATGGCGGCCTCGTCCGCTTCACCCTCAAGAAGGGCGACAAGCATTTTCCCTATTATGCCGACATGCCGTTCCGCGTGGCTGCCAACGGCACGATCAGCAGCGTGCCGGGCCTCGACCTGAAGCGCGACGACGTCGGCGGGCGGGGCTTCACCGAGTTCATGGTCCCCGACGCGCCCGCCACCGGCAACAGCCTGCGCCGGTTCAGTTCGGCCGATGGTGTGCATGTCAAGTCGACCACCTACCGGGTCGACCTGGAAATGCCGGTGAGCCCCAGCGTGCGCCTGTTCGGTCGCGCGCGCTATCTGGACGGCTCCTATGACTTCAACGGCATCTTCCCGGGCAGCGGATCAGGCACGGCGGGGCTGACCCCGGCGCTCAACTATCTGACGCCGGCGGTGTCGCCGCTCGCCGGGCTGACCCCGCTCCAGGGCTCGCCGCAGACCTATTTCCAGGTCGCGGCGCAGCGCTTCCCCGGGGTCGCCCAATATGGCCTGCGCAACATCCGCACGGGGCAGGTGATCGCGGCATCGAACATCGCTGCGCTGAGCGGCCTCAACGGCAATGGCCTGCTCCAGCAGACCGTCCTCAACCACCAGACGCTCGCGACCAAGGATTTCGGCAGCGATTTCGGGGTGAAGTGGGACGCGAGCGGCAGCAATCTCGACAATTCGCTGACCGTCGGCGGCATGGTCTACAATGTGCGCCGCCGGAACGACCAGTCGGCGGTGGCGACGGTCCTCAACGACGTGCGCAACGATTCTAACGTCTACGACATGGTCGCCTTGAATGCGGCGGGTGGGGTGCTCGGGTCGCTCACCAACAACGGCATGGTCAATTACGGAAATTGGGGCCAGGGCCTGTTCAACGACGAGGTCACCTCGCTCTCCGCCTATTTCAACGACGAACTGACCATCGGAGATCGTCTGCACGTCGACTTCGGCGCACGCTACGAGCACCAGCATGTGCGGGTTGACATCGGCAACACGGCGGTGGCCAACGCGCCGGTGCCGACGGGTACGGTCGGTCTCTACGACAATGTCGGCAGCACGTTCAACGGCACCTATACCCGCCAGAGCGCCAACTATTCCGACTGGGCGTTTACGGGGGGCGTCAATTACGAGCTTACCGATCATGTCGCGCTCTATGTCCGCGGCGCGCGCGGGTTCCAGACCAATGGCGGCGACACCGGCGGGACCCACAAGCCGACCGAGCTGACGCTGTATGAAGGCGGCGTGCGGTTCAAGGCGGCCGCCTTCAACGCCTCGATCATCGGCTTCCGCACCGAATTCCGCGACCAGTCCTATCAGTTCGTCAACCCGGCCAACCCGGCACAGGCGAGCAACGCGCTGGCGGACAACACCACCAACGGCGTCCAGCTCGATGCCACGGTGCGGCCGGTGCGCTTCTTCAGCCTGAACGTGCAGGGCGTGTATCAGGAGCCGAAACTCGGCAATCTGCGCTTCGACGGCGTTGCGCAGCCGCAATATGACGGCAACACGCCCGAGCGCACGCCCAAGAAGCTGCTGACTGTGACGCCGTCCTTCATCCTGCCGGGTGGCCTGGGCGAGATCTACGGCCGGTACAAATATGTCGGCAAGATCTTCGCCGACAGCGGCAACGGCATCGCGCTGCCCGATTACGGGGTGTTCTCGATCGGTGCGAGCCTGGACGTCACACCGCGCCTGAACCTGTCGGTCAGCGTCGACAACCTGACCGATGTGAAGGGCTTTACCGAAGGCAACCCGCGACAGGGGCAGACCCAGTCGATCGTAGACGGCTATTTCTATGGCCGTGCGATCGTCGGGCGCAACGCGCTGATCAGTGCGACGCTGAAGCTGTGAGGCGGAAGGCGGGGCTGCGGGCGACCCTGGCACTGGCGGCGGCGCTGCTGTTGGCCGGTGCAGGTACGGGAACGACGCAGGTCGAGCAGTACGTGGTGCGCGAGGGGCTGAATCTCAACAGCTTCACGCGCGCCGGTCCCGTCGCGGCGCATGTCGTGCTGCGATCGGGACGGCAGCCCCGCCTGCTCGTCGCCTTCCCGGCGGGCAATAGCGGCACGGCGCTGTGGTTCGAGCCGCTCGCCAAGGACGCCGAATGGCACCTGGAGGGTGCGCCGCGCCCGATCACGCTGCGCGACGCCAAGGGGCGGCCGCTCCACGGCGTCCGCTTCGTCGCGACGATCGACGCGGACCGCCTGGTCCCGCACCAGGCGGTGCTGTCGAGCATTCGCGTCCTCCGCGATTACCAGGCGCTGGGCAAGGTGCCGGCTGCGGTATTGACCGCGCCGCGCATGACCGGTGACGGGATCCGCTGGTCGCGCGACCGGCTCGATGGCGCGGCGGGCTATGACCTTGCACTGTCGGTTGTCGGCGGCCGCATTGCAGGCGGTGCCATCCTCGGCGGTCGGGACGGCCGGATCCGCCTCGCCGTAACGGCGGTGACGGGCGAGACCCCGCTCTCGCCGCGCGGCGGTGCGGACCTGCTCAACGCCCGGGCGCAAGCCGATCCGGGGGCGCGCAATGCGCTTACCTTCCTCAGCTATGCCGAGAAGTATCTGGCAGGATCTTGGCGGTTCGACACCTATTTCGGGCGCGACACGCTGATGTCGGTCCGGCTGCTGATGCCCGCGCTGCAGCCGGCGGCGGTGGAAACCGGGCTGGCATCGGTGCTGGCACGCCTGTCGCCCCAGGGCGAGGTAGCGCATGAGGAGGATATCGGCGAGTTCGCCATCCTCGACCATCAGCGGACCGACGGCACGCTGTCCGATGCGCCGGTCTACAACTACAACATGGTCGACAGCGACTATATGCTGGCGCCGGTCGCGCGGGCGTGGCTGCTCGACGATCCGCGCGGGCGGGCGCGGGCGCAGGCCTTTCTGGCGCAGCGCCTCGGCGGCGAGACCATGGGTGCGCGGATGGTTCGCAACCTGCGCTTCGTGTTGCAGCAGGCAGCGCCTTTCGCCCGCGACCCGGTTGCCGCGCATCTGATCGCGCTCAAGCCCGGCATGGATGCGGGCGAATGGCGCGACAGCAATGACGGGCTGGCGGGCGGGCGACTGCCCTATGACGTCAACGCCGTGCTCGTGCCCGCAGCGCTCGATTCCGCCGCGGCGCTGCAGGCGAGCGGGCTGCTCCGTCCCTATCTCTCCGCCGGCGACACGGCTGCCTTCGCGCGAGCACGTGCGCTCGCCGACATCTGGCGCGCCAAGGCGCCGCCCTTGTTCGACGTGGCGGTGCCAGCTGATGCGGCCAAGCGCGCGGTCCGCGACTATGCGCGTGCACTGGGCGTGCCGGATGCACCCGCGCTGGCGGCGATCGGCACGATGCCGGTCCGCTTCCCGGCCATTGCGCTGGATGGGAAAGGCCAGCCGATTCCGGTGCAGAACAGCGACCCCGGCTTTGCGCTGCTGTTCGAGAAGCCTTCCGCCGAGGCACTGCAGATCATGACGGCGAGCCTCATCGACGCGTTCCCGGCGGGATTGCGCACGGGGGCGGGCATGCTGGTTGCCAACCCCGCTTTTGCCGACGCAGGGATACAGCGGAAATTCTCGCCCAATGCCTATCACGGCACGGTGATCTGGAGCTGGCAGCAGGCGCTCGTCGCCGCCGGGCTGGCACGGCAGCTCGAACGCAGCGACCTCCCCGCCGACGTCCGCCACCGGATCGCCCGTGCGCAATCCTGCCTGTGGGACGGGATCGAGAAAACGCGCAGCGTGCAGAGCTCAGAGCTCTGGTCGTGGCGATACGCCGATGGCCGGTATCAGGTCGTGCCCTTCGGCGCGGCAGGGGCGGATGTCGACGAGTCCAACGCCGCACAGCTTTGGAGCACCGTCTATCTCGCGCTCCGTCGGCCGCCGGGAGCGGCGATCGCCTGTGCCGGTCGATGAGGCTCGCGGCTAGGGACGGGAGCGGTTAGACGGAGCCGATGATGGACAATCGCATTCGCCGGATCGTGATCCTGGGCGGCGGAACGGCGGGCTGGATGAGTGCCGCGGCCCTGTCGCGCGCGCTGGCCGGGCAACGCGTTGCCATCACGCTGGTCGAATCCGATGCGATCGGTACGATCGGCGTGGGCGAGGCCACCATCCCCACCATCCACTGGTTCAACCAGATCGTCGGCCTGGACGAGCGCCAGTTCCTGGCTGAAACCAAGGCGACGGTGAAGCTCGGCATCGAGTTCGTCGGCTGGAACGGCGAGGGAAGCCGGTACTTCCACCCCTTCGGCACGTTCGGCCCGCCGGGCGACGGCACGATGTTCCTCCACCGCCTGATCCGGGGACGTGCCGACGGCGATACCGCGCCCACCGAAGCCTATTCGCTGACCGCGCAGGCAGCGCGCGCGGGCCGGTTTGCCCGGCCGGTTCCCGATCGCCGCTCGCTCTTGTCGACCATGGGCTATGCCTATCATTTCGACGCGGGTCTCTATGCGCGCTATCTGCGCGGGCTGGCCGAGCGTGCGGGCGTCATCCGGGTCGAGGGCATGGTCGGCTCGGTCCGGCAGGACGACGACAGCGGCTTCGTCCGCGCGCTGACGCTGGACGACGGGCGCATCGTCGAAGGCGATCTCTTCCTCGATTGCTCGGGACTACGCGGCCTGCTGATCGGCGAAACGCTGGGCGTCGGCTATGACGACTGGTCGCACTGGCTGCCCTGCGACCGCGCCTGGGCCGTGCCGAGCGCAGCGGAGACGACCGTTACGCCGTTCACCCGTGCGACGGCGGCCGAGGCGGGATGGCGCTGGCGCATCCCGCTCCAGCACCGCGTCGGCAACGGCTATGTCTTCGCCAGCCGCTTTCAGGACGAGGCGGCAGCACGTGCGTCGCTGCTGGCCGGGATGGAGGGGCCGCCGCTCGCCGATCCGCGGCTGATCCGCTTCACGCCGGGGATGCGGCGCGAGCCATGGCGGGCCAATGTGGTGGCGATCGGCCTGTCGAGCGGGTTCCTCGAGCCGCTGGAATCGACCAGTATCCACTTGATCCAGAGCGGCATCGCCAAGCTGTTGTCGCTCTTCCCGGCGGCCGATTGCTCGCCGCTGCTGGCGCGGCAGTTCAACCGGATCTTCGGGCAGGAGATGCTCGACATACGCGATTTCCTGATCTTCCACTATCATGCGACGGCGGGGCGCGAGGAGCCGCTGTGGCGCGAGCGGCAGGCGATGGCGATCCCGGACACGCTCAGCGAACGTCTCGCGCATTTCCGAAACTCGGGCCGAATCGTCCTGTCGAGCGACGAGCTGTTCCGCGATGCGAGCTGGTTCGCGGTGCTTGATGGCCAAGGCGAGCGCCCCGGCGATCACAACCCCTTGATCGAGGGGACGGGTGTTCAGGAAAATCTAGGCCAATTGACTGCGTTGAAAGCGGCCATAGCGCGAGCGGCAGCAAGTTTGCCGGCGATATCTCGGGCTTAGCGTATCCGGTGTGATCAAGCGAGTTTTGGCGACCAGAGCACAACCCGAGCCAGCGGGCAGCGAGCGATAATTTTGGTAGGAGATTGACGGCGGGCGCGCCTTTGCGCGCCTCTGCATCGGTCCCGACCATTTTCGCAAGCGATCTCAGACGCTCGCAGTATTTCCCACTTCGAGCCGAAAGGTTGTCGTCAAGTCTGGCCGCAGCGTCACATCACCGCCATGGGCTCGCGCGATCCGGCGAGCGAGGCTGAGGCCGATGCCCGAACCGCCCGGCTTTGTCGTGTGGAACGGCCGAAAAATTGCGGCGCGCTCATCCAGGGGCATCCCATCGCCGCTGTCGGTGACAGATATTGTCAGGGCACCCGACGAGGACAGTTCGAACCTTAGCCCGACCGCACATGGCGCCGAGGCGGCGAGCGCGGCCTCGGCTCCGTTCTGCAACAATGCCCAGATCGCCTGCGTCATCTGGTCCCGGTCTATCCTGGCGACAGCGCCATCGTCGCCTTCGACCGTCAGCGTTACGTTCGGCGCGAAGCGGGCCGCGAAAAGGCGGGTGAGATCGTCGGCCAATTCCTCCAGCACCACCGGTTCGCGCACGGGGGCGGGCAGGCGGGCGAGGTCGCGATAGGCCCGCGTAAACGCCTCGAGCCCTTCCACTCTGCGAGCGAGCGTGGCCAGGATCGCTGGTAAGGCCGCATCTCCCGCCGAGGCTGCGGTGATGGCGCTATCGGCCAGCGACACGATCGGCGACAGTCCATTTAGCAGTTCGTGTCCGAGGATATCGATCATCTCGTCGCTGGCGCGTTCCTCGGCAGCGCGTTGTTCGGCCTCCGCGTCTATCAGGGCGACCAGACGATGCCCATTCGCGCCCTCTACCGCGTCAAGGCGAAAGCTGCGACCGTCATGGCGAAGGTGGGTTGAAGCCGATGCGAGGTGTAGCGCCACGACCGGGGGAATGCGGTCATTCGTCACGAACAGCGTCCGCGCGGCACGATTGAGCGCCTGCGCGCGCGTGCCCTCGGCGCGAACCAGCGGCACCGGAACCTGATCGAGCAGCAGGCGGAGCGGCAGGGCGTCTTCTTGCCGCCGTCGTGGCGCTGTCGCCAGCGGACGTCGGGCGGCGGTCCAGCATCCCAAGCCGATCACCCAGCAGAGAACGATGCCTGCTCCGACGAACGACGCCCATAAATGTGCCTGCCATGCCAGTACGAAACAGGCTCCGCCCAAAGCAAGCACCATGCCGGAACCGAATGCTGCGGCTGGGTTGCGCCACTCAGAGCCCATAGCGCGTCATCCGGCGGTACAGCGCACCGCGGCTGAGGCCGAGCGCGCCAGCAGCGTGCGTTACGTTGTAGCGATGCTGCCGGAGCGCCGCTTCGATGACCAGCCGCTCGTTCTCGTCGAGGTCGAAGCTGGGCGCACCCTCGTCGGCGGGCAGGGGCGGAAGCGCGGCCCGCGCCGGCGAAAGCCATTCGGCTTCGAGCACCGCGTCCTCGTGCAGCAGCAGCGCGCGTTCGATCGCAGCCGCTAGCCCACGCACCTCGTCTGGCCAGGATGTGCGGAGCACCATTGCCTCGGCGGCTGCGGATAGGCGCGGTACGGCGCGGTTATGCCGTTCGGCGGTGACCCACAGGAAATGCCGGGCGAGGAGAAGCGCGTCATCGCCTCGGTCCGCGAGCCGCGGTACCGCGATTTCGACCGTCGCGATGCGTCGGGCGAGCGCCGCTCCGATCCTCCGCGGATCGTCGGCGATCGCGATCGCGCGTGCCGAGACGGGTAGTCGCTCGTGCAGCCGCCTCTGCTCGACTTCTCCCAGGCGGTCGGGGTGGCGAAGCAGAACGCTGCCCTTTGCTCCCTCGAGCCGCGACCATGCTTCCGGATCGCGCAGGTCGATGGAGAGCATCGGCGTATCGGCATGGTCGGAAGCGGCATGGAGCACCGCAGCGGTAAGACTGCGCCCTGATCCGGGCGCGCCCGTGATGACGACGCCAGCCTTGCTGGGTCCGACTCGCCGGACCAGGGCGCGTACCTGCTCGATCGCGGGGCTGTCACCTATCAGACGGACCGGGGCCGATGATTCGGCAGTCGGCGGGGTTGTCTCGGAGGCATTGTGCGCCTGCTCGGGACGGGCGGCTGCTTCGAGTGCCGCGACCAGTTCGGCGTTGCGCCATGGTTTCATTACGAAATCGCACGCGCCCGCGCGCATGGCGGCCACCGCCACGCGGACGCCGCTATGCGCGGTGATGACGACGATGCGTGCGGCGGGATCGTCCGCGACGATTCGCCCGAGCAGTGTGAGCCCTTCGGCCCCGTCGGTGCGGCCGGGGCCATAGTTGAGATCGAGCAGGACGACGTCAAAGCGCTTCCGTGCGAGCCGTGAGAGTGCCTCTTCGGGGCTGCCGGCATGGTCGAGCCGATGACCGGCGAGGCGGATCGCCACGCTGAGCGATTCGGCAACGTGCGGATTGTCGTCGATCAGCAGGATTGCCAGCCCGGTTGACGCTGCTTCGGACCGTCCATTCGTGGACGGTCCGTCCGCGCCCGGACGGTCTCCGCTTGGCTCTCTGGCGGAATTTCCTTTCAACATAGTAGCTTGGCGTTTTCCGGTGGCTTCGACGACAATGCGGACATGATGACCGAACCCACAAAGGGCGCAAGCGCCGCGTCCGCAAAGGGCGAGCAGGTGATGGCGATCCTGACTGGACGAAACGCGGCGGGGACGACGATCGCCATAGTCACCCATCCGCCCAGTCATGCCGACATGGCGAAACGCCGCACCGACATGCTCGACGGTCGCATCGTCGCAAGCGCGATGCGCGCGATCTGATACGCTGCGCCCTTACCGAA
This sequence comes from Sphingomonas azotifigens NBRC 15497, assembly GCF_002091475.1. Classification (GTDB taxonomy): domain Bacteria; phylum Pseudomonadota; class Alphaproteobacteria; order Sphingomonadales; family Sphingomonadaceae; genus Sphingomonas; species Sphingomonas azotifigens. Next base: position 29,302 of record NZ_BCTR01000039.1, read on the forward strand.
GGACTGCCCGATGTACAGCTTCGCTTTGATTTCGCTGTATCGCTCGCTCACCCGCCACAAGCTCTATGCAGCCCTTAATATCGGCGGTCTGGCACTCGGCATCGCCGTGTTCCTGATCCTGGGGCTCTACGTCCGGTTCGAGACGCGCTTCGAAACCTGGCTGCCGGATTATCGCAGCCTGTATCTGGTTCAGGAACATTGGGATCGGCCGGGCAGCACCGCCAATGGCTATAGCGACGCGACCATGGGCGGGCTGATTGACCAGCTTCGCGAGGATTTCCCGACGACCGAGGCCACCCGCCTGCGCGGTGTCGGTGCCACGGTGTTGCGCGACGGCATCGGGACGCCGGAGAATTTTGCGCATGTGGACGGCAATTTCTTCGATCTGTTCCGGTTGCCGATGGTCGCAGGCGATGGCGCTGCGGCCCTGAAGGAACCGAACAACGTGCTGCTGAACGAGACGACTGCGCGGAAGTACTTTCCGGACGGGCGTGCGATCGGCCAATCCCTGACGCTGACCGTCGATGGCGAGACCCGTAGCTATCGCGTGGCCGGCATCTTCCGCGACCCGCCGAAGACGAGCGATCTGCCACTCGCGATGCTCGCCCGTATCCCGGCCGCGCCCAAAGATCGCTATTGGCATCACTGGGGCAGCGAGCGCTTGATGACCTTCCTGCACTTTCCCAGCCCGGATGCGGCGAAAGCCTATGCCGGCCAGTTCCCGGCCTTCGTGAAGCGCCGCGCGGCGAAGGATCTCGGCGACATGCTCTCAAAGTTCCGGCTGGAGATGGTTCCGATCGCCGACCGGCACCTGCAAGACCCCGCAGCCAGGCAGACGGTCGTCACGCTGGGGCTGGTCGGGCTGCTCACGCTGCTGATCGCCATCGTCAATTACGTCAACCTGGCGACGGCACGGGCGGGCTTGCGCGCGCGCGAGGTCGCGCTGCGCAAGGTGCTCGGCGCCAATCGGCGGACGCTGATCGTCCAGTTCTTGGGAGAAGCGATTCTCATGGTCGCGATCGCGGCGTTCGTGGGGCTGATGCTCACGGAGCTTGGCCTGCCGTTCGTCAATGCGGCGGGTGGCCTGTCGCTGACGCTTCCCTATGCAGAAGTGGTACCGGCGCTGCTGCTGGTCGTACTGGTGGTCGGCATCGGCGCCGGCTTCTATCCTGCGGTGTTGCTGTCGCGCTTTCCCGCCGCGGCGGCGCTGGCGGCTGCGCGGGCGCCCGGCGGCGGCCGGTCCGGCGCCCGGCTGCGCGAAGGGCTGGTCGTCGCCCAGTTCGCGCTTGCCATCGCGTTCATGATCGGGACGACCGTGCTGGTGGCGCAGACGCGACATGTGCGCGAGGCCGATCCCGGTTTCCGGCGCGATGGCTTGATCATCGTCCTTTCCACCGCCGACGGATCGGTGGACGCGAGCCAGCGCACCGCGTTCGTCGACGGATTGCGGCGTCTGCCAGGCGTCAAGGCGGTCGTCGGATCGGAATCGACCCCCGGCATGAACAACAGCAACGGCGCGCCGTTCAAGATACCCGGACAGGCGGGCGATGGTCCTTCGCTGCAATGGTATTTCGTCGGCCCCGGCTTCTTCGACACGATGGGAATCCGGCTGCTCGCGGGCCGCAGCTTCGACAATGCGCATCAGCTCGACGATTTCACCGACAAAGCCTGGAAAGAGGCGGTCAACGTGGTCGTCAATCGGCGCGGCGCGGAGACGCTGGGCTTTTCGAACCCCGCCGACGCGATCGGCAAGACGGTGGGCGGAGCGGAGTCACCGCGAACGATCGTGGGCGTCGTCGAGAATGCGCGTTTCTTTTCGTCACGCGATCCGATCAACGCGACGCTCTATTATTACACGCCTCGGCAGACGCAGCGCTGGCCAATCACCCTGCGCTACGAGGGCGATACGGAAGCGACGCTCCGTGCCGTGGAGGGCGCGTGGCGGCGGGTGGCGCCTAATGTGCCTTTCGATGCCAAGACCGCCTCGCAGAACATGGAGGCCTATTTCGAAGCGGACGATCGCGCGACCCGGCTGTTCGCGATCGGCGCAGGACTCGCCGTGCTCATCGGCTGCGGCGGATTGTGGGGGCTCGCTTCGTTCAACACCGCGCGGCGCGTGAAGGAGATCGGGATCCGCAAGACACTGGGCGCGTCTTCGGCCGACATTGTCCGGCTGCTCGTCGGCCAGTTCCTGCGCCCGGTGCTGATCGCCAACCTTCTCGCCTGGCCGCTCGCCTTCGTCGCGATGCGCAGTTGGCTTGCCGGGTTCGACGATCGTATCGCGCTGTCGCCGCTGTACTTCCTGGGTGCGTCCCTGGTCGCTGGCGGCATTGCGGTCCTCACCGTGCTCGGCCAGTCCCTGCGCGCCAGCCGCGCTGCTCCGGCCTGGGCGTTGCGGCATGATTGATGGTGGGCAGGGCCAAACCGCGGTCTGCCACAGAACCGTAATATCCGGGGCGCAACTCCGCGCTTTCGGAGCGCTGCCCTTGCACATTCTTATCGTCGAAGACGATCCGGTCATCGCGGATCACATCCTGACCGGTCTGCACCAGCATGGCCATGATGCCACGCTCGCGCGAAGCGGTATCGAGGCACTGGCCGCGTTCGAACCGTCAGCACATGACGCGATCGTGCTCGACCGGTTACTCCCGGATGCCGACGGCCTTGCGATCCTCGACCGGCTGAGGAGCAAGGGCAGTACCGTCCCCGTTCTCGTTCTGAGTGCGCTGGGATCGGTCAATGATCGCATCGAGGGCCTGGACGTCGGCGCGGACGATTATCTCACCAAACCGTTCGACATCGACGAGCTGGCTGCGCGGCTGGCGGCGATCGCCCGCCGCAACCAGCCGCGGCCCGAAGGCGCACTGATCGAGGTCGGGCGGCTCCAGCTTGATCCTGCCAGCCACCGCGCCAGCTTCCGCGACGCCGCGCTGGTGCTAAACCGCAAGCAATATTCGCTGCTCGCGCACCTGATGTGCAATGCCGATCGGCTGGTAACGCGCTCGATGCTGCTTGAACGCGTCTGGGCCTATAGCTTCTCGCCGACCACCAATATCGTGGAGAGCAACATCAGCCGGCTGCGCGCTACCCTGCTTGATCTGGGCTGTGATCCGATCGAGACGCAGCGGGGCGCCGGCTACATCCTCAGGTCCGATCGATGCGTCTGACGCCGCGGCTTGCGGCGCCCCGGGGCGGGGTGGGGCGGCTGGCAATCCAGGTCGGTATCGCCTTCGCGCTGGCCATGGCGGCGGTGGGCATGATCGCGTTCAGCGCTGCGGACGCCTGGGTGTCGAGCCGGATTGATGCCTCGCTGCGCCATCACACGGCCAAGTATCTCGCACCGCTGGACGGCCACCTCGTGACGGACGTCGAACTAGTCGAGCGGATCGGCGACTGGCAGCGTCGCAAGGTACTGAGCGAGCGCACCTATCTCCTCTTTGATAGGCAGGGGCGGAGGTTGGCGGGGCGGCTTGATCTCGCGCCGCCAGCCCCGGGCTTGTCGGACGTCCGCTTCTACGGCGGAGGCCGCGCGTCCCAAACCGGGCGTGCGCTCGCGACGCGCACCCCGGATGGGAGCCTGCTGGTCATCGTCCAGCACAGCGAGGCGGCGGAAAATCTGCACGCGCTGTTGCCGAGCGTGGTCCTGCTGATCTCGCTGGTTGCGGTGATCATGGGCGTGACGGCGACGCTGCTGTTCGCCCGGCTTACCGCCAACCGCCTGCTGGAGACGCAGAGCGCTGCCGATGCCATCGCCGCAGGCGATCTCAGCCGGCGGATCCCCACCGATCGGCTGGACGGCATGTTCGCGGTGCAGGCGCACAGCCTCAACCGCATGCTCGACCGGATGGAAGAGTTGGTGAGTGCGCAGCAGCTCTTCTCCAGCAACCTCGCGCATGAGTTGCGGACGCCGCTCACCCGGTTGCGCACCTTGCTCGCGCAAGGCGACAGCGGGCGTCCTGTGCCGCTCGAGCGGGCCGAACGCGAATGCGCGGCGATCATCGCCATTTTCGATGCGCTCTTGCGCTTGGCGGAAATCGAGACCGGTCGCCTGCCGCGCGTGATGGCGCCGCTGTCGTTGCGTCCGCTGCTCGAGGATGTCGCCGACACGATGGAGCCGGTACTGGCCGATCATGGCGGTCGGTTGGAGGTCGGACGGCTCGACGACGTCACCATCACCGGCGACGCCGATCTGCTCAACCAGTTGCTGGTAAACCTGCTGGAAAATGTCGCGACACACACGCCCGCTGGTACCAGCGCCCGGCTGTCGCTGGAGCGCGACGAGGCGGGTGCGCTGATCACGATTCGTGACGACGGCCCCGGTCTGGGGCCGGGCGATCACCACCGCCTTTTGCGTCCGTTCGAGCGGGGCGCGGCGGCGGGCGATGTGCGGGGGAGCGGACTGGGGCTGGCCATCGCGCAGGCGATCGTGCGCTTCCACCGGGGCAGGCTCGATCTGGGCGATGCGGCGCCGGGCCTGGAGGTGCGGGTGCAAATCCCGGCGAACGATCCGCTCAGCGCAGTCGTGCCCGCCGGCCCCGCCGCAGCCTGAGCGCCATCGACAGATACATCCAGAAGCCTGACGCGGCGAAGAACAATATAGCCAGACCACCCGCGAGGTTGAGCGCGATGCCGACGGGGCCCAGCGATTCGCCCGAATGGAGATGCTTCACCCAGCGGTTCCAGCTCCGCATCGCGCTCTGCGGCTTCTGCGCGGGCTTGGCGTCGATCGGAGCCTTGGCCTCCTTGCCTTCCTTTGCCGCCGACGCGGCCGGCCGCGTATCCAGCAGCGAGGTCATCTGGGTGGCGACGCCGGTCAGCGCCAGGACGAACAGGATCAGCGCAAACCATGGAGCGAGAAACTTGTGCCAGCGGCGCATCAACGATCTTTCCTACGATAGGGGTAGCAAGGGGGCAGTCCCTCCTGCCGCGCCGCTTGTGCCATGGCGACGATGACAGCGGGATGATGACAACATTCTAAGTTTGCAATGTTGCCGCTTTCACGCCCGATCCACGCCCGATCGTAACAGAGACGTCATGGGCCAGACCTAGCCCGACCGCGCACCCGGCGGCCGACCCGACCGACCGGGAACTGGGGAAAAGGGGAAGCATCGATGCCTGCCACATCGCTGGCGGCGGCCGCACGTGCGGATCGCCGAGCGCCGTCGTGCGCGTATCGTGCAAGCCTCGCCGCGGCGGAAGGACCGCGCCCAGCCCATGCCCTTCAGCCGATGATGAGGAAGACCATGAAACTGCTTTCGTCGCGCGCCGCCCTGCTTGCTGCAGGCGCGATTCTCCTGCCGGCCCTTGCCCATGCTGGTTCCGATACCAACCCGCCCGCAACGCCCGCCGGCCAGACCAGCAGCGCCAATCAGGCCGGGCAGGCGAACGACAGGCAGTCGCTCACCTCGTCGGACATCATCGTTACCGGTTCGCATACCGCGGAAGCCGCGCCGCTCACCGTCTCGCTTGCCACGACGCAGCCGCAATCGGCGGTCGGACGGGACTATATCGACCACGCGATCGCGACGGCGGACTTCAACACGCTGGTGCTGCTGACGCCCGGCGTATCGCTGTCGGGCGCGGGCAACGGCTTCGGCTTCTCCGAGACCAAGGTGACGATCCGCGGCTTTCAGGACGGCGAATACAACGTCACCTATGATTCCATCCCCTTCGCCGACACCAACAACCCGACGCACCACTCCACCGCCTTCTTCCCCTCGAACACGATCGAGACGGTGGTGGTCGATCGGGGCCCGGGCAATGCCAGCCAGCTCGGCCAGGCGACCTTCGGCGGCAACGTCAACCTCTATTCGCGCGCAGTGAGCGACACCGCGGGCGGCCAGGCCGAGGCGATCCTCGGCAACTGGAACAGCTTCATGGGTCGCGCCGAAGTGCAGAGCGGCCGGATCGACAAGCTGGGTGGCGCGCGCTTCGTGGTGGCCGGGCAATATCTGGAATCGGACGGCGCGCTGACCTGGTCGTCGGTGGGGTCGAAGAACCTGTTCGCCAAGGCGGTGGTGCCGATCGGCAACGCCAACACGCTCACCGCGATGAGCACGTGGAACCGCAACTTCTATTATCAGTCGGACGTGCTGAAGGGCGCGAGCTGCGGCAGCGCGACGATGGGCGTGGCGGGCTTCCCCAATGCGGCGCTCGGCACCGACGGCCAGCCGCTCACCCAGCTGACCGGCGACAATTGCGCCGCCAATTCGCAGATCGCCCAGTACGGCAAGAATTACGGCATGGGGAACGACCCCACCAAGCAGGACTATTGGCGCTACAATCGCACCGACAAGACCACCGATTTCAGCTATCTGCGCCTGCAGAGCCAGCTGGGCAAGGGCCTGTCGATGGACAACCGCGCCTATATGTATGGCTACACCAACAACACGATGTCGGGGAACACCGGCAATGTGGTGACCGGCTTCAGCGGCGCGGGCACGCCGGCCTCGCCCTACAAGGCGGTGAACGGCCCGGCGACCGACATTCTGGGCTATAACAAGCTCAACAAATATCGCGTGTTCGGCTATATCGGCCAGGTCGATTACGACTTCGGGCTGGGCAAGCTGCGTGTCGGCGGCTGGTACGAATATGCCGTCACCGATCGCCACAATTTCGATCTCGACCGCACCACCGGCCTGCCGAGCTACAACGAGAAGTTCAACAACGGCAGCGGCACCGCCGCCGCCAATGCGCTGCCGCCGATCAGCCAGGCCAACATCAACTTCGTCCAGCATTCGACCTGGAACCAGTATCAGCTGTTCGGCGAACTGGAGATCCGGCCGGTCGACGGCGTCTCGATCACGCCGGGCGTGAAGTACGTCCATTTCGAGCGCGGTGTCGCCGCCGCGCTCAACCAGAAGACGCGCACCCCGCTCGACACCAGCGCGACCTGGACCAAGACGCTGCCGTTCCTCACCGCCAACTGGCGGGTGACGCAGACCTGGTCGTTCTACGGCCAATATGCGCAGGGCATGTATGTCCCCGATCTGTCGAGCTTCTATTCGGCCTCGGGCTCGCTCGGCTCGGCGCTCGACGCGCTCAAGCCGCAGACCACCACCAACTATCAGGTCGGCACCGTGTGGCACGGCGCCAAGGTGTCGCTCGATGCCGATGCCTATATCATCGACGTCAGCAACAAGATCGGCAGCTGCACCAGCGCCGGTTGCGATACCAGCATCCTGCTGAACCTGGGCAAGGTGCAGTACAAGGGCGTCGAGGGTGGTGCCAGCGTGATGCCGCTGCAGGGGCTGACGCTGTTCGCCAATGGTTCGTACAACTATGCGCACAGCAACGATACCGGCGCGCAAATCGCCAAGGCACCCTTCTCCACGGCGGCGGCGGGCGTCGTCTATCGCAGCGGCGGCCTGCGCCTGTCGTTCAGCCAGAAGTTCACCGGCCCGCAATATGCGGCGGAACTCTCCTCCACCAGCAACGGCGTGACGACGGTGCTGGCGACGGCGTCGGGCGAGCGGCTCTATCGCATCCGGCCCTACAGCTATGGCGAGGCATCGGTGAGCCAGGACATCGGCCAGCATCTGCGGCTGGGCGTGACGGTCTCGAACGTGTTCAACAGCCGCGCGATCACCTCGATCGCGACGAGCGGCTCGGGCGCGCCGACCACCACGGTGAACGGCACCAAATACCAGACCGGCTATGGCCAGGGCGATCAGTTCAGCTTCCTGCCGCCGCGCTCGTTCCTGGTCGATATGCGCGTGAAGTTCTGAGCGTCGCCAAAAGGCGGAAGGAGAGGGGGCCGCCAGGGCAACTGGCGGCCATCTTGCTTATCGTCGCCCCTGACCTGCCCCCAACGGCTCCCTTGCTTTGATGCAGAGTCTGCGCGAGGTGGCCGTGTCCCGGAAATACTGCCGGCTAGAACGCGCGATCCGGCGTGCCATCCGCCGGGGCTAATACCAGGCTGCGTTGAAGCCGACTCCTCGAGCCTCTCCCCGTCCTCCCGGCGAAAGCCGGGATCCATTCGCCTCTCGGTCTCAGCAAACGCCGATAGCGATACCGCAACGAACCCCGGCTTTCGCCGGAGTGACGATGTGGAGAACGAAGAGAGGTTCTTCTCCGTGCAGGTTGGTATAATCCCGGCCGATGGAGCGAATTCGGCCGGTCGAAGCCGCGCCGAGCCCATTGCGGTTGAACCGCTTGTCGACGATCCGTCGGTCGAAGGCGATGTCGCGGGTCCACGGCGGCACCGCGACGCACCCAGGCGCACAGGTGGCCGCGCCGACACCCCGTAGCGCAACGGGATTGCAGGGGCGGCGCTGCCGCGGCACCATATCTCTCGACAGGTCGCCCAGCGTGCCTGCTGTCGGCGAAAGGGGAGAACGCATTGAATCGTCCCGACCAGGTCTCGGTTCCGACCGAAACCGGCACCAGGCTACGGCGTCTGAACATCAACCTGCTATATGCGCTCGACGCTATCCTCCAATCCCCCACGCTGACGGCCGCCGCCCATTTGATCGCACTGAGCCAGCCGGCGGTGAGCGCCAAGCTGCGCCAGTTGCGCGAGCATTTCGGGGACGAATTGGTAGTCTATGGCGAGGGGCGGCGGCTGACGGCGCTGGGCGAGGCGCTGCGGGCCCGTACCGGCCGGCTGCTGCGCGAACTGGACGACACGTTCAACCTCACGCTGGACTTCGACCCAGCGACCGCGACCCATATTATCACCATCGCCGCGCCCGAGGCAATCGAACTGATGTTCCTTGGACGGGCTATTCCGGACATCCGCGCCCGCGCGCCCGGCATCCAGATCCGGATGCTGCCGTTCGTTCATGATTCGACGCGGCGCCTGTTCGATGCCGGGGTCGACGTGGCGATCGTCCCCGAGCCGATGGTCGACGAGGGGCTGTGCGCCCAACCGCTGTTCCGCCACCGGCTGACCGGGTTGGTGTGCGGCCGCCACCGCTTTGCCGGGCAGGTGATCAACGAAGAACAATATCTTGCCGCCGCGCATGCCGCCGTCGCCGAGGAGGTCGAAAAATCGATGTTCGGGGACTATGGTCCGGGGCATGTCCTTGCCCGGCGCACCGTCGCGGTCCGCAGCAGCCTCTATTCGATGCTGCCATTGCTGGCGTTGGGTTCCGAACTGGTCGTGACCACCAGCGACTGGTTCGCACAGCATAACGCCGCCAACCTGCCGATGCAGCTGGTGGAACTGCCCTTTCTCGACATTTCGTCCCAAGCCGTCGTCCAGTGGCAACCCTATCGGGCACGCGAGCCGATGATCCAGTGGCTGGTCGAGGAGTTGAAGCTGGCCTGGGCGAAGATTGCGCAACCGGTGGCATCCAGAAACCGGATGGCAACATAAGATTTTACAATTTGATGACGTCCCGCGTAGCGCGCAGTCTCCACCCACGGTCGAGCCGAGCCAGCGCAACGGGCAACCCCCGAAAAAAGACGATGGCCGCCGATCCCGCAGAAGAACCTTCGGCATGCCAGGGGGCATGTCGATGATCGGTCGCCCAGCCGTGCCGGGGGGCGAGTCACTGCATCAGCGTGCCGCGGGCAACCCACCGCGCAACTGCGACCGTCGTCGGGCGCAGCGCGGGGTTGTGCGTCACGCGCAACGGGAGGGATGAAAATGCATCGGAGTCGCGGAGTTTTCCTGTCAGGCGCTGCCATGATCGCAACGCTTTCGATCGCCGGGCTTGCCGCGCCGGCGCCTGCCGCGGCGCAACGGCAGACGATCACGCTGCCCGCCATGCCGCTTGCGGAGGCGCTGGATCGAATTCGCCAGCAGACCGGCGCGACGATGGACGTCGATCCCGATGCGGTGAAGGGCCTCACCTCCAGCCCGGTGGAAGACGCACGCGACGCGATCAGTGCGGTCCGCCAGGCGACCCGCGGGGTGGCCGTTGCGGTGCGCGTCGAGCATGGCGGCAGGATCCTCGTCGTCAACGAAGTGACCGTGATCGCCCGGCGCAACGAGGCGGAAGAGAATGTGCTCGTCCGCGGCGAGACCAGCTCCAGCCGCACCGGCGAATCGCTGCGCGACCAGCCGCGCAACACCCAGGTGATCTCCGCCAAGCTGCTCGCCGAACAGCAGGCGCAGAGCCTGCCGGACGCGCTGCGCAATGCCGGCGGCGTCACCGTCAACACCGCCACCGTGCAGGGCGGCACCTCGTACAGCGTGCGCGGCTTCTCCACCGGCGGCGCGGTCAACGGCCTGCCGACGCCGTCGAGCAGCACCTTCGCCGCCGGGAGCACCCAGCCGCTGGCCAATGTCGAGCGGCTCGAAGTGCTGAAGGGCCCCGACGCGATCCTGCTGGGCGGCGACAGCCTGGGCGGCACGGTGAACATCGTCACCAAAAAGCCGAGCGCCGAGGAACGGCTCTATGTCTCGATCGAGGGCGGCTCGTTCACCTCGGGGCGGATCACCGTCGACGCCAACAACGCGATCACCGCCGACAAGCATCTGAGCGCCCGCATCGTCGCCACCGCCGCCGATGCCGATCACAATTTCGGCGGCTATCGCGGCAATGGCGATTATCTGTTCGCGCCCTCGCTGCGCTTCAAGAACGCCCATACCGACATCATCGCGAGCATCACGCTGGGCAACCAGATCATGGGCATGACGCCCTACACGATCTTCAATCCCAAGACGCTCCAGCCCTATCCGCTCGATCCCACCAAGCCGGTGATCGGCGATCGCAACCAGACCATCCAGATCAAGGGTACCACCTATGATCTGCAGGCCAAGCAGGAAATCGCGACCTGGCTGACCGCCGCGGCGCATTACCAGCACCAGAAGACGACGCTGTTCCTGAACCAGTATTCGCCGCTCGGCGTGACCGATCCCACCGCCGGGACCGCGATGGTGCTGACCAGCGGCGTGAGCCAGGTCAGCAGGAACGATTCGGTCGACGGCTATCTCCGGTTCAAGGTGGCGACCGGGCCGATCCAGCACAAGCTGGTCGTGGGTGCGATGTACTACAAGTACGACATCACGGCCGAGCAGCCGCCGGCGGGCACCCTTCTCCCATACAACATCCTCACCAAGACCCCGACGCTGCCGCCGCTCCCCACCACCTATGTCTACGCCAATCGCGCGACCGGGGACCAGACCAGCTACTATGCCCAGTATCTGGCGAAGTTCTGGAAGCTGTCGCTGATGGCGAGCGTGCGCAGGACCGAAGCCGATGCGGTGACGGCGATCGCCGGGCGGGCGGACACCAGCATCCATTCGAACGGGGCGACCACGCCCAGCTTCGGGGCGGTGCTGGAGATCACCCGGAACCTGTCGGCCTATGGCCTGCTCGCCTATGGTTTCCAGCCGAGCCTTTCGTTCGATTACACCCGAGTCAATCTGCTGCCGGACATCCGGACGCGCAACGCGGAAGGCGGCATCAAGCTCGACCTGTTCCACAAGCGCGTGCTGGTCAATGCCTCCTACTTCAAGCTCCGCCAGAGCAATGTGCGCGCGCCGGATCCGGTGCATCGCGGCTTCTCGATCGCGCTGCCCGGGCAAGTGGGCGAGGGCATCGACCTGAGCGTTTCGGGCGAACTGCTGAAGGGCTGGCTGGTGAGCAGCAGCTACACCCGCACCGACTATAGCTATCTCGTCCCCCAGCCGAGCTTCAACACGGTCACGCTGGCGCCGCGCGATCAGTACAGCGTCTACACCTCCTATCGCCACCGTGTCGGCAACGGGATGACGGCAGGCGTGGGCGCAGGCGTCTATGGCCGCTCGAGCGCCGCGGTCGACAAGCTCGGCAAGGTGTGGATCGGGCCGACCAACCAGGTCGATCTCAACACCTTCCTCACGATCGGCAAGCTGGACGTCAATTTCGGCGTGCGCAACGTTCTCGATCGCGTGAACTATGGCGTCACTTCGGGCACCAACTACGTCCCGCTCGGCGAGCCCCGCACCTGGCGGCTGACCCTCGGCTATCGCTTCCGCTGAAGAAGGTTCGTTGACGATGCAGCCCCAGCCCGCTTCCCCCGGTAGCCCCCGTCGCAAGACGGGGGGCGCCTCGATCCGAACGGCCCCTGGCGGGTGGCGGCACGCATGGCGGTTCTACACCAGCTACTGGACGTCGCGGCACTGGAAGTCCGCCTGGGCGCTGCTGCTCGTGCTGATCGCCTTCCAGTTCACCGGCGTCTATGTGTTCGTGCTGATGAACCGCTGGCAGCAGCGCTTCTTCAACAGCGTCGAGCAGCATCAGGTGTCCGCCTTCGGCGGGTTCATCCTCACCTTCGTCGGCATCCTCGCGCTGCAGATGGTTTTCGTCGTCGTCTCGCCGATGGTGAAGCGGTTTCTGTGCCTGCACTGGCGCGTCTACCTCACCGAAAAATATGTCGATCGCTGGCTCGACCGGAACCGCTATGCGGAGATCGAGCGGCTGCGGATGATCGACAATCCCGACCAGCGCATCGCCGACGATCTGCGGTTCATCACCGATCCCGAACTGGGATCGATGCCGGTGTTCCTTGAAGCCATTCATTCGGCCGTTTCGATCTGGGCGATCGTCCACATCCTGCTCGAAACCGCGCCGCCGCTCGTCCTCGCTGCCTTCGGCCATTCGGTGTCGATCCCCGGCAGCACCATCTGGTACGCGCTCGCCTATGTGCTGATCTGCAGCGTCGCGATCGTGCTGCTCGGCAAGCCCTATGTCCGCGCGATGATGTGGTGGCAGCATCGCGAAGCCGATTTCCGCTCGAACCTGGTGCATGTCCGGCGCAACGCGGCACAGATCGGGCTGGCGGATGCGGTGCCGATCGAACGCGCATCGCTGCGCACCCATATCCGCGACATCCGGCGGAGCTGGCGATCGGTCATCCTGGCGCAGGTCGGGCTCAACGCTGCCAACGGCCTGTACGAGCGGCTGGCGTCGATCATCCCGCTGTTCATCCTGGTGCCGCGCTATTTCGCCGGGGCGATCACCTTCGGCCAGGTGATGGGCGGGCGCGACGCCTTCGCGAACCTGATCCCGTCGCTCGGCTTCTTCGTGCAGCTCTATCCGCGCATCGCCACCCAGGTCTCGTACGTCAATCGTATCCGCGCGCTCGATCAGGCGATCGACGATCAGCGCCCCGTCGGCATCGTCACGGGTGCAGGGGCGCCTGCCGAGACCGCGCTCGCCGCCTCGAACCTGCTGATCCGCCGTCCGCACGGCGAGCCGCTGGTGGATGTCGGTGACTGGCAGGTGCGCGCCGGCGAGCGCTGGGTGATCCGCGGCCCCTCGGGCGCGGGCAAGAGCACGCTGCTGCGCGCGCTGGCCGGGCTGTGGCCCGATGGCGAGGGGCAGGTCGCACTCGCCGATCGCACCACGGCCATGTTCGTGCCCCAGCGCCTGTACCTGCCGGTGGGCACGCTGAAGGCGGCGATCTGCTTCCCCGACGCGGCGGACAGCCACGCGGACGGCGCAATCCTGGCGCTGCTTGATGGCGTGCACCTCGCCCATCTCTCCGACGATCTCCACGCCGAGCGCATGTGGCAGGAGGAGTTGTCCCCCGGCGAGCAGCAGCGGGTCGCGCTTGCGCGCATCCTGCTGCAGCGCCCGTCGCTGCTGATCCTCGACGAGGCGACCAGCGCGCTCGATCCCGCCAATACCGCGCATTTCCACCAGCAGATCGACAAGCACCTGCCGGGCGTGACGCTGGTCAGCGTGGTCCACGACGCGCGGCTCCATCGCTACCATGATCATGCGCTGATCATCGACCAGGGCCGTGCCGTGACCGGCCCGATCGGAAGCGACGGACAATGAGCCTGTTGACCACCGATGCGGTGCAGATGCGCGCGGTTGCGGCCGCCGCGGTCGACACCGCCCGGCGGCTGGGCGCCGACCATGCGGTCGTCGCCGCCCGGGCCGCCGCCGCGGTAAAGGTGACGGCCCGCGCGGGAGCGACCGAGACCGCGCTGCGCGACGCCCGCCAAACGCTGACGCTGCGGCTGTATCGCGGCGCGCGCATGGGCGTGGCAACGACGGCGGCGCTGGATCCGGCCGCGGTGCGCCGTGCGGCCGAGGAGGCGCTGGCGCTCGCCGCGCTGATGCCCGAGGATCCCGACGCACTGCCGCCGCCGCTGGCCGAGATGGCCGTCGACGCCCCGCTGCCAAGACTGTTCGCGCCGGCCAGGCGCGATCCCGCCCAATTGCGCGAACTGGCACTTGCGGGGGACGCCGCGATCCGCGGTGCCGCCGTTCCGGCCGGCGTTGCGATCGAAACCGTGTCGATGAGCGTGTCCAGCAGCGAGAGCGTGGTCGCGATGGCGACGAGCGCAGGCTTCTGCCGCGCGCAGGACTTCTCCAACCAGAGCGCTGCGGCAGTCGCGCTGGCGCGGGACGCAAGCGGCGCGGCCAACGATTTTGCCGACAGCCATGATCGGCGCTTCGATCATCTGCTGCCGGTGGAGGCGCTCGCGGCCGGCGCTGCCGAGCGCGCGGCGCAACAGCTCGGGGCACGGGCGGTGGCGAGCCATCGCGGCCCGGTGCTGCTCGAGCCGCGCATCGCCGCGGTGCTGCTCCGCGAACTGGTCGGCGCGCTATCCGGCAGCGCGCAGGACCAGGGGCGGACCTTCCTGCCCCGCGCGCTCGGCAGCACCGTCGCCGCCGATCACCTCGCGCTCGAAGAGGATCCGCAAGAGCCGTTCGGGCTGGCCAGCGGCGCCTTCGACAGCGAGGGCGTGGCCGGGCAGCGGCGTGCAGTTCTGCATGATGGCATGGCGCTCGGCTATTTTCTGGGAACACGCTCCGCGCGACGCCTTGGCATGGCATCGACGGGCAATGCCGATGGACCGTGGAACCTGCGGCTCACCAGCAGCGCGCCGAGCGGCGATGTCGCGACGCTGTGCCGCCAGATGGGCCAGGGCCTGGTAATCCGCCGGTTGATGGGCGGCGCCACCGATCCGGTGACCGGCAACTGGACGCAGGCGGTTTCCGGCCTGTGGGTGGAAGGCGGCGTGCCGGTGCATGCCGTAGCAGACGTTACCGTGGGCGGCAATCTGCGGGACATGTTCAGGGCGATCCTCGCAATGGGCCAGGATGTGGAGCGCCACGGCGCGATCCGGACCGGCTCGCTCCTGATCGACGGCATGCAGATCGGAGGCGCGGCATGATACGCGGTTCCAAGTTCGATCCGGTGACGGATCGAATCTTCACCCCTTCCGAGCTGGATCCCACCGATCTCTCGCGCACGCTGGGCGCGCTGGCGATGGGGGGGATCGACCTTGCCGATCTCTTCTTCGAATCCAAGCGCTCGCGCACCTTCCGGCTGGAGAACGGCCGCGTCGCCGGCGGCTCGTTCCAGATCGACCAGGGCGTCGGCGCGCGGGTGGCGCGCGGCGGTCAGGTGGCGTTCGCGCATTCGGCCGACATGCGGCCGGAGGCGCTGGCGACGCTGGCCGAGGCGGTGCGTGCACTCGACGGGGGCGCCGGCGGCGCGGCGCGGATACCGCTGACGACGCGGGTTGCCGGCCATGTCCTCTACCCGCCCATCGATCTGGATACGGCGGGCGATGCCGCGACCTGGTTTGCGCTGCTGGGCACGATCGACGCGGCGGCGCGGGCGGCCGATCCGCGGGTCACGCGGGTCAGCGCCTTTGTCCGCGTCGTCGACCAGGCCATCCTGGTGGCCGATCTCGACGGCAGGTTCGCGACCGACCTGCGCCCGACGGTGCAGCTCTTCCTCGACCTGGTCGCCGAAACGGGCGGCAGGCGCGCGCGCGGCCAGGCCGGGCTCGGCGGCCGGCATGGTGCGGCGGAATTGCTCGGCGATCCGCTCGACACTGCCATCGCGAGGGCGGTGACGATGGCGGTGACCAACCTCGATGCGCGTCCGGCGCCGACCGGCACCATGTCCGTGGTGCTGGGCCCCGGCTATCCCGGCGTGTTGTTCCACGAAGCGGTGGGCCATGGCCTCGAAGCCGATCATCACCGCAAGCAGCTCTCGGCCTTCGACGGCAAGATGGGTGAGCGGATCGCCGCCCCCGGCGTGACGGTGGTCGATGACGGCAGCGTGCCGGGGCGGATCGGCTCGCTCGGCGTCGACGACGAGGGCGTGCCGGGCGCACGCACCACGCTGATCGCGGACGGCTTCCTCACCGGCCTGATGCAGGATCGGCTGAACGCGGGGCTGATGAACGCCCGCCCGACCGGCAATGGCCGCCGCCAATCCTATGCGCATCTGCCGATGCCGCGGATGACCAATACCTTCCTGCTGGCCGGCCAGGACGACCCCGCCGACATCGTCGCCTCGGTCAAGGACGGGCTCTACGCCACGGCATTCGGCGGCGGGCAGGTCGATATCGTCACCGGCCGGTTCAACTTCACGACCACCCAGGCGTGGCGGATCGAGAATGGCCGCATCACCGCCCCCGTCGAGGGCGCCACGCTGATCGGCGTCGGCCACGAGGCGCTGCGGCACATCTCCAGGATCGGCAACGATCTGGCGCTCGACGAGGGTGTCGCGAGCTGCAGCAAGCAGGGCCAGAATCTCGATGTCGGGGTGGGCCAGCCCACCATCCGGATCGACCAGATGCTGGTCGGTGGCGCTACCGCATGATTTTCTTCTCCCCCAAAAAGAAAGACACCATCGTGACTGCTTCCCCGATCGTGATCGAAGACGACCATCTCGCGCCGCTCGATGCGGCTGCCGGCGAGCGGCTGCAGATGCTGGTGTTCAGCGCCACCTGGTGCGGACCCTGCACTGCGATGGCGCCGGTGATCGAGGATATTGCCCGTTCCTATGCCGGGGAGGTTGCCGTCGCCAAGATCGACATCGAACGCTCGCCGGAGATCGTCAAGGCGTTCGACGTGCGCGCGGTTCCCACGCTGGTCCTGCGCCGCGGGGCCGAAATCGATCGGCATGTCGGTGCGCTTACCCGCACGCGACTGGCGCTGATGCTGGATGCGGCCCTGGAAAGCGGCAGCGCTTCCGCATGACCACGCCAGCGATGGCCGCGCTGCTGGCTGCGGTGAAGATGGACCCGTCGACCACGCTGGACGAGGCGTGCGATGCGGCGCTGCTCTGCTGGATGCTGGACGCGACCAGGCCGTGGCCCGAACCGGCGAAGGCGGCCCTCGAGTCGCTGCTGGACGCGCACCGCACCGGCTTGGGCGATCCCGCAGCCTGGCGGCGGCTGCGGCGCGCGGCGGTGGCGCTGGGAGATAATGGTGACCCGCACGTAAAGGCGTTGGGCCAGGTGGCGGAGGCCGCCGCCTGGCCGGTCGCGGCTTCCACGGCTGCGCTGATCGAGTTGATGCGCGCGATCTGCCATCTCCGCGCCTATCGCGCGTCACTGGCCACGGGCTGGACGGCCGAGGCGCATGCCGAAGCGACCGCGACGCTGAATAGCATCGCGCAAGGGGAGGGCACGCGCGTACCCGAGCGCCATGAAATCCCCGCCATGTTCGAGGTGCGCCACCCGGCGCTCGCGAAGCGCTTCGTGGCGCAGCTCGACGCCTCCAACCAGGCGTTCAGCCAATTTCCGGCCGAAGTTGCGGCCTGGATCGAAGGAGCCCGGCGATGACGCTTGCCGCGCTGACCCGCCCCACCGAATTGCCCCCGTTCGATGCGCTGACGCCCGAGGTGATCCTGCCCACGCTGGATCGCGTGATCGCCGATCAGGACATGGTGGTCGCGCTGCTGGTGCGCACGCGCCCCGCGACCTTCGAGGAATTGTGGATGCCGCTCGAGCGATCGGAGGCGACGATCCACGCGCTCTGGTCGGCGGTGTCGCATCTGCGCAGCGTCGCCGACAGTCCGGCGCTGCGGCCCATCTATGCCGAGGGCAACCGGCGACTGGTGGAGGCGAGCCATCGCCTGCACCAGAACCGGCACCTTTATGATCTGCTCGTGGCGTTTGCTGCCATGCCGGACTTTGCCGTCCTGCCCCGCGCCGACCGCGCCGCCGTGGAGCGGGCCATCCGCGACTTCACTCTGGGCGGCGTCGGGCTCGCAGCGGCCGAGCGGCAGCGCTTCGCCGAGGTGGAACTGGCGCTTTCGCAGCTCGCCACCGACTTCGGCAGCGCGGTGCTCGACGCGACCGATCACTGGGCCGAACATGTCGACGATCCGCAGCTGCTGGCGGGCCTGCCCGAGGCCGATCTGGCGATGTTCGCCGCGGCGGCACAGGCCAAGGGCCTGAACGGCTGGCTGGTGACACTGCATCAGCCGAGCGTCCGCGCCATCCTCACCTTCGCGGACGATCGCGCGCTGCGCGCGCGCGTCTACCGGGCGTTCGGCACGCGCGCATCCGATCAGGGGCCGGATGCCGGGCGTTTCGACAATAGCGAGCGCATCGCCCGCATGCTCGCGCTGCGGCACGAAAGTGCGCAGCTGCTCGGCTTCGCCGATCCGGTTGCCGCCTCGCTTGCGACCAAGATGGCCCCGGATGCGGGCACCGTCCTGGAATTCCTCCGCGACCTCGCCGATCGTGCGCACCCGATCGCGCAGCGCGAGCTCGCCACCTTGCGCGCCTTCGCCGAGGACGAACTCGGTATCGCCGATCTGCAGCCCTGGGACATCGATTATGCGGCGGAGCATCTGCGCGCCGCGCGCTATGCGCTCGACGAACAGGCGGTGCGCGCGCATTTCCCGATCGATTGCGTGCTCGATGGCTGGAAGGGGCTGCTCAACCGCTTGTTCGGCATCCGCCTGGTATTGCGCGACGACGTCGCGCTTTGGCATTCGGACGCCGCCTATTACGATCTGGTAGACGAGGACGGCACCGTCTTCGCCGGGCTCTACCTCGATCTCCACGCCCGGCCCGGCAAGCGCGGCGGCGCCTGGATGTCGCAGGCGCGACCGAGGCTGCGCGACGGCCAGAGCGCGGCGCTCCCGGTGGCCTATATGGTATGCAACTTTGCACCGCGCGGCGAAGACCTTCCAGGTCTGCTATCGCACGCCGATGTGCTCACCCTGCTCCACGAAACCGGGCACTGCCTCCACCACCTTTTCACGCAGGTCGATCGGCCGATCATCGGCGGCATCAACGGTTTCGAATGGGATGCGGTGGAACTGCCCAGCCAGCTGATGGAAGATTTCGGATGGGACCGCGCGGTGCTGACCAGCATGTCCGGCCATTATCTCACCTTCGCGCCGCTGCCGCAGGCGCTGTTCGAGAAGCTCCTCGCCGCCCGCCGCTTCCAGTCCGGCATGGCGCTCGTCCGGCAGATCGAATTCGCGCTGTTTGACCTGCTGCTGCATCTCGGCACGCTTGGCGGCGATCCGATGGAGGTGCTGGAGATCGTGCGGGACGAGGTGGCAGTGGTTCGGCCACCCGAATGGCACCGTTTCCCGCATGCGTTCACGCATATATTCGCCGGCGGCTATGCCGCGGGCTATTACAGCTATTTGTGGGCAGAAGTACTTGCAGCGGATGGCTTCCAGCGCTTTCTCGCGGCTGGCGGCGTGGATCGCGCGACCGGCGATCTGCTGCGGGCTCAGGTGTTGGCGCATGGCGCGAGCCGCTCGGCCGCTGAGAGCTTCCGGGAGTTCCGCGGTCGTGACCCCCAGATCGATGCGCTGCTGATCCGCCGAGGGCTTGCATGACTCAGCCAGGCTTTGATCCGACGACGGACGGCGCGGAAACGACGTTTCGCGATCGTATGTCCTATGGCGACTATCTGGCCCTGGACGGCATTCTGGGCGCCCAGCACCCGCTCTCCGAGGCGCATGACGAGCTGCTGTTCATTGTTCAGCACCAGACGAGCGAGCTGTGGCTCAAACTCGCGCTGCACGAGTTGCAGGCGGCGACCAAGGCAATTGCCGAGGACCGGCCGCACATGGCGTTCAAGCATCTGGCACGGGTGACGCGGATCTTCGAACAGCTCAACGGTGCCTGGGACGTGCTGCGGACGATGACCCCCAGCGAATATACGGAATTCCGCCCATCGCTGGGGCAATCCTCGGGCTTCCAGTCCTACCAGTATCGCGCGATCGAATTCATCGTCGGCAATCGCAACCCGGCAATGCTGAAGCCGCACGGTCATCGTCCGGATCTGGAAAACGGCCTGCGTGCCATTCTGGCCGCACCCAGCCTCTATGACGAGGCGCTGCGGCTGCTCGGCCGCCGTGGCTTCGCGGTGGGGCCGGAGCGCGCCGAGCTCAGCGATCCGCGCAGCACCAGCGAGGCGGTGGTCGCCGCCTGGGCCTGCGTGTATGCCAATCCCGAAGCGAACTGGGATCTCTACGAGCTCGCCGAAAAGCTGGTGGATTTCGAAGACTATTTTCGCCGGTGGCGCTTCAACCATCTCACCACGGTGGAACGGGTGATCGGCTTCAAGCGCGGCACCGGCGGCACCTCCGGCGTCGCTTATCTGCAGCGCATGCTCGGTGTTGTGCTGTTCCCCGAACTATGGGAGGTACGCACGATCCTATGAAACACGCACCCGGAAGCGCGGGCCGCGCCTGGCTCGACGAAGCCGTGCGGAAGATCGAAGCCGATTTCAACCGATCCGCCGACACCCATCTAATCCACGTGCCGCTGCCCCGCTTTCCGGGAATCGACCTCTATCTAAAGGACGAAAGCTCGCACCCGACCGGGAGCCTGAAGCATCGCCTCGCGCGCTCGCTGTTCCTCTATGCGCTGTGCAACGAATGGATCGGGCCGGACACCTGTGTGATCGAGGCATCCTCCGGCTCGACCGCGGTGAGCGAAGCCTATTTCGCGCGCATGCTGGGCCTGCGGTTCATTGCCGTGGTGCCCGCGTCGACTGCGGCGCCCAAGCTCGATGCGATCCGCTTCAACGGCGGCGAGATCCACGCGGTCGACGACCCGCGCACCGTCTACGACGTCGCCCAGCGGCTCGCTGCGGAAACCGGCGGCCATTATCTCGACCAGTTCACCTATGCCGAACGCGCGACCGACTGGCGGGGCAACAACAACATCGCCGAGAGCATCTTCAGCCAGATGGCCGAGGAGCGATTCCCGATCCCCAGCTGGATCGTGTGCGGGGCAGGAACAGGCGGCACCTCGGCAACCATAGGCCGCTTCGTGCGCTACCAGCGGCATGCGACGCGGTTGTGCGTCGCTGACCCCAGCCATTCGATTTTTCACCGGCACTTCGCCGATCGCGCACTCTCCACGCTGCCGGAAGGCTGTGCCAGCTGCATCGAAGGCATTGGTCGCCCACGTGTGGAGCCCAGCTTCATCGCGAGCGTCATCGATCGCGCGATCGCCGTGGCCGATGGCGACAGCATCGGCGCGATGCGCGCCCTGTCTGCCAGGCTGGGGCGCAGCGTGGGCGGGTCGACCGGCACCAATTTATTGGCCTGCATGCAGATCGTCCACGAGATGGCGGCGGCTGGCGCTGAGGGCAGTGTCGTGACGCTGCTTTGCGACGGCGGCGAGCGCTATGGCTGCACCTATTATCGCGACGACTGGCTGATGGAACGGGGCTTGTGCTGGCAGCCGGCCGAAACGGCGGTCAGGGCGTTTCTACACGCTTGACCGTCCCGGCGGGCGGAACGGTGCTTTTGGCGACGAGCACATGTCTCCCCGGATCGCGGCACCGTACAGCGAGCGGCTTGGGGCCGTTCATTCTCCGGAGGCGGGAATGACGGTGGGCGCTCCGATGTCCAATCCCGTGAACTGGCCGCGGATTTTCTGCCAGTCGCCCACCACCACCCAGTGCAGGGCAGAGGGGTCGGCAAGCGTGTGCGCAGCGTCGCGCACTTGGTCGAGCGTCAATGCCCGATATCGCGCAGGATCACGAACGACCGAGTCATAGGGACGGCCATAGCTCTGCGCGTCCGCCATCGCCTGCAGCAGGTCGGCGCCGTCCTCCAGCCGCGCTGCGGTCTGGTTGACGCTCGCCGCCGCGATCCGATCAAGCTCCGCCTGGGTAGGGGGGCGGTCTTTGCCGAGCGCGCGGAGTTCGGCGATCAGTTCGGCGATCGCTGCGCCGCTGTGATCGGGCGCAACGCTGCCCGCGATCTGCCACAGCCGCTCCCCCCGCGCATCCTGCGTTCCCGAACCGATGCCATAGGTCCAGCCCTTGCCCTGCCGCAGATTGGCGCTGATCCGCGACGTGTTGTTGCCGCCATAGACTTCGTTCGCGGCGTCGGAGGCGATGTCCCCCGCGGGCGTGCTGGGCGGCAGCAGCCGTGCCGCTGCGATGAAGGTCTGCGACGCGCCGGGCTTGTCGAGCACGATTAGCGTCGGTGCGGACCGTGCCGGGGCCGGGGGGATCGCCACCATCGGTGCGGCCGGTCCGTCCGCTTTCCACCGGCCCAGCGCCGCTTCGAGCAGGGGACGCAGCATTGCCATGTCGGTATCGGCTGCGACGTACAGCGTGGCGCGATCGGGACGGACATGCCCGCGATCCCAGGCGCGGATTGCCGCCACATCCAGCGACTCAACGGCACGCACGTCCTCCCCGGGGGCGGCGGACGCGCCATAGGGATGGTGCGCACCATAGACGCCGTTGCGGAGCAGGCGCTGCGCACCGGTCCATGGCCGCATTTCCTCACTTTGCAGCGCGGCGAGGCGGCGCTGCCGCTGGGTCGCGAGCGCCGCCGGGTCCGGATCGGCGTGCGCCAGAACATCGCCGAGCAGATCGATACCCTTCGCCAGCGCGGAGGTGTCCACGGAGAGCGTGAGATCGGTATAATCGGCGGCCACGCGGTGGCGCAGCTGGCCGCCCAGCGCTTCGGCCCGGGCCGGCAGTGCCTTGTCCTCGGCCATCAGCGCCACCGCGGTCTCGGCCATCGGCCAGGCGGCGCTCGCAGATCCGGCATCGATGCGCAGCAGCAGGTTGGCGGTGCCCGATCCGGCGCGCGGCACGAGCACCACCCTGAGCCCCGTGGCAAGGCGCGCCTCGGCGATGGCCGGGAAGGCGATCGGCTGGGCCGCTGCCATTGCGGGCGGCCCCTTGGCGAGATCATAGCCGCCCGTTGCCGGCTTGAACGGCGGCAGCGGGCTGGCGATCAGCAGGTGTCCCGGCTTGCCATACACAGCCGCCGCCGTGGCGCGCACCCGTTCCGGCGTCGCACTGCGCAGCTGGCGCAGATAGGTTGCCGCATAGTCCGGATCGCCGCCCCGCGATGCGCTGCGCATCAGCGAAAAGGCCTCGCCGAAGGTGCTCTCCTGCAATTGCAGCATATGGCGGATGCGGACCTCGCGTGCGCGGTCGAGTTCGGCGGGCGTCGGCCCTTCCGCGATGAAGGTCGCCAGCGCCTGGTGCATCTCCGCTTCGACGCGCGCGGTCTGATCCGGGCGGATACCGTCGAGGACGAAACCCATTTCGCTCGACAACAGCTTCTCGTCGAACGTCACCATCACCGAGCCGACGATACCGAGTTCGTCTACCAGCCGCTTCTTCAAGCGCGATGCCGGTCCGTTCGCCATGATCTGGGCGATCAGGTCCAGGTCAGCGATGGCGGGGGTGCCTGCGGGTGGCGCGCGGAAGGTGGCGTAGAGGCGGGCGGTGGGCACGGCGGCGAAGGTCTGCCGCCGGATCGGTCCGGGCAGCGGCGCATCGTCGGTCAGCAGCCGGCCGATCGGCGCGCGCGGTGCGAGGCCGCCGAAATAGCGCTGTGCGAGGTCGCGTGCCGCTTCGATGCTGAGGTCGCCGGTGAGGATCAAGGTAGCGTTGGCAGGGCCGTAAAAGTCGCGGAACCATTGCCGCGCCTGATCCACCGTGACCGCGCGCAGATCCTGCTCGGTGCCGATGACGCTGTGGTGATAGGGATGATCGGGTGGATAGAGGTCGGCAGCGATCGTCGCCCCATCCTCGCCATTGGCTGCACCGCCGCGCTGCCGCTTTTCGTTGAGCACCACGTCCACCTCGCGCGCGACGCGTTCGGGCGTCAGCGCCTCGGCCAGGAAGCCCATCCGATCGGCCTCGAGGAACAGCGCCCGCTCGAGCGCGGCGCTGGGCACCGTCGCGTAGAAGATCGTCCGGTCCTCGGTGGTCGTCGCATTGGCGCCGGGAGCGCCCATGTCGTGGTAGGAGCGGGTGGCATCCTGGTTCCAGTGCAGGCTGCCCTGGAGCATAAGATGCTCGAAGAGATGGGCATAGCCGAACTGTCCCGGTTTTTCGTCCTTGGAGCCGACATCGTAGACCAACGCGACGGTGACGATCGGCACGCGCCGATCGGGTTGAACGACGACCTTCAGCCCGTTGGACAAGGTGAACGCCGTGACGCGCGGTGTCGCTTGCGGCTGCGTGGCATTGACGGGCGAAGCGCCCGCCGTGGCCGGTACGCCCGCCAGGCAGGCGCTGAAGGCGGTCATCAGAATGAGGGCGTGGGATGCAGGTGCCATGGCGATATGGTGACGCTGCGATCCACGCCGCGCTAGAGGCGGGCCGATCGATAGATCTTATGGGATCATCACGATATCAGATGGTTAGTATCAACTGTCCGCTCGGGTGCCGCCGCTTGCGATGCTGGTGGCCCGTTCGGCTGTGTCTCGGTCGCACGTCCGCCAAAGGGCGTTTCGCGCGCAGCGCGACGGCGCGCTGTTGGAGGCAGCGACGGTCGCCGCGTGCCGATCGAGTTTGATCCGCTCGGCGGGATCTCCCGGGGGCTAGTGCCTTTCGCGCGGCATCCCATTCGGTGCGTGCTTCTGTGAGGCCGGTATCGGGCCGAACCCCGAACGCGAGAGTCTTTTGCTTTCCCACCATTCCGACAGTGCGCCCGCGGATGGCGTCACGAGCAGGTAGCGCCCGTCTCTATCGCTTAGCTTGTACGCCTTGCCGCGAATCTCTGCGGTTTTGATGGCAGCCACCGACAGCGCCACGATGGGATATCCCATCGAAGCGACGGGCGCATGCCATCAAAAATACCATCAGCTTGCTGGTATGCAGTGGCATTTTGCCAGCTTGATTGGGAGACTTATATCACCACAAACCGCAGAAAACAGCCAGTTATGGAATGTTCTGGAATGCCCTGGGAAGGCATTTTGGTGACCCCTACGGGCATCCTACCGGAGTAGGAAGACAGCCCAGAAAGTCTCAACCTATTGATATCGTTCGATCGGTACGCGAACGTCAGGATCAGGTTGTTCCACTGATGTTCGCCAAATCCGGCGCAAAGTGTGGGACAAAACGTGGGGCTGTGAAGGAGGTCACGATGCCGCTCACCGCACTCAAAGTCCGTCATGCCGGTCCTGGTCGCCACGCCGATATGCATGGTCTCTATCTGATCGTCCGTGACACGGGAACGCGATCGTGGCTGCTGCGAATCCAGCACCGGGGGCAACGCCGCGATTTCGGCCTCGGGTCCGCCAGCCAAGTGTCGCTGGCGGATGCCAGACTTGCTGTTGCTGAATATCGCCGGATGATCCGCAACGGCCTTGATCCGGTCAACGAACTGGGGCTGCGGCGAAAGGCGGCCCCGAACTTTGAAAAGGTCGCTCGCGATTGCTACGACGCGATGAAGGGTGGATGGAAGAACGGGAAACATCCTTCATGGATGTCGAGCCTTGAAAATCATGTCTTCCCGGTGATCGGAAAAACACCGGTCGATGCCATCGACAGTGCGGCTGTGCTGCGCGTTCTGGAGCCGATCTGGCTTACCATTCCCGACACCGCGCGGCGTATCCTGCAACGGATCGGGACGACGCTCGACTACGCGCATATCAAGGGGCTCGTGCCGGAAGAAATATCGCTGCGCTCGGTGACGCGCGGCCTGCCACGTCAAGCGCGGCAGGTGACCCACCTTGCGGCGATGTCATACGCGGACGTTCCAGCTTTCATGCGAAAATTGGCGGCGCTCGAAAATAGTGTCGGTCGAGACGCGCTCAAGCTGACGATATTGACGGCAGCACGGTCAAATGAAACCCGCTTCGCGAGATGGGGTGAGTTCGATCTCGACAAGTGCATCTGGTCGATCCCCGCCGCACGCATGAAGATGAAGGAGCCACATGTCGTACCTTTGTCGCCACCCGCCCTCGCGCTGATACGGCGCCTCCGCGATACGCACCTCTCGCTGGAAGGACCTATCAGCGCCAATGCCTTGGTCTTCACAGGAGCCAAGAATAACGCGATCAGCGACGCCACCATGGTGAAGGCGATGCGCGATATGGGTATCAACGGCGTCACGGTGCATGGATTTCGATCGAGCTTTACCGATTGGACTGCCGATCAGACCGATTTTCCTAAAGAGGTCGCAGACAAGGCGCTCGCGCACAAAATTCCGAACGCTGTCGAAGCAGCATACCGGCGCACTGATTTCTTCGACAAACGACGTTTGCTTATGAGCCAGTGGGCAGACTTCGTAGCCAACGGGATCAAACTATGGTGAACCACCTGCGCCCCTGCGCCATACTCGCGTCCCAATGATGCTGACGTCGCCAGCGCTGCCGATCGCTTGCCCAGACACTTGGAAGCCGCACAGTCGACCAACGCCGGTCGTTCCCATAAGCAGCCTAGAATGACCGCTTGGGCCGAAAGCGGCAATCGGCAGCGTTAATCGCTCTGTCGGCGGCAGCGCCTGACGTGGATCACGGCACAGCTGCCGATTGGCTGGAACGCCATGGCGCCAATCTCGCCTATCGCGGGGAGAAGTGACATGCCTGCGCTCATCATCACGACCGTCGACGGCGAGGAGAAGCAGATCGAGGACACTGCGGCGCTCGAAGCCGAGATCGCCCGGTTCGAGGAGGCGTTGCAAGCTCTTGTCCCGGATCTGGAAGGTGACGACGAGGCAGGAGACCGAGCGGTCGGCGTCTATCGGATGTTATGTTACAATCTCAATGAAATTCTGTCCAAAGTCGAAGAGCGGAATGATCAGGTGAACAATGGGGGTGGTTATGATCAAAGAAAGTTTGCCGTGAATTTGAAAAGGCGTCTGCAACAATATTTTAGGAAATTCTCTATTTGTCCGTTTTCGTGAATGGGGATATTTTGTTGGTGTTAAATTCGTTTGAATGCTGCGAGCAGCGACATCTTTGCGCGTTAAGCGGCAGTTCAAGGCGCAAGTGCATCCGTTGGTTGACGTAACGCCGCCTCTACGGCGAGGCGTAACGTGCTTCGTGCGATCTGGTCGGGGCTGCTCCCTGACGGCTCGAACGGGTCGATCAGATGCTTGTTGCGCAGCGATGCGAACCCGTAGACCGTCGACCACAGCGAAAGCAGCCGCAGCGTTCGTTCCTGTTCCGAAAGCGTCGGCCGCGCCGCTTCCAGTTGCGCCTGCAGCGCATGGCGGCCAGCCTGCTGGTGGTGCAGCAGTGCCGGATCGGGGGCCGGGCTGGTCAGCTCGCTTTCGTACATCAGCTCGAGAAGGCGCGGGTTCGCCTGCGCGAAGGCGATGAACGACAGGCAGAGTTCGAGGAGATTTTCGGCCGGGCTGGCGGTATCCGATGTCGCCCGCACCGCCGCTTCGCCGAGCCTGGCATAGCCTTCCAGCGCGATCGCCAGCAGCAGTTCGCGACGGTCCCGGAAATGATGATAGGGCGCGCCCGGCGAGACGCCCACCGCCTGTGCCAGCGTGCGGACCGACAGGCCGTGATGGCCGTGCGCGCGCACATGCGCATGGGCCGCCAGCAGCAGGTCGCGGCGTAGATCCTCGCGATGATAGGGGCGCCGCTCGGCGGGCTCCGCAGCCATGGTTCTCGGGTACCTCCAGCTTCGCCTTACGCACCAACGGGCCGCTTGCCAACAATCTAATCATTGATTAGTTGATAATCTAATCACGAATCAGATCGCGCCGAACCTATGGTGCGACGAACGGGATTAGGAGCTGGACGATGGCATCAGGTCGTATTGCGATCATCGGCGCAGGGCCGGGCGGCATGGCGGCGGCGCTAGCGGCGATCCGCGTGGGGTTCGACGTCACGCTGTACGAGCGCGCCGGCGAGGTGAAGGCGGCGGGGAACATCCTGAACCTCTGGCCGCCGCCCCAGAAGGTGCTGAAGCTGATCGGGGTGGATACCGAGGATCTCGGCGCGCCGTGCCAGGTGTTCTTCCGCAACGCGCGCGGCAAGAACCGCGCGGTCGTCAACCTGCCCGAGGCGGTGGTGCGCGAATATGGCGGCGGCTTCATCGGCCTGCTGCGCTGGGGGCTGTACCAGCGGATGCTCGCGGCGCTCCCGCCCGGCGTGCTTCGCTTGGGGCACGAACTGCGGACGATCGAGGACACGGGCCGTACGGTGCGGCTCGGCTTCGCCGATGGCACCAATGCCGAAGCCGATGTGGTGATCGGTGCCGACGGGCTGCGATCGATGGTGCGCGCGCAGCTCTGGGGCGATCAGCCGATCCGGCACCAGCGGCTGCACCTGGTGGGCGGCTATCTGTTCCTCGACGAAGCGCCGGACGGGATCGGGGTGATCTCGCACAACCGCACGACCCAGGTGAGCTACACGCCGATCCGCCACGAAGGAAAATCGGGCTATGAATGGTGGGTGCTGGAGGCCTGCGACCCGGACGCACCGCCCCCTGCCGATCTGATCGGTTTCTGCCGAACGCGTGCGGCGGGTTTCCCGGCGAGGGTACAGGAACTGATCGCCGCCACCCCACCGGCGCACCTACAGCGCTGGGAGATCCGCGATCGGCCGCCGCTGCCGCAATGGTCGAAGGGGCGGGTGACGCTGGTCGGCGATGCCGCGCATCCCACCTCGCCCTATGCCGCCTATGGCGCCGGCATGTCGATCGAGGACGGCTATTTCCTCGCCCGCGAACTGGCGGCGGTGGAGATCGCCGATACCGCGGCGGTGCAGGGCGCGCTCCAGCGCTACGAGGATCGCCGCAAGCCGCACACCGCGCAGGTGACGCAGGGCGCCTATCACACCGGCCGCATGTTCCATCACCTGCCCGCGCCGTTGCGGCCGATCCGCGACCTGGTGTTCGATCACACCCCGTTCCTCCAGAAGATGGTGGGCGACGACATGCCCGCGCACATCGTCGCGCAGCTCGCCGAGATCGAGAATGCCGAACCCTATGTACCCGCCCACCGGCGCAAGGAGGATGCGGCATGACGTTCCGCTATGGCATATCGCTCTACAGCTATACCGACGACTTCGGCACCGCGATGACGCTCGACGACGCCTTCTATCATGTCGCCGAGGCGGGGGCCGCGGGCATCGAGATCCTCGGCGAAACCCATCTCGCCGGCTATCCCGAGCCGCCGGCGGCATGGTTCGATCGCTGGTTCGCGCTGGTCGATCGCTTCGGCCTGCAACCGACCAACTATGGCTGCTGGGTCGATAGCTGCGTGCAGAAGCGGCGCGTGCTGACGGCAGAGGAGGCGAGCGCCGGGCTGGCGCGCGACCTCCAGCTCGCCCACCGGCTGGGCTTCCGCTTCGTGCGGCCCAAATTCGGGGTGATCGACGACGAACTGACCCCGCACCCGATCTGGGAGGCCGCGGTCGAGCGCGTGCTCGATCTGGCCGCGAAGCTTGATGTGGTGATCTGCCCCGAAATCCACGCGCCGACGCCGATCCGCCATCCGGTGGTGGAGGGCTATGTCGACTTCATCCAGCGCACCGGCACGCGCCACTTCGGGCTGCTGATCGATACCGGCATCTTCCAGGATCGGCCGCTGCCCTATTGGCCCGGCGAGACCCCGGAGATGCGCGAGAATGCGATGGGCTTCCTCAACGGCATCAAGGTGCCGGTGGAGCAGCTTGCCGAGGTGATCGACCATGTCGTGTTCATCCAGGCCAAGTTCCACCATATCGACGCACAGCTGCACGACCATCACATCCCGTGGGAGCGGATCGTGCCGATGCTGAAGAAGCTCGACTATACCGGCTGGCTGTCCAGCGAATATGAAGGCGTGCGCGATCCGTGGCTCGCCATCGAGCAGGTGCGGCGCCAGCACGCGCTGATCCGCAACCTCGAACGCGCCTATGATGCCCAGACCAGCAGCGGGGAGCAGGCCCATGCTTGAACGCAGTACGATCCAGAGCAGCGGCTTCTCGAACCTGGGGCCGGAAGGCGCACGCACCGGCTTTCGCCTGCGGCTGCGCCAGCCCAATTATCGCGGCATGCGCCTGTCGCTGATCGAGGGCGTGGACGTGGTGGTGGACGGGGAGCGCTTTCCCGCTGCCGACAATCGTATCCTCTTCCAGGGGCGGACCTTCGGGCGCGCCGACCTGGACGACGCGACCGAAACGCGCTGGCCGGTGGGCGAGACGATCGATGTGCTGGTCGATCGGCCGGGCGGGCTGGTGCCGGGGGTCCACCAGGTGGAGACCATCGTCTGGATGCGGCACCCCTATTTCCCGCCGCAGTTCCAGCCGGTGCCGATGCGCGATGCGCGCGAGGCGACCATCGTCCTGTAGGCGCGTCGGGATCGCGATCGATCCACTAGATGGATCGGTCGCGATCGACGGCATCGATTTCCCTGAAGATGCCGCGCGTGGCAGACATGCCGTGGCAGGCTGCAACGGGCCGCAGAGGGGATGTCGCCACCGTGAAGTTGAAATCTCGTGCGAAGGCAGCGCTGGCGTGCACTGCGGCCTGCGTGCTGCTGGCGCCCGGTCTCACGCTTGCCCAGCAGCAGGCCGATCCGCTGGAGGCCGGCTTTCGCACGCCACCCGCGGAGGCGCGGCCGTTCGTCTGGTGGCACTGGATGAACGGTAACGTCACTGCCGATGGCGCCGAGCGCGATCTCGAATGGATGGCGCGGGCGGGTATCGGCGGGGTACAGCTGTTCGAAGGCAACCTCGCCACGCCGCAGGTCGTGTCCGATCGCCTGGCCTGGGGCGGCGCGGGATGGGCATCGGCACTGCGGCGCAGCGCCGATGCCGCCGCCCGGCTGGGGCTGCGCTTCGGCATCGCCTCGTCGCCGGGCTGGAGCAGCAGCGGGGCGCCGTTCGTCACGCCCGACGCGGCGATGAAGAAGCTGGTGTGGAGCGAGACGCGGGTATCTGCGGATCGCCCGTTCGACGGCCGGCTGGCGCCGCCGCCGAGGATCGCCGGGCCGTATCAGGACCTTGCGAGCCCGACGCCGCTCGCCCCCTTTTACCGTGACGTGCGGGTGCTGGCGGTGCCCGAAGCCGATGATCGGCTCCAGCCCGTGGCGATTCAGGCCAGCGGCGGCGTGCCCGTCGATCCGCGGGCGATGACCGACGGGGCGTTCGGCGCGCCGGTGGCACTGCCGTTTGCGCCGGGGTCAGGCGAGGCTTGGATCGTGCAGGATTTCGGGCGTGTCGTCACGGCCCGGGCGGTGACGCTGGGGCTGCCCGGGCGTCGCGGCTTCGGCGCGCCGCCGCCCGCGCACGCGACGCTGGAGGCGAGCGACGACGGCCGCATCTATCGGCATATCGCCGATCTGCCGGCGGGCGCCGCACAGGTGCGCGTGGCTGCCTTTGCCCCGGCGCGCGGACGGTATTTCCGGGTGCGGCTCACCGTACCGGAGGGCGGCGGTCTGCCGCCGACGGCGCCCGGCGTCGTGCCGATGCCGTCGCCGCCGCGCGCGCAGGGCGTCGCACTCTCCGAATTCGCCCTGTTCGTGCATGGTCGTGTCGATCATGCCGTCGAAAAGGCCGGCTTCGCGGCGGCGGACCGCTATGCGGCGATCCCCACCACGGCCGCCGCGGCCAAGGCGCCGATCGCGCCGGGCGAGGTCGTCGATCTCACTCGCCGGTTGCGGCCGGACGGGACGCTCGACTGGCGGCCGCCGGCGGGCCGCTGGACGATCCTGCGCTTCGGCACCACGCTCACGGGTCAGCAGAACGGCCCCGCGCCGGCAGACGCGACCGGGCTGGAAGTCGACAAGCTCGATGCCCAGGCGGTGCGCGGCTATGTCGATACCTATCTCGGCAAATATCGCGATGCGGCGGGCGGCCCGGCGGCGCTCGCGGCGCTGCTCAGCGACAGCATCGAGGCGGGATCGCAGAACTGGACGCCGGCGATGCTTGACGCCTTCCGCCAGGCGCGCGGCTATGATCCGGTGCCGTGGCTGCCCGCGCTGGCCGGCCGCATCGTCGAGAGCGCCGAGAAGACCGATCGCTTCCTCTGGGACTTCCGCCAGACCATCGCCGAACTGCTCGCCCGCAACCATTATGGCGTGCTGGCAGAGGCCGCGCGGGCGCGGGGCATGACCTATTATGCCGAAGCGCTGGAGGATCATCGGCCGCAGTTGGGTGACGACCTGGCGATGCGCGCGGCGGCGGACGTGCCGATGGGGGCGATCTGGACCGTGCCGCCGGGCGGGGCGCCGCGCCAGACCTTCGTCGCCGATCTGCAGGGCGCCGCCTCGGTCGCGCATGTCGCGGGGAAGCCGCTGGTCGCGGCGGAGACCTTTACCGCCTTCGGCAACCCCTGGGGGTTCGCGCCCCGCGACCTCAAGGCGACGGCCGATTGGGCCTTCGCGCTGGGCGTCAACCGGATCATGATCCACACCTCGCCGCACCAACCGACCGAGGACAAGCCGGGCATGTCGCCCGCGCCTCCTATCTGCTCCAGCAGGGCAGGCCGGTGGCGGACATCGCCTATTTCGCGGGGGAGGAGGCGCCGATCACCGGGCTCTACGGCGAAACGCCGGTGCCGCTTCCCGCCGGTCACGGTTTCGACTTTGTCAGCCGCGACGTGCTGCTGGATGCGCTGGCGGTGGCGCCCGACGGTACGCTGCGGACGCCGGGCGGCGCGCGCTATGCGCTGCTCGAACTGGGCGGCGACAGCGCGAACGGGATGACGCTTGCGGTGCTGGCGCGGATCGCCGCGCTGGTGGACCAGGGGGCGACGGTGGTGGGCGCGCGGCCCAAGGGCTCGCCGAGCCTCGCCGACGATCCCCGCCGCGTCGCCGCGCTCGTCGATCGGCTGTGGAGCGGGCAGGGGCCGCATCACGTCTGGACCGATCGCGCTGCGGCACTGAAGGCGCGGGGCGTGGGCCGCGACTGGGAGATGCCGGGCGTCGCCGATAGTGCGCTGGGCGTGCTCCATCGCCGGCTCGGCGCCGGCCATCTCTGGTTCGTCGCGAACCATGGCGCGACGCCGATCCAGGGCGAGATGGCGTTTCGCGTCACGGGGCTGGTGCCCGAGCTTTGGTTCGCGGACACGGGCGAGATCCGGCCTGCGAGCTATCGGGTTCAGGACGGCCGCACGTTCGTGCCGCTTGCGCTGGAAGGAAGCGGATCGGCATTCGTCGTCTTCCGCCGCGCGGCAAGCGCGCAGGCGGCATCGGTGCCGGAGCTGAGCTGGGAACCGGCGCTGACGATCGACGGCAGTTGGGAGGTGACGTTCCCGGGCATCGGCACCGTGCCGCTGGCGACGGGGTCCTGGGCCAAGGCCGAAGTGGCGGCGCTCCGCCATTTCTCCGGCACCGCCGTCTATCGCCGTACGCTGGACGTGCCTGCGGCACTCGTGGCCAAGGGGCACCTGATGCTCGATCTGGGCGACGTGCGCGAAGTGGCGCGGGTGCGGATCAACGGCGAGGAGGCGGGCATCGCCTGGAAGCTGCCCTTCCGGGTCGACGTGACCGGCCGCCTGCGCCCAGGGCCGAACCGGATCGAGGTGGAGGTCGCCAATCTCTGGGTGAACCACCTGATCGACGCGGCCAAGGGCGGGCCGGACGACGCGTACCGCCCCGATGCGCCGCTGCGCGAGTCCGGGCTGATCGGGCCGGTGCGGATCCTCGCCGCGCGCTGAGCGCGGGCGTCACATCAGCACGGCGGGCTCGCGCAGGCGTTCGATCATCCAGCGCAGGCCTTCGTCGTTCTTGCGGCTGCTGTGATACTGGATCATCTCGCGCATCGGCTGGAACGGGAAGGGAATGGGCGCGGTGCGCAGCGGCAGCGCGGCGACGACGCGCTGCGCCAGCCGTTCCTGCACCAGCGCCAGCCGCTGCGATCCGACCAGCAGCCAGGGCAGGGTGGTGAAGGACGGCGCCTCCACCTCTACCCGCCGCTCGATGCCCAGCTGGCGCACCTGGCGATCGGCGAAGGACAGGTCGCGCGGGCCGCCGAACCGTACCACCACATGCCCGGCACTGGTGAAATCCTCCAGCGTCAGGACGTCGTCGAACAGCGGGTTCTCCGCCCAGCCGACGACGACATAGCGCTCTTCGCACAGCAATTCGCTGGGGTGATCGGTGAAGATGAACTGTTCGGGCGCGACGAACAGGTCCGCGCGGCCCTCGCGCAGTTCGATGCCGGTCTCCGGGCTGGGCAGGGTGATTTCCAGCCGGATCCCCGGGGCGGTCGCCGCCAGCGTCTGGAGCGCGGGCGCCAGCACCGCCGTCATCACATAGTCGGAGAGGATCAGCCGGAAGCGCCGCTGGCTGGTCGCGGGATCGAAGCGGCCGGAGGTGACCAGCATCGATTCCACCGCGTCCAGGCACTCGCGCACCTGTGGCACCAGCGCCTCCGCATAGGCGGTGGGGTACATGCGCTTTCCCTGCGCCACGAGCAGTTCGTCGCCGAAGAAGTCGCGCAGCCGGGTGAGCGCAGCGCTCATCGCCGGCTGGCTGAGGTTCATCTGCCGGGCGGCGGCCGAGACGCTGCGCGTTTCGAGCAGCACGTCGAGCGCACCCAGCAGGTTGAGATCCAGGCCCTTGAACCGCATGGCATTCCTCTCCGGTGGGCCTGTCGGCCCTATTTTCTATCGATGCTATCGATGGATAACGGGCGCCGCAATCACCGGATCAGCGGGTATTGTCCTCCAGGATCAGTTCGGCGGCGCGCCAGCCGATCACCATCGCCGGGCCGTTGGTGTTGCCGGCCGGCTGTACCGGCATCACCGAACAATCGGCGACGCGCAGCCCCTGGATGCCGTGTACCCGCAGGCGGCCATCGACCACGCCCGTGTCGGGCGTGCCCATCCGGCAGGTGCCGGTGGAGTGCAGGCCGGGGCTGGCCAGCCACTCCATCTGCCTGGCGATGTCTTCGTCGCTCTGGAAGCGCTCGCCGGGCACCCGTTCCTCGCCGACAAAGTCCTTCAGGGCGGGCTGGCGCATATAGCGGCGGGCGAGGCGGACCATCTTGACGAGGAAAGCCTTGTCGGCGGGATCGCCCCACCAGTTCGCGTGGACGTCGATCGGATCGGCGACGTCTGCGGATCGGATCGCGACGGTACCCCTACTCTTCGGGCGGAGCGCGATGCCGTTGACGCTGATGCCGGGCTGGTCTTCCAGCGCGCCGCGGCCGGGATCGGCCTTGATCTCCTCGGTGGTGCGCAGCGAATAGGGGCCGACACCGAACTGCGCGTCGGGCCATTCGCGCGGCGAGTCGATCGAAAGCAGCGCCGTCACCTCGGGCGAGGTATAGGCCATCATGCCGGTGCGGGTGAGATAATAGCGCAGCACATGGCGGGTCAGCCGCCAGCCCGAGAACTCCCGATTGGCGCCGGGATCCTTGTGCAGCCGCCACGACATGGTGAACATCAGATGGTCGGCGAGGTTGCGGCCGACCTGCGCCAGCGGCCGGACGACCGGCACGCCGGCGCGTTCCAGCACCTCGACCGGGCCGATGCCGGAAAGCTGGAGCAGCTTGGGGCTCTGCAGCGCGCCGGCCGACAGGATCACTTCGCGGGTCGCGGCGATGGCGCGGCTGCCCTGGGCGGTGCGGACCTGCACGCCGGTGGCGCGGCCGCGTTCGATCGTCACCCGCTCGACCAGTGTGTCGAGCAGCACGGTCAGGTTCGGGCGGCGCATCGCGGGCTTCAGGAACGCCTGGTAGCTGGAGGCGCGGCGCCCGCGGCGCGACACGGTCGCCTGGGTATAGCCGATGCGCGGCCCTTCCGGCGCGTTGATGTCCTCCACCGCGCGCAGGCCGATCTGCATGCCCGCCTTGATCGCCGCGCCGATCGCCGGCGAGCGGAACGGCAGGCGCGTGATCTGCAAGGGGCCGTCGCGCCCGCGGCTCGTGTCGGCGTCCGGTCCGCGATAGCTCTCCATTTCCTGGAAGCATCGCCGGATCTCGCTCCAGCGCCAAGCATGGAAGCCCATCGCCGCCCAGCCGTCATAATCGGCCGGCTCGCCGCGCAGATACCAGGTGCCGTTGGTGGAGCTCGAGCCGCCCAGGCCGCGGCCATAGGACCAGGTCTCGCCGGCGGGGCGGCCTTCCTGCGCGGTGATCGGGAAGTGCCAGAAATAGGTCGGGTTGCCGAACATCTTCATGAAGGCGCGCGGCATGTTGACCAGTTCGGTCTCGTTGTTGCCGCCGGCCTCGATCAGCAGCACGCGCGCGCTGCCGTCGGCGCTCAGGCGCTCGGCGAGCACACAGCCCGCCGAGCCTGCGCCCACCACGATATAGTCGAAGCTTTCGGTCGTGTCGGTCATGGGTCGGGTCTCTTCAGTGGCGGGCGGCGCTGGTGCGGAAGAACAGCGCCGAGAGGAGGGAGAGCACGAGCGTGATCGCGGCGAACAGCAGCAGCGCATGGTCTAGGCTGCCGACCGCGCCCTGGCCGAGGCCGACCAGCGGCGGGCAGACGAACAGGCCGGCGAAGAAGGCGGTCGCCCAGATGCCCATGCCGCGGCCGCGCTGCTCGAGCGGCAGCATCGCCTGGCCCCAGGCCATCAGCGCGGGGATTACCAGGCCGGCGCCGAACTGCTGGATCGCCGCGCCGGCAAAGGCCAGCGGATAGTGGTCGGCCAGCCCGATCATGGCGAGGCCGATCGCGGTGAAGACACCTGCCAGGCCGAGCAGCACGCCCACCGGCCGGGCATGGATCCGCCGATAGAGGAAGGCCCCGGCGATATAGGCGAGCGAGGTGCAGGCCTGGATCAGCCCCACCGCGGTGGAGGAGCCGACGCCCTTGGCCATCAGCACGCGCGCGACGTGCAGCGGCTCTACATAATAGAGGATCGAGGTCGCCATGGTGACCGCGCCGATCACCAGCGCCGCGCCCCAGGGGAAGCCCAGCGGGGCGGTCCTGGCGGCTTCGCGCCGCGCCGGCTCGTCGATATAGCGCAGCGCCAGCAGCAGGGTGGGGATCGCCAGCGCGTAGATCGCGAAGGGCCCGCGCCAGCTCAGATCCGCCAGCGCGCCGCCGGCGGCAACCAGCAGCGTTCCCGCGACCGAGATCGACACGCCCACCCAGGATACCCAGCGATGGCGCTGCGATCCGAAATAGTCGCCGATCAGCGCGCTGGAATTGGTGACGATCACCGCTTCGGCGAGGCCCAGCACGCCGCGGCTTCCCACCACCAGATACAGATCGCTCAGCACCAGCGGCGCGAGGCCGGCCACCGCATAGACGGCCAGCGCCACCAGGAAGCTCGGGCGCCGCCCGAAGCGGTCCGCGAGCGCGCCGGCGAACGGCGCGAACAGCGCGACGCACAGCGACGGCATCGTCACGATCATCGGCACCAGCAGCCCCGCCTGCGGATGTCCGCCGAACTGGGCGAACAGCCGCGGAATGGCGGGGAAGAGCGAGACGACTGCCATCACCGGCAGGATCTGGGCGGCGATGAGCGTGATGCCCTTGCCGGCTTCGCCGCGGATCGGCGCGGCAATGGTGGCAGGGGAGGCGATGCTGGTCATGCGAAGGTCCTCGCTGGTTCGAGCGGCACCCAGCCGCGCTCGTCGCGGCTTGCCGCCACGGCCTGTTCGATGAAGCGCATCGATCGGATACCGTCCTCGATGCCGGGGAGATCGGGCGCCGGCCGGCCGCGCAGGCGGCGGCCGAAGTCGCGGTAGAGATTGGCGAAGGCCTCGAGATAGCCCTCGGGATGGCCGGCCGGCAGCCGGGTGATGGCGGTCGCGGCCGGCAGCATCCCGGCGCCGCCCGTGGTCAGCATCTCCGTGCGGCCGGAAAGGTGGTGGACCAGCAGCTGGTTCGGCGTCTCCTGCCGCCAGGCGATCGCCGCCTTGTCGCCATAGACGCGCAGCGTCAGCCCGTTGGCCTCGCCGATCGCGATCTGCGAGGCGAGCAACACGCCGCGCGCCCCGCCCGCAAAGCGGAGCAGCACGCTGCAATCGTCGTCGAGCGCGCGGCCGGGGACGACCGCGGCGAGATCGGCGTTGATCGCCTCCACGGGCAGGCCGCTCACGAATTCGGCGAGGTGGAAGGCATGGACGCCGATGTCGCCGATCGCGCCGCCGACGCCGGACTTGCCGGCATCGGTGCGCCATTCGGCCTGCTTGTTGCCGGCCCGCTCGATCGGCGCGGCCAGCCAGCCCTGGAGATATTCCACCACCACCTTGCGCACCGTGCCGATGCCGCCCGCCGCGATCAGCGCGCGGGCGTGCCGCACCAGCGGATAGCCGCTATAGGTGTAGCTCAGCGCATAGGGTCGCGCGGCATCGCGCACGGCCTCGGCCAGTTCCAGCGACTGGGCGAGCGTGGCGGTGGGCGGCTTGTCGCTCATCACCGCGATCCCCGCCGCCAGCGCGGCGCGCGCGATCGGCAGATGGGTGTCGTTCGGTGTCGCGATGGTCAGGAAATCGATGCCGTCGGGGCGGGCGCGCTCCTGTTCGATCAGCGCCATCCAGCTCGGATAGCTGCGGTCCGCGGCGACGCCATATGCCTTGCCCGCCTGGCGCGACTTTTCCGGTGCGCGGCTGAACGCGCCGGCAACCAGTTCGATCTCGTTGTCGAGCGTCGCGGCGATGCGATGCACCGGGCCGATGAACGCGCCGGGTCCGCCCCCGATCAGCCCCATGCGCAGCCGGCGCATCAGGCGACCCCTTCGGACGGGCAGGGCCCCCACATGGGGACCCGCAACGGGCTCCGGCGCATGGCCTCTCCTCTTCAGCCGAGCCTTCTTGTCGGGCTCCCTGCTCTTCTGACGCCGATCCGACGATTTTTGAAATTTATTGTATGGATCGAAGGTAATCCAAAGAACGGATATGTAATTCGTTTCCAATCACTGCTTTGGATTGATTGCTATCAAAACAATCGATTTCCGGGATTTCGACATTGCGGCCTACATATTGGGCAAGAAGCGGCGGGCCTGGTTTCGGCACGGCACCAAAGCCGCTCGGCAGTGAGAGGAGCTTCGAAATGCTGCACGCGACCATGCGCACCCGGACGCCGCCGCTCGGCGCGGCGGCTCTTCCGACGACTGCCCCGACTCCCGGCCCGGTCGATCCGCGTGCCTGGGCCTTCGCCATGGCGCAGGGCGCCGCCCTTTGCCGCCTGTAACCCACGGAGCCATCGTGTCCAAAATCCAGCGGGGCGTCAGCCTCTACAGCTACCAGGAAGAGATGTTCCTCGGCCAGATGACGGTTGAGGACGCGATCGCCCATGCGGTGTCGCTCGGCGCCAGGGGCATCGAGATCCTGCCCGAGCAGAACATGCCGGCCTTCCCAAACATCGACGATGCGGAGATCGCCCGCTGGCAGGAGATGCTTGCCCGCCACGGCGCGCATTTCACCTGCTACGACATGTTTCTCGATACCAAGCTGCGCAAGGGCGAACTGCTGTCGGACGACGAACAGGTCGCCAGCATCCGCCGCGATCTGGTGCTGTGCAACCGGCTCGGCATCAGGAACATGCGCGTGCTGGTGTTCGTGCGTCCCGATATCCTCGCGCGCTGCGTGCCGTATGCCGAGGAGCTGGACGTGCACATGGGCGTGGAGGTCCACGCGCCCTGGCATCTGGAGCATGCCTGGATCCTGCGCACGATCGAGGTCGCGGATCGGCTGAACACCCGTCACCTCGGCATCCTGCCCGACATGGGCATCTTCATGAAGCACTTTTCGCCGGTCCATCGCGCGCGCTTCGAGCGTCAGGGCGCGCGGCCCGAGGTCGCCCAGTTCATCGTCGACCAGCACGAGGAAAAGGTGATGGCCGAATACACGATCTACGAAGTCGCGGTGAAGCGGGGCGGCAACAAGGCCGAGATCGCGATGGCCGAAACGCTGCGCCACTCGCCTTATGCCAATCCCAAGCGGCTGAAAGACTACGCCCCCTATTTCCGGCACATCCAGGCCAAGTTCTACGAGATGAACGAGGACTGCACCGATCCGGCGATCGCCTATGACGAGGTCATTCCGGAGCTGGTGAAGTGCGGCTGGGAGGGCACGCTTTCCAGCGAATATGAAGGCAATCGCTGGATCCAGGACGCGATGGAGGTGGACAGCCGCGAGCAGGTCCGTCGCCAGCACGTGATGTTCGATCGGCTGATCGCCCAGGCCGAAGCCGCGCTCGGCGCCGAGAAGGAACCCGCCTGATGATGTTCGACAAGTATCTGATCGAAGCCGGCAGCGTGCGGAACACCGGCCCGGCCGAGGCGCCGACCGGCTTCGCCTTCGAAGCCAAGCTCGGCTATTATCGCGGCCTGACCCTTTCGATGGTCGAGAAGCTCGACGTCGCGATCGACGGCACTCTGCTGCCACGCGAGGCGGTGCGGTTCGACGAGGGGCGGGGACCGCTCACCCTCGACGAAATGGAAACCGCCTATGATCGGCGCTGGGCGTTCGGCGCCAAGGCGACGATCCTGGTGGCGCATCCCGGCGGTTTCCCGGCCGGCGAGCACGAGCTGTCGCTCACCGAGCAGCTGCGCATCTCCTATCTGCCCTTCCCCGCCGTCAACAGCGATACCAAGCGCGTGAAGCTGACCGAGGCGGCCGATGTCGCCGCTTGACATCCTGATCGTCGGCGGCGGGATCGGCGGGCTTACCGCGGCGATCGCGCTGGCGCCGCAGGGGCACCGGCTGACGGTGATCGAGCGCGACCCGAGCTGGTCGGTCTATGGCGTGGGCATCATCCAGCAGGCCAATGTCGTGCGTGCGGTCGCCCAGCTCGGCATCCTCGACGAATATATCGTGGCCGGCGTCGGTTTCGACGCGGTGGAGATCTTCGCCCCGGACGGCACCAAGGTCGCCCGCGTGCCCGCGCCCAAGCTGGCCGAGGGCTATCCTGCCAATGTCGGCATCGGCCGGCCCGCGCTGCACAAGGTGCTGGGGGACCGCGTGCTCGCCGATGGCGCGGAGGTCCGCCTTGGCATCACCGTCGAGACCATGGTCGACGATGGCGAGCGGGTCGCGGTGGCCTTCTCGGACGGCACCAGCGGCATCTACGACATGGTGATCGGCGCCGACGGCGTCTATTCGCAGACCCGCGCAGCCATCCTGCCCGATGCCGAGGCGCCCGAGTTCACCGGCCAGGCGGTCTGGCGGTACAATTTCCCGCGTCCTGCCGGCATGGATGCGCTGCAGGTCTATAACGGCCGCACCGGCCTGGGGCTGGTGCCGATCAGCGAAGACCTGATGTACATGTTCGTCACCACGCCGGAGCCGGGCAACCCCCGCTATCCGCGCGAGGGCCTCGCCGCGACCATGCGCGCCAAGCTGGCCGAGTGCGCGCCGGCGATCCGCGCGCTCGCCGAGCAGATCACCGACGATGGCGGCGTGGTCTATCGGCCGCTCGAAGGCATGCTGGTCACCGGCCCCTGGCACAAGGGCCGCATCGGCCTGCTGGGCGATGCGGTGCACGCCACCACGCCGCATCTGGGGCAGGGCGCCGGCATGGCGATCGAGGACAGCCTCGTCCTCGCCGACGAGCTGGCCAGGGCCGACAGCGTGGAGGCAGCCTTCGCCGCCTATCGCGCCCGCCGCTACGAACGCTGCGCCTATATCGTCAACGCCAGCCTGGCGATCTGCATGGGCCAGCTCGGCAAGGGCCCGGCCATCGATAACCACAAGGCGACGGCCGAGATGTTCGCCGTCACCGCCCAGCCGATCTGAGGGAGCCGAAATGAGCCGTGTCACCGAAATCCGCTATGTCGGCTATGGCGTGCAGGATCTGGAGGCCGAGCGCGCCTTCTACACCGAACAATGGGGCCTGGAGCCGGTGCCGAGCGACGACGGCATGGCTTGGTTCAAGACCCAGGGGCATGACGAGCATCATGTCGTCCGCCTGCGCGCCGCCGACGAGAACCGCGTCGACGTGATCGCGCTTGCCGCGGACAGCCGCGCCGATGTCGATGCGCTCCACGCCAAGGTGGGCGAAGCCGGCTGCCGCATCGTCGGTGCTCCCGCCGCGCTGACCAGCCCGGGCGGCGGCTATGGCTTCCGCTTCTTCTCGCCCGACGGCCTGTTGTTCGAAGTGTCGAGCGACGTCGCGCGCAGCCCGAAGCGCGCTCTGGCGCGCTGGGAAGGCGTGCCGCTCAAGATCAGTCACATCGTGCTGCATTCGCCCAACCACCAGGCGGCGGTCCAGTTCTTCACCGAGGTGCTCGGCTTCAAGGTATCCGACTGGCTTGGCGACTTCATGTGCTTCCTGCGCTGCAATTCGGCGCACCACCGCATCGCGCTGCTGCCCGGGCCGGCGTGCCTCAACCATGTCGCCTATGACATGCCGAGCGTCGACGACATGATGCGCGGCGCGCACCGGCTGAAGCAGCACGGCACCGGCATCGGCTGGGGTCCCGGCCGGCATACCGCGGGCAACAACACGTTCAGCTATTTCGTCACGCCGAACGGCTTCGTCGCGGAATACACCTCGGAACTGGAAGAGGTCGATTTCGAGGCGCACCAGCACCAGGTCTACACGCCCGCGCCGCTGGTGATGGACCAGTGGGGCATCGGCACCGGCGGCCCGCAGACGCTGCCGCATCCTGCGCCGAACCCCGGCCTGTTCACGGCCGTGGAGGCCTGAGCCGTGGCGCTGTTCGAAGTCTTCCCCAATTACATCTGGAACCTCTCGGTCGCGATCGCGATGGAGAGCGGCGGGCAGATCGGCGAGATCGTCGACATGTGCCAGCCGATCAAGGATGCGGCGGCGAGCGGTGCCGATGCCGGCACGCCGCAGTTCATGGCGCAATGGGCGGCGATGGGCGACAAGCTAATCGGCCTGGCCGCCGAGGACGAGGCGCGCGGCCGCGCCTTCTCCGCCTCGACCAAGCTGGAGCGCGCGGCGCTCTACCTGTTCACCGCCGAGCGGATGCAGGGCCATGGCCATCCAGGCCGCAAGGAAACCTACGCCAAGGCACGCGGTGCCTTCGACAAGGCGACCGTGCTGGGCAAGATCGATCGCGCGCGCGTGGAAATCCCGTTGGGCGAGGGCACCATGCCGGCGCTCTATACCCGCGCGCCGGGGGAGGGGCCGAAGCCGGTCGTGGTCTATTGCAACGGCCTCGATAGCTGCAAGGAACTGCTCTACTGGTCACGGCTGCCCGAGGCGCTGGCGCGGCGCGGCGTCTCGACGCTGTGCGTCGACCAGCCGGGATCGGGCGAGGCGCTGCGGCTGCAGGAGCTGCCGGTCGATCCGCATTCGGAGAACTGGGCCTCCAAGGCCGTCGATTGGCTGGAGCAGCAGAGCGACGTCGACCCCAAGCGGATCGGCATGACCGGCATCTCGCTCGGCGGCCATTTCGCGCCGCGCGCGGTGGCCTATGAACCGCGCTTCGCCTCGGGTGCGTGCTGGGGCGCCAACCACAATTGGGCCGAGGTGCAGCAGAAGCGGCTGAAGCGCGAAGGCGAGAATCCGGTGCCGCATTACTGGGCGCATGTGATGTGGGCGTTCGGTGCCAAGGACATGGACGATTTCTTCGCCCGCGCCGAGGCGATGAACCTCAACGGCCATATGGGCGGGGTGAAGGTGCCGTTCCTCGTCACCCATGGCGCGCAGGATCGCCAGATCAGCGTCCAATATGCGCACGACTGCTACGACCAGCTGGTCAACAGCCCCAGGCGCGAACTCAAGATATTCACCGCGCGCGAGGGCGGGGTCGAGCATGTCGGCGCGGACAACATGGCGTACGGCCGCGACTATATCGCCGACTGGTTCGCCGAAACCCTTGGCGGCCACACCGCCTGATCCCCCGGAGAACCGCCATGGCCCGCCGCTTCATCGACCTGTCCATCACCCTCGAGAACGAGGTGATCACCGATCCGCCGTTCATGCGGCCCAAGATCACCTATCAGACGCATGGCGAGACGGTGGCCGAGCTCGGCCATTTCTTTCCCGGCGTCACCGCCGAGCAGACGCCCGACGGGGCGGGCTTCGCGGCGGCCGAATGGGTGACGCTGACGACGCATAACGGCACGCATCTCGACGCGCCCTGGCACTTCCACCCCACCATGGACGGGGGCAAGCGCGCGATCACCATCGACGAAGTGCCCCTCGAATGGTGCTTCCAGCGCGGCGTGAAGCTCGATTTCCGGCATTTTTCCGACGGCTATGTCGTCACCGCCGCGGACGTCGAGGCCGAACTGGCGCGGATCGGGCATGACCTGCAGCCGCTCGACATCGTGCTGGTCAACACCGCCGCCGGCGGCGCCGTGGGCAACCCTAACTTCGTCAATATCGGCTGCGGCATGGGCTATGAAGCGACGATGTACCTCACCGAGCGCGGCGTGCGGGTGACCGGCACCGATGCGTGGAGCTGGGACGCACCCTTCGTCTACACCGCGGAGAAGGTGAAGGAGACCGGCGACACCTCGCTGATCTGGGAAGGCCACAAGGCCGGCCGCGACATCGGCTATTGCCACCTGGAGAAGCTGCACAACCTCGAGGCGCTGCCGCCGCACGGGTTCACCGTCAGCTGCTTCCCCCACAAGATCAAGGGCGCCTCGGCCGGCTGGACCCGCGCCGTCGCGATCCTCGAGGACTGACGTCGATCGAACACGGGGTGCCGAGCCCCGGGTGTCCCATTCGGATGCCAATCTTCGGCAACGAGGGCCGTAGCGAGTCGCATCAGAACGATCGTCCGGCCGGTGAATCAACCAGCCACCAATGGTGGGGAGGAGAGATGATGAAAGTACACAAGATCCTACTGGCGACGAGCATGCTGGCCGGCATGACTCCAATCGCCGCGCTGGCCCAAACCGCCGCGCCGCAGGCCGAGACGCCGGCCGCGCACGACGACAGCAGCGTCGGCGAAATCATTGTCACGGCGCAGCGCCGCAGCGAGAACGTGCTCAAGGTGCCGCTCAGCGTTACCGTGGTCGGTGCGGACGAACTGCTCCAGCGGGGCGCCAATGACCTGACCGCCGTCACCAAGCTCGCCCCCAGCCTGCAGGTGGCGCAGGACAACACCTTTGCGGTGCG
Source organism: Sphingomonas azotifigens NBRC 15497 (assembly GCF_002091475.1). Classification (GTDB taxonomy): domain Bacteria; phylum Pseudomonadota; class Alphaproteobacteria; order Sphingomonadales; family Sphingomonadaceae; genus Sphingomonas; species Sphingomonas azotifigens. The sequence goes on from NZ_BCTR01000039.1 coordinate 74,082, forward strand.
CGGCGTCGGTACCGGTACCTTCGCGACCACGGTCGAGGCGAGCGTGTCGCAGGTGCTCGACGATGTGGTGATCGGCAACAAGGAGTTCGCTGCCAACGCCTTTTACGACGTCTCACGCGTCGAGGTGCTGAACGGGCCGCAGGGGCTGCTGTTCGGCAAGAACGCCTCGGCGGGCCTCGTCAACATCACCACCAACCGGCCGGTGCTGGGGCAGACCAGCGTCTCCGGCGACGTCGAAGCGGTGCAGCGCGACCGCCCGGTGAAGAACGGGCAGGGCATTCAGGTCCGCTCGACCGTCAACCTGCCGATCGGCACCAACAGCGCGCTGCGCCTCAACGCCATCTACAGTGGCCAGGATTCGGTCACTTATCCGACGGTCAACAGCGCCGTGCGTAACGATTTCGGCCTGCGCAACTTGGGCTTGCGGGGTAAATATCTGTACGAGCCCACCGATGCGCTCTCCATCTATGTGATCGGCGAGTATAATCGTCAGCGCGGCATCTCGGGCCGGTATGACATCACCTTCCGGCAGATCGGCGCGGGCAGTGCCTATACCGGGCTGGGCTATCCGTCCGGCGCCGACAACCTTCGCTACAACAGCGATGCGCCTAATTATCGCGATGCGGATACCGGCGGGCTGCAGGCCAACATCAATTATTCGCTGTCGAACGGGATGGAGATCTCCAGCATCACCGCCTGGAAGAATGCTGTCACCTCCTACCAGTTCGATTCAGACAACACGCCGGTAAACTTCTTCAATACGAACTATAGCCGGCAGGTCTACAACCAGCTGTCGCAGGAGCTGCGGCTGGCGCTGCCCGAAGGCAACAAGGTCTCCGGGCAATTTGGTCTATATTATTATCGATCGGTAGGTTCGGTGGTCGGCGCCCGCGGCGGCAATAACGGTTTCCCCGGCTTCCTTCTGCCCACCTTCCCCTTCTGCGTCGGCGCCACCCAGCTCGGCGCGCCCCCCGCTGCCTGCCCGGTGAGCAACGCCAGCTTCCTGGGCCAGGACTACAAGTACAACCTGAAGCAGAACAGCTATGCCGGCTTCGGGCAGCTCAGCTACCATGTCACCGACACGCTGAAGCTCAACGCCGGCGGCCGTGTCACCTACGACAAGGGCACGATCGACCTGCTCGAGAATGTGGGCAAGTATTTCGTAACGCTGGGCGTGCCGAACAATCGGTCCGTCGAGTCGACGGACGCTACGAACTTCAGCTTCAAGTTAGGTGCCGATTGGCAGGTGACACCGTCGACGATGCTCTACGGTTTCTATGGCCAAGGCTATAAGGGGCCGGGCTTCTCCAACACCTCGCCGGCGCCGGGCGCCAAGCTGGCGGTGCGGCCGGAAATCTCGCGCGGCGGCGAGATCGGCATCAAGGGACGCCTCGCCGACGGCAAGATCACCTATTCGGTCTCGGCGTTCCACACGCGGTTCACCGACCTGCAGGTCCAGTCGTGGATCACGTCCCTGCGCACCTTCGTGCTCAGCAACGCGGCGACCGCGACCACGGAGGGCGTCGACTTCTCCTTTCAGGCGCGGCCGACCACACGGCTGACCCTGTCAGGCTCGGCATCCTATGTCGATGCCAAGTTCGACAACTTTCCCGGCGCGCAATGCTATACCGGGCAGACCAGCAACGGCTGCCGCGCGGATCTGCGTTCGGACGCCTCGGGCTATGTCGGCACGTTCAACGCCGCGGGCTATCAGCTCCCGCTCTCGGCGAAGTTTACCGCCACGCTCGGCGCTGACTATAGCCAACCGCTAACCGAGAAGCTCGATGCGCAGTTCGGCATCGGCTATTACCATCGCTCGCCGCAATCCTCGGCACTGGGCACGCCGTTCTTCATCCCGACCTGGGATACGTTCGACCTGCGCCTCGGCCTGAAGAGCAAGCACTGGTCCGCCGGCCTGTTCTGCAAGAACTGCACGAACGAGGTCCGGCCGATCTCGATCGGTTCAGACGGCGGCGACGCCAACCCGGTGCAGGGGCCGCCGGTGCTGACGTTGAACCAGCGCTTCAGCTATGACTCGGTGCGTACGATCGGGCTGCGGCTCGGCTTCGACTTCTGAGCCAAAGGTGGGGGCGGCGGTGCCGCTCCCTCTCCATACCAAGAGGATCGCGATGCGTCTTTCCACGCTACTGACGACACTGCTTGCAACCGTCACGCTCGTGCCGGCGGCCCATGCGCAATCGGAAATTTCTCCCGTCGCCGAAGCCGCTCCCACGCAGCCCAATGCGATAGCGCTTCCAGTGCCGGATCAGCCCGATCGGGAGGTGTGGCATCGCAGCGCCGGTGTGCTGGCGGTCCGCAACGTGACGCACCCGACGCTCAGCGTTTTCCGCGCGAGCGGCAAGACCAATGGTGCGGCGGTGATCGTGGCACCCGGCGGCGCCTTTCTCGGGCTTGAGATGGACAAGGAAGGCTGGAACATCGCCAAGCGCCTCGCCAGCCACGGCATAACAGCCTTCGTGCTCAAGTATCGCACGCTGCCCACGCCTGCCGACCAGAAGGTGTTTCTGGCTGAACTGACCAAGATGATCCAAGGACAGCCGGCGGCCTTCGCGCCGCCCGGGGACACGCCGCCCGACGCGCTTGCGGACGGCATGGCGGCACTGCGCTACGTACGCCAGCACGCCGGCACCTATAGTATTGATCCGCACCGCGTTGGTTTTATGGGCTTCTCGGCCGGTGGCTTCCTCGCCCGCACCCTGGTGGAGAAGGGCGGCGCCGAACGCCCCGATTTCGTCGCGCCGATCTACCCGAATATGGGGCCGATGCAGGTACCCGCCGACGCGCCACCGATGTTCGTCGCCGTCGCCGCGGACGACTTCCTGCTCAATCGCGAAAAGGGGTTGCCATTGGTGGATGCCTATCGCGCGGCCAAGCGCCCGGTGGAATTCCATCTGTTCGGCGACGGCGGACACGGCTTCGGTGCGGGCAAGCCCGGCACCACGACGGCGCACTGGCTGGACCAGTTCCTCCTGTGGCTGGACGTCATGGGCCTGACGAAGCCAGCGAAGTGATACGGGGAGAAGGTGTAATGTCGCGCTTGAACCGCCGGGAATTGCTGGCTGCCTCCGCCGCAAGCATCGCTGCGGCACAGCCGCTCGCAGCGGCGGCCGCGGAAGCATCGGGCAGGCGCTTCCCCAAAGGGTTCCTCTGGGGCGCGGCGACAGCCGGTCATCAGGTGGAGGGCAATAATGTCAACGCCGACCAGTGGCTGCTCGAAACCACCGCGCCGCGCCTGCCCGCAACGCCTTCGGGCGACGCGTGCAACAGCTTCGAACTGTGGCGGGAGGACCTGGACCTGGTGCGGCGGCTGGGCCTGAACACCTATCGCTTCTCGATCGAATGGCCGCGCATCGAGCCCGTTCCCGGTGAATTCTCGCTCGCGATGCTCGATCATTACAAGGCGATGATCGAAGGCTGCCATGCGCGTGGTCTCGTGCCGGTGGTGACGCTTTGCCACTTCACCACGCCGCGCTGGTTCGCCGCGCGCGGGGGCTGGACCGACGACGGTGCGCCCGCGCTGTTCGCCCGCTATTGCGAGCGGGCGATCCGCCATCTCGGCGACGGCATCCGCTATTGCACCACGTTCAATGAGCCGAATGGCGGCCCGCTGCTCCAGACGGTGCTACCGCCGCCCTTCTTCGGCGCGCTGCGCGCCAGCCTTGCCGCCTGTGCCAACGCGAGCGGGTCCGCCAAATTCGCGGTGGGCAACACGGTGTTGCCCGAGGACGTGGAGGCGACCACGCGAAACATGCTGGCCGCGCACCGGTTGGCACGGCAGGCGATCAAGGCGCTTCGCCCGAGCCTGCCGGTGGGGGTGACACTCGCGCTTGTCGACGACCAGGCGGCGGGGCCGGACAGCATGCGCGACGCGCACCGCGAGCGCGTCTATGGCGCCTGGCTGCGCAGTGCGCGCGAGGACGATTATGTCGGCGTCCAGAACTACGAACGCTCCGTGTGGGACGCCAAGGGCAGGCTGCCGACGCCGAAGGGTGTGCCAACGAACGTGGCCGGCAGCGAGATCTATCCCGCCTCGCTCGCCAACGCCGTGCGCTATGTCCATACCGAGACCAAGGTGCCCATCCTGGTGAGCGAACATGGCGTGTCGACCACCGACGATCGCCAGCGCGCCAGCCTGATTCCCGCCGCGCTCGGGCATCTGCGGGCGGCCATCGCGGAGGGCGTGCCGGTGCTCGGCTATATCCACTGGTCGCTGCTCGACAATTATGAATGGGGCGGGGACGAGCGGGCTCGTTTCGGGCTGGTGGCGGTCGATCGCACCAGCTTCCGGCGGACGCCAAAACCGAGCGCGTTCGTGTTGGGTAAGATTGCCCAGCGAAATGCGGTTTGAGCGGCCGACACTCCAGCACGTATCTTGTCCGGAGCCACGCATGAACAGCTGCCGCGATCTTCTATCGGGCCGGCCCCAGGGGCCGGTGCAAGACGAAATTGTCAGAGGGGTCGACAACTCGCCCGCTTCCGCATGTTTATCGCATCTCTTTCGCTAACAAGTGCTTTCGCCGAAAGGCGAGACTGCGCGCTTCAGCCGAAACGTCGGAATCGTCCCAGACTCAGTTTTCTTTCTCAGGTGTTTGGATATTATCGATGACCTGGTCGTCGGGAGTGATCTGTTCGGTTCCCAACGTCCGCGCCGCCATCCATTGCGGCACGTGCCAGCTCTGCGGAAGGGATCGGGCGACAAATCCCGGCAGGATCGACCAAAGCAGAATCCCGGAGAGGAATGCGCCGAGCATCATCCATAGCTCGCGCCTGCGTTGGTGATCCGTCGATCGCGCCCGAACGACGATCCCATCGATCCTTCCGATTATTTTATGCAGGTCGGCACGCGCTTCATCCATCTGCCGCTTGTCATCCGCCCTCGCATCTGCCGCCGCCTTCGCCAGCTGCTGGACCATCAAGGATGGGGTCAGTTTCACGGCCGGCGCCTGTTCGATGCTGGTGATCCCCTCGGTGATCGCGGCAAGCTGCCGGCTGATGGCGGCGAGCGTCGGACTATAATCGGGCATTTTCTCGCGCGCGGCGGTCAGGCCCTGAATGGCCGTATGGAGGAGGGATATCTCCTGCCGCAGGCTTTCGAAGGCCTGGGTGGGATCGTCGGCGATGCCATATTGGCGGGGAATGTCGGTCATGGGCGCGAGCCTACATCCCAATATTGAGGCCGCGCGAGCGGCCGAGCCATTCCTGGAGGTCGTGAGACATCGACGTGCCTCCCTGAGACTTCAAACCTAGCTCCAGCGCGCGATTGCGCAGCAGCGACTCGAGCTGGGGATCGCGGAGGAGCGCTTTAGCCATCGTGGTCATGGCATCCCTGGTGGACCGCGCGGCATCGTAATCGCCGCTCCGCTCCAGGGTTTTCAGCTGCCGCGCCTTGTTCTGCCAATCGGCGACGAAGCGGTCGGCGCGGTTGGCGGCATCGATGCGGATTTCGCCCTCGGCGACCATCGCCTGGATGGCGCGGCTGGTGCGACCATTCGCGGCTTCACTGATAAGGGTGGGGTCCTTGTTCATCGAGACGCGCATGTCTTCGCCGCCGACGGGGCGAAGTGCATCGATCTCCTTACGGGCGTTACCAAAGGCCTCGCGCTGGTGGGGCAGGGGCTCGAAGCCCTGCTGCTTCATACCAACAATGTCCTGCGCCGCGCGGCCAAATCGCTGCACCGCCTGTTCGAGCGGGCTGGGCTGGGTCGGCATGTGGATCGGCGCGCTGCTGAGCTTCAGCCCGTCGAACATGCCGCGACGGGGCGGCGTCGGCGCTGGCGATAGCGTCGGCTGCACGTCGAGCGCGCGGGTGTAATCCGAGGCCATGTCCTTGCCGCGCTCGCGTGCCAGCGTGCGGGCCAGCCGCCCGGCGTCGGCGAAATCATCCTGGCCATAATGCAGATCGACGCGTTTCCGATGGCGCGACAGCGCGATATAGGCAGCATGCCGGTCCAGCCCCGGCGTTGCCAGCACATGGACGCGGTCGACGGTCATCCCCTGCGCCTTGTGGATGGTGGCGGCATAGCCGTGATCGACATGGGCGTAGTTCTTGAGGTCGAACGCGACGCTTCGCCCGTCATCGATGCGCACGCGCATCGCGATACCGCTGACGTGCTCGATCGTGCCGAGGGTGCCGTTCTTCACCTCCAGGCTGCGCTCATTCTTGAGGAACATGACGCGGTCGCCTGCCGCAAACGAGCGGCTTCCCCTTTCGACGACGAGGGCAACGTCGTCGCCCAGCATCTGCGCCGCCCGCATCCGGTCGCGCGCCGCCGTGTTCAGTTCGCGCACTTCGTCATTGGTGTGGGAGAGGATGATGCGGCTCGCCTGCGGGGCGGCCTGCCGATCCTTGTCCCAGCGGTCGATCAGCGCCTCGCGCGCGGCTTCGCGCGTCTCGGCGGCATGGACATGGCCAGCCTCCGTATAGGCGGCCAGTGCTTCGCCGGTGCGGCTGGTGGCGAGCTGCCGCGTCGCGTCGCGCTGCCAGTCTTCGGACTGACGGCGGATGGTGGTGATTTCCACAGCGCCATGTCGCTCGGCGATCGAGCGGAAGGCCGCGCCCGCTTCGATCGCCTGGAGCTGCTGCGGGTCACCTACGAGCACGACCTTGGCACCGCGCTTCTCCGCCTCGCGGATGACGCGCTCCATCTGCCGTGTGCCGATCATCCCGGCCTCGTCGATGACGAGGATGGATTTGTCGGTCAGCAGCTCGCGATCCTGGCCCCATTGATGCTCCAGACTGGCGATCGTGCGCGACGCGATGCCTGAGCCACTTTCCAGATTCTCCGCGGCGATGCCGGACAGCGCCGCGCCGTGGACGGTATAGCCCTCCGCTTCCCACGCCTCACGCGCGACGCCGAGCATCGCACTCTTGCCCGTGCCGGCATAGCCGATGACGCTGCTGATGTCGCGCGCGGCGGTCACGTGCTCCAGCGCGCCACGCTGTTCGGGCGAAAGCCGAAGGCTGCGCTGTTCGGCGAGGCCGACAGCCCGTTCCAGATGCCGCTCGGCAACCGCGTGATGGCGGCGCGCGTCGAGCGTCGCAGTGGAATGTTCGAGCCGCTGTTCGGTCTTCAGCATCGCGCGCGACGTGAAGCGATCGTCGCCGCGCTCATCCTTCCCCAGCTTCACCAGTTCGGGCGAGGCGCGCACTGCCGCCATTACCTGGTCGAACTGGTCCTTTCCCTCGCTGTGTCGGTGCACGAACATCGCCAGATCGCGGGTGGTGAAGGTTGCCTGGCTGTGGGTGATCGCGTCGAGCGCGAGGCTGGGGTTGGCGAGGATCTTCTCGCCATTGGCGCGCGCGATGGCGTGGTGTTCTTCGAGCCGTTCGCTGTCACGCCCCTGCGTCACCATGCGCGACGCCGCGGGGCCCACCTTGTGCTGCGGCTCCAGATCGATGCCCTGCGCTTCCAGGCTGCGGTGATCGACACGCGCGTCGATATCGAGTTCGGCGAGGCGCTGGTTGACGTGGTCTGCCCAGGCCTCACGCCAGTGGGTCAGTAGCTCGGTGCGGTTCCAGTCGCGCATCTTCGCGCCGAACCCGTCTTCGTCGACCGAACGAAGCCCGAGCATCACATGCGCATGGGGCTTTGCCAGCCCATCGGTGCCCATATCCCAATGGACATTGAGATCGGCAACCATGCCGCGATCGACGAATTCGCGCTGGACGAATGACCGCGCCAGTTCGATGCCGTCGGCCTGCTGCATCTCGCGCGGGATCGCGAATTCGATTTCGCGGGCAAGCTGCGCGTCCTTGCGCAGCTCGGCGGCCTCCACGTCATTCCACAGCCGCTCGCGGTCGCGCCATGTCTCGGGCGCGTTTTCAGGCAGCAGCACTTCGCTGTGCACGACGCCGGCCTTGTTGGAAAAGTCATGGTCCCGGCCGAGCCGCTGATCGTGCAGTCGCGACGCCGAGCGATAGGCGGCAGCCGCCACCGCGGTTGACCCAGCCGCGCGGGAAATGACTTTGGCCGAGAAGTGGTAGATCGCCATGGCGACGCACCAGATACGCCTAAAAGCACACGTCGGCACGACGTATAAGCGCGCCCTCGAACGATTTCATCGCTCTCGGGACCGCGAAATCTCACCAAGTTTCAGGCTATTGGCGCGGATTGTCGGCAAGGATATCTGGTCTGTCCGACCGATACAAGGTGAGGACCGGACGATGCGAAATCCCCGAGACTTTGATGCGGACCTGAAAGCGCTCGCCGACAAAGCGCGCCAACTGAAAATGCGCAAACAGAACCAGCTAGGCGAACTGGTGATGGCGACCGGCGCAGATGCGCTCAGTGTAGAGGAACTGGTCGGCGCATTGCTCGATGCAGCAGGCACCGATGCAGCGACGCGGGAGGCGTGGCCGCAAACGGGGCACCGCCTTCTTTCAGCGCGAACGGCACGGCGCTGGCCGCCGTACTGGTCGCGAGCCGGGCAGCACTGCGGCGGGTGAGCGAGGCGCGGAACCGGCTCCAGGCGAAGCAGGCGCGGCATGATCGCCGTGACTGGCAGGTGAAACGGCGCGAACGCACGCGGCAGCTGATCGAGCTGGGCGGGCTCGTCGCGAAGTCTGGCCTGGTCGAGCTGACACAGGATGATCGCGCTGTGATCTTGGGCCTGTTGACGGAGGCGGCAGCCCGGTTGCGCGATGGGGATCGCGAGCAGATGCTGACGCTCTGGCGACGGCGCGGTCGACGAGCGTTTGCGCAGGCCGAAGCGCAGGATCGCGAATAGACGACGGCGCTGTTCAGCTGGCGCGTGCGCCCAGAAAATCGAGGACGAAATCGGCGCGAGCCGAGACGGGTATTTTCGGCAGAGGCATGACCTCATAGCCGAGGCGCGGATAGGCGTCGCGCAGGCGGTCATATTCCTCGATCGCCGCGCCGATGTCGTGGCGACGATCGGCGTCATTATCGAATATCTCCGGCCAGGGCGGGGTCAGAAATACGCGGTGGTGATAGCGGTGCGCGTGACACAGCGCCTCCGCATGTCGTTCGCCGCTTGCATGGTCCAGCGCCACGGCGGCATCGACCAGACTACGGTCGAAGAACACCCAGCCGGAATGTCGCGCGGCGTCCTCGCGATCCTGAAGGGTCACCTCGATGGCGTGCTGGGCGAATGCGGCGAGGTCAACCCACGGAAGCGCCGCGCCGCCGCGCGCGATTTCGTCGGCGATGATGCGGCGTCCGGGCTCTTCCACGACAGCGTATCCGCGCTTTGCCAATTCATCGATCAGCGTTGATTTGCCGCCGCCCGAGCATCCGGAAATGACGACGAACCGCGCGGCGGGATCGGTATCCATCGGCTTATCCGGCCTGCCGTGCCGTCGCCTCCAACTGGGTAATGCGCTCCGAACAAATCTCATGCACGACGCGGCCCAGTTCCTCGACGCGCTCGCCGAGCCAGACCAGCTCATCCTCGTTGATCCGGTAGTGCTTTGAATAGCGCGCCTTCACATAGGCTTCCTTCAGCTTCTCGAACATGCCGCGCTGCTTGCGATTGTCGTTGGGCCAGACGTAGGCCAGACGGCGATCAAGCCTCTCCGCCTGCGTGCGCAGGAACGCGAGATTGTGAACGTGCGGCGTGTAGAACGTCACAACGAGCAAGGCCGTATGATACAATCGTTCTGTTGCTTGATGCAGCTGGAACGCCGCGTTGTTAAATCGCTGCTGCGCGAGGTTGAAACGAAAATTGTCGAAAAACTCGCCGCCGCTCGGATACCACTCCTCGAAATATTCCTTGGCCATGGTGAGCGCCGCATGCGGCGACTTCGGCTTGGGCTGGTGCAATTCGCTGTCGTCGCTCTGGTAGAGCGCGATGCCATCGCGGGCGACGTCCATGAAGAAATAGCGGCCATGGGCGAGGCCGTCGTTCACCTCCTGCAGGCTGTGAACGATGAAATTGACCGGGGTCTTGATGCTGCCGGTGATGCCAAATTCGCGCATCAGCCGGTCATCGACATTCGCCCAATATTTGACGCGGTCGGTCAGGCGCTTGTCGTTGACGATGATCAGCAGGTCATAGTCGGACTTGTAGCCCTTGGCGGTATGCGGCTCGTCGATCCAGTTGCCGCGCGCATAGCTGCCATACAGGATAACCTTGAGGATGCGACCCTTCTTCTTCCATTCGTGGCTGGCGAGCGCGAAAGCGTCGTCGAACTCCTCGAAGACGATCTGCACCACGCGCTCCAGTTCGCGCTGCTTGGCAGGCGGAAGATGATCGAGATTGCTGCGCATGGCGGACGCTACCCTGTCGGGCTTGCCGCCCGATGGCAAGCCACCCGGCGGCAAGCGGTTGGTTCGAAGGCCGGCGATCACCAAGGCCAGAAGCGCCGCCACCACGGTTCCGGTGTGTCGATGAACCGCATGAAGAGGGTGAGGGCGGCAGCAAATTCCGCCTCCACCTCCTCGGCGCTGATGCCATGGCGTCGCCCGAGCGTCGGATAGTCGATCTCCTCGAACCGCATCGCCCAGAAGATCGCGCGCTGCCGTTCGGTCATCCGACGCAGGGCACGAAAGCCCCGGCGCCGAAAGACATGGGGTGGAAGCCGCTCGGTCATGACCGCGCCTCCCCAGCGGAAAGGAGGAAGTCCGCCGCCTTGCTCGCCGCACTGGCAGCCCGGAAGATGGCCTTCTCGTCGCCGCGCAGTACGGCGAGCCAGGAGCCAATATAATCGCTGTGGCGAACGGTGGGCACGATGCCCAGCGATGCGCAGGTGAACGCCGCCGCCATTTCCGCGACGAGCTCCTCTTTTGCGTACGACGCCGATCCGAAGGCGCCGGACTGGTCGCGGTCCAACCGGCTGCGATGGCCAGTGAAATGGCCGAGCTCGTGCAGCGCCGTCCGGTACCAGTTCACCGGATCATGAAAGGCGGCCTGTGGCGGCACCTGCACGACATCCTGCAACGGCGAATAATAGGCCTGGCTGCCGCCGATCCGGAAATCCGCGCCGCTGGCTGCAATCACCCGATCCGCCTCGGCAATCGCCAGCACGGGATCGGGCAGAACCGGATTGCTGGTCATCGCCTCGGGCAGTCCGTCGCACTGGTCGACATTGAAGACGGTGAACCGCTTCAGAAACGCAATCGTCCGCGCCTCGCGGTCTTCGCCCTGCGCCTTCTCGGCTTCGTCCTTGGGGGTGAAGCGATCCGCATAGCAGACCACCGTACCCTTTTCGCCGCGCCGAACGTGCCCGCCTGCCGCCTCGGCCTGCCGATAGGTCAGCCAGCGCTGGGCGCCGTACCCGCCTTCGATAGCCGCCGCCCACAGGATCAGCACATTAATCCCCGAATAGGCTCGGGCCGATACGGCGTTCCTCGGCATCGTACAGGGGCACCGCGCCGCATTCCAGGGTTGCACCCACGGCAACCGGCCTTGCTCCAGCTCCGCGATGATTCGGGCGGTCACCTCGCCATAGAGGCTCTGACGCTCGTTGCTCTGCATCTCCTCTGCTCCTTCCTAAAACCGCCATCGACCGGCGCCGGGGTGGCGGGGGGCGGCAGGAGCGGACCAACAGCCCAGCCGGACACAGGCGGGGCGCACCCGAAGGGCAGGAACGAACGTGGATGACCCGGCAGCAAGGCTGCCGGGTTGCGCCGCGCCGAGGCGGGGCTACAGGGCCGTGACGCCCCCCGCCACCATGACGCTGAAGGCACCACGCCGCCGCGCCACCGGCGCGGCGACCGCCAGAGGCATGGTCCCAATGCCGACCGGGCCGCGACGCGGACCGGCCTTACGTCATGCGATCGTCACGGCGGAGCCGACGAGACGCCCCAAGGCGACTCGGCTGGAGCGGCCACGCGAAAGTAGAGCGCGGTCAGGCTGGAACAGCCTGAGACGCCATGCCCCTCACGCGCAGTGATTGGTTGGCGCGGCTTTTTGGACCGTCTCGAACGGTTGGGAGCATCGCTACCCCTCAGGCGCACAAAAAGGGACGATCGCCTTTCCGAGCACGAGCCAAATGGCACGCCCCGACGTGCGGACATGCTGTGAACGCTATTGCATATCACTCGCATAAATGACATCGGCGCTCCCATAAAAGGGGAATCGCTCATGGTTGCTGTGTCGCAGGCCCGCTCGGCGCGGGTGCTTTTGCTGTCGATGTCGCTCGTCTCTGCCGGATCGGTGTTCGCGACATCGGCCAAGGCGCAGGATGTGGTCGAGGCCGCGAGCGACGAGATCGTCGTCACCGCCGATCGTCGCAACAGCTTCGGCGCGGATTATGTGCAAGCTGGAACGTTCCGCGACGCCCGGCTGATCGATACGCCGCTGACCGTCGCGATCATGACGCGGTCGCTGCTCGACGCGCAACAGGCGCGCTCGATCAACGATGCCGTCCGCAATACCGCCGGGGTTAGCCAGGCGCAGATCAACACCAGCATCTACAGCAATCTCGCGGTGCGCGGGATCACGCTCAACAACTTTACCAATGTGCGCTGGAACGGTGTGCTGCCGGTCGTCAACCTCATCGAGCAGCCGATCGAGAGCAAGAACCGCATTGAGGTGCTGAAGGGAGCAGCCGGGCTCTATTACGGCTTCGCCACGCCTTCGGGCATCGTCAATCTGGTCACCGAGCGACCGGAGCTGACGCCGCTGACCCGTGTGGAGCTGCAAGGCGACATCAACGGCTCGGTCGGTGTTCATGCCGATGTCAGCCGCCACTTCGGGACGGCGGGCGTGCGCATCAATGCGGGCACCAGCATCCTGGAGACGGGCGTCCGCCGGACGGACGGGACGCGAAGCTTCGTCACCGGGGCGTTCGACTGGAAACCGGCGGATAGTGTCCAGATTCTGCTCGACGCCGAATATATCTACAAAACGATCACCGAGCCGACGGAATTCAGCCTGACCGCCGTCAACGGCACGATCACGCTGCCGCCGCTTCTGTCGCCGCGCCAAAACCTCGGTGCGGACTGGATGCAGGCGAGGGGGCGGGAGACCAACCTACTCGCCCGCGTGAACTACGACTTTGCGCCCGGCTGGCGCCTCGCCGGTGCGGTAGGGCGGTCATATCTCACGCGCGATCGGGCCTATTCCTCGTTCGGCCGCTATGATCCGGTGACTGGCAACGGCACGGTCACGGTCGCGCAGACGACGGGTAATGATTACACCAACATCGTCTATCGCGGCGATCTGTCCGGCACCATCGCCACCGGGCCGATCGAGCATAGTGTGCTGGTCGGTATGGCCTTTCAGACCCGCGACGGCAATGTGCCGACCGCTGTCCGCCAGAACGTCGTCCAGAACCTCTACAACCCGGTCGTGATCCCCTATCAGGCTTCGCCACCCCGGATCATTCCCAATCCCACGCGCACCGAGGATCTGGGCTTCTATGTCTTCGACCGCGCATCGCTGGGCGACTGGCTGCAGGCAACCATCGGCTGGCGCAAGACCCGCTACACGGATGTTAGCCGCACGAGCTCCTATGAGGTGAAGCCCGACACCCTGTCCTATGGCGTGATGGTCAAGCCGGTCCGCTGGGTCAGCGTCTATGCCAATTACATCGAAGGGCTGGAGCCGGGGCCGATCGCGCAGCAGATCGCCAACAATGCCGGCGAGATCCTGCCCGCTGCCGTCAGCCGTCAGAAGGAGGCGGGGGTGAAGATCGAGCCGTTTGCCGGGCTGCTACTCACCGGCACCTACTTCCACATCACGCGGCCCTCAGCATATCTGAACAGCGCCAACGTCTTCGTGCAGGACGGCGAGGCGGTTTATGAGGGCGCGGAGTTCAGCGCGAGCGGCGAACTGGGCAAGGACTTGTCGATCACGGCGAGCGCGATGACGCTCTCCGCTCGCCAGCAGACGGGCGCGGCCAGTGTCGTCGGCAAGCGGATCGAGAATGCCGCACGCTTCTCCGGTTCGGTTTTTGCCGAATACCGCCTGCGCGCGGTACCGGGGCTGAGCCTGTCGGCGGGCATGTTCTGGGTCGGGCGGCGCGCGGTGAATGCGCTGAACCAAGGCTATGCGCCGGGTTATGAGACCTATGGTCTGGGGCTTGCCTATCGCTTCGACCTGCTGGGCAAGCGCGCTACGCTCCGCGCCTATGGCGATAACCTCACGGACCGGCGCTACTGGGCGTCGACCGGATCGAGCCTGCTCGCGCAGGGGCTGCCGCGAACGGTGCGGATGAGTTTGTCGCTGGACCTGTGATGGCGACGCGCCGCCTGGGTTGCCGACGGTTCGCTGGCAACCTTTGGCAGTGGAAGCCCCCAAGATGCCGGAGGTCGGTCCCGTTCGATATTGCGGCCGTCGGCATGGTGCACGGGAAGCGCGTGCCACCGCATGGGCGCACCCGTGGCGAGGCGCGGCGGCCAGAAGCATCGGCACCTGCCGACCGGGTCGCAAAGCGGGCGCGCCAGCGGCATGCGATCGTCACGGCGGAGCCGCCGAGACGCCCCAAGGCGACTTGGCTGGAGCGGCACGCGGAAGTCGAGTGCGGTCAGGCTGGAACAGCCTGAGACGCCATGTCGTCCGCCCACACAAATTATTTTCGCGCATATTTGGAACGGTAGCGGACAAACGGGAACGTCTACGGACAAGCTGGCGTAAAATCGCCAAATCTCATGCTGTTGACGACTGTGATTGCCGCCCCAACTCTGTCTCCTACAAGCACAAAAGGACCGCACAAAACACAGGAGACTGACCCATGAACCAGCCGCAACCCGACCGCTTCCTTCGCCTCAAGGAGGTACTCCGCCGCACCAGCCTTTCGCGTGCGACGCTCTATCGTAAGATCCAGAAAGGGACCTTCCCCAAGCAGGTGCGCATCGCTACCCGCTGCGCCGGCTGGCGGGAATCCGCTATCAACGAGTGGATGCACAATCCTATTTTCTATCATGTGGACGATGTACGCTGATCGCGACTGCTTGCGACCAGACCCGTTCGCTCACCAGCGGGGCCATAAACGGCAGCTCCTTCTGAAACCTACCACTTGCGGGGGCAAAGCCGCCCAGCAGAAACGCCTCCTGAACTCGGTCGATTCTGCAGCCCGCACGCTTCCCTACCCGGCAACTCGCGACAGACGGCGCCGTCGCGCTTTGGGGAACATTGGTGTGACAGGGGCACGATGAAACGCAACTCGTCCACATGCTCTCACCCTCGACCAGAGCTACCGGCCGAATTCCTTGCTAACGCATGCAGGAACTTGAATTAATTCAAAAAGCAATTCAAGGCCGCGGCCAGTTGACGCGGACGAATAGCAGGCCAGACGGTGAACGAAGGTGTTGCAGTTTTGACGACGCTTGCGCTGCTGGCGATGGTGCTTTCGATTGCTATTGCCTTGTCGGCGCGTTCGATGGAGCCGGCGCCCCTCGCGACATCCTGGAGCCTGGCTTTCGCACTCTCAAGTGCGGCCTGGACTCTTAACATTTTGCACGGGCTCACGGGCTTTGGCGGAGCATTCAGTATCGCCGCAGTAAGTGCTTTGGCGATGATCGTTCCGGTGCTGCTTTGGAAGGGGCTGACCGAACGTGCCGGCCAGCCGCCCCCAACGCGAGGCTGGATGGTCGCCGTGGTGTTGGTCGACAGCATCATCCTTTGCGCGGCGCTAAAGCATGCTGACGGACTGTGGGCGGCACTCTCTCAACTCTTTCGAGCGGTTGTGCTCGTCATGGCGCTGCGACACGTTGCGATGCCGAACCGTCAAGCTCGTGTCGACGAGCAGATGATGAGACTTTTGCTAGCCTTGCTGGCGGCGATAAGTCTGATTGTTGGGGTTATGGCGCTTGCCCGTCAGTTCCAAACGGCTACGGCACTGGGCGATCTGGATCGCTGGCTGCTGCTGCTGGCATTGCCGCCGGTTTTCACCGGGATCGGTATCGCGGCGTTGACGCTGATAGCGAATGATCTGGCCGCAAACCTCCGCCGGCTGGCAACTACCGACCCGCTCACCGGCATTCTCAACCGCCGCGGCTTCGATCAGATGTCCGAACAGTTGATTCCTACGGTCGGACGTCGAGAGATCGTAGCCATGTTCATCCTGACGGATATCGATCGATTTAAAAGAATCAATGATCAATATGGCCACGAGGCGGGAGACCAAGTGTTGATCGCATTCGCACGTGCAATCGAGAGCCAACTACGGCCACTCGACCTGTTCGGGAGAACGGGCGGCGAGGAATTCGCCATTCTCCTCATCGGGGCCACGATCGAATTTTCAATGCTTGTTGTTGAGCAGCTTAGATCTGCTCTGAAACAGGTTACGGTTGATGCGGTACCAAATCTTCGGTTGACAGCTAGCTTTGGTATGGCCCCGATAGGATCTGTGGACGACTTGGGGAGAGCGCAACGCTACGCAGATCGTGCTCTCTACGAAGCAAAAGAAAGCGGGCGCGACCGTGCCGTACTTGCTGAGGCCGAGGCGTCGATGGCCTACGATGCTTCAAGCTGCTAGCCAAGCCGGCGCCTCTGCGAGTAGCAGGAAGGGACCAGACCCGGTCGTTCAGCGCCGCGCCAGCGAACGTCCGGTCGTGACTGAAGCTGCCGATCGGGCTGATCCAATCGATTCCATTTGCCACCGTTCAAAGGCCCTGAGCTTGCTCTTGAAAGCTGATCTCGAGCGTATCGCACGCTATTCTATGACCCGGCCGATGCGAACGAGAAGGCCGCTCGGATCGCTGACGGCGAACTCATACGTACCCCATGGCTTCGCGTGCGGGGCACCTTCTTCAATAATTAGCTCCCGCACGGCATCCGCCATTGCATCCACGTCATCGACATACAGGTACAGCCCAAAAGGGTTGTCCTCGATATTCTTAGGCCAACCAATTGCATGAGTCAGATGGAGATGCCAGCCTCGGCCATCTTCAAGAATGCGGTAATGACCATAGTCGCTGACGACTGAGAACATCAGACGTCGGTAAAACGCCTCGCTCGCATCAAGATTGCTGCTAGGTATGATTGCAACCGCACGATGATCCATGCCTTTACGCTCCGTGATTGATCTTCAGTTTGATGTGAGGGCCGGGACAGCCGTTGGCGAGTGTTAAATTGCCGCTGGAGAGCCGATGCGGACTTTCGCCCTCGATAGTCCGGCGCGCCGATGTTTATACGTCGATGCGCGAATGGTACATCGGGGCATGTCGGAACATCACTCCTAGAGCACCCGTCGGCTATCCAGCACCGAGACAGCGATCACGGATGCATTCCACGCCTTGGCGCTCGGAAAGCGGTACGGTGCGATTCGCGTGGTCGACATCATCAGCCATGCCGGCATGGGAAAATCC
>NZ_BCTR01000040.1 GCF_002091475.1 Sphingomonas azotifigens NBRC 15497
GGGGGGGGGGGCTGCGCCGCCTCAGCACTTCTTCCACGTCGTTCCCTCCCCCGACCCCTCCCGCAAGCGGGAGGGGAGCGATAGCCTCAGGAGTTTCGCCATGCGCCTCTTCCTCCTCGCCTCCGCCCTGGTCGTCGCCACGCCGGCACTCGCCCAGCAGACCGCCGATTATTCGGTCGGGCCCCAGTACGACACCACGCACGTCTATGTGCCGGAAGACCAGTTCGACAGCTTCGTCACCAGCTTCCAGGCGACGTTCGGCGGCACCACCAGCAAGCAGGGCGTGTTCCAGGTGACGCCCACCACCAGCCTGACCAAGTCGCAGCTGGTGCTGACGCCCGCCGGGACCGTTTCGGTATTCGGGTTCAAGACGCCGATCCCGTTCCCGTTCGGCGACGAGCGTACCGGCTATCTGGTGACCGACATCGACGCCGCGGTGAAGGCCGCCGTCCAGCACGGCGCGGTCCGCCGGCTGGTGACCTTTCCCGATCCGATCGGCCGTGATTCGCTGATTCAGTGGCCGGGGGGCGTGAACATGCAGATCTACTGGCACACCACCAAGCCGAGCTACACGCCGCTGGAAACGGTGCCCGAGAACCGCATCTACCTGACCGAGGACGTCGCCGATCGCTTTGTGAAGAGCTGGGTCGGCTATGCGCATGGCAAGATCACCGCCGATGATCGCGCCGCGTCTGGCGCCGAGGTCGGCGAGCCCGGCAAGACGATCCGCCGCATTTCGATCACCAGCGGCTATGGCAAGATGGTGGTGTTCGTCACCGATGGCCTGCTGCCCTGGCCCTATGGCCGCGACATGACCGGCTATGCGGTGCCCGATCTCGACGCGACGCTCGCCAAGGCCAAGGCCGCCGGCGTCGAGACGCTGGTGCAGCCTTATGCCGCAGCCGGTGGCCGCGCGGCGATCGTGCGCTTCCCCGGCGGCTATATCGCCGAGATCCACGGCCCCGCGGCCAAGTGACCATGGCGACGCCGGACCCCCGCTTCGTCGACGCCATTCTCGACTGGCGGCCGACCTGGTTCCTCGCCCGGCTGCTGCTGGTAGGCGCATACCTGCTCGGCGGACTGGTCAAGCTAACCGACTGGCACGGCGCAGTGGCGGAGCAGGCGCATTTCGGCATGCACCCGCCCGTGCTCTGGGCGGCGCTGACCATCGCGGTGGAACTGGTCGGGCCGGTGCTGATCCTCACCGGCCGCTGGGTCTGGCTGGGCGCGGGGATGCTGGGGGTGTTCACCCTGCTCGCCGCTTTCACCGCCAATGCCTTCTGGTCCATGCCGCCAGGCCCCGAGCGGTTCGGCGCGACCAACGCCTTCTTCGAGCATCTCGGCCTGATCGGCGGCTTCGTCCTGGCGGCGCTGGTGGCGGAGCAGGCGAAGCGCCGTGGCTAGCCTTGCCGCGGTGGTGGTGCTGGTAGCGGCAGCGCAGATCCAGCCCGACGCCGCCACGCCCGAAACCGTCATCCCCGCGAAGGCGGGGATCCATTCGCCAGTGCGTTCGCAGCAGAAGCCGATCCGGCAGCCCCAATGGATCCCCGCCTCCGCGGGGATGACGATTGTGGGGGAGGGGCAGACCGCATCCACCCCCGCCCCCGAACCCTGGCAGGCGCCGACGCTCAGCATCACCCGCTATGACGAGGACTGGTCCGACCTCGCCGATGCCGAGAAGCGCGCGCACCATTGGACCGGGCCGTTCAAGTACATCCCGCTCGGCGGCGATGCGTGGCTCTCCACCGGCATCGAGGTCCGGCTGCGCAGCGAATCCTTTGCCAATAACGCGCTGGGCAACGCCGCCTCGCCCGACGATGCGTATCTCTGGACCCGCGCGCTGCCCTATGCCGATCTCCATGTCGGCCGCGTCCGCGCCTTTGCCCAGCCGATCCTCGCCTATGCCGCCGGCGTTCGCCCCGCTGCCGGCCCGGTCGACCAGACCCGCACGGACCTGCTCCAGGGCTTTGCCGAGCTCGATCTCGGCGCGGTCACCCTGCGCGGCGGGCGGCAGATGCTGTCGCTCGGCACCGAGCGGCTGATCGGCACCCGCTACGGCCCCAATGTGCCGCTCGCCTTTGACGGGGTGCGCGGGATCGTGGCGGTGGGCCAGGCCAGGATCAGCCTGCTCGCCGTCGCGCCGGTGGCACCGCGGCTCAGCACCTTCGACGACCGCACCTCGCCGACCAAGCGGCTCTGGGGCGCCTATGCCGTGCTGCCGGGGATCGACCTCTATTATCTCGGCTATCGCAACCGCACCGCGCATTTCGTCGACCGCACCGGCCGCGAGCTGCGCCACAGTTTCGGCGCGCGCGTCTATGGCGCGCGCGACAACTGGCACTGGAATGTCGAGGGGGTCGCCCAGTTCGGTCGCTTCGCCGACGGGCCGATCGCTGCCTGGACGCTCGGCACCGAACTCGGCCGCAAATTGCCGACCCTGCCCTTCGCGCCCGACGCGGTGCTCCGCTTCAACGTGATCAGCGGCGACGGCCATGCCGGGGATCGCCGGCTCGGCACGTTCAACGCGCTGTTCCCCAAGGGCAAATATTTCGGCGAGCTGTCGCCGGTCGGCCCCTATAACTTGATCAACCTCAACCCGCGCATCGCCGGCACGCTGGGCGGCGACGTCTCCGCCAGCGTCGCCGGCAGCGCCTATTGGCGCTACAGCACGGCGGACGGCGTATACGACATCCCCGGCAATCTGCTCCGCGCCCCCGGCACCAGCCGCGCCCGCTTCATCGGCAAGCAGATCGAAGGCGCGATCGCCTGGCAGGCGACCGCCGAACTCGAGCTTTCCGCCTCGCTCTCCTTCTTCCAGGCCGGCCGCTTCCTGCGCGAAACCGGCGCGCCCCGCCCGATCCGGATGATCGGCCTGGAAAGCAACTTCCGATTCTGAGGACTCCCGCCATGGCCGATTCCAAGACCGCAGCTTCCCCGCTTCCCCCGCTGCTCCTGCTGCTTTCCGTCACCACGGGCCTTGTCGACGCGGTGAGCGTGCTCGGGCTGGGCAAGGTGTTCACCGCGAACATGACCGGGAACATCGTGTTCCTCGGCTTCGCGGCGGCGGGCACGCCGGGCTTCACCATCACGCCCTATATCGTCGCGCTGGCATCCTTCCTCGCCGGCGCGCTGGTGGCGGGCAAGGTCGGCGCGCATCTTGCCGGGCAGCCGCTGCGGCGCTGGCTGGTGCTGGCCGCGGTGATCGAGGCCGTGCTGTTCGGCATCGCCGCGGGCGTCGCCGCCTGGGCCGGCGCGATCGGCATCCTGCCCGAGACCTGCGTGTTCGCGATCATTGCCCTCACCGCGATCGCGATGGGCTTCCGCAACGCGACGATCCGCCAGCTCAAGGTGCCGGACCTTACCACCACCGTGCTGACGCTGACGCTGACCGGCATCGCCGCCGATTCGCACTTCGCCGGCGGCCGCAACCCCAATATCGGGCGGCGACTTGCGGCAGTGGTGGCGATCCTGCTCGGCGCGTTCCTGGGGGCCGTGCTGGTCAACCGCTACGGCCTGGCGATTCCGCTGCTGGTCGCGGGGCTTACCGTGCTGGTCGGCACGCTTGCCTGTGTCCGCCATCCGATCGCGGCCGAACCTCTTCGCGCCTGAGCGCGCGCTGCCTCCGCAGCATGTCGGACGTGCAACGATCGCCGAATGGGCGTACAAGCACGCTGCATAACCGGTGGACGAAGCGATGGGCACGGCGACGGTCTGGCGAGCGGGTGCGGTGGTTCTCGGCGCGGCGGGGCTCGCCGCGTGCAGCGGCGGCGGTTCTGGGAGCAGCGGCGGCGGGACGGTCGTGACGCCTTCCACCCCCACCGTCGCCGGTGCACCGACGATCGGCACCGCGACCGCCGGGGACGGCAGCGCCGCGATCGCCTTCACCGCCCCCGCCAGCAACGGCGGCGCGACGATCACCGGCTATACGGCGAGCTGCACCGGCGGCGGCGCCACCCGCACCGGCACCGGCACGGCGAGCCCGATCACCGTTGCCGAGCTCACCAACGGCACCGCCTATAGCTGTTCGGTGACCGCCACCAACTCGGCCGGCACCAGCGCCGCCTCGGCCACGGTGAGCGTCACGCCCGCGGCAGCCGGCAGCGGCGGCACCAGCGCTTCCACCGCCGCGGTGCTCTGCCCGTACAGCGGCAGCTATACCGGCAGCTACAGCGGCGCGGGCACGCTCACTGCCACCTGGAGCTGGACCTGCGGCAGCGGTCGCCGCGCGCTCACCGGCAACGGTCTGCCCGATCACGCGGTCGGCACCTTCCCCAACAGCGCCAACCCCAACCGGATCAGCGCGCAATCGGTCAGCGTCTCGATGACGCTCACGCCCAGCAAGGCGAGCAGCGACTATGTCAGCGGCCCGGGCAAGGTGATCGGCTATGCGCTGAACAGCGTGAAGTTCGATCCCGGCACCGCCGGCACCTGCGCGGGCACCGCCACCAAGGCGAGCGACTGCAACCTCGCCAACGGCACCGACACGTGGAAGATCGAGGCGCTGGGCCAATCGGTGTTCGATTTCGGCGTCGATACCAACAACGCCCATGTGCAGCCGACCGGCGAATATCATTATCACGGCATGCCCGAGGCGCTGCTCACCGCCGCCGGCGCGTCCGCCGCGAACAAGAAGATGGTGCTGATCGGCTGGGCGTCGGACGGCTATCCGGTCTATGCGCGCTATTGCTATTCGGTGGCGAGCGACGCGACCAGCGCGCTCAAGGTCTGCACCGGCAGCTATACGCTGGACAGCACGCCCGATGCCGGTCGCCCCTCGACCAGCTGGGTGCCACTGGGTGCGTTCCAGAGCGACTGGAACTATACCGCCGGATCGGGCGACCTCGACAATTGCAATGGCCGCACCGGCGTGACGCCCGAATTCCCGAACGGCATCTATTATTACATGGTCACCGACAGCTATCCGTATTTCGGCCGCTGCCTGAAGGGGAACGTGCAATAGCCGGGTTCCTGCGCGGGATTCTGTTGCTGGCGCTGCTGCTGCCGTCGGCTGCCTGGGCGCATCTGCTGCCGCGCCAAAACGCGACGCTGCACGTGGAGCGCGACCGCGCCTATCTGGCGGTGTCGGTGCCCGTCTCGGCGTTCACCGACGTCGACGACAATCGGGACGGGCTGCTCGATGCGGGCGAGCTGGGGCGCCATGCCGAGGCGATCGGCGCCCAGTTCCGCGCGCGGTTTCACGTCCTGCAAGGCGCGCGGGCGGCCCCGCTCGCCTTCACTTGGGTCGCGCATCCGGGCAGCGATTCCGGGCTGAGCGATCCCACCCCCTATGTGGTGGTAATGGCCGGCGCCCAGCTGGCCGCGCCGGTCGAGACGGTGACGCTCGCCACCGATCTCTTCGGCGCCACCGCGCAGGATGCCCGCTATGTGGTCCGCGCCCGGATCGGCGACCGCATCGAGGCGGGCGTGCTCGATCCTGTCAGCCCGCGCCATGTCTTCTTTCGCGGACCGGGCGCCTTGTTCGCCGTGTTCCTGGGTGTCGGCATCGAGCACATCCTGCTTGGCTATGACCATCTGCTGTTCCTGCTCACCATCCTGATGGGGGTGGCGGGCTGGCGCCGCTGGATCGCCGTCGTCACCGCCTTCACCTTGGCGCACAGCATCACGCTGACGCTCGGCGCGCTGGGCCTGGTGCGGCTCGACCCCGCGATCGTCGAGCCGGGGATCGCGCTGAGCATCGCCGCGATGGCGGCGCTCAACCTGTTCGGCCCCGCAGCCCCGCGCGCCCGGATCGGCATCGTCTTCGCTTGCGGGCTGCTCCACGGCCTCGGCTTTGCCGGGGTGCTGACCGAGATGGGGCTCGGGCAGGGCAATCGCCTCGCAACGCTGGCCGGTTTCAATCTCGGCGTCGAACTCGGGCAATTGCTGTTCCTGGGAGCGCTGCTCGGCGCGGCGGCGCTGCTGGCGCGGGCAGGGCAGGGGCGGCTGGCGGCGGCACTGCCGCGCTTCGCTTCGATGCTGGCGCTGCTGCTCGGGCTGATCCTGCTGGCGATGCGCCTGCCCCTTTGACAGGCCGGCGATCGCTCCCTATCGGCCAGCCATGACGCTCCAGCACACCGACTCCATCCTGATCGTCGATTTCGGCAGCCAGGTGACCCAGCTGATCGCGCGCCGCGTTCGCGAAGCCGGGGTCTATTCCGAGATCGCGCCCTTCACCACCGCCGCCGAGGCCTTTGCCCGGATGCAGCCCAAGGGCATCATCCTCTCCGGCTCGCCCGCCTCGGTGCTCGACGAGGGCTCCCCGCGTGTGCCGCAGGAAATTTTCGACAGCGGCCTGCCGGTGCTCGGCATCTGCTACGGCCAGCAGGTGATGATGCACCAGCTCGGCGGCGAGGTCGTGCTGGGCGACAGCGGCGAGTTCGGCCGGGCCTTTATCGAGATCCAGGACGGCTGCGTGCTGTTCGACGGCCTGTGGCAGGAAAACGAAAGCCACCAGGTGTGGATGAGCCATGGCGACAAGGTCGTTCAGCTCGCCCCGGGCTTCCGTCCGGTCGCAACCAGCCCCGGATCGCCCTATGCGGTGATCGCCAACGACGCGCGCCGCTATTACGCGATGCAGTTCCACCCCGAAGTGGTGCACACCCCCGATGGCGCCAAGCTGCTGGCGAACTTCGTGCGCCATGTCTGCGGCCTGTCGGGCGACTGGACGATGGCCGAGTTTCGCGCCGCCAAGATCGCCGAGATCCGCGCGCAGGTGGGCAGCGGCAAGGTGATCTGCGGCCTGTCGGGCGGTGTCGATTCCGCGGTCGCCGCGGTGCTGATCCACGAGGCGATCGGCGACCAGCTGACCTGCGTGTTCGTCGACCACGGGCTGATGCGCGCCGGCGAGGCCGACCAGGTGGTGAGCCTGTTCCGCGGCCACTACAACATCCCGCTCGTCCATGTGAACGCCGAGACGCTGTTCCTGAACGGCCTTGCCGGGGTTACCGACCCCGAGGCGAAGCGCAAGTTCATCGGCAAGACCTTCATCGACGTGTTCGAGGACGAGGCCAAGAAGATCGGCGGCGCCGATTTCCTGGCGCAGGGCACGCTCTATCCGGACGTGATCGAGAGCGTCAGCTTCACCGGCGGTCCGTCCGTGACGATCAAGAGCCACCACAATGTCGGCGGCCTGCCCGCGCGGATGAACATGCAGCTGGTCGAGCCGCTGCGCGAGCTGTTCAAGGACGAGGTCCGCGCGCTCGGCCGCGAACTGGGCCTGCCCGATGTGTTCGTCGGCCGGCACCCCTTCCCGGGGCCGGGCCTGGCGATTCGCATCCCGGGCGAAGTCACCAAAGAACGCTGCGACATCCTGCGCAAGGCCGACGCGATCTATCTCGAGGAGATCCGCAATGCGGGGCTCTACGACGCGATCTGGCAGGCCTTCGCGGTGCTTACCCCGGTGCGCAGCGTCGGCGTGATGGGCGACGGGCGGACGTATGACAGCGTGCTGGCGCTGCGCGCGGTAACGTCGATCGACGGCATGACTGCCGAGGCGTTCGAATTCCCCGGCGGCTTCCTTCCGCGCGTGGCGACCCGCATCGTCAACGAGGTGCGCGGCGTGAACCGGGTGACCTACGACTATACGAGCAAGCCGCCCGGCACGATCGAGTGGGAATGAGGGCGGCGTTGTGGCAGAGCGCGCGCTGACGGGATCAACCCGGCAGCGGGGCTGTCGGGTCGACCAATCCTTCCGCGCGCATCTCGCTCCAGAACGCCGCCGGAATCACCGCCTCGAACGCGGTGCGATCTTCGGCGATGCGCTCTGGCCGGCTCGCGCCCGGGATGGTCGCAGCGACTGCAGGATGGGCCAGCGAGAATTGCAGGCCCGCCGCCTTCATCGAGACGCCGTGCCGGTCGGCGATTGCCTTGATGGCGGCAATCTTCGCCAGGATCTCGGGCGAGGCAGGCGCATATTCGAAGTTCGGCCCGCCCACGAGGGCGCCGGAGCTATAAGGGCCGCCGACAATCACGCCCAGCCCGCGCTCCTGCACCTTGGGCATCAGACGCTGTAATGCGCGGCTATGGTCGAGCAGCGTATAACGGCCCGCAAGTAGAAAGGCGTTGGGCTGCGGCTCGTCGAGGTCTAGCAGGATCTCGATCGGCTCGACCTTGTTGACCCCGAGCCCCCAGGCCTTGATCACGCCCTCGCTGCGGAGCCGATCCAGCGCGCGGAAGGCGCCGGTGCGGGCTTCCTCGAAGCGGGCGATCCACTGGTCGCCCAGAAATCCTGCGCCAGGTCGTGCACGAAGACGATCTCGACATGGCTGGTCTGGAGCCGGGTGAGGCTGTCCTCGATCGACTTCAGCGTGGCGTCATAGCCATAGTCGTTGACCATCTTGTTCGGGCGTCCATGCGCGAACACATCGCCCTTCTCGCCATGGTCGCGCAGGCTGATGTCCTCGACCTCGTCGAGCACGACGCGGCCGACCTTGGTGCTGAGCACATAGGCGTCGCGCGGCTTGCTCTTGAGCGCCTCGCCCATGCGCAGTTCGGCAAGGCCGGCGCCGTAGAAGGGGGCGTTGTCGAAGTAGCGGATGCCGGCGTCCCAGGCGGCAGCGACGGTCTCCAGCGCCTCCGCCTCGGGAATCGCGCGGAACATGTTGCCGAGCGGCGCGGTGCCGAAGCCGAGCTTGCCTTTCAGGATGGTATCCAGTGCCATGCCGTGGTCCTTCCAGTTGCGGAAGCGGCGGGCGTCCACCGTCGGATGCCCGCCGCGTCCGTGGATCAGAGATTGCTCATGCCGCCGTCGATGATCAGCTCGCTGCCGACGGTGTACCGGCTCTCGTCCGAGGCGAGATGCACGACGGCCTCCGCGATTTCCGCGGATTCGCCGAAGCGGCCCGCCGGGATCGCGCCGATCAGATAGTCCTTCATGCCCGCGAGATCGCTCTCGGACAGGCCGAGCTTGCCGTAGATCGGCGTCGAGACCGGGCCGGGGCTGACGACGTTCACCCGCACGCCGCGGCCGATCAGTTCGCCGGACAGCGTCCGCGCCAGCGAGATCAGCGCGGCCTTGCTCGCGGCGTAGACGATCGAGTTCGGCTTGCCGAGCCGGGCGTTGATCGAGCCGTTGAGCACGATCGAGGCGGGATTGGCGAACAGCGGCAGCAGCGCCTGCACGAGGAACAGCGGGCCCTTCACATTGACCGCGAAGGTGCGATCGAACCCGGCTTCGTCCCACGCCTCGAGCGGGCGAAAGTCGGCGACGCCCGCGTTGACGAACAGCGTGTCGAGGCGACCCCATGCCTCGCGGATCGTGTCGGCGATCGCCGTCTGGCCGGCAACGTCCCCGGCATCGGCATGGATGGTGAGCACGTCGCCCAGTTCCTGCCTGGCAGCGGCGAGCTTCGCCTCGCTGGTGCCGGTGATGGCGACGGTCGCGCCTTCTTCGAGGAAGCGGCGGGCGGTGGCGAGGCCGATGCCGCTGGTGACGAGGGCGAATTTATTGGCAAGACGGTTCATGATCGATTCCTTGGTTGCGAGCCGGCGGAGATCGTCGGCGACAAGGACACAAATAATCTCTAGCTAAACTTGATCGATGGGCGGAAAATCGTGCATTCATTCAGCAAAGCTGAAGGATTTTCGCGATGGATCGGTTGCGCGCCCTCGAGGTGTTCGTCGCGGTGGTGGCGCGCGGTGGCTTTGCCCGTGCCGCCGATGCACTGGACACCTCGCCCGCCAATGTGACGCGCTACGTCGCCGAGCTCGAGGCACATCTCGGCACGCGGCTGCTCCACCGCACGTCGCGGCGCGTGTCGCTGACCGAGGCGGGCGAGGCCTATTACGAGCGCGCGCGGACCATCCTCGACGAGGTGGCCGAAGCCGAAGCGGCGGCAACGGCGAGCGCCAGCGGCGCGCGCGGGCGGCTGCGGATCAATGCGCCGCTGGTATTTGGCGCCCGCCATCTCGCGCCCCTTTGGCCGCGCTTCATGGCGCTGCATCCGGAAGTGGAGCTCGACATCGCGCTCACCGACCGGATCGTCGATCTGGTCGAGGAGGGGTACGACCTCGGCATCCGCATCTCGCGCGGGGGATCGCAGCACTATGTGTCGCGCAAGCTGGCCACGTCGCACAACGTCATCTGTGCTTCGCCGGACTATATCGCGCGGCACGGCACGCCCGGCACGCCAGCCGATCTCGCCAGGCATCGCTGCGTCGTCTACGGCTATGCGCCCGAGCCGGAGACCTGGACGTTCCTCGGCGCCGATGGGGCGGAGGTCCGCGTGCGGGTCGGCATCCGCCTGCGCACCAACAGCGGCGATACCGCGCGCGCCGTCGCGCTTGCGGGCGAGGCGATCACCTGGCAGCCCGACTTCCTGATCGGTGATGATATTCGTGCGGGCACGCTGGTGCCGCTGCTGCCCGGCTGGCGGCTGCCCGATATCGACATCCTCGCGCTCTATCCCAGCCGGCGGCACCTCTCGGCCAAGGTCCGGCTGATGGTCGACTTCCTCGCCGATGCCTTTCACGGGCCGCTGCACCGGTGGGAGGCGGCGGGCTGACGCGCTTCTGACACGTTGCCAATCGCACTGCGCGCCTTGCATCGGCCCGGCTCCCTCTGCACCAGGGATCGATAGCCTGGGCGGCGGTACGCGGCGAATACCCGATCGGGTAGCTTCCGGCGCCCGCCTTGGCATTGAGCGCGGTGGCGACAGCGCGCACCCTCCACGCGAACTCACCGCGATCTGGAGGCGCGTCGTTCCGATGTTGAGATCCCTTTTGCTCGCTGCTGCGTGCACCATATCCGCGCCAGCGCTGGCGCAGGTCCCGGCCTATCCGAGCAGCTTCAAGACGCAGGAGGTCGCCACGAATGGCACGACGCTCCACGTCCGCATCGGCGGGCGTGGTCCGGCCGTGCTGCTGCTCCACGGCTATGGCGAGAGCGGCGACATGTGGGCGCCCCTCGCCGCCGCGCTGGTGGCGGACCACACCGTGATCGTGCCGGACCTTCGCGGCATGGGCCTTTCCGCGCATCCTGCCGGCGGCTTCGACAAGATGAACCAGGGCCGCGACATGCAGGGCGTGCTGGCCACGCTGAAGGTGCAGACGTTCGACATCGTCGCGCACGATATCGGCAACATGGTCGGCTTCGCGCTCGCCACGCAGGTGCCCGACCGGGTCAGCCATCTCGTGATGATCGACGCGCCGGTGCCGGGCGTCGGCCCCTGGGATGAAATCCTGAAGAACCCGCTGCTCTGGCATTTCCGATTCGGCGGGCCGGACATGGAGCGGCTCGTCGCCGGGCGCGAGCGTATCTACCTCGATCGCTTCTGGAACGAGTTTTCGGCCAATCCCGCCAAGTTCGATGAGGCCTCCCGCCAGCATTATGCGGCGCTCTATGCACGGCCGGGCGGCATGCATTCAGGCTTCGCGCAGTTCGCGGCGTTCGATCAGGACGCCGCCGACAATCGGGCATGGCTCGCCGCCGGCAACAAGCTGAAGATGCCGGTGCTGGCACTGGGCGGGGCCAAGTCGTTCGGACTGACGATGGCGGTGGTGATGCGCGCCGCCGCGACCGACGTGAAGGAAGGGGTCGTCCCCGATTCCGGTCACTGGATCATGGAGGAAAATCCCGCCGGCACGGTCGCGCTGGTCAAGCCGTTCCTGGCGGCCGGTCGATGAGCCGGTTGTTCGTCGCCGTCGCGCTGCTCGCCGCTGGCAGTGTCCCTATGGCACACGCCCAGCAGGCGCGGCTGACCCCGGCCGAGATTGCCGCGCTGCCCAAGGAGGGGGCGGGGCCGGGCACCTCAGGGCTTGCGGGCATCCGTACCACGGTGCTGGCCGGCGACCCGACCAAGGAGGGACCGTACACCATCGAACTGCGCGTGCCGGCGCACACCAGTATCCAAGCGCATACCCACCGCGACGCGCGCACCGCGATCGTGGTCAGCGGTACCTGGTATTTCGGCTACGGCACCAAGGCCGATCCTGCGCTGGTCAAGCGCCTGCCGCCGGGCAGCTTCTACAGCGAGCCCGCCGCCGATCCGCATTTTGCACTGACCCGCGATGAACCGGCGGTGGTCTACATCACCGGCTGGGGGCCGACCGACACGGAGTATGTCGCCAAGCCCTGACGGGTCGCTGCCACTTCCTCGAAACGAAGGAATCGCCATGACATCGCCCGAGCACATTCGCGACCCGAGAGCGGACGAACTGCTCACGCCGAAGAACGCGGCGTTGCTGATCATCGATTTCCAACCTGTCCAGGTCGCCTCGATCGTTTCGATGGAGCGCCGCGAACTGATCGCCAATGTGGTTGCGGTGGCGCGGTCGGCGACCTTGTACGGCGTGCCGGTGGTGCTCTCTACCGTCAACGTCGCGACGGGCCGCAATGCCCCGACCATCCGCCAGCTGCAGGAGGTGCTACCCGGCGTCACGCCCATCGACCGGACCTCGATCAATGCCTGGGAAGACGAGGACTTCGTCGCCGCGGTGAAGGCGACCGGGCGACGCAAGCTGATCATGGTGGCGCTGTGGACCGAGGTGTGTCTCGCCTTTCCCGCGCTGGACGCGCTGCGCGAGGGGTTCGACGTCTATCCGGTGGTCGACGCGATTGGCGGCACGTCGCTGGTCGCGCACGAGGCCGGCCTGGCCCGCATTCAGCAAGCGGGCGGACGACCGATCACCTGGATCCAGCTCGTGTGCGAATTCCAGCGCGACTGGAACCGCTGGGAGACGGTGGAGGGCTTCACCGATATCGTCTTCGCGTCGATCCACCCCTGAGGAGGGAGCTCAGCGCTCGATATAGCCGCGCCGCACCGCGACCATTGCGGCGTGGGTGCGATCGTGGACGTCGAGTTTCTCGAAGATCGTCTTCACGCCGGCCTTGATCGTATCCACCGAGAGTTGAAGCGAGCGGGCGATTTCCTTGTTGGATTGTCCTTCGCCGATCAATTGCAGGATCGCGATTTCGCGTTCTACCAGCGGCTCGTCGAGGGCATGCTCGGCCAGTGCATGCGCGATGTCGGGAGAAACGACGCGACGACCGGCGTGCACCGCGCGGATCGCGTCGGCTAACTCCGTCCTCACGCAGTTCTTGAGCAGATAGCCCGATGCCCCCGCCCGCATCGCGCGGATCGCGGCGGCGTCGCCGGCATAGGTGGTGAGAACGAGAATGCGTGCCTTGGGTGACAAGGCGCGGATCGCCTGGATCGCGTCGACGCCGCTCATGCCTTCCATGCGCACGTCCATCAGCGTCACGTCGGGTGCGAGCTCGGCAAATTTCGCGATCGCCTCAGCACCATGGCTCGCTTCGCCGACCGGCTCCATGTCGCCGCAGCCCAGCAGCAAGCCTTGGATGCCGTCGCGAAGCATCGGGTGATCGTCGACGACGAGCACGCGGATCGGTCTGGTCTTGGTTGCAGCAGCCGTCATCGCATCCTCCTGATGCGCGCCCACCAACTGCGTCGTTCCGGGAGATACGCGACCCGCCCGGGGACCGTCAGCACCAGTTCGGTACCATGATCCGCAAGCGGCCGAAGTGCAAGTGTCGCCCGTAGCTTACGGGCACGTTCGCGCATGCCGCGCAACCCGAAATGGCCAACTGTCCCGGTCTCCGCGACCGCCGGATCGATGCCGACGCCATCGTCCACGATGCGTAGTCGCAGGGACCGCCCATAGCGAACCTCGATTTCGACGCCGGAGGCGGCCGCGTGCCGGCGAATATTGGCAAGCGTCTCGCCGGCAATGCTGGCGATTTCGTCCAGTGCAAGCGGCTCGATCGGGCGTCGCCGGCCGTGTTCCGCAATGGTGATCTCCACGCCTGGCTCGAACAGTTGCTGGGCCGCGGCTTCGCGCAGAAGCGGCGCCAGTGCATCATGCTGCCGCGATCGCAGATCTTGGACGCGGTTGCGCCCCTCGGCAATCACCTGATCGGCGACGTCAAGCGCCTGCAGCAGCGATCCCCGCGCCGGTTGCTGGTCGGGCAGTTCGTTGACGACGCGCTGGAACCGCAGGGTAACCGCCTGGATTCCCTGCAATAGCGTATCGTGAAGCTCGCGCGCGATGCGCTCGCGTTCCTCGAACCGCTCGGTCATCCGCAGCCGGATGCGTGCGGCGACGACCCGCAGGCGCAGGGCATAGGCTCCCCATAGCAGCCCGAGCAGCGCGACCGCACACAGGAGCTTGAAGGGCGTGCTCTGCCAGAAGGTGGGGCGGATGTCGAAGTTCAGCGATGCGCCGGTTCGATTCCAGACGCCGTCGGCGTTGGCGGCGATGACCTGGAACCGGTATGTGCCGGGACCGAGATTGGCGTAGCTGGCGAGGCGGCGCGCGCCAGCGTCCACCCAGTCGGCATCGATGCCTTCCAGGCGATAGCGGAAGCGCATGCGCTGGGGCACGATGAAGGTCAGGCCGGCATAGCCGATGTCCACCGCGCGGGTGCCGGCAGGCAGGGTCAGCTTCACGGGATCACGCCAACTGGACGTTCCGCTGCGCAGCACCCGAATTGCAACCGGGGGCGGCAGCGGATTGGGCGTGAGCGCTGCCCGATCGAAATAGGCCGCCCCCTCGCGATTGAGAAACCAGATCCGCCCGTCACCGCCTTCGACGATCTGGGTACCCTTGAAGCCGGCATGCTGCGCCGCGCTGACCAGCCCGTCCTGGGTGTCGAAATATCGATACGGCAGCGGCGCCTTGGGATCGGCGAAGGCGCGATCGAGATCGGCGGTCGCCACCTGGTAGATGCGGGAACGCGCCACCAGCCAGGTCTGGCCCTCTCTGGTCTGCATCAGTCCGCGCAACCAGACCAGCCACGGGAAGCGCTTGTCGTCGAGGCGCGCGATGGTGGTGCCGCGGAGCCGGACCAGTCCCTGCGCGTCGCTAAGGAAGACGTCGTCCCCGCTGGTCGTCAGCATCGTCGCGGTTCCATACTTGCCGCGAAGGGTAAGTTGGTTGCCGCGAAGGATTCCGAGGCGGGGCAGGCCGTTGAAGGCGATGTCGCCCGATCGCGTCGCCGCCACTTCCCACGCATGCTGCTGGCGTAGCGGCCCTGGCGCATCGTGCCACCAGGCAAGGTCGTGCCATCGCAGGGGCGCAGCCATGTCACTCAGCCACAAGCGGCCGGATCGATCTTCCGCGCAATTGATTGGCGCGCCGATGCTCACGTGACGCTGCTGCAACGCCACTCGGCTTTCCTGCACGCGCAGCGTCCGGGTCGGTTGTACGACCCATACGCCGCCGGCACGGGCAGGACAGATAGAGAGAAGTGCCTTGTCGAGTGTCAGCACCCGCTCCGGACTTCGACCGGGAGCGATGCGGAAAAGCGCGCCGTTTGAGGCGACGTACACGTTCCCATCCTCGGCCCGAGCAATGGCCAGCCCGTCTACAGGATCCGCTGGGATCGCGGACTCCTGTATGGCGCGCGACCGGCGGAACTGATCCAGCCCGGCTTCGGTGGCGATCCAGACACTCCCCTCGCGATCGACCATCGTGTGGTAGGTGAAGTCCGAGCGTAAGCCGTTGGCGGCGGTGAAAGCGTAGGGCGGCCCGGCGCTCGCTGACGCGGCATGGGGCGCATAAGCGATGCCGTTGCGTCCGCTCGTCCGCCACAGGCCGCCGGCGCGATCGAAGGCGAAGGCGGCGCTGCGGATGCCGGCGGGAACGGGAACGGCGACGGGATGCAGCGCCCTTTTGCCGGCCGCATCGATCAGCATGCGGGTGCCCGCGCGATCGGAAACCCACAGGGCGCCGCCGGCATCGCGTGCGAGCCGGGGTAACGGACCGATGGGGTCGGGCAACAACTGGAAGCGGCTGGCACCGTTCGGCAGATATGCGATGGCGCCATCTCTGCCGCCCTCATGCGCCAGGGCGACCCAGACGGAGCCATCCTGCATCGCCACGAGATCCATCACCGCGCCGGGGGGGAGGGGAAGCGAGGACCAGCGGCCATGGCGAAGCTGTCGCAACGGGTTGCCGCGCCGCCGGAAGGCGAACCACATGGTTCCGTCCGGGCTCTCCGCCATCGCCGCCATCGGGCCGGGCGGGCGAGGCATGCCGGCATCCACGAGCCGTCCGCCGCGATACACCGCCAATACAGGCTTGGCGTTCAGGCCGACCCAGAGCTCGCCGCGTCGACTGACCAGCAGGCTCGTCGGATCGAGCCTTTTCCAAGGCGCCCCGGCGGGCCAGTCGATCCGCTCGAACGTCGCCCCATCGAACCTGTAGAGCCCGTCACCCGTCAGCCAGAGGTACCCATCGGGCGTCTGCGCCGTCTCGAACACCCCCTCTGGGGCGCCCTGTTCCACGCCCCACCCGATGTGCTTGAACGCGGCAAAACCAGGCGGTGCGATCTGTGCGCGAGCGGATCCGATCGGCAGCGCCGCCGCCGCGGTGACCGCTGTCGTGCGCACGAGCATGGAGCACAGGTTGGTAGAGTGCAGGCAAAAGCGCGATATCCGCCGGCGTGCCATGTGTTGCTCCCCCAAGCCCACCGATGCTGCCCTCGCCGCAAATCATGCGGCGTGATCAGGGCGTATCAGGTGCGGCCTACAGATGCCAGCGTCGCGACAGGACTGATTTTTCCAACAGCGAAGCGACCGAGCAGAGGCGCCGTGCCATGCCGTGCCTCAAGCCGGATGAGGCTCGCACATGCGGCTGTCGCAGGGCAATCAGGCGGTGTAGTGTTTTTCATGGCATTGACTGAAGGTGGCTCGTTTAAGCATCTGATATCGGAACAATAAATCGTGCCGTTGATGTTCGAGTGGGGAATGAGGTTAGCCGCCTAAAGGGCCATGCTCCAGCCTGGGCAGTACGTGCCGGCCGAACAGGTCGGCCTCGGCGGCGTGGGGGTAGCCGGAGAGGACGAACGCTTCGATGCCCAGCGCGCGATAGGCGTTGAGCTTGGCGAGCACCTGGTCGGGGTCACCGACGATCGCAGCGCCGCAGCCCGAGCGAGCGCGACCGATGCCGGTCCAGAGATTGTCCTCGATATAGCCGTCGTCTGCCGAGGCTTCGCGCAGCTCGGCCTGGCGGCGGACGCCGGCGGACTGGGCATCGAGCGAGCGGGCGCGGATCGCTTCGCCCGCCGCCGCGTCGAGGTGCGAGAGCAGCCGGTCGGCCGCGGTACGCGCCTCCGCCTCGGTCTCGCGGACGACGACATGGACGCGGTAGCCGAAGCGCAGCGCGCGGCCGCGCTTGGTGGCGCGGGCGCGGAGGTCGTCGAGCGTGGCGGCGACGGCCTCTATCCGGTCCGGCCACATCAGGTAGACGTCGGCGCCTTCGGCCGCGGCCTCGCGGGCATCCTCGGACAGCCCGCCGAAATAGAGCTGGGGCGCGCGACCCGACACGGTGGTGATCCGCGGCGGCTCGACCTTGAGCTGCCAGAACTCGCCCTGGTGATCGAGGAGCTGGCCGTTCAGCAGCGTCTTCAGGATGTGCATCGCCTCGATCGTGCGGCGGTAGCGCGGGGCGGAGGCGAGCGTCTCGCCGGGCAGGTCCGAGGAGATGATGTTGACCGCGAGGCGGCCCCCCAGAATCTGGTCGATCGTCGCGATCTGGCGGGCGAGCTGGGGCGGCCAGCTCTCGCCGACGCGCACTGCCATCAGCAGCCGAATGCGGCGGACCAGCGTGGCGATCGCGGCGGCGAAGGCGGTGGTGTCGATCCCCAGCGCATAGCCCGACGGCAGCAGGATATTGTCGAAGCCGGCGCTTTCCGCCGCCAGCACGATGTCGCGGCAATGTTCCCAGCTGGAGAGCAGGCGCGGGTCCGGCTGGCCGAGAAACTCGTAATCGTCGTCGCACAGGGCGGAAAACCAGCTCACTTCGCAGGGGGGAAGTTGTTCTTGCTTGCCGGATGCGTCGGTCTGGGGATGGGTGGTCATCGTTCAAAGCCTCTGGAGAAGAGTATGGCGTCGCGAATTCGGTATGGTCTGGTCGGGTGCGGGATGATGGGCGTGGAGCATATCCGCAATCTTGCGATCACGGCCGGCGCGGAGCTGGTGGCGATCGCCGATCCGGTCGAGACCTCGCTCGGCTGGGCGCGCGCGGCGCTGGGCGACAAGGCGCAGGACGTGACCGCCTACCGGGACGCCGAGGCGCTGGCCAAGCATGACGGGCTGGACGCGGTGATCGTCGCCAGCCCCAACTTCACCCATCGCGGCACCGTCGAGCCGCTGTTCGACGCTGGCCTCCACATCCTGTGCGAGAAGCCGCTGGCGACGACGATCGAAGACGCGCGCTGGATCGCCGAGCGCGCCGCGCGCCATGACGCGGTGTTCTGGACCGCGATGGAATATCGCTACATGCCACCGGTCGCCGCGCTGATCGCGGGCGTGCACGGCGGCGAGATCGGCCGGTTGCGCATGCTGGCGATGCGCGAGCACCGCTTCCCCTTCCTGATGAAGGTCGGCGACTGGAATCGCTTCGCGCGCAATACCGGCGGCACGATGGTCGAGAAATGCTGCCATTTCTTCGACCTGATGCGCTTCATCGTCCGCTCCGAGCCGGTACGGGTCTATTGCTCTGGCGCGCAGGACGTGAACCATCTTGACGAGCGCTATGACGGGGCGACCCCCGATATCGTCGACAACAGCTTCACCACCGTCGATTTCGCCGACGGCACCCGCGCACTGCTCGACCTGTGCATGTTCGCCGACGGGGCCGAGGAGCAGGAGGAGATTGTCGCGACGGGGGACGTCGCACGGCTGGATGTGAGCATTCCCGGCAGCGTGCTCACCCGGTCGCCGCGCACCGGCTTCGGCAATCCCAAGGCGCCCGAGAAGCGCCGCATCGACGTGGACGCGGCGGCGCTGGCGGCGGGATCGCACCATGGCTCGACCTTTTACCAGCATCAGGCGTTCGCCCGTGCGGTGCGGGGCGAGGGGCCGGTGGAGGTGACCGCCGAGGACGGGCTGAAGGCCGTCGCCATCGGCATGGCGGCGGAGATCAGCCTTCGCGAGCATCGGGTGGTCGACATGGCCGAGCTGCTGGGTCAGCCCGCGTCCGCATAGGCGGTGCGCGGCAGGATCCAGCGCACCAGCAGCGCACCGGCGAGATAGGAAAAGGCGGCGATCCAGAACATCGGCGCATAGCCATGGCCATTGTCGAGCGACCAGCCGGCGAGTTCGAGAATGGCCATGCCGGCGAGGTTGCCGGCAAAGGCGCCGATGCCGATCACCGAGCCGACGCGGCTGGCGGGGATGATGTCGGTCGCCAGCCCGAACACGTTGGTCGAGAAGCCCTGATGCGCGAACAGCGCGAGGCCGAGGAGGAGGGCGGCAATCCAGGGGTTGCTTGCCACCAGTACCAGCGGAATGGGCAGCACCAGCAGCGCATAGCCAAGCAGGGTGGCGTGCCGCACCTTCTCCGGCACCCAGCCACGCGCGAGCAGCCAGCCGGGCACCCAGCCGCCGCTGATCGCTCCGAGCGCGGCGAGGCTGTATGCCAGCGCCACGGGGAGGCCCAGCGCACCTTGCTCCAGCCCGAACTGGCGGTGGAACAGGTCCGGTGTCCAGAACAAGAGGAACCACCAGACCTGGTCGCTCAGCACCTTGGCGACGGCGATGGCCAGCGTCCGGCGGTCGCGAAGCAGATGGAGCCACGGCACCTCGGAGCGCGGGCCCCGCACGCTGGCGGCGGCGGGCACATAGCGCAGCCATATCGCCACCCAGACGAGGCCCAGCCCGCCGGCGATCAGGAAGCTGCCCTTCCAGCCGACCCACAGCGCCAGCGCCGGGATCAGCAGCGGGGTGAGGATCGCGCCGAAATTGGGCGCGGTGTTGCCGATGCCGAGCGCGCGGGAGCGCTCGGACGGCGGGAAGAAGGTAGCGGCGGACTTCACCGCCGCCGGGGTGCCGATCGACTCCGCCGCCCCCAGCACGGCGCGGGCGGCGACGAACTGGGTGACGGTGGTGGCGAAGGCATGCGCCATGCCCGCGAGGCTCCACACGGCCACGCCCAGCGCGAAGCCGCGTCGCAGCCCCACCCGGTCGAGGAACCAGCCGGTGCCGAGAAAGGCCAGTGCCGCGGCGAACTGGAAGGCCGAGGCCATGTGCGCATAGTCGCGGTCGGACCAGTGGAACTCGCCCTGCAGCATGGGCTTGAGCAGCGCGAGGATCTGCCGGTCGACATAGTTGAGCATCACCGCGCCGAACACGAGCGCCAGGATCGCCCAGCGACCCTGCGCTCCGGCGGTGCCGTCAGTAGAGGATGCGCGCATTCAGGCCGACATAGCGATCATTGTCACGGGGCACGTAACGGACGACACCGGCGGTGGTGCCATAGACGAGATAGTTGGCATAGTGCTGGTCGAGGATGTTCTTCACCAGCGCGCGCAGCTCCCAGCGCTCCCCGCCGATCAGCGCGATGCTGGCGTTCCAGAGGCCGTAGGCGGGCTGGATCGTGTCCGGGTTCTGGGTGATCGCGTACTGGGTCTTGCTCTTGTAGCTGGCGTCGGTCTGCAGCTCGACCGCCAGGCCGTCGGTGATCGGCAGCTTCCACGCCGCGCCGCCGCTCAGCTTCCAGTCGGGGGCGAAGGGCAGGGCGCCGCTGTCGATCGAGGTGCAGCTGGTCGCCGCCGGGCAGTTGAAGTGGCGGATGCGCGCATCGGTGCGCGCCACCGCGAAGTTGAGCGTCAGCCGGCCGGTCGGCCGCGCGTTCAGATCGGCCTCGACGCCCTTGGTCCGTACCCGGCCCGCGTTGATCAGCCGGGTAACGATCGCGCCGAGATAGGTGTCGGTGTAATTGGCCTGGAAGCCGTCATAATCGGTGAGATAGGCAGCGATCCCGCCGCTTATCCGCCCGTCGAACAGGCTGCCCTTGAGCCCGACTTCGTAGCTGGTCGAGGTCTCGGGCGCGAGCGGCTGGGTGTCGAACGCCTGCATGTTGAAGAAGACGTTGTAGGCCGGGCCCTTATAGCCGCGCGAGAAGGTGAAATAGGTGTTGGCGTTGGGCGCCAGCTTGTACTGCACCCCGGCGCGGGCGCTGTAGTCCACCCGGTCGGTCTTGCCGCTGCTGGCGAAGCTGGGGCGGATGCCTGCCACGCCGGTCGCGGTGTCCGATACGCGCTGGTGGAAATAGCTGAGCGAATCGTGGATCAGGCGGCCGCCGGCGATGAAGGTCAGCGTGTCGGTGGCGTGGAGGTTGGCCTCGCCGAACAGCGCGTGGTTCTGCGCGCGGATGCCGTAGTTCGCGACGCCGTTGTTGGTCCCCGGCGCACCGCCGATCAGCTGGGTGACGCTGCGCTGGTAGCGCTCGTCGGTATCGGCCGAGAGCAGATAGGCGCCTACGACATAGTCGACCAGCCCGCCCTGCGGTGAGGCGAGGCGGATCTCCTGCGAGAACTGGTCGAAGTCGACGGTGCCGTCGTCGCGGCCCTGCGGAAAGCCCGCGGCGAGGATCGCGCGCGCGTCCCAATCCGGCTTCTGGTGGTTCTTCCATTCGCGATAGGCGGTGATCGAGGTCAGCGTGTAGCCGCCGCCCAGCCCCCAATCGAGCGCGATCGAGCCGCCATAGTTGCGGTCGCGCACCTCGGCGTCGAAATTGGTGTTGATCCGGGTATTGTTGGCCGAGGGCGTGATGCCTTCCTGCGTCAGCAACCCCGCGAGGGTCGCGTTCGGCGTTACCACGCCGGTCGGATAGGCGACGCGGCTGGAACTGACATAGACACCCTGCGGGGTATCGTCGCGATTATAGAGATAGTCGCCGGCGAAGGTGATCGTCACGTCGTCGTTGGGTTTGGCGACGATCTTGCCGCGAACCCCCCAGCGGTCATAGCCGTTCACCCAGTTGCGCGTGCCGACATTGTAGACGTTGCCGCGATAGGCGGCGTAGAGCCCGCTCAGCGTATAGCCGATAGTGCTGGTGATCGGGCCCGAGACCGTGCCCTTGATGCGGCCCTCGCCGCCCTCGTAATAGCCGCCCTCGAGCGACCCGGTCTGGGTCTTGGTCGGGCCCTTGGTGACGAGGTTGATCACGCCGGCCGAGGCATTCTTGCCGAACAGCGTGCCCTGCGGCCCGCGCAGTACCTCGAGATGGTCGAGATCGAGCAGGTCGAGCGTCGCCTGGCCCGGGCGGACCAGCACCACACCGTCGATCACCGTCGAGACCGAGCTTTCCACGCCCGGCGAGGTGGTGATCGTGCCGACGCCGCGGATGAACACGGTACGATCCTTGTTCGACTGGCCGGTGCGGAAATCCACCGTCGGGATGACGGTGGAGAGGTCCTGCAGCGTGTTGAGGTTGCGCGAGGCGGCGACATCGCCGTTCACCACCGACACCGCGATCGGCACGTCCTGCAGATTCTCGTTGCGGAAGCGCGCGGTGACGACGATGTCGCCCGCGCCATCCTTTGCGGGTGTCTCGGAATCCTGTGCCTGGGCGAGCGCCGGCTGCGCCACTCCCGCCAGCAGACCTGCGACCAACCAACCGTGCAAGCGCCCCATCCGATCCTCCTTATGTGTCGGGGCGGGTGGTAATTCCCAGCAGTGAGCTAGGAAAATAAGCTTTTGCTTGGGCGCGGCAAAGCAGGCCTTCGCGCGCTAGCGAAAACCTTTGCATGCAGAGGCTTATCGGCTGACGGTGCGAAAGCCGAGATGCGAAGCGGCGAGCGTCTCCTCCTGGGCATGGCGGGCGGCGGGGCGGTAGCGGGCGCAATAGTTGCTGGCGCAGAGATAGGAGCCGCCCTTGATCACCCGCGCCCTCGCGTCGGGCTGGCGGGGATCGAAGCTCGGGTTGCCGGGCGCTCCGTCACCGACCGCGAAGGGCGCGTGGCTGGGCAGATACCAGCTTTTGGTCCATTCCCAGACATTGCCGATCAGATCATAGGCGCCCGCGCCGTTGGGCTTGAAGCAGCCGGCTGGCGCGCGACCCGTGTAGCCGTCGCGCTTCGTGTTGGTGTTCGGGAAGCTGCCCTGCCAGGTGTTGGCGCGGTCCGGGTTGGGCTCGGCATCCGGATCGGCGATGCCCACGCGAGCCGCCGCCTCGAATTGTTCCTCGCTCGGCAGCGCTCGGCCGACCCAGCGGGCATAGGCCCGGGCGTCGGCGAAGGTGACGGCGACCACCGGCTCTTCCTCGTGCCCCGCGATGCTGCTGCCCGGCCCCTCGGGATGGCGCCAGGTCGCGCCGGGCACGAAGCGCCACCAGCGGCGCGGATCGGGTTCGTCGATCGCGGTCTTGGGCGGCACGAAAACGAAGGCGCCGCCGCCGGGCTTCTCCGCCTCGGTGCGGTAGCCGGTGGCCGTCACGAAGGCGGCGAACTGGCGGTTGGTGACTTCGTGCGCGTCGATATCGAAGGCGGGCACCTCGGTTTCGGTGGGTGGGCCTTCCTCGGGGTAGTAGCGGCTGCTGCCCATCACGAAGCGGCTGGCGGGGATGCGCACCGGCCGGTCGAGATGGCTGCCCGCGCACACCCGCGGCGGGCCGGCCGAGGTGGGCGCCGCCGCCGGGCGCGTCGCCCAGAGCAGCGGCAGCGCGACCAGCGGCGGCAGCGCGAGGAGCGCAACCGGCTTCACGATCGGCCCCCTGCAGCGAGAGGATCGGCGCCGATGCCCAGAAAACGATCGTCATTCCCGCGAAGGCGGGAATCCATTGGCCAGGACGGCGGGGGCAGGAACCGCGCTGGCGACCCCAATGGATCCCCGCCTTCGCGGGGATGACGGATTGGGCGCGGCACCGCGCATGCGCCCGCCATCACGGGAAGGTCGCCGGGGTGGACTGCATCACCACGCCCGCGCCCTTGGCATAGGCATCCCACGCGGCGACCAGCGTCTTCAGCCGGGCGGGCTGGTCGGCGGCGCGGTCGCGGGTCTCGCCGGGGTCCTCGGCCAGATTGTAGAGCTTCCAGCCGTCGCCGAGGTCGACGATCTTCCAGTCGCCCTGCCGGATCGCGCGGCGCCCGAACAGCTCGGTGCCGACGATCTCGTTGGGCCCGTGCACCGCCTTGGACTGCCCGCGAAGATAGGGCAGCCAGCTGCTGCCGCGCACCGGCTGCACGGTCCGCCCGCCATAGCTGCTGCCCTGCCAGCTGCCGCCGGCCGCCTCCACCAGCGTCGGCACCACGTCCATCACCGTGCCATAGGCATGGCTGATCTCGCCCTGCCGCTTCCAGCCGGGATAGGAAAGGAAGGCTGCGACGCGCGTGCCGCCCTCGCTGGTGAAGCCCTTGTAGAGGAAGGACGGCGTGGTCGCCGCCTGTGCCCAGCCCGGGCCATAGGCGGTGTAGGAACTCGCCGCGCCGAGATTGTCGAGCCGGTTGTCCGCCGCCTTCAGCCGCGCCGCCATGGTCGGCAGCTTGGTGGTGGCGAGGTCGATCCCCTCCGCGCCATTGTCGGCGAGGAACAGGATGATGGTGTTGTCATACTGGCCGGTCGCCTTGAGGTGGGCGATCACCTTGCCGACATTCTGGTCGAGCCGGTCGACCATCGCCGCATAGACTTCCATCAGCCGCGCCTGCTCGCGTTTCTCCGTGGGCGAAAGATGTGCCCAGTCCCGCCCGTCGGGCAGCACGAACGGGTGCGGCTTCACGCCCGCCGGCACCAGCCCCAGTGCCTGCTGGCGCTTGAGCCGCTCGGCTTGGAGCGCTTCGAACCCGGCATCGTAGCGCCCGCGATATTTGGCGATGTCCTCTGCCGGGGCCTGGAGTGGCCAGTGCGGCGCGGTGAAGGTAAGATAGGCGAAGAAGGGTTTGGCCGGATCGGCATGCCCGAGAAAGCCGATCAGCTTCGCGGCATAAGCGTCGGACGAATAGAAGTCCTTGGGCAGGCTCGGCAGCGTGACGCCGTTCTCGCGATAGGTCGCCTGGCCGGGCAGCGGGGTCGCCGTCGCGTCGATGCCGAAGTGATTGGCACCGCCCTGAAGCAGGGTGAAGGCCTGGTCGAAGCCGTGTTTCGTGGGGTCGTCCTGCGGGCGCGTGCCGAGGTGCCATTTGCCCGACATCGCGGTTGCATAACCGAGGTCGCGCAGCCGCTCGGCGAGCGTCACCACGTCGTCGGGCAGATAGCCCTGATAGCCGGGCTTGCCGATCTGGTTGGGGGCGATCAGCTCGGCCATGTTGCCGAGGCCCGCCAGATGGTTGTCGGTGCCCGAGAGCAGCATCGATCGGGTCGGCGAACAGGTGGGCGCGGCGTGGAAGCCGGTGAGGCGCAGGCCGTGTTCGGCCAGCGCGTCGAGATTGGGCGTGTGGATCTCGCCGCCGAACGCACCAAGGTCCGAATAGCCGAGATCGTCGGCGACGATGATCAGGATGTTGGGCCGCTTGGGTGGCGGCGCGGGGGCAGGCTGGTCCTTCGCCACCACGGCAGGCGACGGGAGCAGCAGCAGGAGCAGGGCGGCGAGGCGAAGGCGCATGGATGGCATATCCGAAAAGGAGGCCGCGCTTCTGTCAGTGCGCAGGGTTCGCATTGGCACCGAAGTCCCCCTCACCCTTCCGCCGCTTCGCGGCTCCCTCCCTCTCCCACAAGGGGAGAGGGAGAAGCGGCACCCCACCTCCCTCTCCCCTTGTGGGAGAGGGAAGGGGCCCGCCGCCGAAGGCGGTGGGAAGGGTGAGGGGGATGAGACGCCTATGCGATACCCCTGGATCGAGGAGCACAGCTTAGTAGCGGTGAAAGTTAGGCGGCGGCTTCGACCGCGGCGACCGGCTCGGGCTTGATCACCCGGCTGGGCGCCCCATCGATCCCGCGCGGCACGTCGCCGGCGATGGTGGCGCGGCGCAGCGTACGGCGCTGGTGGCCGAAATCGGCGATGGCGCGGTGCTGGGTGGCGCGATTGTCCCAGATCGCCACGTCGCCCGGGCTCCAGCGCCAGCGCACCGTGTTCTCGGGCTTGGTCGCATGGTCCTGCAGGATGCCGAACAGCCGGGCGAAATCCTCGCGGCTGAAGCCGACGAAGCTTTTCACGAAGCTGCCGAGCAGCAGCAGCTTCTCGCCCGTCACCGGGTGGACGCGGACCACCGGATGCTCGGTCTCGTACGCCGTCGAGGCGAACACCTCGCGGTGGCGGCGGACCTGCTCGCTGGTCGCCTCGGGGCGTTGCTGGGCATAGTCGAAGGCGTTGGTGTGGACCGCGCGCAGGGTCTCGACCAGCGCCTTGAGCGGTTCCGGCAGGGTCTCGTACGCGGTTACCGCATTGGCCCAGAGCGTGTCGCCGCCCGCGGGCGGGATGGTGATCGCGCGGAGGATCGAGGCGGCGGGATAGGCGGGCAGGAAGGTGATGTCGGTATGCCAGGCCGAGGCGGCCTCGCCTTCCTTGCTGTCGAGCTCGAGAAGGAAACGCGAGCCCGGCGCCACCGGCACGGTCGGGTGGGCGAGCGGATCGCCGAGGCGCTCGGCGAAGGCTTCCTGGCTCGCGTCGTCGAGATGCGTCTGGTTGCGGAAGAAGATCACCTTGTGGCGGTAGAGCGCGGCGCGGATCGCCTCGACGGTGGCGTTGTCGATGTCGCCGCCCAGCCGCACGCCGCGGATCTCGGCACCGATCCGGCCGGCCACGGGGTGGACGTCGAGCACGCTGTCGGCATCGGCGGCGTTGGGGAAGTCATGCGTCTGGATCGTCATGTGCATTCTCCTTCAGGGTCACAGGGGAAGTTGGCCGGCGGCGCGCGCATCGAGCGCACGACGGATCGAGGCATGACGCTGCGCGTCGAGCGGGAAGCGCCAGAGGATGGCGGCGGACAGGATGTGGGCGAGCGCCGGGCCGAGCGCGAAGACGACTTTCAGCGTCTCCAGCGCCTCGGGCGCGTTGGCGCCCTTGGGGCTGAACCCCATCCAGGCGATAAAAGGCAGCGCGATGCCGATGCCGATCGCCGGCCCCGCCTTGGTGGCGAGGCTGAACACCGAGAAGAACAGGCCGGTGCGGTTGTGGCCGGTCTCCAGCTCGTGATGATCGGCGACGTCGGCGACCATCGCGCGTAGCATGAGGTTGCCCGAGCCCTGCGCGAGCCCCTGCGCAACGGTGAGCGCCAGCAGCAGTCCGATCCCGCCCGGCACGACGAACAGCAGGCCAAGGTTGATCGCCACCTGCACCAGCTCGCCGGCGATGGCGGTCTCGCGCTTGCCGAAGCGGCGGCCGATCTGCAGCCAGATCGGCGCGGCGAACACGCCGAAGACGAACTGGAACAGGTACAGGCCGCTCGCCCAGCCGGGGGCGCCCATATAATTGACGGCGAAGAAGGTGATCAGCCCCGCGCGGATCGACTGGCCGGCGGTGACCGCCACGTCCGAGGCAAGCACGCGGACCAGCAGCCGGTCGCGCAGGATCAGGCTGGCGGTGCGGAGGAATCCCTCGGGCTTGGGCTCATAGGCCGGGCGCGGCGGCTCGCGGAAGGCGGTCAGGCTCAGCACCAGCGAGGGTGCCAGCGTCAGCAGGATGAAGCCGCCGACGACGTGGAGCTTGAGCGCGATGTCGGCGGGACGGAGCTGTTCGAGCAGCGTCGGCAGGATCAGGACGAGGAGCAGT
Source organism: Sphingomonas azotifigens NBRC 15497 (assembly GCF_002091475.1). GTDB lineage: Bacteria > Pseudomonadota > Alphaproteobacteria > Sphingomonadales > Sphingomonadaceae > Sphingomonas > Sphingomonas azotifigens. Next base: position 27,385 of record NZ_BCTR01000040.1, read on the forward strand.
CCCGAAGCTTGCGCGGTCTGCTGGAAGGTCACCGATCGGGTGCGGCCGTGATAGGCGCCCGACAATTCCCCCGCCCAGGCGGAGAAGGGCACCTCGATCATCGTCCAGCCGGCGTAGAAGAGGAACAGCGCCGCCGCGAGGTAGAGCGGCGCCACGGTCGCAGGCGGGAAGAAGAGCAGCGCCGAGCCCAGCCCGAAGAGCAGCCCGCCCGCCGCGATCCACGGCCTGCGCCTTCCGAAGCGGCTGCGGGTGCGGTCGCTCAGCACGCCGACGATCGGATCGGCGGCGACGTCCCAGAAGCGGCCGAGGAAGAAGATCAGCCCGATCGTCGCCAGCGAGAGCCCGTAACGGCTGGCATAGAGCTGCGGCACGAACAGGATCAGCGGCAGCCCCGCCCCCGCGATCGGGATCGCCAGCGAGGCGAAGCCGATCAGGCGCCACGCCGGCGGTTCGTCGGTGCGGATCGGCGGGGAGGCGATGCGGAACCGGGTGTCGTGGGCGGGGATCGTCGCCATGGGCTCACCATTTCGTCCGGAGGGTGGCGCCCAGCGTGCGCGGATCGCCGAGGATCGCCGTGACGAGCCCGGTGTTCGCGACGCTGAGCGTCTGGAAAGTGTTCTTGTCGAAGAGGTTGCGGGCCCAGACCGAGAGGTCGAACTTGCCCTTGTCGAGCCGCACGCCGATGCGCGCGTTGACCAGGTCATAGCTGGGGACCAGCCCGTAGCGGCTGTTGCTGGCGACGGTGTAATAGTTGGACCGCCACGACCAGTCGGCATGGCCGTAGAGCGTGACCCGGTCGGTCAGCGCATGGCTGGCATCGGTGCCGAGCGAGGCAGACCATTTGGGCACGCCCGCCAGCTGCTGGCCGCTCATGTTCTGGAGCGGCGATCCGCCGGGCTGTGTGGTGCTGGGGTTGAGCGCCTCCACCGGCGTCGGGCCGTTCGGATACTTGCGATAGGTGGCATCGGTATAGGCCAGCGCCCCGGTGAAGCCGAGTGCCGCGACCGGCTGCCACGCCAGATCCGCCTCGAACCCGCGCGAGCGCACCTTGGGGATATTGGCGATGTAGTTGATGTAGCTGTTGGTACCGATCACCTGCTGGACGATCGTCGTCTGGTAGTTGGTCACGTCCGCCCAGAAGCCGGCGAGGTTCGCGGTAAGCGTGTGGCGGAACAGCTGCGACTTGAGGCCGACCTCGTAATTGTCCGTCTGCTCGGGATCGACGACGGCGCTGACGCCCGCCGGGATGGTGGTGAGGTTCAGCCCCTGCGACTTGGTCCCGCGCGAGTTGGTCGCGTAGAGCAGCACGTCGTCGACCGGTTTCCAGCTGAGCGTCGCCAGCCACGACCAGCTGTCGTCCTTGGCGTCGACGCTGTAGTTGGCGGGCGGGGCGAGGCCGTTGCGGATCGCCTGGGCGCGGGTCGCCTGGGCCGGCGTCAGTCCGGCGAGCGACTTGCCGTCGGTCTGCGCCGAGACATAGCTGCCCCATTTGTCCTCATGGGTGAAGCGCAGGCCCGTGGTGAGGCTGAGCCGGGGATCGATATGCCAGGTGGTCTGCGCGAAGGCGGCGAGGCTGCGGGTGTGCGGATCGGAGCGCGACCGCGAGGTGAAGCCGTTTACCGCGGCGTCGGACACGGCCGGCGCATCGGCCGGGTAGAGCCAGTTCGGCGCGTCCGCCCCGTAGATCGCCGACCCGACGCCGCGTACCACCTGCCAGAAATAATAGCCGCCGATCAGCCAGTCGATGCGGCGCTCGCCGTTCGAGGCGATGCGGACTTCCTGGCTGAACTGGCGCTGAAAATTCTGCTGGTTGCTCTGGAGGTTGACCGACAGGCGGGTGACGTCGGAGTCGTTCGACGGATACCAGTTCCAGTGCCGCCCGGCGGTGATCGAAGTGATCGTCGCCCCGCCCAGGTCATAGTCGATCTCGCCTGAGATCCCCCAGGTGTCCATGATCGCGTAAAAGGGCGAGTTGGCGTCAGTCTTGCGCGCGAAGGGGTCGAAGGGGAGCGGCGTGTAGCCGGCGCGGGCGGCGCGCTGCAGCCAGTTGTTGGCGATGCTCGCGCCGTTGGTGTAGCTGGTGAACACCGAGACCGGCAGGTTGATGCAGCATTGCTGGCGCTGGTTGGAATAGTCGCCGATCAGCCGGATCGACAGGCCGCTCAAGGGCGTGACGAGCAGCTGCCCGCGCGCGGTGAAGTCGTCGTAATTATGAACGTCACGGCCGGTGGTGACATTGTGGATGAAGCCGTCGCGGTGCGTTTCGGCCAGGCTGATCCGCGCCGCGGCGAGGTCGGCGAGCAGCGGCCCGCTCAGCGAGCCGCGCAACTGGCGATAGCCATAGTCGCCGAAGCTCGCCTCGCCCTGCGCCTCGGTGGTGAAGCTCGGCAGGCGCGAGCTGATGTTGATCGCACCGGCCGTGGTGTTCTTCCCGAACAGCGTGCCCTGCGGTCCGCGCAGCACCTCGACGCGCTCGAGATCGACCAGGTCGAACTGGCTCTGCCCAGGGCGACCATAATAGACCCCGTCGATATACAGGCCGACCCCGTTCTCGATCCCGTCATTGGTCAGCGCGACGTTGGAGCCGAGGCCGCGGATGTTGATGTTGGTGTTGCGGGGATTGAAGCTGAATACCTGCAGCGCGGGCACCAGCTGCTGGATCTGATCGAGCCGATAGTCGCCGCGCGCCGCCAGCGTTTCGCCGCTGATCGCGCTGAGGGCGATCGGCACGTCCTGCGCACGCTCCTTGCGGCGGCGGGCGGTGACGAGGATGTCGTCGCCCTCGGCAGCGGGCGCGGCGTCGGTCGGCTCGTCTCCCACCGCCGGCGCTCTCACCGGATCGACGGCGGCGAGCTGGACGGTCTGGGCCTGGGCGGCACCGGCGAAGAGCGCAACGAGGCTGGCGCCGGCAAGCCATGCCGGCACGGACGAAGGAAACGGCAATGGAATCTCCCTGGCAGGTCGCGGGCGATCGATCTGCAGCGGCCGCACAAGGGCATCGTCCGGCGCGTCCGGCGCCCGACCGTTCGTACGGCACGGAAGAGATCGTCGGCCTTATAAGACCACGAATGGGGGTTAGCGGCCCCGGCGTTTCGGCTGGATCATGTCACCTCCCTTGTGGCGGTGCCTTATGTCTACTAAACAAGTAGAGATTAGAAACCTAGTTTGGCTTGGCCGCGGCGAAGTGCAGCTTGGGTGTCGTCGAAAGTGCAGCTTTGTCGGTGCCTTCGGCGACGAAGCCGGGCACGGAGAGGTATCGCTCGCCGGTATCATAGGCGAAGCCCAGCACCCGCAGGCCGGCAAGCTCCGGAAGCTTGGCCGCGATCGCCGCCAGTGTTGCGCCCGAGCTTGGCCCAACCAGCAAGCCCTCGCGCCGCGCCGCCGCCTGGGCGAACCACAGCGCCGCTTCGGCATCGACCTGGAGCACGCCGTCGAGCATGTCCGCATGCAGGTTGGTGGGCACGAAGCCAGCACCGATGCCCTGGATCGGATGCGGCCCCGCACGTCCGCCCGAAAGCACCGGCGATGCGGCCGGCTCGACCGCGAACACCAGCAGGCCCGGCCACTCCATCTTCAGCGTCTCGGCGAGCGCGGTGATATGACCGCCGGTGCCGACGCCGGTGATGATCGCGTCGATCGGCTCGTTGCGAAAGTCGGCGAGGATCTCGATCGCGGTGGTGCGGGCATGCGCGTCGATATTGGCCGGGTTGTCGAACTGGCGTGGCATCCAGGCGCCGGGCACCGATGCCGCAAGCTGTTCGGCGCGCGCGATGGCGCCCGCCATGCCCTGCTCGCGCGGGGTGAGCTCGAACTCGGCACCATAGGCCTGCATCAGCCGGCGCCGCTCGACGGACATGCTCTCGGGCATCACCAGAATCAGCCGATACCCCTTCACCGCCGCCACCATCGCGAGGCCGACGCCCGTGTTGCCGCTGGTCGGCTCGACGATGATGCCGTCGGGGGCGAGCGCGCCGCTGCGTTCGGCAGCGTCGATCATCGCAAGCGCGACGCGGTCCTTGAGCGATCCGCCGGGATTGCCGCGCTCGGACTTGATCCACACCTCGGCATCGGGGAACAGCCGCGACAGCCGAATGTGTGGCGTGTTGCCGATCGTACCCAGGACACTTGCAGCCCGCATGACGCTTCACCCCTCGATGTTGAAGGGAGGCTAATTCCTATCGACGCGATGGGCAATAAATCACGGCTTGTCGCCAGCCAATTCCAGATTGCCGGCAGCGAAGTCATCGGCGAGCGTCACGCTGTCGAGGATCCGGGCGGTTTCATCGCGAACGCGAAGCATCAGGGCGCGCAGCCGGCATTCGGGTTCAGGCACGCAGTTTTCGCAATGCTCGTGCGAGTTTCGGCTGGCGCAGGGTACTAGCGCGATCGATCCGCGCATCAGCCGGATGATCTCCCCAATCCGCACTTCGGCAGGGGCGGGGACCAGCACATAGCCGCCATCACGCCCACGCTGCGAGCGGACCAGGCCCTCGCGGCCGAGTTCGGAGAGGATGACGGTCAGGAACTTGGCCGGGATGTTCTGCGCCGCCACGATCTCGGCCAGCGGTACAACGCCTTGCCCATGCCGATCAGCGAGGTGTTGCAACGCGCGGATCGCGTAGCGGCTCTTCTGCGAAAGCATGGCGCTGCTATGCGCGGCTCGCTATCCGTTTTCAACGCGAACTGCGCGGTTTCGGGCATCCGGCGATCATGGGATGTGCCGTGGACGCAAGGTAGAAACCGCCGTTCCCCGACGCGGTCTCGCTCGCCGCGGAATGGGGCGACCCTATCGAGCCGGGGGTGAAGCGGGGCCCCGCGCCGGCGCGCAGGGCCCGTAGAGGGTCAGAACGCCAGGCGCACCCCGCCGCGGGCCGCGGCGCGGTGGTCTGCATCGCCGCTCTCGCCGGACAGCACCGCGAAAAGCGCGAGCCGGGGCGATAGCACGACATCGGCGCCGAGCTTGGCCGTGGCGAGCAGCGGCGCGCGCGTCGCGCTCTCGCCGACCAAGCCGAGGCCGCCGCCGGCGAGACCGGCGACCGCATAGGGCACCCGTCCGCGCAGCTGATAGCGGGCGCCCAGCGTCAGATAGGGCCGGATCGAAACCGCCGAGCTCGCCGCCGCGGTCCCGGCGAAGGTCACGCCGCCATCGACGAACACCGCGGTGCCGCGCCGCTTTGCCACGGTCAGCGCGAACGGGCTGCCCCCGTCCTCGGTCGTGGCGTCGCGGGTGGTGCGGATCGCCGTCGCGCCGATTGCCGGCCGCAGCGACCAGCTGCCACGCAGCGCCAGGCGTGCGTCGATGCTGGCGTCGGCCGTCCAGCCGTGCAGATCGTAACGGGCGGTCGCGCTGCCCAAGGGCAGCATGCGGCGGGTATTCGCCTGCGCGGCATCGTAGGCGATTGTCGCCTTGAAGCCGATGCCGCGGACCTGCGCGCGTCCGTGGACGCCCGCCACCACGCCGTCCGCCGTGGTCCGCGCGCCGAGATTGGCCAGCGTCTGGTGGCTGTTCAGATAGCCGCCGAATGCCCCGAGCGACCATGCGGTATCGCCAAAGCCGATGCCGGCCAGGAAGCCATAGCCATTGGTGGTGGTTCGCGCCACGCCGCCCGTCGGATCCCCGGCGAGCGCGCGGGTGCCGCCCAGCGCCGTGGCGAAGCTAAACAGGCCGGGCGAGTCGCCGACCGGCGCAAAGGCTTGGCCGCGCGCCGCATCGGCCAGCGTCAGGCCGTTCTCGATGCTGATCTGGCGGGTAGCGGCATAGGCTTGCGGCGTGATCTGCACGAAGGCAGCGGCGTTGCTGGCGGCCGTGCTGGTCAGCAGCTGCGGGGCTGCAGCGATCAGCGCCGGCGAGGCCCGGCCGCTGAGCAACACGCCGTTGACATAGTTCAGGCTGGCGCTCGCGCGGTCGCCAAAGTTCGGCGCCGCGACGAAGGTGGACATCACCCGGATACGGCCCCCGTCCTGCGAGAACAGGCCGAAGCCGGCGCCATTGGTCAACAAGTTGCTGAAGCTGCCGGAGACGCCCCCCGTTGCGGTGATCAGGTCGAGCACCGTGCCGGGGGCGATGTTGCCGGTCTGCACGATCTGCAAGGTCGCGCCATTGGCGATCGACAGCGTGCCGTTGACCACCAGCTTGTCGGAAATGGTCGGCGTGACTTCGAACAACGCGGTCGACGTGCCCGCCAGCGCGACGTTGCCGTTTACCGTCATCGTGCCCGGCGATGCGCCGGGGCTGAGCGTGCCGGCGACGGCGATATTGCCGTTCACCGTTCCCGCCGAGCCGAAGGTCGCGCCTGCCGCCACCGAGATGCTGTTCGCGGTGAGGGTCGATCCGGCTAGGCCGACCAGGCGGCCGCCGTTCAGCTGCACATCGGCAAAGCTGGCGGTGCCGGACAGGGTCGCGAAGCCGCCGCTCATCCGCAGTGCCTCGACATTGGCGACATCGCCCAGCGCGATCGTGGCGCCATTGGCGGTGCCGGCGATCTCGAGCCGGTCATTGCCGTCGCCGCCATCGATGCGCGGATTGATCGCGCCATCCCGCAGCACCACGCGGTCGTCGCCCGCGCCGAGCGACAGCGCGCCCATGGTGCCGGCATTGTCGACCAGATCGGCGCCGTCGCTGAGCAGCGTCGCGCCGGTGATCGTGCCGGTGTTGGTGAGCGTGATCGTGCTGCCGCTGGCAGCCAGGATCGCTGCCGCGCCCGTGCCGGTGGCGGCGATGCGCCCGGAATTGTTCAGCGTCACCGTCGTGCCGCCCGCCCAGATGGCGGCCGCGTTCAGGCCGGAGGCCGTGATCGACCCGCCGGCCTGATTGGTGAGGGTGCCGGTTGCCGAACCGGACCACGCCACGCCGATCGCCGGCGTGTCGTAGATCGAAACCGATGTGCTGGCGGCGGCGATGCTGCCGCTATTGGTAAAGACGATCGAGGCATTCTCTCCAACGGCCTGCAGGGAAACGCCCATCACGCCGCTGATCTGGCCGCTGTTCGTCGCCTGAATCCCGCTTCCGGCGCTCAGTGCAACCGCGGATTGGAAATAGGGGCTGGCGGCTGCCAGGGACCGGATGGTGCCGCTGTTGGTGAAGGTCAGCGATGTCCCGGTAAGCCAGACGGCGGGGTCGACGTACATGCCGGAGGTGATCGTGCCGCTATTGGCGAAGGCGTTCACCTGGGCCCCGACGCCCCCTCCGACGGTGCCGGTGTTCGTCAACGACGCCAGGACGGAATCCGTCGCGAAGACCGCGGTGGCACCATGTGTCAGGTCATACGGCAGATAGCTTGTCAGCCGGCCGCTGACGCTTCCCTGATTGATCACGCTGCCCGTGCCGGTAACGTACAGGTCGCCCGCAAGGCTGCCCGTCGCGGTGATCGTCGTGTCGTCGCCGACGGCTTCGAGGAGGCTGTTCTGGAAATTGCGCAGCGCGGGCACGGCCAGCGCCACCGTTCCGTTGCTCGATAGCGAGCGACCATAGACGTTGGCGCCGTCGCCGCCATCGATCGTACCCGAAACACCCAGCGAGTCTCCGCGCTGCAGCAGCAGGTCGTCGCCGCGGCCGAACAGCAGGTCGCCGGCAATCGTGCCACCTGCGGCGATGTAGATGCCGGTGTTGTACGACCGCGAAGGCGCGCCGCTGTTATAGGGGGGCTGATAGCCGAGATCGACCGTTCCCTGCACCGTGCCGGCGTTGGTGAACGTACCGCCCCGGACCTGGATGGCGGTGCCGCTGCTGCTGGCGATGGTCCCGCCCGCCGCATTGGTGATGATCGTCGATCCGTACGTATAGTCCGAATTGGCGATGGCGAGTCCGTCGACGCGAATGGTGCCGCTATTGGTGATCGTTCCGGCATCGATCACGCCCGTCGCCGCGCCGCTTCCGGCAATCTGGCTCAAGGTGCCCGTATTGACGAAGCTGGTGGCGCTCCTGATCCCGATTGCGCCGCCGAGGCTGATGGTCCCGTTGTTCACGACGGTACCACCGTTCGCCACGGCTATCATCGAGGAATAGCCGGTCGGGGCCTGATCGTTCACCGTGATCGTGCCAGCGTTGATGAAGCGGTCGGTCGAGCCGATCGAAACCGCAGCATAGGCGTACGCAGTGCTGTCGGCATGGCTGACGGAGATATTTCCGCGGCTCGTGATCGAGAGTGCGTTGCCCGTTCCGCCAAAACCCCCGACCGTGATCAGAGAATTCGTTTGGATCGCCGACTTGCTGGTCGTCGTGATATCCGCGGTCAGATCGATCGAACCGGCGCCGGCAAACGTCAGCGGAAGCGCCGCGCCGCCATTGCTCTTGAGCGTCAGGGCGGCATTGTTGAACAACTCATAGCCGATCATGGCGAACCCGCTCACTGCGCCGTAGCTTGCCATGGCGTCGCTCCGCACCTCGTACCGCAAGTTGGAGCCGGTCGCGGTGACCGTACCGTTGATGCCGGCGAAGCTGCCGGTGCCGGTATTGACCAGTTCGGTGACCAGATAGTCGCCATAGCCGAGCGTAAGATTGCCGTTCAGCACGCCGCCGGCCAGCGCGAAATAGCGATTGTCGTTGCTATATGGGTAGGTCGATTCGCTGCCGGCAAGGTGCACATCGCCGTTGATGGTGCCGGCATTCTGCACGACGCGGTTGTTGCCCGGATAGCGGGCGCCGCCGATGGCTTCGGTTCCGCCGGTAATGACACCGCCGGAGAGGTTTTTCAGCACGGCATGGGATTCCAGGTAGACCGCAGTGCCTGCCGAGCGGATCGTGCCGGTGTTGGTCAGGTCCGCCGAGAGGCGGGCGCCGATGCTCGCGCCTTCGATGACACCACTGTTGACGCGCTTGTAATAGGATCCGGAGGATCCCGTCAGGATCACGCCAGTGCCCCCGCTCGAACGGATCGTGCCGGAATTGTTGAAGTCGTCGCCGAAGAACGAGACGCCGATGCCGACACTCGTGATCGTCCCAGCATTGACGAACCCGCCGTAGGACGAGAACGACACGCCATCGCCTGCGGCGCTGATCGTCTGATTGTTGGTGAAGCCGTTGCCGGAGCCGATCTCGACCGCATATTTGTAGGGGGTAGCGGATGTCGTGCGGATCGTTCCGTTGTTCACGATCACGGGGTAGGAGGAAGAAAGCGCGCTACTCACCAAGGCCTGGCCGGCAGCCTCTATCGTTCCGCGGTTGTCGAACGTTCCCGGACCGCTGACGCGCAGCGTACCGGAATTGGTGAAGCCTCCGGCGATCGTCGTGGTCGCGCCGCGTTCGGTCGCAATTTCCAGCTGCTCGAAGTTGGTCGGCAGGCTGATCGACGTATTGATGGTCGTGTCGGTATCGACGCGGATGCGCACCAGATCGGTACCGGCACCGCCATCGACGATGCCGCTGACGCCGGTGCTGAGCGTCGGAGAGCCCGTGTAGCGTGCCACCAGCACATCGTCGCCTGCGCCGAAGATCAGATCGCCATTGATGGTACCTGCGGTGCTGTCGACGGTGCTGCCATAATAGCTCTGGGCCGATCCCGCGAGCACCCTGCCGTCGATACGTCCGGCATTGGTGAGCCCAACCGAGTTGCTGATCGTGATCGCGGTCGATCCGCCGGAGGTGATCTGCCCCCCGGCCGAGTTGACGATGGACAGGGTTGCGTAGGTCGCGGAACTTCCCGCGATGGCGGCACCGCTGCCGCTGTTGGAAATGGTGCCCGTGTTCGTCAGCGTATATCCGCTGGTGCTCAGGTTAGAGAGCGTGGCCGCCGCCGAATTGGAACGGATCGTCCCGCTGTTGGTCCAATCGCTCCCCTGCAGGGAACTGTTGTAGCCGCTGGCCATGTTGATCGCCGCGAGGCTGCCGCCGTCGATGGTTCCGGCATTGGCCAGCGTGCCGATGCTGCCGCTGATCGCGCCCAGAAACGCGCCGTCTCGATTGGTGATCGACCGAAAGCCGGCCTGCTCGGGCCGTATCGCAAGCAGCGCCGTCCCACTGGTGCCGGTGATGGTGCCGGCATTGTCGATCGTGACAAGGGCGGGCGCATAGCCGGTACCGGACGCGTCCACCGTAACTCCGTTGAAGCCGGAGACCTGGCCGCCTGTCGCGACCGTCAGGGCGACGCGGCTTCCATAATAATCATAGCTGTTGGCGGGCGCGGTGCCGGGCTGCACGAGGATCCCGCTCTGCGCGCCTCCGTCGACAGATCCGAAAATGTTGAGAGTCGCCTGGCGTTCATAGTAGCTGGCGGACATCGGCATGTTCACGCGGACCTGGCCGGTCGTCGCGCCGGCCGCTACCACCACCGTGCTGTAGCTGGTAGTGACCACCACGCCATCGGGATCGCTGCCGCTACACGTCGTCGTCCCGCTGGCGATTGTGGGATCGGGCGTGCACTGCGCATGTGCGGACGCAGTCGCCATGCACAATGCCAGCGCGCTTGTGCTGAGCACGTACGACAAGCGGCGGCCACGCCCCGCTCCAAAAGCATGAACCACGAAAATTCCCCCCTGTAGATCGACCAGTTGGTCGCGACTTCTACTGAAGAAAAAGTTGCAGGTTGTCCACGCCGATAGGTGCGCTAGTGCGGCTCCCCCCGCCTGGAGAGTTCAACATGTCCGATCGTCTCGCCGTGCTACTGCAGCATGCCCTGCCGAAACAGCGCCTTACGCAGCTTGCAGGCCATGTCGCCCGCGCCCGGGGCGGTGCGATGACGCGCTGGCTGATCCGCGCGTTCGTCGCCCGGTACGGCGTCGACATGGGCGAGGCGGCGGACCCCGACATCGCCAGCTATGCCAGCTTCAACGCGTTCTTCACGCGCCCGCTGCGGGCGGGAGCGCGGCCCATGGCGCGTGCCGATTTCGTCTCGCCGGTCGACGGGGCGATCAGCCAGCTCGGGGACATCGATGACGAGCACATGGTTCAGGCCAAGGGGCATCGCTTCACCGCGACCGCGCTGCTCGGTGGTGACGCCGCGCTGGCGGCCGCATTCCGGCACGGCAGCTTCGCGAACCTCTATTTGTCGCCGCGCGACTATCATCGCCTGCACATGCCGTGCACGGGCCGACTGACGCGGATGATCCACATTCCGGGCAGCCTGTTCTCGGTGAACCCGGTCACCGCGCGCGGCGTGCCCAACCTGTTTGCCCGCAACGAGCGGGTCGTGTGCGTGTTCGAAAGTCCGGAGCACGGCACCTTCGCGATGGTGCTGGTCGGCGCGACGATCGTGGGCAGCATGGCGACGGTGTGGCACGGCGTCGTCAATGCCAAGCGGACGGGCGCGCCCAGCGAATGGCGGTATGCGGACGAAGAGATCGTGCTGGAGCAGGGGGCAGAAATGGGCCGCTTCCTGCTCGGCTCCACGGTGGTGATGCTCTTCCGGCCCGGTACCATCGCGTTCGACGCCGGCTGGGTGCCGGAACGGCCCGTACGGCTCGGCGAGCGCATGGGCGACCGCCCGGTATAACCAGGCTCGATGGTTCCGCAGTGGACGGTCTCGATGCGCACCGGCCGCAGCAGATTCATCGGATCGCCGCCGGACCCTTCGCGGCGACGCGTCGTTGAGAGCGGCGGTCCGGTCAGCACAAGCGCGGTCCGGTCGAGCTCGAGTGTCGATACGCGCAACTGAGGATATGATCGAGGTCGCGAGCAACGCCGCCGCCTAGGCGGCATGAAGCAACGCTCGCGGCGCCCCCAGCGGCGTGCCGAGTCACCCGGGCCGCGCATGTAGAGAAGGACGAACATGGCAGACATCGCCGGCTGGCTGGCTTTGGCCGCTACCTGTGTCGCAGCGCTGATGACGGCATCCAATCTGGGGGCGCGGGTCACCGGCTGGGGCTTCGTCGTCTTCACCGTCGGCGCCGCGGCCTGGATCGTCGTCGGGATCGCGACGCAGCAGACGCAGTTGCTGTGGAGCAACATCTTTCTCGGGCTGGTCGACCTGTTCGGCATCTGGCGCTGGCTGGGCCGTCGCGCCCGCTTCAGCGACGCCGCCGATGCCGAGCAGGAAATCAGCCGGCACCAGTCGGGCGAGAATCTGTTCGCCGCCTCCGGCCTGGACGGGATGCCGGTAAAGGGCCGCGACGGCGATGTCCTTGCCTATGCGGTCGACGCGATGCTGGCATGCGCCGGGGGCGACCTGTCGCACCTGGTGATCCGCGAAGGCGGCGTGGCCGGGGTGGGCGAGACCTTGCGTCGTCTCCCCTGGCGTGACGTCCGCGTGCGCGACCGGGCGTTGCTGACGAACCTCGACGCCGCCGAACTCGCAAGGCTGCCTACTGTAGAGCCTGCCTAGGCGTCACGACGAGCAGCGAAACGCCCTGTCGCGGCAGGCGGAAGCGAAGCGCTGCCCCGTCGTTCACGGCCCGCAGCGGCTGGGGCGCAGCCTCTATCGGCGTCAGCTTGGCCGCCTGCAGCAAGGCGGCGCGCTGCGCGTCGCTCGGCGCGATCGGCGATCCCATGGCGCGCCACGCGGCGAAGCTGTTCGCATGGGCCGCATCGATCCGGTAGTGCGTCACCACGGCGCCGCTAGCCAGTGCGGTCGGCAGCCCGCGAAGCCGCAGCGCCACCTGGGCATCGGGCCCGGCGATGTCGTCGTCATGATAGTGCCAGACCAGAATCGACAGCGTGTCGCCGTCCAGAGTGGCGACGCTGCCGATATCGGGCGCGCCGCGCACCCCGTCGCGCAGCACCGCATCGAGCGGCGCCTCGCGGTCGGAACTGGCCCGCACATAGTGCCCGCGCATCATCGCGAACAGCTTGAACAGGTTCATCACCGGCAGGTCGATGCCGTTCGAGGTGAGCTGGCGGAACCCGGCGAAGGGCGGCTGATCCTCGAACTCGAACGCCCAGGACAGGACTCCCTCCAGCTTCAGTCCGCGCCGTGCCGCCAGCGCGCGCAGGCGCGGGAAGGCGGCGGCGGTGTAGCTCGAATACATCGTGCCGTTGCGATAGCCATTGGCCGGCCCCTGGCAGGCCGCGCAGCCCTCGGGATCGGACTCGCCGATGATGATCGGCTTGGTGCGGCCGATCGGATCGGCGGCGATGGCGGCGAACTCATGGTCGGCGGCGCGCAGATGGGTGTTCAGTCCCATGCGGACATGGCTGCCGGCAGCATCCTCGACGACGATGGGCTGGCCCTTGGCGTGGAAGGACAGGAAGTCGGTAGGGGTGCCGGCCACACGCACATGGGCAAGAAAGGCGGCGAGGAAATCATCGCCGGCGCCGGCGCCGTCGGGTCCGCCGACACGCGCCTCGGGCAGTGCGCGGCGGACCCCATGGATAGCGGCATCGTGCAGGCGGAAGAAGTCCTCCCGCGTGCCGCCCCAATAATATTGCGGGAGATTGGCCTCGTTCCACGTCTCGAAATACCAGCTCGCGACCTCGGCGCGGCCGTATCGCGCGATGCAGTGGCGGACCCACTGGAAGATCAGTTCCTCCCACTTGGCGAGGTCGCGCGGCGGGAAGGCCCAGCCCGTGCGCAGCGTGCCGCTGCCGGGCCGCCAGTCATGCTGATAGGGTATCGGCTGCGTGGATAGCGCCTCGGGCATGAAGCCGAGCTCGACATAGGGCTTCACGCCGCGCGCCCGATAGGTGTCGAAGATGCGATCAACGATCGTCCAGTCGTAGATCGCGCGGCCTTGGGAATCCTCGCTGTAGATGCCGGTCGACCCCCATTTGAGCGCGGGGGTGCCGTCGCCTGAGGTGAACAGGTTGTGCGTGCGGAAATAGACGCGGTCGGGCGCGAGTGCGCCGAGCGTCGCGAGCGTGGTCCGGCCGTCCTTCATCGTCGCATAATTGGGCTCGTCGGCGCCGAAGAAGCGCCAGACGGGTTCGACCGGGCCTTCGTCGCGCGCGGCATCGACCTCGATGGTGACCGGGATCGGCGCGGGATCGGGGGCCGCGAGGGCGGCATGCGGGCACGCGAGGACAGCCGCGGCGAGCACCGCCCGCACCTTCATTTCGGTTGCTCCAGCGCGACGATCGTGCCGCCCTTCATCACGAAGCGAACGGCGCGCACCGCCTGGACGTCGCGGGTGGGGTCGCCGGCGACCGCGACAAGATCGGCGAGCAGACCGGGCTTCACCGCTCCCAACCGCGCGGACGCACCGGACCAGCGGGCATTGCCGGCGGTCGCTGCCATCAGCACCTCGGCCGGGCGCATCCCCGCGGCTGCCAGCAGCACCATCTCGCGGGCATTGTCGCCATGCGCGAAGACGCCGACATCGCCGCCCATGCAGATCGGCACCCCGGCGCGAAGCGCGAGCCGCAGGCTCTCCCTGCTGGCGACGACGGCGGCGGGGGCGGGCTCGATGCCGTCCCAGCCGCGGTAGCGGGACGTCGCATCGGCGGCGGCGAGGGTGGGGCAGAGCGCGATCTTCTTCGCTGCCATCGCCGCGAAGATCGCCGGCGTGCCGCCATAGCCATGCTCGATCGTGTCGACCCCCGCTTCGATCGCGCGGCGCATCCCTTCGGCGGTGGCGGCGTGCACCGCCACCGGACGCCCCGCATCGTGCGCGGCAGCGACGGCAGCCTTGATTTCCTCGAGGCTCAGCGTGGGACGGCTCTCCTCGCCGGGGCGCCAGCGATAATCGGCATAGAGCTTGATCCAGTCGGCGCCCGCGGCGATCTGGCGTCGAACAGCGGCGACCATCTGCTCGGGGCCCGAGACTTGCTCGGCGCCCTGCGGCACGTCCACACCCGGCTCGAACCCCTTGGGGCCATAGGCGCCGAGTGCGACGATGGCGCGGGTGGCGACCTGAAGGCGGGGCCCTTCCACCACGCCTTGGTCGATCGCCGCCTTCAGCCCGACATCGGCATAGCCGGCGCCTTCGGTGCCGAGATCGCGCAGGCTGGTGAAGCCTGCATGTAGCGTCGCGCGCGCCTGCGCCACCGCACGGGCGGTGCGGAGCGCCAGCGATTCGTGCAGCACCTGATCGTCCCAGCTCGTCTCGTTATAGGGATGCAGGAAAAGGTGCGCATGGCCCTCGATCATGCCGGGCATCAGCGTGTCGCCGTCGAGCGTAACCACCTTCGCGCCGGCGGGGGCTGCCAGTGCGGGGCCGACGGCAACGATGCGCTCGCCGCGGACGAGAACCTGCCAGCCGGGATGCATCTGGCCATCGACCCCGTCGAACACGGCGGCCGGCTTGAGCAGGATGCCGGTGGGTTCGGCTTGCTGCGCGGATGCCGGGCCGGCAAGCGCCAGTGCCGCCAGGGCCGCGAACCGATGTTTCGCCATCTGCTCCCCGTTTTCGTTTCGGGCCATGGATACGCGGATCCGCACCGGGCGCAATCCATTGCTTCCATTGGCTTTGCTCGATGTGGCGCATGCGGAGACCAGGTGCGGCAGTCGCCGCATAGCGAAGCACGCGCGCTTGCCGGCAAAACAAGCTTTAGAACACGTCGCGAATTTCGAGGGTCGGTGAAATGACGGCGGATTCAGGGATGTTGTTGAACACGGTTGATGCCGATTTACCGTCGTTGATGTGGGTGCGCTCCTGCATCCATCCGTATGATATTGGATGTTGTTGTTGGATAGTAGGGAGGTCGTGCTTGGCTGTTCGAATGGATTTTAACATTCAATCGCCACGGCCTTGATCGAAGACACTTGCCATTCCATGGAGATTGCGATGAACGTGCTTGCCGTATCCGCCTTCGCCCTTGTCGCGTTCGGCGCGCCCACGCCGTTGGTGCAGGCGCAGCAGTCCGGCGCCACCGTCAAGGACGGCGTGGTCGTGTCGCACCAGTTCGTGAAGACGCGCGGCGGCGAAGAGGAAGTCACTTGCGAGGGCTTTGTCGGGCTGGCGGACGCGTTCAAGCCGCAGGCCGTCGCCTATGCCATCGGCTATAACCGCGCGAAGCATCCCGAAGAAGCGGTGGTGGAAGTATCCGGGGTCGAGGCGCTGGTACCGGTCGTCGTCAGCGCGTGCGTCACCACGCCGGCCGTGCCGCTGCACCAGGCCGTGGCCAAGACGCTGAAGAAGTAACGCCCTCGAAAAGGCGGCCCGCCCCGGCGCTGCCGGAGCGGGCCCGGGGGATCAGAACTCGGCGCTGAACCCGAAGGTGAAGGTGCGGCCGCTGGTGGTGTATACCACCCGGCGCGCGATCGGGCCGGCGGCGAACTGCTCGATCGGCACGTTGGTGAGGTTGATGCCTTCGGCGATCAGGCGGATGCCCGGACGCAGGTTCACATGCGCCTGGAAGTCGATATTGTGGGTGCCGCGGATCCAGTCGCCGACATTCCCGATGGTGCCGAGGCCAGTATAATATTTGCTGCGATAGGCGTCGGAGACGCGCACGCCCCACTGCTTGTCCTCATAATAGAGCGTCGCGTTCGCCGCCCATTTCGAGAGGTTGAACAGCGGCAGCGTCACGAACATGTTGCCCACCTTGCCCTGCTGCTTGCCATCGAACCAGGTGCCGTTGGCGGTGACGCCGAGATGGTCGAACGGCGCCGGCAGGAAGGTGAAGTCGTGCTGGAACGCGACCTCGACGCCCTTGATGTCCGCGCCCGGGCCGTTGATCGGCTGGCTCACGTCATAGGGGGTGTTGGCGTCCTGGCCCTGGATCAGCAGCGACAGCGGCAGGCCCGTCTGGCCGTAGGGAATAGTCGTCGTGCTCGGCGAGATATAGGTGTCCATGTTCTTGTAGAAGAAGCCGATCGAGGCGAAGCCCTTGCTGTCCATGTACCATTCGAGCGAGGTCTCGACCGAGGTCGCCTTGAAGGGCTTGAGGAACGGGTTGCCGAGGCTGAGGCTGCCGCCATTCGGCCGGGTGGTGATCGATCCCGCCGCGGCGAGGTCGCCCAGGAACGGGCGGTTGATGTTGCGGTCGGCGCTCAGGCGGAACACCAGGCTGCGGGTCAGGTCGAGCGCGAGGTTGGCGGCGGGCAGCCAGCCATGGCTGTTGTTCTTGATCACCACCGGCACGAACGCCGTGCCCACCGCGAGATGGCCCGACGAGGTAAGGTCGGTCGAGAAATAGCGCAGCCCGGCATTGGCGCGCAGCCGCATGCCCGCGACCTGCGTATCGAGGTCGACCTGCGCGAAGCCGTTCCACGTCTTCTCGTCGACCGTGTAGTCACTGCCGGCCTGGAGGTTGCCGGCGGCCAAGTCGCGCTTGTCACCGATCGCGGCATAGACGCCGTCGATATTGCCGACGATGTACTGGAGCAGCGTCTTCGGCCCGACCAGCTGCTTCAGGTCGTTCGAAACCTGGATATCGGCCGGCACGTTGTGGAACACCTTGTTGGCCCAGGTGTAGCCGCTGTTGGTGAAGTGCTTGTAGGCGCCGCCGGCCTTGAACAGCAGCCCGTTACCGAGATCATAGTCGGCGCCGAGCTTGCCGTTGGTGTAGCGGTTGACGATCTTGTTTTCCTGCACGTCGAGCCGCTGGACCGCCCACAGGTTCGGATCGGTGATCGCGATGCCATAGGTGTTGACCGGGATCTGCGGCCGCGTGTCGTAGCTGAATGCGGTTTGCTTGGCCTCCATGAACACCTTGTCGAACACCGGCTGGCCGAAATCCGATTCCTCATAGCCACCGAGCGCGCGGACCGTCAGCCGGTCGGTCAGCTTCCAGCTGAGATTGGCGACGCCCTGGTAGAAATCGGTGTGGTTCTTGACGATATGGTGCTCGGAGCGGAGGTCGATGCCGGTGAAGCTCGCCGCGCGCAGCGTGTTGGTGTCATCGATCACCGCGCTGTGGATCACCTGCGTGCCGGTGACCGACGATCCGGTCAGCGGATTGCTGCCCGCGGTCGCCAGCGCATAATCGTCGCGCGTGTCCCATAGCCGCCCGTAGAGAAAGTCGACGTCGAGCTTGAACGCGTCGCCCGGGTGATACTGCACCGAGGAGGTGATGCCGAGTCGCTGGCGTTCGGTGTACCAGGTCGAGGGCGACTGGGCGGTCGGCTGGTAGACGCCGGCGAGCAGCTTGGCGCGGGTCGCGGCGTCGATCTCCGATCCGATGTTCGCGGCGCCATATTTTGTCGGGCCCCAACCCCAGTTGCGATAGCCATATTCGTTGCTGCGGATCTTGCTGTACGCGACCGAGACCAGCGCGCCGAGATCGCCCGAGCGGACCGAGGCGAGCGCGACCGCGCGCGGGGTGACGCCGCTGGTGTTGGTGTTGGTCTGGCCCTTGGCGGACACGACGAACTTGTTGCCGCTATAGTCGAAGGGCTTGGCGGTGGAGAGCTGCACCGTGCCCGCGAGCCCGCCTTCGTCCTGCTCCGCGGCATAGGATTTCTGCACGGCGACGCGGTTGAACAACTCCGAGGCGAACAGGCTGTAGTCGAACGCGCGCGAGCGGGTGACCGAGCCGCGATTGTCCATGCCCGAGGCGGTGTTGCCCAGCACTTCCATGCCGTTCAGCTGGGTACGGGTGAAGTCGGCACCAAGGCCGCGCAGGGCGATCTGGCGGCCCTCGCCGGTATCGCGGGTGATGGTGATGCCGGGTACGCGCTGCAGCGATTCGGCGAGGTTCAGGTCGGGAAAGGCGGCGATATCGGTGGCGACGATGTCGTCCTCGGCACCCACGGCGCGGCGCTTCAGGTCCTGCGCGGCGGTGAGACTCTCGCGATAGCCGGAGACGACGATCTCGGCGGGGTCCGCTTCCTGCGGTGCGGCGGCGGCCGTCTGGACGGGGGCGGTCGTCGCGGCGGCGGGTGCCTCGCTGCGCACCACCCGGCGCGCGGCAGGGGCGGCGCGGGCGGGCGTGAGCACCACGATGCCGCCGTGCAGAGATGCGGTCAGGTTCGATCCGCGCAGCAACTGATCGAGCGCCGCGCGCGCCGTGAGGGCACCCCGCACCCCGGCGGTGCGACGCCCGGCAACCGCGGCGGGTGCGACGACGACCTGCAGGCCGGTCGCCTGCGAAAACTGCGAGATGGCGGTGCGCAGGTCGGTGGGCGCGATGTCGAAACGGTGCTGCGCGGCCAGTGCCGCCTCGGCAGCGTGTGCCTGGCCGATGGCGGGCGCCGCCAGCATGATGGCTATGGCCATGCGTGAAATCCCCTGGATGCGATTCATTGGTCTTCCCTCCGCTCCGGCGCGGTTGCGCCGCTAGCGAGGAAGACGGGGGGCGATCAGCTTCCGGACAAAATTTTGTTGTTGCAGTTCAATGTCATCTGGGTGACGCTTTGACGTCGGCGTCCGTCGGCACCAGCCGCAGCGTTGCCCCAGCTCGCACCGTGCGGAAGCCATAGGCCACGCCCATCGCATCGAGCAGGTCCTGCGACGAGTCCAGCCGGAAGCGCCCCGATATCGGGAGTGCGGCGAGGCTCGCGGGCGGCGGCGCGACGAGTGGCCCGCCGCGGCGGTTGAGCGTATCGACGAGGTCGCCGAGCGGCATGGCGTCGACGTCGATCCAGCCGTTGCGCCAGTCCTTCTGCGCGGCATCGAAGCGCGTCGGCGCCTGGGCGCGGCCATCGGCGAACCGGCTCCGCCAGCCGGCCGGTACCACCACGTCCCCATTGCCGCCGCGGTCGCCGCCGAACCGCACTGTGCCGCGATATACCGCCAGCCGCACCCCGCCCCGGGCGATGTCGAGATCGAACGCGGTGCCGAGAACCTGGGTCACCGATCCCTGCGCCCGCACGGCAAAGGGGCGGGCGGGCAGGTGGGCGATGTCGAAATAGGCTTCGCCGCGCTGCATCGTCACGCTGCGCCGATCCCTGGCGAGCAGCACGTCGAGACTGGTGGCGCCGTTCAGATGCACGGACGAGCCATCGGCAAGGCGGATGTCGAGCATCTCGCCGCGCGCCGTCTCGTAATGCACGGGCTGCGGGGCGGGCATGCCGAACCAGCCCGCCTGCCACCCGCCGATGCCGAGCATCGCGACGAGCGCAAGGGCGCTGCCGGTGCCGATCGCCTGCCGCCGGCGCGTGCGCATCGCGCGGACATCGCCGTCCGAAAGGCGCGGCAATTGCGCCATGGCGTCGAACAGCGCCCGGTCGTCCAGCATCGCCTGCACGTCGGCCGCCGCCTGTGGGGGCGGTTCACGCAGCACGGCGTCATCCTCGCGCATCGCCCAGCGGGCAGCGTCGTTCAGCGCGGCGCGGCGATCTCGCTTCATCGCGCCGCTCCGCCCGGCAGGCCGCGCCGTTCGAGCGCCGCACGCAGATCGGCGACCGCGCGGACGCAGTGCTTCTCGACCGCCGCGACGCTCATCTCGAGATCCGCCGCGATGATCGCGACGGCGACTCCGTCGAGCCGACGGCGGAGGAACACTTCGCGCCGCAGCGGCGGCATGACGCGCAGCGCGCGGGCGAGAATGTCGACGCGCTGGCGATAGTCGAGCACCTCCTCGGCACGCGGCTGGGCGCAGGGGATGTCGTCGGCGAGTTCGGCGGCGCGGGGCAGGGCGCGGCGTCGTCGAAAATGATCGAACACCAGGTTGCGGGCGACCGCGAAGCAGAAGGCGCCGACATCGGCGACGCTGCGCGACCGGCGATAATCGTACAGCCGGATATAGGTTTCCTGTACGATATCCTCGCCCTCATGGTCGTCGCGCAGCCGCATCTGGACGAAGCGCTGCAGGGCGGCGCGCAGGGCTACCTCTTCGGATATGACGCGACGCTCGGCCGCAACCGTGCCCATTTCTGTCATCGGTCTGTGCCCCTACCCGAAGCTCTTGTCGCCCGTCGTGCCGAGGATCGGCGTGCCCGGGCGGCCTCTTTCACCCTGAGATTTCCCGTTTTTTCGCAGGCTAACGGCTCTCGATGAAGCTGGCGTGACAGTCGGTGCGCGGTATGATGCGGCGACACCGTTGTTCGGGAACCCAGCGTTTCCCGCTGCCGCCTTGCGCCGCGCCGGGGCGCAGGCGCACACCGGCCTTGTTGCGGTGACGACTCGAATGGCCGGTCGGGCATGCGCGTTGCAAAGCGAGGTGGGCGTGAAGGCTCTTCAACAACGGTATAACGGAGTGGCGATCCTGCTCCACTGGGCATTGGCGCTGCTGCTGTTGTTTCAGCTCGGCCTTGGCTGGGCGCTGGAGGACCTGCCGCACGCCACGCTGTTCATCGCGTTCCAGTTCCACAAGTCGATCGGCATCCTGATTCTGGTGCTGTCGCTTGCGCGGCTGTTGGTACGGCTGGTCGTGCCGCGTCCCGCGCCAGTCGAGGGCGCGCCGGCGGTGAAGCTGCTCGTCAGCGCGGTGCATCTTGGCCTCTATGCGGTGATGATCCTCGGGCCGATCACCGGCTGGATCATCGTGTCGACCGCGCGGGTGAAGCTGCCGACGCTGCTGTTCGGCACGATTCCGCTGCCCCACCTGCCGCTGGGCGCGGCGTGGAACGAGCCTGCCGAGACGATCCATGGCCTGATCGGCTGGCTCCTCGCCGGGTTGGTCGTATTGCACGTGGCGGGCGCGCTGCGGCACCATCTGCTGCGCGACGACGTGATCGGGCGGATGATGCCGGCGGCCTTGTCGCGGCGTCCGGCGCTGTCGGTGGCGGTGGTGGTCGCGCTGGCGGCGTGCGTCGCGGCGTTCCTCACCGGCTCGTGGCGCTATCAGGGCCATGCCGAGCTGCCCAAGCCTTCGCAACCGCTGCCGACGCCCGGCTCGACTCCGGACGTGCCCGCCGCCCCGACGCCGACGCCGGAGGCCTCGGCCAGCCCCGAGCCGACCCCGTCGCCTTCGGCCTCGCCGACCGAGGCCGCCGCCGCGGTGCCGGTCCGCAGCTGGAAGGTCGCTGCGGGCGGCACGCTCGGCTTCCGCACCGTCTATAGCGGCGAGACGATCAACGGCCGCTTCACCCGATGGACCGCCGACATCCAGTTCAGCCCGGACGACCTCGCCCATTCGAAGATCGCGGTCGACGTCGATCTCGCCTCGGTGAGCAGCGGCGACTCGGAGCGCGACGATACACTGAAGGGCGACGATTTCTTCGGCATCGCCGCGCACCCCAAGGCCCGCTTCACCGCCACCCGGATCCGCAAGCAGGGCGCAGGCTATGTCGCCGACGGCACGCTGGCGCTGGCCGGCGCAACCAAGCCGATGCCGGTCGCCTTCACGCTCAAGATCGACGGCGACCATGCCCAGGCGAGCGGCACCGCCTCCGTGAAGCGCCTCGCCTTCGGCGTCGGCAAGGGCCAGTGGAGCGACGCGAGCACGATCCCCGACGCCGTCGCCGTGACGTTCCGCTTCGCCGCCGACGCGAAATAGCCGGGCGCAATTCGCCTCTTGCCTGTCCTGCGATAAAAGCTATGCTACATAACAATAGCACGCAGGACAGGAGAGGTCATGTCTGCAAGCCGAGTTGCGCTGAGCGTGGGCGGTGCCCCGCGCGAGGCCGCGCGTACCTTTGAGCGACGCAACCCCGTCACCGGTGCGGTAGCTACGATCGCTGCCGCCGCCAGCACGGACGATGCGCTTGCCGCCGTCGCTGCCGCGCAGGCGGCGTTTCCTGCCTGGTCCACGCAGGGCCCCAATGCCCGTCGCGCGCTGCTCACCAAGGCCGCTGCCGCGATGGAGGCCCGCGCCGACGCATTCGTCGCGGCGATGATGGCCGAGATCGGCGCCACCGAGGGCTGGGCGCGGTTCAACCTGATGCTCGCCGCCTCGATGGTCCGCGAAGCGGCCGGGCTCACCACCCAGATCAGCGGCGAAGTGATCCCTTCCGACAAGCCCGGCTGCATCGCCATGGCGGTGCGCGAGCCGGCGGGCGTGGTGCTCTCGATGGCGCCGTGGAACGCGCCGATCATCCTGGCGACGCGCGCGATCGCGGTGCCGCTCGCCTGCGGCAACACCGCGGTGCTCAAGGCCAGCGAGCAATGCCCGCGCACCCATGCGCTGATCATCGACGCGTTCGTCGAGGCCGGGTTCGGCGGCGGCATCGTCAATCTCGTCACCAATGCGCCCGAGGATGCCGGCGAGGTGGTCGGCGCGATGATCGATGCGCCCGCGGTGCGCCGGGTGAACTTCACCGGCTCGACCGGCGTGGGGCGGATCATTGCGGTGCGGTGCGCGCAGAACCTCAAGCCGGTGGTGCTCGAACTCGGCGGCAAGGCGCCGCTGATCGTGCTCGACGATGCCGATCTCGACGAGGCGGTGAAGGCCGCCGCGTTCGGTGCGTTCATGAACCAGGGCCAGATCTGCATGTCGACCGAGCGGATCATCGTCGTCGACGCGATCGCCGATGCATTCGTCGAGAAGTTCCAGGCCAAGGTCGCTACGCTGGCGGTCGGCGATCCGCGCGAGGGCAAGACACCACTCGGCGCGGTGGTCGACACCAAGACGGTCGCGCATGTGCAGAGCCTGATCGACGATGCCGTGGGGCAGGGCGCCGTTTTGGTGAATGGCGGCGAGGCACACGGCGTGCTGATGCCGGCGCATGTCGTCGACAAGGTCACGCCCGCGATGAAGCTGTTCCGCGACGAGAGCTTCGGCCCCGTCGTGGGCGTGATCCGGGCCCGCGACGAGGCGCATGCGATCGAACTCGCCAACGATACCGAATATGGCCTGTCCGCCTCGGTGTTCACCCGCGATGCGGCGCGCGGGCTGCGCGTGGCGCGGCAGATCCAGTCGGGCATCTGCCATGTCAACGGCCCCACCGTGCACGACGAGGCGCAGATGCCGTTCGGCGGCGTCAAGGCATCGGGCTATGGCAAGTTCGGCGGCAAGGCGGGGATCGAGAGCTTCACCGAACTGCGCTGGATCACGCTGGAGACCCAGCCCGGCCACTTCCCGATCTGAGCGGACAGCATGACCGGCCCCTCCGCACCGCCCCCGGGCCTCGCCTACGCCTTCTCGGCGCGGGTCGAGATCGCCCCGCCGGTGGACCGGGGGGAGGTGGATGGCGGCCGGGCGCGCTTCATCGCGATCACCGGGGGCACGGTTTCCGGCCCCCGGCTGACCGCGATGGTGCTGCCGGGCGGCGGCGACTGGCAGACGATCATGCCGGGCGGCGTCACCCGCGTGCTCGCCCGCTATTTCCTCCAGGCGGAGGACGGCACGGTGATCGGGATCGAGAATCCCGGTCTGCGGGTTGCCAGCGAGGCGGTCACCGACCGGCTGGCGCGCGACGAGCCGGTCGCGCCCGACGCCTATTATTTCCGCACCACGCCGCGCTTCGAAGTGGCCGACGGGCCGCACGCCTGGCTGGCGCGCACCGTGTTCGTCGCCCGCGGCATCCGGCGACCCACCCATGTGATCATTGACTTCTACTGCGTCGAATGACGCTCGATTTCCGAGAAAGGCACAGCATGACCGACCCGATCCAAGCCGCCACCGTCGCCTATGACGTGATCGACGGCATCGCCTGGGTGCGCTTCAACCGCCCCGACAAGCGCAATTGCATGTCGCCGCGCCTCAATCGCCGCATGGTCGAAGTGCTCGACGAGCTCGAATATCGCGACGATGTCGGCGTCTTGGTGCTGAGCGGCGAGGGCACCGCCTGGTCGGCCGGCATGGACCTGCAGGAATATTTCCGCGAGAACGAGGCCAAGGGCCTGGGCGCCACCCGCAAGGCGCAGCGCGAGGCCTATACCTGGTGGCGCCGCCTGCGCTGGTATCACAAGCCGACCATCGCGATGGTCAATGGCTGGTGCTTCGGCGGCGGCTATGGCCCGCTGTTCGCCTGCGACCTCGCCTTCGCGGCGGAAGAGGCGCAGTTCGGCCTGTCCGAGATCAACTGGGGCATCCTGCCCGGCGGTGGCGCCTCGAAGGTGATCGCCGAGCTGACCGGCTTCCGCAACGCGATGTACCACGCGATGATGGGCGAGAATGTCAGCGGCAAGAAGGCCGCCGAATGGGGCCTGGTCAACGAGGCGGTGCCGCTCGACGGCCTCAAGGCCCGCGTCGAGGAAGTGGCCAAGGTGCTGCTCGGCAAGAACCCGGTCGCGCTCAAGGCGACCAAGGACGCGATCCGCCGCGTGCGCGAGATGACCTATGACAATGCCGAGGATTATCTGATCCGCGCGCAGGAAGCGGCCAACAGCTACGATAACGAGGGCCGCAAGGAAGGCATCAAGCAGTTCATCGACGACAAGACGTACAAGCCGGGCCTCGGCGCGTACGACAAGTCCAAGCACAACGCCTGAGACGGGGGAGAGCCGCGATGACCGTCGATACGCTTTCCCCGCCACCCACCACCAACGGCCTTCGGCTCGATCGGCTCTTGCGGCCGCGATCGGTCGTGATCGTCGGCGCCTCGGACAAGCCCGGGGCGCTGGGGGCGTCGGTGCTCGCCAATCTGGAGCGCAACGGCTTTGCCGGTGCCATCCACCTGATCAATCCCAAGCGTGACACGATCGCGGGCCGACCCTGCCTGCCCTCGGTCGATGCGCTGCCCGAGGGCGTGGATGCGGCGGTGCTCGCCATCCCGCGCGCCGGGGTGCTCGACGCGATCCGGGCGCTGGCCGCGCGCAAGGTAGGGGCGGCGATCGTCTTCTCCGCCGGCTTCGCGGAGGGCGGCGAACAGGGGCTGGCCGACCAGCGCGAGATCGCCCGCATCGCCGCGGAGGCGGCAATGGTGATCGAGGGACCGAACTGCCTCGGCATGGTCAACTATGTCGACGGCATTCCGCTGACCTTCGTCGAGACGCTGGTGCCGGAGGCAGGGCCGGGCAAGGGGATCGGCATCGTCTCGCAAAGCGGCGCGATGGCGGCGGTGCTGTCGACCACCCTGCTCAGCCGGGATCTGCCGGTCACGCTGTCGGTCTCGACGGGCAACGAGGCGGCGAGCGGGGTCGAGGAGTATGTCGAGTATTGCGTGGACGATCCGAACACGCAGGTGATCGCGATGATCGTCGAGCAGTTCCGTAAGCCGCAGCGCTTCCTGGCGGCGGCGCGCAAGGCGCGGGCGGCGGGCAAGCTGATCGTGCTGCTCCACCCCGGCAAGAGCAGCGCCGCGCGCGAATCCGCCGCGACGCATACCGGGGCGATGGCCGGCGACTATGCGCTGATGCGGGTAATGGTCGAGCGTGCCGGCGTGGTGTTCGCCGAAACGCTCGAGGAACTGGGCGACATCGCCGAGATCGCTGCACGCTGCCCGAAGCTGCCGAGCGGCGGCACCGCGGTGCTCGGCGAATCGGGGGCGTTCAAGGCGCTGACGCTCGACCTGTGCGAGGGGCTGGGCGTCGCGCTCCCGGCGCTGGACGACGCCAATGCGCCCGTGCTCCGGGCGGCGATGCCGGACTTCGTTGCGGTCAGCAATCCCCTCGACATCACCGCGCAGGGGCTGGTCGAGCCCGACATGTATTATCGGCTGCTCAACGCATTGGGCGCGGACGATCGCTTCGGCTGCGTTGTTGCCGGCATCATCCTCACCGATCCGGCGACGGTGGCGATCAAGCTGCCGCCGATCCTGCGTGCGGTGGAAGAAGAGCCGCTCGCCACGCCGCTGATCTTCGCCGGGCTCGACGAAGGCGCGCCGCTGGGGGCGGAGAATATCGCCCGGCTGCGCGCGGCGGGGGTGCCGTGCTTCGCCTCGACCGAGCGCGTGTTCCGCGCGATCGCCCGGCTGTCGGCGCATGCCGCGCGCGACTTCACGACGTGCGACGCCGATCCGCTCGCCTGCGAGGACCTGCCGCTGGGCGGCGTGGTGCCGGAATATCGCGCCAAGGCGGTGCTTGGTCCGCTTGGGATGCCGTTTCCCAAGGGCGGCTTCGCCCGCACGGCGGACGAGGCGGTGCAGATCGCAGGGGAGATCGGCTATCCGGTGGTGCTCAAGGCGCAGTCGGCCGCGCTCAGCCACAAGAGCGATGCGGGCGGCGTGGTGCTGAACCTCGCCGACGCGGACGCAGTCCGGGCCGGCTGGCGCAAGCTACACGGCGATGTCGGGCGCCACCGGCCCGACCTCACGCTGGACGGCGTGCTGGTCGAGACGATGGGCAAGCGCGGCGTGGAACTGATCGTCGGTGCCAAACGCGATCCCGAATGGGGCCCGGTGATCCTTGCCGGCTTTGGCGGGGTGACTGCGGAGATCCTTCAGGATGTGCGGCTGCTTCCCTGCGACCTGACCGAAGCGGCGATCGAGCGCGAACTGCACCAGCTGAAGAGCGCGGCGATCCTGCGCGGCTGGCGCGGGGCACCGGCGCTCGACGTGCCGGCAGTCGCGGCGCTGATCGCGCGGCTGGCGCAGGTGCTGCGCGCCGAGCCATCGATCCGCGAGGTGGACCTGAACCCGGTGGTGGTACACCCTCTGGGCGAAGGGGTGGTGGCGCTCGACGCGCTGATGCTCACTGCCTGACGAACGACAAGGGGCGGCAAACGCCCGAGGGAGAGGTTGGAATGGCGGAGTCCGCGCACATCCTGCGGCGGCTCGACGAAGCGCCGCTGAGCCGCACGCAGGTGCTGGGCATCCTGCTCTGCCTGTTGCTCAACGCGCTCGACGGGTTCGACGTGCTGGCGATCAGCTTCGCCTCGCCGGGCATCGCGGCGGAGTGGGGCATCGATCGCGCGGCGCTGGGGCTGGTGCTGTCGATGGAACTGATCGGCATGGCGGTCGGCTCGGTCCTGCTCGGCGCCTATGCCGATCGCGCAGGGCGGCGGCCGGCGATCCTGCTGTGCCTCGTCATCATGGCGGCGGGGATGCTGGCGGCAACCTTTTCGCACAATGTCGAGACGCTCTCCGCCTTCCGCCTGTTCACCGGGCTCGGCATCGGCGGCATGCTCGCCTGCACCAATGCGATGGTCGCCGAACTGGCCAATGCCCGCAGCCGCAGCCTGGCGGTGGGGCTGATGGCCTCGGGCTATCCGGTCGGCGCGATCGTCGGCGGGTCGATCGCGGCCAGGCTGCTGGTCGGCGGCGACTGGCGGCAGGTCTTCCTGTTCGGCGCGGGCATGACCGCGATGTTCCTGCCGCTCGCCTGGTGGCTGCTGCCCGAATCGATCCGCTACCTGTTCCAGCGCCAGCCCGCCGACGCGTTGGCCCGCGCCAACCGGCTGCTGGTGCGGATGCGGCAGGAGGCGATCGGCGCGTTGCCGCCGCGTGCCGAAGCGGGCGCCAAGCTCCCGCTCGCCCAGCTCTTTGCGGGACCGCTGGCACGCACGACGATCCTGCTGACCATCGCCTATTTCTGCCACATCATGACCTTCTACTTCATCCTGAAATGGGTGCCGAAGATCGTCGTCGACATGGGGTATCCGCCATCGCAGGCGGCAGGCGTGCTGGTCTGGGCGAATGTCGGCGGGCTGGCGGGTGCGGTGCTGCTCAGCGTGCTCAGCTGGCGGCTGCCGCTGCGCGGGCTGCTGGTGGTGGCGCTGGTCGCCGCGACCGCGATGGTGACGTTGTTCGGGCAAGGCCAGCGCGACCTGGGCGGCCTGGCGCTGATCGCCGGCATCGCCGGTTTCTGCACCAATGCCGGCGTGGTCGGCATGTACGCGCTGATCGCGCAGAGTTTCCCCACCGAGGCCCGCGGATCGGGCACCGGCTTCGTGATCGGCGTGGGGCGCGGCGGGGCGGCGCTGGGGCCGATCGTCGCGGGGCTGCTGTTTTCGATGAACCTCGGGTTGCCGGTCGTCGCCCTGGCGATGGCCGGCGGCTCGCTGGTCGCGGCGGCGGCGCTGCTCGGGCTCAGGCGGGGATAGGCGCGCGTACGGCGAGGCTCTAGGCTCGTCCGATGAACATCGAAGAAGCAGGTCCGGCCGATTGCGCCGAGGTGGTGGCGCTGTGGCAGGCCGCGGGGCTCACCCGCCCCTGGAACGATCCCGCCGCCGATTTCGATCGCGCGGTGACCGGCGCGACCTCCGCCATCCTCCTGCTGCGCGCGGGCGGGACGCTGCTCGGCACCGCGATGGTGGGCGAGGACGGACACCGCGGCTGGGTCTATTATCTGGCGGTCGACCAAGCGGTGCGCGGGCAGGGCCATGGCCGCACGCTGATGGCCGCGGCCGAATCCTGGCTGCGCGCGCGGGGCTGCCCGAAGCTCCAGTTGATGGTCCGCGACGGCAATGATGCGGCGATCGGTTTCTATCGCGCGTTGGGATTGGAGCCCCAGCCGGTTGTGACGCTCGGCCGTTTCCTCCACTAGAGGCGGCATGACGATCGCGCTCTACGGCATCAAGAATTGCGACACGATGAAGAAGGCCCGGGCCTGGCTCGACGCGAACGCAATTCGCTATGTTTTTCATGATTATAAGGTGGAAGGCGTCGATCCGGCGCGGCTCGCCCGCTGGATCGCGGCGGAGGGCTGGGAGGCATTGCTCAACCGTGCCGGCACGACCTTCCGCAAGCTTCCAGAGATTGACAAGACCGACCTCGATTCGGCCAAGGCGAGCGCGCTGATGATTGCCCAGCCATCGATGATCAAGCGGCCGGTTCTGGAAATTCCGGGCGGTCTGTTGATCGGATTCGCGCCGGAACGCTACGCCCGCGCGTTGCTCTGAGCGCGAAAAATTTGCGGATTCATGGCCTAAACCCCGTGTTTATCCTAAATTAACACGAAAATAGCCACGGATTATTGGGGTCGTATGGCGTCTTACATTCGACAACGACCAGCAAGCTGGTTCCGGACCGTCGCGACGATGCTAGTCCTGTGGGGGCTGCTCGGCTGCCTCGTCTTCTATGCCCATGCGACGCTGTCGCCCCAGCGGGCGGGCGAGCCCGGCTTCTGGAATTGGGAATATTATCAGGCGGTTCCGCGCTGGTTCCTGGTCGATTACGCGATCGGCGTGGGCGGCAGCCTGTTCGGCTCGATCGCGATGCTGCGGCGATCCCGCAAGGCGAATATTCTCTACGTAATCTCGCTTGCCGCGGTGATCGTGCAGTTCGGCTATCTGTTCGCCACCGGCCTGGTCTCGGGCCCGGTGCAGGCGTTCGTCGCGCCGGTGTTTATCCTCGGCGTGACGATCTTCCAGATCTGGCTGGCCGGCATGGCGACGCGGCGAGGCTGGCTGCGCTGACGTTCTGCATCCTCCCCCTTGACGGGGGAGGATAGCGTAGCTTGGCGCTTCAGCGCCTAGCATAGCTTGGAGAGGGTGAGCGGCGGCGTAGCCGCCGCGCGATTTGCATCGCAAATCGCCCCCTCTCCCTCCTACTGCCTGCGGTAGCGGGCCCCTCCCTCCCCCGCGACGGGGC
>NZ_BCTR01000041.1 GCF_002091475.1 Sphingomonas azotifigens NBRC 15497
CCCGCGACGGGGGAGGGGTAAGAGCACGGGATCTGGATATACTGGCAACGCCGCCCGCGACCCGCTAGACCGCGCGGCATGTCGCACCAGCTTACCCTCGATACCGCCACCAGTCGCGCCAACCCCACGCCCGCGCCGATGAAGCGCGTCACCGTGCCGGCGATCCGCAAGCGCAAGGGCGGCGAGCCGCTGGTGATGCTCACCGCCTATACCGTCCGCATGGCGCAGCTGATGGACGCGGCCTGCGACATGCTGCTCGTCGGCGACAGCCTGGGCCAGGTGATCTACGGCCTGCCCTCCACCGTGCCGGTCACGCTGGAGATGATGGCGGCGCACGGCGCGGCGGTGGTGCGCGGCAGCTACCACGCGCTGGTGGTGATCGACATGCCGTTCGGCAGCTACGAGGCCTCGCCGCAGCAGGCGTTCGAAAGCGCCGCCCGGCTGCTCAAGGAAACCGGCGCGGCGGCGGTGAAGCTGGAAGGCGGCGCGGCGATGGCGCCGACGGTCAAGTTCCTCAACGAGCGCGGCATCCCGGTGATCGGCCATATCGGCCTGACTCCCCAGGCGATCAACGTGCTCGGCGGCTATGGTGCGCGCGGCCGCAGCGAGGCGGAGCATGCCAAGCTGGTCGGCGACGCGGTGGCGATGGACGAGGCGGGCGCCTTCGCGATCGTGGTCGAAGGCGTCGTCGAGCCGATCGCGGTGGAGATCACCGAGGCGGTGAAGTGCCCCACCATCGGCATCGGCGCTTCGGCGCAGTGCGACGGCCAGGTGCTGGTCGCCGAGGACATGCTCGGCCTGTTCGAGCGCACCCCGCGCTTCGTGAAGCGCTATGACGATTTGGCCGGCCGCATTTCCGCCGCGGTTGAAACCTATGCGGGCGAGGTACGGTCGCGGGTCTTTCCGGGACCGGATCAGGTCTATGCGCCGAAGGACTGACGGAGTAGGGCGATTTGCGTTCACGGGACGCGGCGCTAAGGTCCGCGGCCGCATCAGACCCATGGAGTAGATTTTGGCGCTTCCTCCTTCCGGTACCACCGACGAGGCCTTTCTTCGCGAAGTCGACGAGGAATATCGGCGCGATCAGCTGATCCGCGCCGGGCGCCGCTATGGCATCTGGATCGCCATCGGCGTGGTGGCCTTCCTGGTCGCCGTGGCCGGCTGGCTGTTCTACGATCACAGCCAGCGCAGCGCTGCCGAGGCGCGCGGCGAGGAGTATGACGCCGCGCTCCAGCTCGCCGCGCAGAACCAGGCGAGCCAGGCCCAGCCCGGCTTCGACAAGCTGGCGCAGGGCGAGGACGGCTATGCCGCCATGGCGCGCTTCACCCAGGGCAACCTGCTGTTCCAGCAGGGCGACAAGAAGGGTGCTGCGGCGAAGTTCGCGAGCATCGTCACCGACGCCAAGCTCGCCCAGCCGTTCCGCGATCTGGCGCTGGTCCGTCAGACCCAGGCCGAGTTCGACACACTCAACCCGCAGGACGTGATCCAGCGGCTCGGCACGCTCGCCAACCCCGATTCGCCGTGGTTCGGCACCGCCGGCGAGATGGTGGCGGCCGCCTATCTGAAATCGGGCAAGCGCGGCGAGGCCGCCAAGCTCTATCGCCAGCTGAGCGAGGCAGGCCCCCGCGTCCCGGATACGATCCGCGAACGCACCGCCGAACTCGCCAAAACGCTTTCGGTCGCTCCGACGACGACCGCCCAGACCCAGGAAAAGCAAGCTAAATGAACACGAAGGTTCGCGTTGTAACGGCGGTCGCGGCGCTCGCGCTGGTCAGCGGCTGCGGTGTCTTCAAGGGCAGCGGCGGCAAGAAGACGCCCGTGCTCGGCGAGCGCGTGCCGATCCTGGTGACCGAGAACGACCTCAGTGCCGACCAGACGCTGGCGAGCGTCGAGGTGCAACTGCCCGCGGCGGCGACCAACGAGAACTGGGCCCAGCCGGGCGGCAGCGCCTCCAAGGCGATGGGCCATCTGACGCTGGGCGAGTCGCTGTCGCGCCTCTGGTCGCGCCAGGTCGCCCGCCCGTCCAAGAAGGAACGGCTCGCCGCCTCGCCGGTGATCGAGGGCAACAAGCTGTTCGTGATCGACCAGGCGGGCGTGGTCCACGCGATGGCCGCGGATACCGGCAACGAGCTTTGGAAGGCCAACACCGGCACGGGCACCGAGAAGCGCAACCGCGGCGCGCTGTTCGGCGGCGGCGTGAGCGTCGAGGGCGACCGCGTGTTCGCATCGAACGGCTTGGGCGACGTGGTCGCGCTGCAGGAAGCGGACGGCAAGGAAGTCTGGCGCAAGCGCCCCGGCGGCCCGCTGCGCGGTGCGCCGACGCTGGCCAACGGCAATGTCTATGTGGTGACGCAGGACAACCAGCTGTTCGCGCTGACCCAGGACAAGGGCGAGGTCTCCTGGACCGCCACCGCCAGCCTCGAATCGCAGGGCGTGTTCGGCGTCGCGGCGCCGGCATCGGCGCAGGGCACCGTCGTCGCGGGCTTCTCCTCGGGCGAGCTCAACGCCTATCGCTACGAGAACGGCCTGTCGCTGTGGGGCGACATCCTCACCCGCAACACGATGACCACCTCGGTCTCGTCGCTGTCCGACATCGATGCCGAGCCGGTGATCGACCAGGGCCGCGTCTATGCGCTGGGCGAGGGCGGCCGGATGGTCGCGGTCGACATCACCAGCGGCTCGACGCTGTGGGAGCAGAGCATCGGCGGCCTTTCCTCGCCCTATGCCGTTGGCGAGTGGCTGTTCGTGGTGACCGACGATGCGCGCCTGCTGTGCCTGTCGCGCAGCAACGGCAAGCCGCGCTGGATCGTGCAGCTCCAGCACTACAAGAAGCCGAAAAAGTCGACCGGGCCGATCGCCTGGAAGGGGCCGATCGTCGCCGGCGGCCGGCTGGTGCTGATCAACACGCTCGGCCAGATCGTCTCGGTGTCGCCGAAGGACGGCAGCATCCTCTCCACCAAGGAGACCAAGGATCCGCTGTCGCTCGCCCCGGTGATCGCCAACAACACGCTCTACCTGCTCGACGACAAGGGCCGCCTGAGCGCCTATCGCTGAGCCTGGTGCCCCGGCTTCGCGCCGGGCAGACTATCCATCAAGGGGGCCGGGGCGCAGCGCTCCGGCCCCTCTCGTTTTTCCGGCGACTTTGCGTCGCCCTTTCGACTGCGTTAGAGAATCGACCATGCCTTTGCCCACCGTCGCCATCATCGGACGCCCCAATGTGGGCAAGTCGACGCTGTTCAACCGGCTGGTCGGGAAACGCCTCGCGCTGGTCGACGACCAGCCGGGCGTTACGCGCGATCGCCGCGAGGGCGATGCCAATCTGCTCGGCCTCGAATTCCGGGTGATCGACACCGCGGGCTATGAGGACGAGGATGCGGCGACGCTCCCCGGCCGGATGCGCGCGCAGACCGAGGCGGCGGTACGCGAGGCCGACGTCTCGCTGTTCCTGATCGACGCGCGCGCGGGCGTGACCCCGCTCGACGAGGAAATCGCCCGCTGGCTGCGCTCGACCGATCGCCCGGTGGTGCTGATGGCCAACAAGGCCGAGGGCCGCGCGGGCGAGTCCGGCATCCTGGAGGCGATGGCGCTGGGCCTGGGCGATCCCATTCCCTTCTCGGCCGAGCATGGCGAAGGCGTGGCGGACCTGTTCGAGGCGCTGCTGCCGCATGTCGACCGCGACGACGAGGAGCCGGAGGAGGATCCCGAGAGCCCCGACGCGCCGCTCAAGCTGGCGATCGTCGGCCGCCCGAATGCGGGCAAGTCGACGCTGGTCAACCGCATCCTCGGCGAGGACCGGATGATCACCGGGCCCGAGGCCGGCATCACCCGCGATTCGATCTCGATCGATTACGAGTGGACCGATTTCGAGGACAAGCCGCGCAAGGTGCGGCTGGTCGACACCGCCGGGTTGCGCAAGAAGGCGCGTGTCGAAGAGAAGCTGGAGAAGCTTTCGGTTGCCGACACGCTGCGCTCGATCGACTTTGCCGAAGTCGTGGTGCTGCTGCTCGACGCGACGCGCGGGCTGGAGGTGCAGGACCTCAAGATCGCCGATCGCGTGCTGCAGGAAGGCCGCGCGCTGATCATCGCGCTCAACAAGTGGGACGTGGCGGAGAATGCCTCCAGCCTGTTCAACGGGGTGAAGGGGGCGCTCGACGAGGGGCTGGCGCAGGTGAAGGGTGTGCCGCTGCTCACCGTCTCGGCGGTGACCGGCAAGGGGATCGACACGCTGATGCGCGTCGCGTTCGAGACGCGCGACGCCTGGTCGCGGCGCGTGTCGACCGGCCAGCTCAACCGCTGGTTCGAGCGCGCGATCGAAGCGAACCCGCCGCCCGCGCCGGGCGGCAAGCGGATCAAGCCGCGCTACATGACGCAGAACAAGACGCGTCCGCCCAGCTTCGTGCTGTTCGGCACGCGGGTGGACCTGCTGCCGACCAGCTACCAGCGCTATCTGATCAACGGGCTGCGGCGCGAATTCGATTTCGGCGCGGTGCCGGTGCGGCTGGTGCTGCGCGCGCCGAAGAACCCGTTCGACCGGGAGAAGGAATAGCGGCGACTCCCCCTCCCGCCATTTACACCCCTCCCGCTTGCGGGAGGGGCAGGGGGAGGGTGTGACGTGGAGGCTCTTTCTGAACCGGTGCCGCCTGCTACCCTCTCTCACCCTCCCCTAACCCCTCCCGCAAGCGGGAGGGGGACGTAGAAGGGAAGGGCGCCTACTCCGCCTCGGCCGGCTTGCTGTTGAGCTGGACATAGTTCTCCAGCCCCATGCGCTCGATCATGTCGAACTGGCGTTCC
This sequence comes from Sphingomonas azotifigens NBRC 15497, assembly GCF_002091475.1. GTDB lineage: Bacteria > Pseudomonadota > Alphaproteobacteria > Sphingomonadales > Sphingomonadaceae > Sphingomonas > Sphingomonas azotifigens. The sequence continues at coordinate 4,792 of NZ_BCTR01000041.1, forward strand.
AGCGTGTCGACATGCTCTTCCTCGCTTTCGAGGATCTTCAGGAACAGGTCGCGGCTGACGAAATCGCGGACGGTTTCGCAGTGCTGGATCGCGTCGCGCAGCACCGCGATCGCTTCCACTTCCAGCGCGAGATCGGCGCGCAGCACCTCTTCCACCGTCTCGCCGATGCGCAGGCGGCCGAGCAGCTGGAAATTGGGCAGGCCGTCGAGGAACAGGATGCGCTCCGACAGCCAGTCGGCATGCTTCATCTCGTCGATCGATTCGTGCCGCTCGAACTCGGCGAGCTTCTGTACGCCCCAATGATCGAGCATGCGGAAGTGCAGCCAATATTGGTTGATCGCGGTGAGCTCGTTCTTGAGCACCTCGTTGAGATACTCGAGAACCTTGGCGTCGCCCTTCATATGCAAAATCCCTTTTCGTCCGGCGGCCAGTCTAGCGGTGAAACAATCCGGACGGAACAGGGGATGTTATCTCACGCGGCGGCACGTTCCTCGGCGATGATCGCACGGGCGAAGGGCACGCACTGGCCGCACTTCGCCTGACAGCCGAGCGCGCGATAGGCCTGGCACGCACTCTGTGCGCCGGAGCGTGCCGCTTCCCGCACGTCGCGTTCCCGCAGGGCATTGCACACGCAAACGACCATCGCACTTCCCTCAGCTCTTTCGCTGCGACGAACCTAGTGCGACTGCGAGCGATTCGCAAGGTTATTGCGAATGGGTTGCAGGCTGGCGCGCGCCAGACTACGCCAGAGCCACTCGAGCGGCCCATAGCGGAAGCGGGTCAGCCAGGGCTGCGACCAGAGCAGCAGCAGCGCCCAGACGCCGAGCACGACGGGGTAGAGCTGCCATCGCGAGAGATGGCCGAACCAGCCGAGCCCATGGCCGTCGAAGAACGCGACGCAGAGCAGGCTGGTCGCGAGATAGTTCGAGAAGGCCATCCGCCCCGCCGCCGCCACGCGCTGCGTCAGCCAGCCTTCGGGGCGCGCGACGTAGAGGATCAGGCAGGCCCAGCCGAGGATCATCACCGGCCGTACCAGGCCGGGCAGCGTCACCGCCGCCATCAGCACTGCGTAGAGACTGAACTGCGCGGCGATCAGCCACAGCGCGAGCAGCGCATAGACGGGAAGGGCGATCGCCCAGCAGCGCAGCCACCATCGCCGATAGGTCGCGCGCGGCCAGCGGCCCGCCAGCAGCCCGCTGCGCAGCGCCGCCATGCCGAACAGCATGTAGCCGAGCGTTTCCCACCCATAGAGCGTCAGCATCGCGAGCGGGCTGGTAGCATAGTCGCCGAAGCGCTTGCCGACGATGCCAGCATAGTCGCCGCGCCGCACGGCCAGTTCGGCGGCGATGCGGCTTTGCGGCGGCACGCCGAACGCGTCGACCAGCGCCGCATATTCGCCCTGCGCCGGCTGGGGGAGCAGCGACATCCGCCAGGCATCGTGCGCCAGCGTGCCGAACAGCGCGGTGCTCACCAGCACCAGCACCGCGCCCAGGCTGACCAGCCGCGAGACCGGCAGCTTGCGCAAGGGAAAGGCGATCATGCCGACCAGCGCGTAATGGGCGAGGATGTCGCCGTGCCAGACGAGCCAGAGATGGGCGAGGCCGAACAGCAGCAGCCAGCCCATCCGGGCGTAGTGTGCGCGCGCCGGGTTGCGGCCGGCAGCCTCGGCCGAGTCGGTGACGATCAGCAGCGAGGCGCCGAACAGGAACGAGAACAACCCGCGCATCCGCCCGTCGAAGAACAGGAAGTTGACCAGCCATGCACCCAGATCGGCGCCGTGCCAGCCGCCATAGGCGCGCGGGTTGAAATAGGCCGCCTCGGGCATGCCAAAGCTGACGATGTTCAGCAGCAGGATGCCAAGCAGGGCGGTGCCGCGGACGAGATCGAGCGACAACAGGCGGGAAGAAACCGGGACATGCACCCGGCGCGCTTAGAGCCAGCTGGCGATCTGATCGAGGGGTTTCCGGTCGAGCGCGGCGGCGGGCACGGTCGCGTCCGGTGCGGGGTGGCCGACGACGATGAGCATGATCGGCTTTTCATGCTCGGGGCGCCGGCACAGCCGATTGAGGAAGCGCGCCGGCGTCGCGGTGTGGACCAGGGTTGCCAGGCTCGCCTGGTGCAGCGTGGTCAGCAACAGGCCGCAGGCGATGCCGACGCTTTCGGTGACGTGCGGGTTCGGGAAGCGATCGGTGTCGCTCGCGCGCGTCTGGCCGAAGGCGACGATGATCCACGGCGCGATTTCGAGATAGGGCTTCTCGGCCTTCGCGCCCAGTTCCTGGAGCAGCCCCTGCCATTCGCTGCCGCCGATGCCGCCATAGAAATGGCGCTCTTCTTCCTCCACGGCCACGCGCAACGCGGTCTTGGCGCCGGGCGAGGAAAGCACCGCGAAATGCCAGGGCTGGCGATTGGCACCGCTCGGCGCGCTGCCGGCGGCGGCGATGGCGGTTTCGATCAGCGCACGCGGCACCGGGCGGGAGGAAAAGCGCCGGCAGCTGTGACGGGTGGCAATGTGCTCGCAAAAGGCGGCCGCGCGGGCGATCCGCTCATGGTCCGGCAGATCGATGTCAGGGGTCCAGGGCCGCATGTTTACATTCATAGGGGAGGTCGGTCGCGCATCCTGTCCGGATGCGGGCGGTCTGTCCATTCGGTTGTTGTGCGGAGCCGCAATCAGGGGCGCAGTGCCGCGGGCACCAGCTTGACGCCGGCCCAGTGGTCCCCCACCGCGCAGCGGTCCCGCTCGACCCAGCCCTTCTGCGCGGCAACGTCGGTGATCGCGCCGGTATCGAGCTCGCAGTCCGCTGCGCGTTCGGGCCAGGAGACCCAGAGGAAGCCGTTGGCGGCAAGCAGGTCGTGGAGCGCAGCCAATTCCCGCTCGAGATGATCGCGCCGGGTGGCGAACAGGTGGACGGCCTGCACGCCGTCCGTGGCGCAGCCCAGTTCTTCCAGGGCAGTGCGCTCCGGCGCGATCGCGGCGCGGACGTCGGCCGGCATGTCGTGGAACCACACGCGCATGCCGGGCTTGAAGCCCAGCCGCGCTGCCATCGGGGTGCCAGAACGCTGTTCCATCGCCGCCATCCTTTGCCTCACTGTACCGGATGCAGCGGATCGGCACCAGCGGCCTTGATCTCGGTCAGTCGGCGCGGGCGAGGTCGCCGACCGCGGTGATCGGAACGTCGCGCAATTCCACCAGCGTGCCCGGGTGGGCCGGCGCGATCCGCAGGGCGGCGCCCATGCCCTGCGCCAGGCTGCGTGCGATGCGCAGGCCCAGGCTCTTCGCCGCCGCCACGTCGAAACCGTCGGCCACGCCGCGGCCATCGTCGTGGATCGTCAGCGAAAGCCGGTCGCCCTCGGCACAGACGGTGACCGTGATCGTGCCGGTGTCGCGATCGGCAAAGCCATGCTCGATCGCATTGGCGACGGCTTCCGCCACGATCAGCGCGAGCGGGATCGCGCGATCCGCCGGCAGTATCTGGGCGCTGTGCGCATCCACCACGTGCCGGATGCCGGGCTTGCCGCCGCTGGCCGCCAGATCCTCGACCAGCGCGGTGACGAACGCGTCCAGCGCCATCGGTTCGCCGCGGCTGCCATAGAGCCGCCGCTGGATCCGCCCGATCAGCTGCAGCTTGGCGGCAGCGTCGCCCAGCGCGCGCCTCCCCTCGTCATCGGCGACGGTGCGGCGTTGCAACGCCAGCATCGCCCCGACCATCTGCAGGTTGTTGGAGACGCGGTGCTGCAGTTCCTCGAACAAAATTTCGGTACGCCTGGCGAGTTCGGAGCTGCGCTCGCGCTCGGCCGCCAGCCGTGCGTTCGCCACCTGCATCCAATGGACCAGCAGGATGTCGACCGTAACCACCCCGGCATAGAAGAGCAGCGCGATGCCCGTCCCGCGATGGAGCGCGAAGCTGCGTGCGGGCGGGATGAAGAAGTACCAGGCGAGCAGCCCGCACAGCACTGCCGCGGCGATGCCGGGGCCCCGCCCGAACAGGAACGAGGCGAGGATCACGGCCGGGAAGAAGGTGAGATACGGGAATCCGGGCGGGAATAGCGGATCCAGCGTCAGTCGCAGCCACCACGCGATCGCACAGAAGCCCAGCGTGAACGCATAGGCCAGCCCGCGCTGCCGGGTCAGCAGCGGCAGATGTTCCAGCGTACGATGATAGGATTGCATTGCCACCCGTGCCCCGTGACCGCCCTGAACGCGCCATCGCAGTTCCGACAGTGGACTGCGGCCCGGTGGCCCCCTCATCGTTCAGAAACATTGCAGACGCAAGCGCCCGCGTCAGTGCGGAACGGTCAGGCGCACGCGCGTGCCGATCGGGTCGCCGCGCTGCACCGCCACCGTGCCGCCCAGCGCCGCGGCACGCTCGCGCATGCCGCTCAAGCCATAATGGCCGGAACGGCCGCCGTCGGCGACTATCTGCGGGGGAATACCGATGCCCTGGTCGCTGATCACGACGACCAGCTCGGCAGGACGCGCGTGCAGCTCCACCTGGGCGAGGTGGGTGCGCGCGTGGCGGCGCACATTGGCCAGCGCCTCCTGCACGATTGCCAGGATGTGCTCGAGTTCGGGCGGCTGGAAGCGGAGCGGCGGACCATCGCGCGTGACCGTCACGCTCAGGCCGTCTTCGGTCATGCAGCGCGCGAGCGCCTCGATCAGCGGCTGGGGGTCGCCCGGGCCGGAGATGCGGCGCAGCGCGAGCACGCGATCGCGCGCTTCGAGCATCACATCGTCCGCCCGGTCCAGCGCGGACTCGAGCAGGGCCTGTGCCTTGGATCCCGGCTCTGTCGCATAGGCGGCGGCCTGGAAGCGCAGCATCAGCCCCTGCATGCTTTGGAGCAGCGTGTCGTGCAGTTCCCGGGCGATGCGTTCGCGCTCGGCAAGCTGGGCTTCGAGGCGACCCCGGTTGCGGGCGATCTGTTCGCGCAGCCGCCAGGCGTAGAGGAGCCACAGCATCCCGGCCGCGACCGCAAGGGCGGCGAGGCGGAACCACCAGCGCTGATAGAAGCGGGGCGCGATCGTGAAGCTGACGGTGGCGCCTTGCGTGTTCCACACGCCATCATTGTTCGCGGCGATCACCTGGAAGCGCCAGGTGCCGGGGCCCAGATTGGCGTAATAGGCCTCGCGTGCCGTGCCCGCATCGACCCAGCCGGCATCGAAACCGACGAGCCGGTAGCGGAAGCGCACGCGTTCCGCCTCGGCCAGGCTCAACGCGGTGTAGGCGATGCGGAGATTGGCGGTCCCCGCCGGCAGCGCGATCGCGTTCTGGGCGTCATAGCGCCGATCGTTCGCCGTCAGACTTCGAATCAATACCGGCGGCGGCAGCAGATTGCGGACGATCCGGGCCGGATCGATCCAGCCGATGCCGACATTGTCGGCCACCCAGATCCGCCCGTCGCCGCCGCGGACGGCGGTGCTCCGCAGGCCGGCCTGCTGGGCTACCCCCGGCAGCCCATCGGCGGCGCCAAACCTCTGGGGCTGGAACGGTGCACCGGGCTGCGCGAAGGCGGTATCGAGCGTGGCTCGGGTGGTACGGATCAGGCCCTGGACGCCGTTGATCCAAACCGTCCCCTCTGCGGTCTGGACGATCCCGGTGATGCCGCTCAGTTCGGGGACGCGATTTGCGTCGATGGCGCGCAGCCGGCCTTGTTCAAGCCGCGCCAGGCCCAGCTCGCCGCCGACCAGCAGGCCGGCCGGGCCGGACGAGACCAGCGCGATCGTGCCGATCCGGTCCCCAGGGATGGCATGCAGCGCGGTGCCGTCCCGCCGATATAGTTGATCGCCACGATAGAACCAGCGCCCGCCCCCCTGGCCCGAGGGCGTGAGCATCCGGGTCATCGGAAGGGTATCGGAGGTGAGCCGCTGCCAGCCCTTGGCCGACAGCAGGAACACGCCCTGGTCGATGATGCTGGTCCAGGCCGTGCCGTTGTTGCGGGCCCAACTGCTCGCCTGCCAGGGCAACGGCGGTACCGGCATCCGCTCGACACGGTCCCCCCGCATCCGCAGGATCTCGCCGAAAAGCGCGACAATGAGATCGTTGCCTTCGGCTTCGATCATCGCGATCTGGCGGTCGAACTGCCGAACCAGCTGCAGCGGTTCGCCGGCGCGCGCGCGGTACAGGCGATGCGGATTGGCGGCGAACACGGTGCCGTCCGCCGTCGCCGCCAGCTCGAACCCGCCGAGCACCTGGTCGTCGATGCGCAGCGCGGTCGTGGCGCTCACCGGGCGGAGCCGGAACAGCCCGAGATTGGTGCCGATCCACAGATTGGCTTCCCGGTCCTCGAGCATCGGCACGGCGACCAGCGAGGGCAGTCCTTGTTGTGGCGTAAGGCGGGCGAAGAGCGGCGCCCCGCTGCTCCCACCCTCCGGTCGGCGGGTCTGGAGCACCCCGCCCTGGAACAGGGTGCGCCACAAGGTGCCGTCGCGGGTGAAGCGCATGCGGTCGGCACCCGGCGCCCGGATTTCGGGCGGGAGCGGGGCGATGGCGAGCCCGGCGGCCGCGGCGCCCGCCCGATCGGCCGGATCGCCGGAGGCCCAGATCTGCCCATCCGGCGCCTGCGCCAGCCGCGTCCGGTGCAGGCTGCGCCACACCGGCACGAATTGTCGGGCGCCGGGCCGGAGGACGCGGATGTCGCGCTCGCCGGCAACCCAGATCGCGCCGTCCCGCGCAGCGATCACGCTGTAGGCGGAGCCGTCGGGCACGCCCTCGTCCGGACCCAGCCGGGTCATGCGGCGGCCGTCGATCCGGAACAGACCGCCCTCCGGGCCGCCACGCGCCACCCACACGGTGCCGTCGCGTGCCAGCGCGAGTTCCTCCACCCACGCATTGGCGGTGCCGAACGTTTCGATCCGGCCGCCGCGGAGATGCGAAACCTGTCCGGCGAAATAACCGATCCACAGGCTGCCATCGGCCGCCGCACGCAGCGCGGTGATGGTGCGTGAGGGAAAGCGGCCGATGGCCGGCACGACCGGCTCGAAGGTGATGCCGTCGAAGCGATACAGCCCGGCGCCGGTGCCCAGCCACAAAAAGCCGTCGGGCGTCTGCTCGAGCGCCCAGATGTCCGGCGGGGCGCCGTTGATCAGGGTCCAGGCGCGCCGATCATATTGGTCGAGGCCACGGTGGAGCGGCCGCTGCGCAGCAAGGACGTGTGCGCCGGCCAGCAACCACGGCACCACCAGCATCACCCATTGCCAACCCCGTCGCATCGCGCGCCTTCTTCTCCCTCGCGTCCACGACCAAGCGTTCGCCCGCTGCGGCCCTTACCACAGGAACCGCATTGCACAGCGGCCGGCTCGGATATAGCCTCGCGGTTCGGCTTAACGGGAAGAATCGCCATGATGCTCGCGACGACCCCCCTCGATCGATTTTCGGTGATCAGTACGGGCCAAGGGCCCGCCCGGGCGCTGTCGGCGCTGTTCGGCGCGCCGCTGCACAGCGATGCACACCTGGATTATTCCGAAGATACCCCGCACCAGCGTAATCTCTGGGCGGCCAAGCTGGATGCGGCCATCCTCCATGCCGAGCGACCGGTGCTGCTGGTGGCGAACGGCGCGAGCTGCTTTGCCGCCACCTGGTGGGCACGGCTGTCGCCGCGCGACTATATCGCGCGGGTCGCCGGGGCGCTGCTGATCGATCCGATCGCCGGCGAGGGCCATGCCGCGCATTTCGCCTCGCCCAAGATCCGGCTGCCCTTCCCGTCGCTGCTGCTCAGCGGCGACACGCCCGATGCCCATGTCGCGGAGCGGGTGCAGGCGCTGGCGCATGGCTGGGGCAGCGCGGTCGGCGGCATGCCGCAGCTTCCCCACGCCCGGCGCAGCGGCAGCCACTGGCAGGGCGCGCGCGAGCTGGTGCTGCGGATGACGGCGGGCATCGTCGAGCGCCGCGCCCAGGCGGCCGATGCGCTGGCGGCGGCGCTCGCCCCCGACGAGGGCTGACCCCCTCGCCGAACGCAGCCCAGGCCTTCAGGCGCCGACCAGCATCGCGACGTTGCGCGGCATGTCGCGGTACAGATAGCCGCCGGCCAGGATCGCGATCCGGCGGGCGATGAACCCCTGATCGCCGGTCGCGACGAACCGCTCGATCGCGCGTCGGGACTTGGCGGGCAGCCGGTCGCCGAAGACGTCGACCAGCGCCTTGGCCTGTGCCCGGCGAAGATCCATGCCGCGGCGGACCTTGGCGAACTTGCCCTCGGCGCGAAGATACTGGCCGAGATCGACCTTCTTGGGTCCGGACGAGTTGTTGCCGTGGACGCGGTACGACATGGTCGGCTGCTCGATCGGCTCGACATGGCCGAACACGGCCGCCACCAGCAGCATCCACCAGTCATGCCCGGTCACCGCATCGAGCGGCGTGTCGCGCGCCAGCAGGTTGAGCGCGCGGTTCGATCCGGCCGTGCAGCCGATCATCGGCGCGCAGACCAGCATGTTGGCGAAGGTGAAGCGGCGTAGATCGCCCATCCGCTTGAACGCGCGGTAGCTCGGCGCGATCACCGCATCCTCGCCGTTCACCACGCGCGCGTCGCTGTGCACATAGATCGGCGTCTCGGCGCCCAGCCGCGCCTCGGCTTCGCGCAGCGCCTGCAGCGTCACGTCCACCTTGGTGTCGTCCCACAGATCGTCGGCATCGGCATACATGGTGTAGGGTGCCGTGCTCCGGTGCAGCAGGCGCGTGAAATTGGCCTTCGCCGAACCGCTCGCCTCGCCGGCGTACAGCACCACGGGCAGGTCGAAGTCGCGCAGTTCGTCGAGCAGGATCGCCACCGTGTCGTCGCTCGACCCGTCGTCGCGGATGATCAGCCGAAAGTCACGGTTGCGCTGCGCCTTGATCGAGCGGACCATCGGGCGGAGGTAGCGAGCGCTGTTGTAGGTCGCCATCAGGATGTCGCACGCCACGCCGTCCGCGTTCGCGCCCGTTTCCGCGACGGCCTGCTCGCCCATCAAGATCTTGTCGGTCATAGGGTCCTTCGAGGCTGCGATACCCACGGCCTGCAGCGGGGTGACAATGCGTCGCCGGCCGCTCGCAGAATGTGCATCGAGGTGGTGACGATCGCCGGAATACCCAATCCGTTCGCGTTGTTGCGCTGCAAATATCGCCATCTACGGGCCCGAGGCAAGCAACAACCGCGGCGGACGTGCCGCGCACGCCCGGCGGCCCTGCGCGCAACATCGGGCAGTTTGCGCCGAAGCGGAGACGAACCACCTCGGTACTTCCGCACCGCAGCGCGGACGAGGTTAACTTCGGCTGCCATTCGTTCTATCGCTGCCGTCGCGACCGATGCCGGAATGCCGTTGTCGGTGCCATGCGCTGGAGGAATGACATGAGCTTGGCTGTTCTGGCTTTGATGACCACGGTGACCGTCTCGACGCCCGGCGAACTCGCCGCTGCCATCGGCAAGGCGCGCGGTGGCGACGTGGTGGTGCTGGCGCCCGGCGACTATCAGGCGCAACGCTTCATCGGCACGGCATACAGTTCGCCGGTCGTGTTCCGCAGCCAGGATCCGAAGCGTCCGGCGCGGATCTCGCAGCTCAACATGAAGGATGCGCGCAACGTCACCTTCCAGGACATCGAATTCACCCGCATCCGCGGTTCGGAGCCCCATTTCGCGGCGGTGATCGTGATCGCGGACGGCTCCAACATCGTCTTTCGCGGCGGCAGCGTCCATGGCAGCCTGAACGACAATGCCCGCGACGACTTCATGGGCATCCATGCCCGCCGGCCCGATCGACTGCAGGTGATCGGCGTGACCTTCAAGCAGCTCTCGGTCGCGCTGGGCATCGAGAACGGCACCAACTTCGTCGTTCAGGACAGTTCGTTCAGCGAACTGGCCACCGACGCGATGGAGATTCCCGGCGCGCTGGGCGGGCTGATCGAGCGGAATCATTTCTTCAACTACCAGCCCAATCCGGGCGCCCATACCGATGCGATCCAGTGCTGGACGCTGCGGCAGAAGAGCGGGTGCAAGGACATGGTGATCCGCGGCAACTGGTTCGACAGCGCGCCGGGCAAGGAATTCCAGGGCGTGTTCTTCGCCGACGAGGACAATGTCGGCGGCTATGATCGCATCGAGGTGAGCAACAACAAGTTCACTGGTACGGCGTGGCACGCGATCAACATCGATCGCGGGGTCGATATCGTCATCAAGGACAACATCCTCATCGCAGGCCCCACCGCCCGGCCGTGGATCAAGACCGCGGGCCCTGCGGTGGTGACCGGCAATGTCGCGCCCACCTATATCATCGCGGGCAAGCCGGGCGTGCCCAAGGGCAACAAGATCGGCGGCATCTACAAGAAGTAATACCAACCTGCACGGAGAAGAACCTATCTTCGTCCTCCACATCGTCACCCCGGCGAAAGCCGGGGTCCATTGCGGTCTCGCTATCGGCGTTTGCTGAGACCGAGAGGCGAATGGATCCCGGCTTTCGCCGGGATGACGGGGATAGGCTGGAGGAGACGGTATCAACGCAGCCTGGTATAACCCGCACCGGATCGGCGCGCCGGCCCTTGCGTCGACGCGCCCAAGCGCTAAGCGCTGGGGCATGATCAAGCACGCCCTTTCCGTCACGCGCGACGGCGATTTCGCGCAATGGTACCAGACCGTCATCAGCGAAGCCGACATGGCCGAGGATTCGGGCGTGCGCGGCTGCATGGTCATCCGGCCCTGGGGCTATGGCATCTGGGAGCGCATCCAGCGCCTGCTCGACGATCGCATCAAGGCGACGGGCCACGAGAATTGCTATTTCCCGCTGTTCATCCCGCTTTCCTATTTCGAGAAGGAAGCCGAGCATGTCGACGGCTTCGCCAAGGAGATGGCGGTCGTCACGCACCATCGCCTCGTCCAGAAGGACGGCCGGCTGGTCCCCGATCCCGAGGCGAAGCTGGAAGAACCTTTGGTCGTCCGCCCCACCTCGGAGACGGTGATCGGCGCGGCGATGTCGCGCTGGGTGCAGAGCTGGCGCGACCTGCCGGTGCTGATCAACCAGTGGGCCAACGTCGTCCGCTGGGAAATGCGCACCCGCATGTTCCTGCGCACCGCCGAATTCCTGTGGCAAGAGGGGCATACCGCCCACGCCACGGTGGACGAGGCGCAGGAAGAGACGCTCAAGATGCTCGAAGTGTATCGCAGCTTCGCCGAGGACTGCCTGGCGATGCCGGTGGTCGCGGGCGAGAAGCCGGAGAATGAGCGTTTCCCGGGCGCCGTCTCGACCTTCTCGATCGAGGCGATGATGCAGGACGGCAAGGCGCTGCAGGCCGGCACCTCGCACTTCCTGGGCACCACCTTCTCCTCGGCGCAGGACATCAAGTTCCAGAACAGCGAAGGCCAGTTCGAGCTGGCGCAGACGACCAGCTGGGGCGTCTCCACCCGGATGATCGGCGGGCTGATCATGGTGCACGGCGACGACGACGGCCTGCGCGTGCCGCCGATGGTGGCGCCGTGGCAGATCGTGATCGTGCCGATGCTGCGCGACCAGCCCGAGGACGCCGCCACGATCGAATACTGCAAGTCGCTCCAGGCCGAGCTGGCCAAGCTGACCGCGCTTGGCGAACCGGTGCGCGCGCTGCTCGACCTCAAGGCGGTCAAGGCGCAGACCAAGCGCTGGGGCTGGGTGAAGAAGGGCGCGCCGATCGTGATCGAGGTCGGCGGGCGCGACGTCGCCGGTGGCAATGTCTCGGTGATCCAGCGCGACAAGCTGTACCGCGAGGACGGCAAGCTCCATTCGCAGATCCTGCCGCGCGCCGACTTCGTCGCCGAAGCGGCGGCGATCCTCGAGAGCATCCAGCAGGGCCTCTATCTCGACGCGCGCGATCGGCTGGAGAGCAACATCCGCCGCGACGTGACCGATTTCGACACGCTGGCGGCGATGTTCGACGATTCGGTGAAATTCCCCGGCTGGGCCGAGGTGAACTGGGCCAAGCCGACCGGCGCCGAGCTGGATGCGGTGGTCGAGCGGCTCAAGGCGCTGAAGCTGACGTTCCGCAACGTGCCCGGCGGCGCGGCACCGGCGGAGGGCAGTTGCCTGTTCACCGGCAAGCCGGCGGTCGAGCGGATTCTGGTGGCGCGGGCGTACTGAGGTCCAAGATCCTCCCTGGAACGGGGAGGGGACTGCGCTGGGTGCATGGGATATCCGCGTCTCAAGGTCCGCCGTCATTCCCGCGAAGGCGGGAATCCATTGCCCTCAGCGCTGGGGGAAAGAACCGCCGCACCAGCGCCAATGGATCCCCGCCTTCGCGGGGATGACGGCGTATGGTGACCGTATCGGACGGTCACTCCCCGTGCCGGGCCGGATCTTTCTTGACCTTCCCGGTCCTCCCAGTACCCAGCTTCCTCCCGACAGGGGAGCAATCGCATGCGGGTGGTACTGGCGACGCTGGGCACGTTGGGGGATGTGCACCCCTTTATCGCGCTGGCGCTGGGCATGCAGGCACGCGGGCACACGCCCGTATTCGCCGGCGCCGAGGCGGTGCGGCCGATCGCCGAGCGGCACGGCATCGAATTCCATGCCATCCGGCCCGACGGGCCGCAGGTGCTCAGCGACCTGGGGATGGACGAGGGCGCCGTGGCGCGGGCGGTGGCGACCGACATCGGCTTCGTGATCGACCGCGTCGTCCTGCCTTATGCCGAGGTGACGCTCGCCGATCTGAAACCGGTGATGGCAGGTGCCGATCTGGTAATCGGCAGCACCTTCTCGATCCTCGCCCGGATCGCCGCGCAGGCGGTCGGCGTGCCGCTCGCCTCGGCGCTGCTCCAGCCGCTCACCTTGCTCTCGGCCGAGGACCCGCCGGTGATGATGCGCGGCGAGACCATACTGGTCACGCTGCGCCGCTGGTTCGGCCCCGGCGCCGTCCGTCCGCTGCTGCGCCTCGCCGAGCGCGCCTCGGCGCGGCAGATGAAGCCCTTCGCCGCGCTCCGCGTCGCCGCCGGTGCGCCGCCCTTCGCCGGCAACGAGATGCTTGCCGGGCCGCTGGCGGTCGATCGTGCGGTCGGGCTGTGGTCGCCGGGTTTCGCGTCGGCGCCGGCCGATGTGCCCGCCAGCTTTCAGCAGACCGGCTTCGTTTTCTACGATGGCGGATTCGCCGGGCAGGGGCTCTCGGCCGAGATCAAGGCGTTTCTGGCGGCGGGGGCGTCCCCGCTGGTGTTCACGCTCGGCAGCATGGCCGTCTATGCCGAGGACGGCTTCTATGCCGCCAGTGCCGAGGCGGCGCGGACATTGGGGCGGCGGGCGGTATTGCTGGTCGGCGACGATCTGATGGAAACGCACCGGCATCTCGGCGACGCGAATATCCTGGTCGCGGGCTATGCGCCGCACTCGCAGCTCTTTCCCCGCGCGGCGGCGGTGATCGGCCATGGCGGCATCGGCACCACCGCCCAGGCGATCCGCGCGGGTGTCCCGCAGCTGGTCTGCGCGATCTTCGGCGACCAGTTCGATAATGCTGCACGGATAACGCGCGCCGGGCTGGGGCTGGCACTGCCGAAGCGGCGCTATACCGGCGCGCGGGCAGCCGCGGTGATCGATCGGCTGCTGCGCGACACCGCCATCGCCGAGCAGGCCGCGAAGACGGGCGCCGCGATCGCGGCCGAGGATGGCGTCGGCCGCGCGCTCGATGCGCTGGGACTCGCCCCGATCGGGTGACGTCCCGCCCGCGAATCGGGTCGCTTCGACGCGCCCGATCGGTGCATTCCCGCCGCAGCAGCGCCCGGTTTCTGCCCGTGCGGGCGAAATTGATGGTTAGCGGCGGCGCGAATTGTCTCGTTCCGCGTCACGCGGGAAGGGCGGGACGGCCGGAATGCTCCTGATTGATGGTAAACCCGCTTTTCATCATCCAAAACCGATCCCATAACGGCGTAAGAGGGGCCGGTCGGGACGGCCCGACGAAGCAGAGGACGGCCGAGCGGTGACCGCATTATCTCGTTTCCCGCGTTTTTTCGTTACCAGCCCGTCGCCTTGCCCGTACCTTCCCGGCCGCCAGGAACGGAAGATCTTCACCGAGCTTTCGGGTCAGCATGCGGGCGAACTGAACGACGCGCTCAGCCGCATCGGCTTCCGCCGGAGCCAGTCGGTCGCGTACCGGCCAAGCTGCGCGGGCTGCACCGCCTGCGTGTCGGTCCGCGTCGTCGCCGAAGGCTTCCAGCCCAATGCCACGCAGCGCAAGCTGCTGAAGCGCTATGGCGACCTCGAAGTCACCGCGTGCAAGCCCTGGGCGACCGGCGAGCAATATGACCTGCTCAAGCGCTATCTCGACTCGCGCCACCCCGGCGGCGGCATGGCGGCGATGGACGAGAGCGACTATGCCGACATGGTCGAGCAGTCGCCGGTCAGCTCCTATGTCGTCGAATATCGCGAGCCCTCGGTGAACGGCCAGCGCGGCCGACTCGTCGGCGCGTGCATCACCGATCAGCAGGGCGATGGCCTGTCGATGATCTACAGCTTCTTCGTGCCCAACGACGATGTGCGCCCGGGCATGGGCAATTTCATCATCATGGACCATATCCTGCGCGCCCGCGCGGCTGGGCTGCCCTATGTCTATCTCGGCTATTGGGTGAAGGGCAGCGCGCGGATGGCGTACAAGACGCGCTATCGCCCGATCGAAGTGCTCGGGCCCAGCGGTTGGGCGCTGCTCGGCGACGAGGACGAGGTGGCGGCGATGCCGAGTGCGGTGGTCGCGGCGTTCGCCTGAGGGCACTGCCTAGGCCAAGCCGTCATCCCGGCGTTCGCCAGGATGACGCTATTGGAGGCAGGCTGGAGGCAGACGCGGTCGCTACGGCTGGTCCTATTCCTCGCTCCCCAGCTGGTCGACATGCAGGTCGACGGCGAGCTGCTCCTCGCCATGGCCGATCCGGTGCCCGGCGACCGCCGCGGCGCCTTCCGAATCGAGCCCGATCGCGACGCGGACATAGCCGTCATCGGGGGACAATCCGGTTACCGGATCGAACGCCACCCAGCCCAGGCCTGCCACCCATCCCTCGCACCAGGCGTGTGGCGCGCATTGCGCATGATCGTCGAATCGATAGCCGGAGACGTAGCGGGCAGGGGCGTCGAGCGTCCGCGCGGCCGAGACGAACATCTGCGCCACGTCGCGCGACGCCTTGGCTGCGCCGGCAAAGGCCTGGGCGGCGGTGAGGCCGGTGTCCGGCACGTCGGGCACGCAACGGAAGCGGGCGTGCAGCGCCTGGTTCAGCCGGTGCAGCCGCTCGATCGGGTCGTCGGTGCCCGCCGTCACGTCCTGCGCGAACGCGGCCAGCTGCGGGCTGGGTGCAGTACGCGGCGTCGTCCGAAGGAACAGGGCAGGGGGCAGCGGCTCGGGCGTGCCGCGCAGCACGCCGGCATTGCCGGTGGTCAGCACCTCGCCGGTCACCGCGATCTCGATCGCCTCGATCGGGCCCTCGGCATAAAGCATCGTCACCGCGTTGCCATAGCCGTCCACCGCGTCGCGCAGCCGCGCGTCGCAATCGACGCCCACCATCCAGCTCACCACCGTCTGGTGCTGGGTGTCGCACGGCGTCAGCCGCAGCATCTGGACGATCCGCGCCTGGGGCTGGGTGAAGCGGTAGACCGAGCGGTGTTCGACGGCGATGCGCATCAGAGGAACCGGAACTGGCGAGCGATCGCGCCATCGAGCAGCGCGTTCTCGGTGATGAACGTCTCGAGATATTCGTGCAGGCCGCCGACGATGATGTCCGGCGTGCGCGCCTTCTGGATGCGGGCGAGCCGGGCACGGGCCATGCGATCGGCCTCACCCTGCAGCCCGGTGCGCTTGGCGAGCGCGCTGAGCAGCGTCACCGTCTCTTCCACGCATGCGGCCAGGCTGCGCGGCAGTTCGGCGCGGCTGACCAGCAGGTCGATCACATTGTCCGGCCGCAGCCCTTCCGAATAGAGCCAGCGATAGGCGGTGACGGCGGAGACGGTCTGCAGGATCGTCGTCCACTGGTCGCGGTCCACCGCGCCGCCGACGCTTTCGCCGGCCGGCAGCAGCAGATGGTATTTCACGTCGACCAGCCGCGCGGTGTTGTCCGCCCGTTCGATCGCGGCGCCGAGCTGGATCAGCAGCGTCGCCTCGTTGCGCATCATCCGGTGGATCGCGCCCTCGAAGCCGCGGGTCTCGCCCTTGACCTGCTCGACCAGGTTGAGCGTCTCGGTGGCGCCGCCGGTCGAGGCGCGGTTGGCGAACAGCCACCAGGCGCGGTTGATCGCGGTCCAGGCTTCGCGGGTCAGCGCGGTACGCACGGCGCGGGCGTTGTTGCGCGCCATCTCCAGGCAGCGGGTGATCGAGCCGGGGTTGCTGGCCTCCAGCGTCAGGAAGCGCGCGACATGCGCCTGGGTGGCGGGATGGCCGGTCGCGGCGAAGAGCTCGTCGGTATAGCTGACGGTGAGCGCGCTCAGCCACGCGGCCTCGCCGGCGGGGCGGGCGGAGAGCGCATCGAGGCGGATCGTGGCCTCCACCAGCCGCGCGATGAAGTCCGCGCGCTCGACATAGCGGCCGAGCCAGTAGAGCGCGGCGGCGGTGCGGGAGAGCATCATCATGCGATGGTCTCCTTCAGGTTCCCCTCCCGCTTGCGGGAGGGGCTAGGGGAGGGACTGACGTGGAAGAAGCGCTGGAACGATCCAGCCCCTCCCCCGACCCCTCCCGCAAGCGGAAGGGGAGCGCAGACTGCGGCGTCCGGATACCCCCTCATGCCGCGTCCCCCAGCAGCACGAAGCTGTCCTTGGTCCCGCCGCCCTGGCTGGAGTTCACCACCAGCGATCCCTCGCGCAGCGCCACCCGGGTCAGCCCGCCGGGCACGACGCGCACCTTGTCGCTGCCGGTCAGCACGAACGGGCGGAAGTCGACATGGCGCGGCGCCAGCCCCTTGTCGGTGAGCGTCGGCACGGTCGACAGCGCCAGGGTCGGCTGGGCGATATAGCGGTGCGGCTCGGCGATCAGCGCGGCGCGGAAGGCCTCGATCTGCGCACTCGTCGCGGTCGGCCCGACCAGCATGCCGTAGCCGCCGGAGCCGTCGACCAGCTTCACCACCAGCTCGGGCAGGTTGTCGAGCACATATTGCAGCGCCTGCGGCTCGCGGCAGCGCCAGGTCTCGACATTGGGCAGCTTGGCCTCGCCGCCCGAATAGAAGCGGACGATTTCGGGCATGTAGCTGTAGATCGCCTTGTCGTCGGCGATGCCGTTGCCGGGCGCGTTGAGCAGCGCGACATTGCCGGCGCGATAGGCGGCGATCAGCCCCGGTACGCCGAGCAGCGAGTCCGGGCGGAACACCAGGGGATCGAGGAAGTCGTCGTCGATGCGGCGGTAGATCACGTCCACCCGCACCCGGCCGGCGATCGTCTCCATATAGACGACATCGTCGTCGACGACGAGATCGGCGGCCTCGACCAGTTCGACCCCCATCGAATCGGCGAGGAAGCTGTGCTCGTAATAGGCCGAGTTGAAATGGCCGGGCGTCAGCACGACACACACCGGCCGCGCCCGGCCCAAGGGGGCTACCGAGCGCATCGTCTCCAGGAGCATGTCCGGATAGCTGTCGACCGGCGCGACGCGGAAGTCGCGGAACAGTTCCGGGCACAGCCGGATCATCGCCTCGCGATTCTCCAGCATGTAGGAGACGCCGGACGGCGTGCGGGCATTGTCCTCCAGAACGTAGAATTCGTCGGGACCGGTGCGCACCAGGTCGATGCCGCAGATATGCGCCCACACCCCGTGCGGCGGTCGGATGCCGGCGACTTCGGGGCGGAACTGCTCGTTGCGCAGGATCAGTTCGGGCGGGAGGATTCCTTCGTCGAGGATGCGGCGCGCGCCGTAGATGTCCTCGAGGAACGCGTTGATCGCCTCGACGCGCTGGACGAGGCCGTCGCTCAGCTTCTCCCATTCGTGGCGCAGGAACATGCGCGGCACGATGTCGAAGGGGATGATGCGTTCGGCAGCGTCGCTGTCGCCATAGACGGCGAAGGTGATGCCGAGTTGTCGAAAGGCTGCCTCGGCAGATTGCTGTCGCCGTTGCAGTTCCTCCGGCGGGGTATCGGCGATCCATTGCGACAGCGCGGAAAATTCCGCGCGCGGCGCCTCTGGCCCGCCATGCCCCCAGATTTCGTCGAACGCCCCCCGTGATCCCATCGAAGCTCCCAAACGCCGGAGTGGCCGATTGGGTGCATGCTGCAATGCTTCGTTGCGCCGCACAAGCGGGGAAATAGGGCGATGTTTATTTGGCCTTGGCCAATCCGGTCAGCAGATCTTGCGTCAGCACTTGCGGCAGCACCTCGGGCGCGTCCTTCCCCGGCCTGTACCAGAGGTAGAGCGGCACGCCGGCGCGGTTGTGCGCCTCGATGAAGCGGCCGAGCGCGGCGTCGCCATTGGTCCAGTCGCCGACCAGCACGGCCACCTTGCCGTCGGCCAGCGCCTGCTCCACGGCAGCGGTTTCGATTACGCCCTTTTCGTTGACCTTGCAGGTCAGGCACCAGTCGGCGGTGAAATAGGCGAACACCGGCTTCCCTTGCGCGCGCAGTTCGGCGAGCCGGGCTTCGCTGAACGGCTCGGCATTTCCGGCCGCGGCAACCGGACCTGCGGGGGCGGGGTGGACCAGCGCGGCGCCAACCAGCGCCACCAGCAGCAGCGGCACGGCGGGCAGCCAGGCGCGGGGCCGCCCCTTGGCCTGCCGCGCACCCGCCCACCACAGGCCGAGCATGGCGAGCAGCGTCGCGCCCAGGCCGATGGTCATGCCGTCGACGCCCGCCTGCTTGCCGAGCACCCAGGCAAGCGCCAGTGCGGTGAGGAACATCGGGATCGACAGGATGTGGCGCATCGTCGCCATCCATGCGCCCGGCCTGGGCAGCGCACGCCGGAAGGCCGGGACGAAGCCGAGCAGCAGGAAGGGCAGGGCGATGCCGAGCCCGAGTCCACCGAAGATCGCGAGCCCCGCGAACCAGGGCAGGACGAGTGCCGCGCCGAGTGCCGAGGCCATGAACGGCCCGGTGCAGGGGGTGGCGATGAACGCGGCGAGCGCGCCGGTCGCGAAGGCGCCGCCATGGCCCTTGCTCGCCGCACGGTTGACGAAGGCGGGCGTGCCGATCTCGAACAGCCCGGCGAGGTTGAACGCGATCGCCGCGACGAGCAGCAGCAGCACCAGGATCACGCGCGGATCCTGCAGCTGGAACGCCCAGCCGACCGTCGCGCCCGCCGCGCGCAGCCCCAGCAGCAGGCCGCCCAGCGCCAGGCACACCAGCACCACGCCCGCGGTATAGGCGAGCGCCTCGGCGCGCGGGTTGCCGGCATCGTGGTTCGCCTTGGCGAGGCTCAGCGCCTTGAGGCTGAGGATCGGGAAGACGCACGGCATCACGTTGAGGATCAGCCCGCCCAGCACCGCCGCGAAGAACGCGCCGATCGCCGCCAGCCACGGCGTGGCGGTGCTGGCGGGCTTGGGTGCGGGCACGGTGCCGGGCTTAGCGGTGACCGTCAGTCCCTGGCCGTCGATCGCCAGCACGCCTTCCAGTGCGGTCGGGGCGGTGCGCGCCTTGGTCTCGATAACCAGCCGGTCGCCGTCGCGGGCGACGCGCTGCGGCGCGGCATAGTCGAGCGCATTGGCGGTCAGCGGGTAGAAGTACACGTCCTTCGCCGCCGCGCCGGCCGGATAGGGGACGGCCAGCCGCAGCGTGCCGCCCTCGGCCTGGAAGCTGGCGGGGGTGCTCAGCGGCTTGGGCAGCTTCGCCCGCCAGCCATCGAACTTCATGCGCGTGGCTGGATCAATCGTGCCGTCGCCGATCGTCACGCGCGTCTCCAACTCGGCCTTTTCGGGCACGCACAGCGTGTCGGTGCAGACGAGATAGTCGAGCTTCAGCTTGATCGGCAGCGTGCCCTTGGCATCCGACGGCACGTGCAAGGTCGTCAGCCGGACGAAGGTGCCCTCGTAGACATAGTTCATCAGCCCGGCGACCAGCAGCCGCTGCGGCACCGGATAGCGGAAGTCGTCCGCGCGCAGGCCGGCAGGCAGGGTCCAGTGGGCCTCGGCGGGCAGGCCGGCGTCGCCCGGATTCTGCCAATAGGCGTGCCATTTCGGGTCAGGGGTGGAGACCAGCGCCAGCGTGACGTCGCTCCCCGCCCTGGGGCTCGCCGTCTCCGCCACCAGTTCGCTGCGGACATGTGGGCCCTTGGCGAACCCCTGGGCGATCGCCGGCATGCCGGTCACCAGGAGCAGCAGGAGCGACATCAAAGCGAAACGAAGCTGGGCCATGGCGCCGTCCTTGCCCAGTTCGCCGCGTTCGACAATAGCTGGGTGCGTCCAACCTTCCGTGCCCGGAGCCGGCCCCGATGAAACTGCTTGCCCCCCTTGCCGCCGCTCTCGCGCTGGCCGCCACCCCCGCCCTTGCCCAGCAGAACGCGCCCGCCGCGGCGCTGCCGGCGACGCCGCCCACGCTGGTGGTGGTGATCTCGGTCGACCAGTTCTCGGCCGATCTCTTCGCCGAATATCGCGCGCAGTTCAGCAGCGGCTTCGCGCGGCTGATGACCGGTGCGGTGTTCCCGGCGGGCTATCAGAGCCATGCCGCGACCGAGACCTGCCCGGGGCACTCGACCATCCTCTCCGGCGATCATCCCTCGCGCACCGGCATCATCGCCAATGACTGGACCGATTTTGCCGCCCCGCGCGCCGACAAGACCGTCTATTGCGCCGAGGACGAGACCGTGCCGGGCACGGATTCGAACCACTACACCGTGTCCGACAAGCATCTGAAGGTGCCGACGCTGGGCGAGTGGATGAAGCAGGCAGACCCGCAGTCGCGCGTCGTTTCGGTCGCCGGCAAGGACCGCGCGGCGGTGATGATGGGCGGCCACAAGGTCGACGAACTCTGGTGGTGGGACGGCAAGGCGTTCGTGTCCTATGCCGGCCGCACTGCGCCCGACGCCGTCACCAGGATCAACGCGGCGACCACCGCGCGCATCGCCGAGGCACAGCCGGCGCTCGATCTGCCCGGCTTCTGCAAGGCGCGCAGCCGTGCGATCCCGGTCAGCGCGACAAAGACCGTCGGCGACGGCCGCTTCGCGCGTGCGGCGGGCGATGCCCGGGCGTTCCGCATCTCGCCCGAGTTCGACGATGCGGTGCTGGCGCTCGGCGCCAAGCTCGCGACCGACATGAAGCTCGGCCAGCAGGGCCATACCGACCTGCTGATCCTCGGCGCTTCGGCAACCGATTATGTCGGCCACACCTATGGCACCGAAGGCAGCGAGATGTGCCTGCAGCTCTTCTCGCTCGACCAGACGCTGGGCCGGCTGTTCGATGCGCTGGATCGTACGGGCGTCGACTATCAGGTGGTGCTGACCGCCGACCATGGTGGCCACGACCTGCCCGAGCGCCACCGCGAGCATGGCGCGCCGACGGAGCAGCGGATCACCGCCGAGGTGACCACCACCAACATCAGCCGCGCGCTGGCGGGCAAGCTGGGGCTGACCGGCCAGGTGCTGGTCGGCGGCCCGGGCGGCGATGTCTACGTCTCGCCCGCGGTGCCGCAGGCGAAGCGCGCCGCGGTGCTCGCGGAGGCGGTGAAGCTCTACGCGGCCAATCCGCAGGTGCAGGCGGTGTTCACCCGCGCCCAGATCGAGGCGACGCCGATTGTCCATACCCCGCCCGAGACCTGGAGCCTGATCGAGCGCGCCCGCGCCTCGTACAACCCGGAGCATTCGGGCGACCTGGTGGTGGCGCTCAAGCCGCGCGTCACGCCAATCCTCGATCCATCGATCGGCAATGTCGCGACCCATGGCAGCTTCTGGGACTATGACCGCCGCGTGCCGATCCTGTTCTGGCGCAAGGGCATGACCGGCTTCGAACAGCCGCTGTCGGTGGAGACGGTCGACATCGCCCCGACGCTGGCCGCGCTGATCAAGGTGCCGGTGCCGGTCGAGATCGACGGCCGCTGCCTGGATATCGATGCCGGCGTGGGCGACAGCTGCAAGTGATCCAACGATCCTCCCCCTTGACGGC
>NZ_BCTR01000042.1 GCF_002091475.1 Sphingomonas azotifigens NBRC 15497
TCCAAGGAGGAGGGGCTTAAGTTTTGTCCGCGACCGTCGGCCAATCTCCCGGCCCCAGAGGCCCGCAAGAACCACCCCGCCGTTCAATCGACGAACTTCTGCGATGAGTCGCCTTGAACTCGATCGCCGGCGCTCTATATCTTGTAGGTACGGCTCGTGTCCCCCCTTTCGCGATGCCGTGCGACGCGCCTTCGGGCGTGTCTCCTCCCTGAACCTTGGCCACCTCGTGGGTAACCACGAGGTGGTTTTTTATGTGCGGTTCATTCGGCGGCGAGCGCGCTGGGCAGTGCCTCGTCGGTGATCGCATCAATGATCGCGCGGAGCAGCGCGGTGATGGCGGGGGCGCCCGGCCCGGGCGCGTCCAGCGCAGCGTCCAGATAGAGCGAGCGATCGAATTCCAGCTGCAGCGCATGCACGCCGCGGCGCGGATCGCCGTGCCGATCGAGGATATGGCCGCCGGCATAGGGCGTGTTGGCGGCGACGGCGATGCCGTGCAGCCGCGCCACCGCCTCGACGCGCGCGCCGAACCGCGCCGCCGCCGATCGGCCGAAGCGGTCGCCGACCACCAGCCGGGGCGCGCTCTCCGGAGCGCCCAGCGGCGGCATCGAATGGATGTCGAGCAGCACCGCCACGCCGAATCGCGCGCGCGCCGCTGCCAGCGCCTCGCCGAGCGCCAGATGGTAGGGACGGTGATCGGCATGGATGCGCGCGGCAATATCGTCGGCGGCGAAGCGTCCCCGCCACAGCTGGCCCAGCGTGCCCACCCGCCGCGGCACCAGCCCCAGGCCGCTGCGCACCTTGGTGGACAAGGGGCGGCCGAGCAGATGCGCGCCGTCGTCGATCTGCGGATCGCGCTCATGCTCGGCGCGGTTGAGGTCGATCCAGGCGCGGGCGCGGGTGGCGAGCAGCAGCGTCTCGTCCCGCCGGGCGTCCCGTGCCAGCATGTCGACATGGCGATCCTCGAGCGCCCGCAGCGCCTGGGGCGGTACCCGCAACGCCTCTACAAGCGCGTCAGGATAGTCGCGGCCGCCATGCGGCGCGGAAAGCACCACGGGGCTTGCCGGTGGCACCGGGCCGTGGCGTTCGAAGCTGGCGGTGCGAGTCACGGGCCAAATCTAGGCGTGGTCGGGCAGGGGGGCAATTCGCGGCGCGGTCTCGCGCTGGAAAATCTTAAGGGCTTGGCTCATAAGGGGCATGGCGGTTGATACCGAGTGGGGTGAAGATGATCCGGATTCTGCTGGCCGAGGACGACCGCGTGATGCGCGAATACCTCACCAGGGCGCTCGAACGCTCGGGCTATGCCGTCAGCGCTGTCGACCGCGGCACCGCGGCGGTGCCGCTGCTCGAGACCGAGCGATTCGACCTGCTGCTCACCGATATCGTGATGCCCGAGATGGACGGGATCGAGCTCGCCCAGCGCGCGGCGGAGATCGCGCCGGAGATGCGGGTGATGTTCATCACCGGCTTCGCCGCAGTGACCCTGCGTGCCGGCAAGCAGGTCCCGCAGGCGCGCGTGCTTTCCAAGCCGTTCCACCTGCGCGACCTGGTGCTGGAGGTCGACCGGATGTTCGAATCGGAGAATGTGGGACAAAATTGAAATTGGCGCTTGCGCGGGGGGCGGACCCTCGCTAAAGGCGCGCTTCCCGAGTTTCGGGCGCGTAGCTCAGTGGTAGAGCACTGTGTTGACATCGCAGGGGTCGCAAGTTCAATCCTTGCCGCGCCCACCATCAAAGAGGCCCGCCAACGCACCGCGTCGGCGGGCTTTTTTGTTGCTCAGCGCGTAACTTCACAGCAGCGCGTGCGATGGGATCGGCAAGGGCTGGGCCCGTTCCCGCATCTGGAGCGAAGGGTTCCACCGCGGAAAAATTTGTGCAGGGCCGGTGTGGGTCGTGGCGATCGGCATCGTCTTACCCATGGTTATCTACGTCGCAAGATAGTCCGGCCGGTCGCTAACCGCTTTTGGAGCATATGGGGCGCTCCTTAGTGGTAAAGTCGAAGAACGGCAGGCAGAAGAGCGGCACGATATCGCAACGATGACAGGGGATCTGCGAGTGTCGCCAAAGTCCAACAACGGACGCATTCGCGTTCTCACCTTCCTGCACAGCTTTGCGCCGGGCGGCGTCGAGCGCGTTGCCTTGCGGCTTGTCCGGCATTGGCGCGCGATGGGCGTGGATGCGCCGCTTTTCCTGGGCCGCGACGATGGCGCGATGCGCGACGAGTTTGCCGACATCGCCTATGCGATGCCGCGCCAGCCGCGCCGCAGCCAGGCCGGCTGGGAAACTTTGTGGATGATCCTCACGCTGCCCGGCATGATCCGCCGGCAGCGCCCCGACGTCCTGTTCGTCGCGGGCTCGACCTACACGATCGTCGCGGTGGCGATGACGCTGCTGCTCGGGCGTCGCTGTCCGCCGATCGTCGTCAAGGTCAGCAACGATCTGGCGCGGTGCGATCTGAACCCGGTCGCGCGGTTCTTCTGGCGGCTGTGGCTGCGCATCCAGGCGCGCTGTGCGCGGCGCTGGGTGGTGATGGACGAATCGATGCTGCCCGAGCTGCCGCCGGTGATGGCGCGCCGCAGCGAGGTGGTGCACGACCCGGCGATCGACGCGACCCAGCTGCTGCCCGTCCGGGCCGAGCGCGGCGCGGGGCCGCGGCGCTTCGTTGCGATCGGGCGGCTGGTCGGCCAGAAGCATTTCGCGCTGATGCTGCGCGCCTTCGCCCAGGCAGTGCAGCCGGGCGAGACGTTGACCATCTTCGGCGACGGCCCTGAACGCGCCGCGCTCGAGGCGCTCGCCCGGTCGCTCGGGATTGGCGACCGGGTGTGGTTCGCAGGGCATGTCGCCGACGCGCCGGCGCAACTTCCCGGCTATGACGTGCTGCTGCTGTCGTCGCGCTACGAAGGCGTTCCCGCGGTGGTGATCGAGGCGCTGGCGGCGGGCCTTGCGGTGGTGGCGACCGATTGCGGCGCGGGGCTGCGCAGCCTGCTCGGCCAAGGGCGGTTCGGTGCGATCGTGCCGCAGGATGCCGCGCTGCTGGCGGCGGCGATCCGCACCGCGCCGTGCGCCGCGCCGGAGCGGGAAGCGCTGCTCGCGTCGCTGCGGCGCTTCACGATCGAGCGCTCGGCACAGGACTATCTCGCGCTGTTCGTCGAAGCGGCGGCGGCGCGCACTCCGGGCCAGCCGGTCCGATTGGAGCAAGAGGCCCACGCATGATGTCTCTCGTACGGGCGGCGCGCACTGGCTATGCGTCGCTTTCCGCTACCACCCGCGAGCGGGTGCTCGCCGTCGTCGGGCTCGCCTTTTCGGCGGTGATCCTGGTGGCGGTGTTCTGGCAGCTCGACGGCCTCGACTTCACCGTGCTGACCCAGACGCCGACCAACCCGCTGTTCTGGCTGTGCTTCGCCGTCACCTATGCGCTGGCACCGTTCATGGACTGGCTGATCCTGCGGCGCATCTGGGGCGTGGGTGCCGCTGCCTTCCCGGCGCTGCTGCGCAAGCAGGCGGCCAACGAAGTGGTGCTCGGCTATTCAGGCGATGCGCAGCTCTATGTCTGGGCGCGGCGGACGCTGGGCGCGGGCGGGCGACCGTTCGAGACGCTGCGCGACGTGGCGGTCACCTCGGCGCTGGCCGGCAACCTCGTCACGCTGGCGATGCTGGTACTGCACGCGCCGATCGTCCACGGCCTTGCCAAGGGCACGTTGTTCACCACGCTGCTGATCTCGACGGCGACGATCGTGCTGTCGTCGCTGGCGATCTTCTTCTTCCGTCGCATGGTCTTTGCGCTGCCGCCGCGCCAGTTGATGGTGACGATCGGCATCCACATCGCCCGCATCCTGCTGAGCCTCGGGCTGACCGCTTTGCTGTGGAAGCTGCTGCTGCCCGCGGTGCCCACCGCCGCGCTGTTCCTGGTCGGCACGCTGCGGATGATGCTGTCGCGGCTGCCGTTCGTGCCCGCCCGCGAGGCATTGCTCGCGCCGCTGATCGTCGCGCTGCTCGGCGACGCGGCAGGGCTGGCCGGCGCGGTGCTGTTCGTCGCGACGCTGATGCTGGCCGCGCATGTCGTGGTCGGCGGTGCCTCCGCGCTGGCCGACATGATCGCGCGTCCGAAGCCGCGCCTGGCCTGAGAGTCTGTCCCGCGAAAATAATGCTGGCGCCCGCGCCGCGCATTGACGATGCGGGGATCTGCAGATTTGGGGACGGGAATGGGCAAGACGATCCTGGTGCTCGGCGCGTTGCTGGCAGGCGTGGCGCTGGGCTTTTCCGCGCGCTGGCCGGCAGGCGCCTTTCTCGTGCCGTGGATCGACGCCCTGTCGCCGATCGGTGCCTTCTGGATTCGCGCACTGACCATGACGCTGGTGCCGCTGGTGTTCGCACTGGTGGTGAGCGGGATCGTCAACGCGGTGCGGCACGGCCAGGGCGGGCGGGTGCTGGCGACCAGCTTTGCCGTCTTCCTGCCGATGCTGGTGCTGGCGGCGCTGCTGGCCTGGGCGTCGCTGGAGATCGTGCTCTGGCTGTTCCCGCTCGGGCCCGAGCCGCTGGCCGGACTGCTGCCCGCCGGTCCGCCGGCGGTGCCGCATGTGCCGACCGCGTCGGAACAGATCCTCGCCGTGCTGCCCGAAAACCCGATCGCCGCCGCAGCCAATGGCGAGATGCTGCCGCTGGTGGTGTTCGCGGTGCTGCTGGGCGTGGCGATCGCGCGCACCGGCGCCAACGGCCTTGCCGCGGTCTTCGACGAGCTGGCGCGGGCGATGACGCGGATCGTCGACTGGATCCTGCTCGCGGCGCCGATCGGCATCTTCGTGCTGGCGCTTGGGGCAGGACGGGCGGCAGGGGCCAGCGTCGCCGGCGTGCTGGCCCGCGACGTGGCGGCGGAGATCCTGTTCTGCCTCGCCGCGATCGGGATGTGCTACCTGCTGGTGCTCGGCCTGCGCGCGATGCCGCTCGGTCGGTTCGCACGCGGGATCGTCCCCGCCCAGGCAACGGCGGCGGGCACCTGCTCGTCGATGGCGACTGCGCCGGTCTCGATGGACGTCGCGCTGAACGGCCTGCAGCTGCCGCAGGAAGTTGCCGGCACCACGCTGCCTCTCGCCATCTCGACGTTCCGGCTCGCGACGACCGGGGTGACGGTGATCGAGGTGTTTCTGGCGGCGCATGCGGCGGGCGTCCACGCCTCGCCGGTGCAATGGGTGCTCGCAGGCCTGTCGGCGGTCATCGCCGGCATCGCGACGCCGGGGCTGCCCGGAGCGGCGATCCTCTATGCCTGCGATGCGCCGGGCATGCAGATCCTCGGCGCACCGCTGGCGATGATCCCGCTCTATATCGCGATCTCGGCGATTCCGGACATGTTCATCACCAGCGCCAGCGTCACCGGCCAGTTGACCGCGACGACGCTGGTCGCGCGGCTGGTCAGGCGAGGGCGCTGAGCCCGGGTAGCGTGCCCTCGGCGATCGTCATGCTGCGGCCGCCGATCCAGGCCTGGCCGTCGGCGGCATAGTCGACGAAGATGCGCCCGCGCCGGCCAAGCCGGGTACCCTGCGCAGCGACATAGCCGCCGGTGACGCGGCCGCTCTCCCGCAGCCACTGCGCCGCCGAGGCGTTGAAGCTGCCTGTCACGGGATCCTCGATCACCGCACCGAACGCACCGGTGAAGATCGTCCGGATCTCCCAGGCGAC
This sequence comes from Sphingomonas azotifigens NBRC 15497, assembly GCF_002091475.1. GTDB lineage: Bacteria > Pseudomonadota > Alphaproteobacteria > Sphingomonadales > Sphingomonadaceae > Sphingomonas > Sphingomonas azotifigens. The sequence continues at coordinate 5,670 of NZ_BCTR01000042.1, forward strand.
CGCGCTGCCGGCCGGATGCGCGCCGATCAGCCCGACCTCCAGCCGGTCGTCCCAGTGCCGCACCGGCTCCACCGCCAGCACCGCATCGGCCGAGTCGAGCAGTACGGCGATCCAGCCGGGGCCGTTGTCGGCCCAGGCGGCATCGACGATGGCCGCGGGATCGATCCGCAGCGCCTGGGCGAGCATCGCACGCGTCTCCGCATCCACCGGGCCGCTCCGCAGCAAGGGCGGGGCCGCGAAGGCGAGCCGATCCGCGTCGCGGCGGATCGGGATCAGCCCGGCGCCGCATTGCTGGACGATCCGGTCCGCCGCGGCAGGCGCGCCCCCCGCCGCCAGCCAGGCATGGGCCGCGCCGAGCGTCGGGTGGCCGGCAAAGGGAAGCTCCCGGTCGAGCGTGAAGATGCGGGCATGATAGTCCGCGCCGGGCGCGCTCGGCGGCAGCAGGAACACCGTCTCGCTCAGATTGAACCAGCGGGTGATCGCCTGCATCGTCGCGGTGTCGAGATCGCCACCGCCGTGCACGACGGCGAGCGGATTGCCGGTGAACGGGCCGTCGTGGAACACGTCGACCAGCGAGAAAGGCGTCGTCATCGGGTGCGTCTCCCCTGCCGCGGGTGCGGCGCGGGGCAGGGGATCGCCGATCCCGGCGAGCATGGCAAGCCTCAGCCGGGCGCCGCCGCCGATCCCGCGAGCAGTCCGCCATCGACCTGCAGTTCGGTGCCGGTGATATAGGCGGCCTCGTCCGAGGCAAGCATCGCGGCGATCGCCGCGACCTCCTCCGGCAGCCCGAAGCGGCGGAGCGGCGTGTCGGCGACCAGCGCCGCCATGCGTGCTTCCCGGTCCGGTCCATCGCCCAGCATCGGCTCCCACATCGGCGTGAGGATCGCTGCCGGATGGATGCTGTTGCAGCGGATCTTCCACCCCTGCTGCGCGCAGTAGAGCGCTACCGTCTTGCTGTGGTTGCGGATTGCCGCCTTGGACGACGCATAGGCGGCCGCGCCGGGAATGCCGACCATGCCCGAACGCGAGGACATGTTGATGATCGAGCCGGCGCCCGCCGCCTTCATCGCGCCGATCGCATAGCGGCAGCCGAGGAACGTGCCGTCCAGGTTGATGCGGTGGACGGCGCGCCAGTCCTCGAGCGTGGCGTGTTCGGGGTCGTGCGACACCATGCCGCTTTCGAACCCGGTGACGCCGGCATTGTTGACGACGACGTCTGCAGTGGGGATGCGGGTGGCGAGGCGGATCCAATCCGCTTCGACCGCCACGTCGAGCCGTTCGAACCGGCAGCCGAGCGCGGCGGCAGCAGCGGCGCCCGCCTCGGCATCCACATCGGTGAGCACGACGATGGCGCCCTCTTGGACGAAGCGCGCTGCGATGGCGCGGCCGATGCCGCGGGCTGCGCCGGTGACGACGCAGATCTTGTTGTTCAGACGTTGCATGTTGATCTCGAAACCAGAGTCCGGGGGCGCTGGAATTGCTCCGCTCGCGCTACGGGTGCCGCTTCAGCGGGGACGCTGGACCATGTCGAGACCTCCTGAGTGCCGCCCCTGGCTAAGCGAGGCGAGACCGGAAGGCAACGGGGTCATGCCGAGCGGAGCAGCTTCTCCATGCGCACCAGCGGCACGCGGACCCCGGCGATCGGCGCGGAGAGCACGGGCTCGATCTGGCGGTAGCCGCAGGCTTCGTACAGCGGCACGCCGGCCATGGTCGCCATCATCTCGGCGCGGGCAAAACCGGCATCGCGGGCCGCCTCTTCGCACAGGCCGAGCACGCGGCGGCCGATGCCGCGGCGAATGAAAGCGGGATCGGTGTACATCGCCCGGATCTTGGCCGCATCCCGGGCGGGATCGAGGCGCTGGGGTTCGCGCGCGACGATGCTGGCGTCTCCGCCATAGAGGGTCGCGCGAAACGACCAGCCGCCGCAGCCGGCGATCGTCCCTGTCGCATCCTCGACGAGGAAATAGGTCTGGTCGGCGATCAGCTGGGTATCGAGGCCCATCACCTGGTGGCTGGCGGCGACCTGCGCAGGGGTGAGGAAGCCGTGCTGGAGCTGCGCGATCGCGCGGCCCATCACCGCCCGCAGCGCGTCCAGATCCTCTGGCTGGGCGAGGCGGTGGGTGAGCGGGGACATGCGGAGAACTCCAGTCGGCATCGCTAAAAGTCGTCGTCATGCCCGCGAAGTCGGGAATCCATTTGCCTGTGCGCGGGGGAAAGAAGCCTCGGCATCAGCGCCAATGGATCCCCGCCTTCGCGGGGATGACGACGTATTTTTCGCCCGCCATATCCTCCCCCCTGGCGGGGCAGGGCAATCGCATTTGGAACCTCGCGACGACGGCACGTCCAAAACAATCGTCATCCCGGCGGAAGCCGGGATCCATTCGCGCTGAAATGGCGGTTCTTTCCCCCCGCGTCGAGGGCAATGGATCCCGGCTTTCGCCGGGATGACGGAGCAAATTTGCCAAATGCGATAGCCCTGCCTGGCGGGGGAGGATCGTGGAGGCCTTAGTGGTTGTCGCGCGGGACGCCGTGGGTCTGGGCGATGCGCTGGAACTGCTCGGCGCCCTCCAGGATCGCGCCGGTGTTCATCTGGCCGACCACGGCGCGCTGGATCGCCTGCCACGGCGTCTGCGAGGCCGGATAGGCATAGCCGCCCGCCTCGGCCAGCACGCGGCGGCGCTCGCCAAGCTCCTCGGCCGGGATCAGCACGTCGGCGGTGCCGCGCTTGAGGTCGATCCGCACCCGGTCACCGGTCTTGAGCAGCGCCAGGCCGCCCATCGCCGCCGCCTCGGGCGAGGCGTTGAGGATCGAGGGCGACGCCGAGGTGCCCGACTGGCGGCCGTCGCCGATGCACGGCAGCGCATGCACGCCTTCGCGGATCAGGTGTGCGGGCGCGCGCATGTTCACCACTTCGGCCGCGCCCGGATAGCCGATCGGGCCGGCGCCGCGCATCACCAGCAGCGTGTCCGGGGTGATGCCGGTGGCGGGATCGTCGATGCGGTGGTGGTAATCCTCGGGGCCGTCAAACACCACGACCGGGCCTTCGAACGCCTCGGGATCCTCGGGGTTGGAGAGGTAGCGGTCGCGGAATTCGGGGCCGATCACGCTGGTCTTCATGATCGCCGCGTCGAACAGATTGCCGCGCAGCACGATGAAGCCGGCCTCTTCGACCAGCGGCTGGTCGAAGCTGCGGATGACCTTGTCGTCCTCGATCGTCGCATTGCGGCAATTGTCGCCGATCGTCTTGCCGTTGGCGGTGATCGCATTCTCGTGGATCAGGCCCTGCTGCATCAGCTGGGCGACCACCGCGGGCACGCCGCCGGCGCGGTAATAGTCCTCGCCGAGATATTCGCCGGCGGGCTGCAGGTTCACCAGCAGCGGCACCTTGTGGCCGTGGGTCTGCCAGTCGTCGATCGACAGCTCGGCGCCGACATGGCGGGCAATCGCGGCGAGGTGGATCGGCGCGTTGGTCGAGCCGCCGATCGCCGAGTTGACGACGATCGCGTTGAGGAACGCCTCGCGAGTCAGGATGTCCGAAGGCTTGAGGTCCTCCGCCACCATGTCGACGATGCGCTTGCCGGTGCGATAGGCGACTTCCTGACGGTCACGATAGGGGGCGGGGATCGCGGCCGAGCCCGGCAGCATCATGCCCAGCGCCTCGGCGAGACTGTTCATCGTCGTCGCCGTGCCCATCGTGTTGCAATAGCCGGTCGACGGGGCCGAGGAGCTGACCAGGCGGATAAAGCCCTCGTCGTCGATTTCGCCCGCCGCGAGCAGTTCGCGTGCCTTCCACACGATCGTGCCGGAGCCGGTGCGCTCGCCGCGGTGCCAGCCGTTGAGCATCGGCCCGACCGAGAGCGCGATCGCCGGGATGTTCACCGTCGCCGCCGCCATCAGGCAGGCCGGCGTGGTCTTGTCGCAGCCGGTGGTGAGCACCACGCCGTCGATCGGATAGCCGTAGAGCAACTCCACCAGGCCGAGATAGGCGAGGTTGCGATCGAGGCCCGCGGTCGGACGCTTGCCGGTTTCCTGGATCGGATGGACCGGGAACTCGATCGCGATGCCGCCCGCCTCGCGGATGCCTTCGCGGATGCGCTCGGCGAGCACGAGGTGGTGGCGGTTGCAGGGGCTGAGGTCCGATCCCGTCTGGGCGATCCCGATGATCGGCTTGCCCGAGCGCAGTTCCTCCAGGCTCAGCCCGTAGTTGAGATAGCGCTCGAGATAGAGCGCCGTCATGTCAACGTTATCGGGATTGTCGAACCAGGCGCGGCTGCGCAGCTTGGGGGCAGTATCGGTCATCGGAAAAGCCTTGCGGGAGGGGAGGTCAGTTGGTGGTCGAGAAGCGATAGACGATCAGATTGCGGTACGTCTGCCCCGGATTCAGCCGGGCCGAGCCGAGCGCCGGCTGGTTCGGGGTGTCCGGGAAGACCTGGGGTTCGAGAGCGAGCGCGTCGCCCTGGCGATAAGCGTGGTTCGACTTGCCGATCGCGGTGCCGTCGAGGAAGTTGCCGGTATAGAATTGCACGCCCGGCTGGTTGGACAGAATCTCCATCACCCGGCCGCTCGACGGATCCTCGACGCGGGCATGGAGCACCGGCTGGGCGGAGGGCGCCTTGGCGATCACGAAATTCTCGTCATAGCCCTGGCCGAACACGATCTGCGGGTCGCGGCCGTCCCGAATCCGGGAACCGATCACGGTCGGCTTGCGGAAATCGAACGGCGTGCCTTCGACCGGACGCAGCTGACCGGTCGGGATCAACGTCTTGTCGACCGGGGTCGTGGTCTCGGCGGGGATCGTCACGACATGGTCGTAGATCGAGCGCTGCGAGGCTTCACCGGCGAGGTTGAAGAAGCTGTGGTTGGTGATGTTGACGATGGTCGGCTTGGTCGTGGTCGCGGTATAGTCGACCGACAGCTCGTTCTTCTCGTTCAGCGCATAGGTGGCGGTGACGGTGAGCTGGCCCGGATAGCCCTCTTCGCCATCGGCGGCGACGTAGCGCAGGGTGACGCTGGCGCTCTCCCCGCTGGTCACCTTCTCTACCGTCCAGAGCCGCTTGTCGAAGCCCTTCAACCCGCCGTGCAGCGCGTTGGGGCCGTTGTTCTTGGCGAGGGTGTAGGTCTTGCCGTCGATGCTGAACGTGCCGCCCTTGATGCGGTTGGCATAGCGGCCGACGGTGGCGCCGAAATAGTTCGGGGCGACCAGATAGCCCTTCATGTCGTTATAGCCGAGCGTCACGTCTTCGGACTTGCCGTTGCGGTCCGGCGCCGACAGCGACTGGAGGATCGCGCCATAGCTGAGGATCGTGGCGCGCATGCCATGGCCGTTGGTGAGGGTGATCGCCTCCACCTTCTGCCCGTCGGCGGTGGTGCCGAAGGCGGCGCGGGTCGCTTCGCCAGCATGTGCGGACAGCGGAATCATCGCGGTGGCGAGCAGCGCTCCCTTGATAAGATAATTCATGCAAAACCTCTCCCTATCGGTTATCGCTGCTGCAAGCGGCGACGCGGCCGTTGACGCTGGACGTCTGGGTGAATACTCCGACTAGAAAGCGAAGAGCAACCCCGCCGCGTCTCCCCGTGGCAAAAAACGAGAGGATCATTCCAGCATGGCGGTCGTGCCAACGTCAAAGGCTGCTCCGGCGGGGGCCGGGCAAGCCTCTCCCACCAACTATGGACGCGCGCTGGCCCTGCTGGCCACGCTGTTCTTCATGTGGGGCTTCATCACCGTGATCAACGGCACGCTGCTGCCGCATCTGCGCAGCGTGTTCGAACTCAGCTATTTCCAGGCGGCGCTGATCGAGAGCGTCTGGTTCATTGCCTATTTCTTCGCCTCGATCCCCTCGGCCAAGCTGATCGAGCGGATCGGTTATCAGAAGTCGCTGGTCGTCGGCCTGCTGATCATGGCGGCGGGTGCGCTCGGCATGACGCTCGCTGCGAGCCTGCCCTCCTATGGCGTCACCCTGTTCATGCTGTTCGTGATCGCCAGCGGCATCACGCTGCTGCAGGTCGCGGCCAATCCCTATGTCGCCGTGATCGGTCCGTCCGAAACCGCCTCGTCGCGGCTCAACCTGGTGCAGGCGATGAACTCGGCCGGCACGATGCTCGCGCCGCTGTTCGGCGCCTATCTGATCCTCGGTCGCTCCAAGGGCGGCACCGCGCATGCCGGTGCGACGCTGACCCAGGCCGAGCGCCTGGCCGACGCGCATGCCGTGATCCTGCCGTACGTGCTGGTCGCCGTAGTGCTGCTGGTGCTGGCGATCGTGATCGCACGCTTCCCGCTGCCGGCGATGGGCTCGGCGACCAGCCGCGTCGCCAAGGAGGACCGCAAGCATCATAGCCTGTGGAACCACCGCAACCTGGTGTTCGGCATCGGCGCGATCTTCATCTACCTGATCGCCGAAATCGGCGTCGGCAACCTGTTCGTGAACTTCGTCAGCCGTCCCGAGATCGGCAACATGACGACCGAGCAGGCGGGCCGCTATCTCACGCTGTTGTGGGGCGGTATGATGGTCGGCCGCTTCGTCGGTTCGGCGATCATGCAGAAGGTGGATGCGGGTATCGTGCTCGCCGCCTTCTCGATCGGCGCGTTCGTGGTGATGATGGTGACCGTGTTCACCCAGGGCGAAGTGGCGATGTGGTCGCTGATCCTGGTGGGCCTGTTCCACTCGATCATGTTCCCGACGATCTTCACGCTCGGCATCAAGGGCCTCGGCCCGCTGACCGAGGAAGGCTCGGGCCTGCTGATCATGGCGATCGCCGGCGGTGCGCTGGTGGCAGTGCAGGGCTGGCTGGCCGATACCTATGGCCTGCAGCACTCGTTCCTGCTGACCGCGGTCTGCGAGCTGTACATCCTGTTCTACGCGGTGTGGGGCAGCAAGCCGACCAACGCGATCGAGGATTGAGGAGCATTTCCTCGCTCGCGCAAGCGGGGGAGGGGGACCGCCGCCGCAGGCGGCGGTGGAGGGGGGGGCGTCGCCACGGGCGGCGCCCTTTTCGTATGCGGCATTCCCCCTCCACCACGCCGCTGGCGCGGCGCGGTCCCCCTCCCCCGGAGCTACGCTCCGAGGGAGGAAACGCTGGCGATGAGGAACTGCAATAGCATTTCCTCTCCCGCGAAGCGGGGGAGGGGGACCGCCGCCGAAGGCGGTGGTGGAGGGGGCCCCCTCACATCGACAGGCGCGTATCTTCCAGCGCGAGGTCCACCAGCGTCCGCATCGCCGCCGCCGCCGCATCCGCATCCCCTGCGGCGATCGCGTCGAACACCTTGATATGATCGGGCACCGGATCCCGCGGCAGCGCGCGGGCGCGCTGCTTGTACTTGGTCGTCCAGCTCACCGCCGCGCCGATGCTGGCGCTCAGCGCGACCAGTGCGTTGTTGTGCGTCGCCTCGAGCAGCGCGTCATGGAAATCGCGGTCCGCCGCGCGGCCGGCATCGGTCGCCAGCGTGTGCCGGCGCATCTTGGCCAGCGCGTCACGCATCGCCTTGACGTCGTCGCGGTCGCGGCGCTCGGCGGCGAGGCGGGCGGCGGCGGGCTCGACCACCGCGCGCAGCTCGAACAGGTCGCGGACGAAATCGGTGTCGGGCTCGCCGGAAAAGGCCCAGGCGAGCACCTGCGGATCGAGCATGTTCCAGCGGCTGCGCGGCAACACCCGGGTGCCGGCCTTGGGACGGCTCTCGACCAGCCCCTTGGCGGTGAGCACCTGCACCGCCTCGCGATAGGCGCTGCGCGACACGTCGAGCGCCTCGGCATTGGCGACCTCCCCGGTCAGCTTCTCGCCGGGCGCGATCGCGCCGGAGACGATCTGGGTGCCGAGATAATGCGCGATTGCTCCGCGCAGGCGGCGGCCGGAACCCTTGGGGGTGCGGGTAATCGGCTGCACGCCCGCCTCGTCCACCCCATCCACCTGATCGTCCAATGCCATCCGCTCGCTCTCCTGCATGCGACAGGGTGTAGCGCGAAGCGGGGCCGTCGGGCAAACAATGCCCGATTGCCAAGTGGGACGGACGCGAATAAGTCCGACTAAACCGAGACAAGGAGTGGTTCGATGGCGTTGCGGCTGATGCAGTTTCGAGGAGCCGACGGGCAGCGGCGGGTGATCGCGGCCGACGACAACGGCGCGCGCTTCGTCCGCGGTTTCGCCGATGTCCGCAGCCTGGCACTGCACGCGATCGAAGCGGGGCAGTCGCTTGCGGCCGCGGTGGCGGCGGCGGGCAGCGACGGCGATGCCGATCCGGCCGCGGCACTGGCGGCGGGCCAGCTGCTCGCGCCGATCGACCATCCCGATGCGGCGCACCTGGTGCTGACCGGCACCGGGCTCACCCATCTCGGCTCGGCCGAGGGGCGCGACAAGATGCACCGCGATGCGGCGGCGGCCGAGCACAAGACCGATTCGATGCGGATGTTTCTCGAAGGCGTCGAAGGCGGCAAGCCGGGCGCGGGTGCGATCGGCCAGCAGCCGGAATGGTTCTACAAGGGCAATGGCCATCATCTCGTCGGCCCGGGCGACGCGCTCGAAATGCCGGGCTTCGCGCAGGACGGCGGCGAGGAGCCCGAACTGGCCGGCATTTATCTGATCGGCCCGGACGGCACGCCGTTCCGCCTCGGCCTGTGCCTCGCCAACGAGTTCAGCGACCATGTGACCGAGCGGCACAATTATCTTTGGCTCGCGCATTCCAAGCTGCGCCAGGCAGCGCTCGGGCCCGAGCTGCTGGTCGGTGCGGCGCCCGAGGACGTGCGCGGGACCAGCCGGATCGTGCGCGACGGCGCGACGCTGTGGGAGAAGCCCTTCCTCTCGGGCGAGACCAACATGTCGCACACGCTCGGCAATCTCGAGCATCACCATTTCAAATACGACCTGTTCCGCCAGCCCGGCGACGTGCACGTGCATTTCTTCGGGACCGCGACGCTGTCGTTCAGCGACGGCGTGAAGACGGAAGTGGGCGACACGTTCGAGATCGAGGCTGCGCCCTTTACCCTGCCGCTGCGCAATCCGCTGGCGCAGGTTGAGGATGCGGGGCTGGCGACGGTGAAGCTGCTGTGACCTGAAATCCTCCGGATAAATTCCCCTCCCGCCTGCGGGAGGGGTTAGGGGAGGGTGCGACGTGGAGGTTCTTGCTGGACCGGTATCGCCCGCGTCCCTCACACACCCTCCCCCTTCCCCTCCCGCAAGCGGGAGGGGTGCGAAAGAACCGAAGCGTCAGCCTTCGATCTGCACCACCGCGACCGACTTGGCCGGCAACTCCAGCGTCACCGCACCCTTGGCCACCGTGCCGCGGATCGGCTTCGGCACCACCGCGTTCGGCGCCGCGAAGCTGTTGACCGCATCGACTTTCGCCGCCGTCAGCACTTCGCCCGTGGCGCTCTTCGCCGCCACCCCGGCGAACGTCACCGCCACGCGCGCCGGCTTGCCCGCATCGAGGTTGGTCACCGCCAGCCACAGCTTGCCGTCCTTGCCCCGCGCCGCGATCGCATCGACGCGCGGCATCGTCACGTCGCCCTGGGTGTAGGTTCCGGCGGAGAACGACACCGGCACCGCCTGCGCATCCTGGAACGGCACGTACATGCGGAAGACGTGATAGGTCGGGGTGAGGACCATCTTCTCCTTGTCGGTGAGGATCATCGCCTGGAGCACGTTGATCATCTGCGCGATGTTGGTCATCCGCACCCGATCGGCATGGCGCGCGAAGATGTTGAGGTGCAGCGCGGCGATGATCGCGTCGCGCAGCGAGTTCTGCTGGGCGAGGAAGCCCGGGTTGGTGCCCGGCAGCGGTGCCAGCCAGACGCCCCATTCGTCGACGACCAGCGGCACCTTCTTGTCGGGATCGTACTTGTCCATGATCGCCGAATGCTTGGCGATCATCCCGTCCATCGCCAGCGCGGCCTTGACCAGCTTGGCATAGCCGGTCTCGTCGAAGCCGGTGCTGGGATAGGCGGGCGGCCAGCCGCCAGTGGTATAGGCGTGCATCGACAGGCCCTCGATGTTCCAGGCCCAGTCATGGCCTTTCCACGCCGCCATCACTGCTTCGGTATAGCTGGGGTCGCTGTCGTTGGGGCCGACGGCGATGCGCTGCATCGGCTCGGCACCCTTCTCGCCCTGCACGGGATCGAGATTGTGGGTGAAGCGGGCGAAGCGCTTCATCAGGTCGATATAGGCGTCGGGGCGCATCGATCCGCCACAGCCCCAGCTTTCGTTGCCGAGGCCGAGGAACTTCACCTTGTAGGGCGCGGCATGGCCGTTGGCGGCGCGCTCCTTGCCGGCGGTGGTGGAGGGATCGGCGGTCATATAGGCGAGCCAGTCCGCCGCCTCCTGGATCGTGCCCGAGCCGACATTGACCGAGACATAGGCCTCGGCGCCGACCTGGCTGGCGAAGTCCATGAACTCGTCGGTGCCGAAACTGTTGGGCTCGCCCGATCCGCCCCAATTGGTGTTGACGCTGCTGCGGCGCTGGCTCTGCGGCCCGATGCCGTCGCGCCAGTGATATTCGTCGGCGAAGCAGCCGCCCGGCCAGCGCACCACCGGCACGTGAATCGCCCTGAGCGCCGCGACCACGTCGTTGCGGATGCCGCGCGTGTTCGGGATCGGGGAGTCCTTGCCCACCCAGATGCCGCCATAGATGCCGCTGCCGAGATGCTCGGCGAACTGGCCGAAGATGTGCCGGTCGATCACCGGCCCCGGCTTGGCGGCGTCGACGGTGACCGCGATGTCCTGGGCAAGTGCGGGCATGGGCGCGAGCAGCAGCGCCGCGCCGGCGAGCAACGTCTTTCGAAGCATGGATCCTCCCTGGATATTATCGGGGAGGTCATGCCATGGATTCTACTCCGACTAAAGGGGCGATGTCAGAGCGGCGGCAGTGCCGGCGGCAAGGTCCAGCGTGCGGCGACCACGATGGCTGCCACGGCCGCGATGCCGAGCAGCGCGACCAGCACGCGGTGCGGCGCCGGGCGCGTGCCGGTGGCGGCGAGCAGGGCGAGCCCGGCGGCCAGCATCCCCCAGCAATGGTAGCGATAGTCCGACGCGACTCCGACCAGCCCGAAGGCCAGTTCGGTGAGGATGGTGGAGAGCGCGAGCGTCACCGCGACACTGCCGGCACCATCGCGCGCGGGCCAGGTGCAGAACAACACGCCCAGCGCGATCGCGAACCACAGGATCGGCGCGCCCGCCGCGCTGCTCGCCAGCGTGTAGCCGAGCTTCTGGAAACCGGTGATCCGCTTGTCGGGCGAGGGCAGGCCGAGGCTGTTGGGTTCGGAGCGCCCCAGTGGCCCGGTGCCGGGCATCGTCGCCGGCATCCACAGCCGCATCTCGCTGTTCCAGTGCGCGATGCGGTGCGCGGCATAGGCGAGCGGGTGGGTGGCGATCGCCTCCAGCCAGAGGTTGCGGAGCTGCTTGCCGGGCGCGGCACGCTGGAGCGTGTCGACGATATAGCCACAGGCTTTCTGGTCGCCGATCGGGTCCCACAGGATCGGCGTCAGGCAGCCCTTGGCCTCGGCGCGGTGCCAGAGGCGGGCGGGGACCTGCGGCACCGCCTGCGGCCCGGCACGGTGCGCGATGCCGGCAAGGTCGAACAGCGGCAGCGAGCGCTCGACGCCGCTCGGCTGCGCATGCAGCAGCCGCTGGTTGATCGGGGTGAGCATGCCGAGCACCGCCGCGATCGCTGCCAGCACCAGCACCGCCTGGAACAGCGGCCGGTCCCAGCGCCAGCCACCGAGCAGGCCGAAGGCCAGCGGGACGGCGGCGAAGGCGGCGTTGAACCGCACCAGCGTGGCATAACCGAGCAGCACCAGCACCAGCGCCGCCGCCCAGAGCGGCAGCCGCCGGTCGTCGAGCCGCCACCAGCTTGCCACGCCGACCGCTGCGGCGAGCGCGCCGGTCATCTGCGCATCCTTGAGCACCGCCACCTGCCAGCCGAGCAGCGGCGGCCAGAAGCCGAGCAGCAGCACGACCAGCGCGACGAGCGACTGGCCGCGGCGGGCCAGCGCCCCCGCGAACAGCGCGAGGCCGCCCCAGTAGAGCAGGATCTGCAGCACGAACATCGGCGCCTGGCCGCGCCAGCCCAGGCCGTGCAGCAGCGCCCATAGCCGCGCCATCGCGGGCGGGTGCCAGTCGTCGAACGCGCCGGCCAGCACCTGTTGATACTGAACGACGCTGTCGTAGCTGGCGATGCCCGGCCAGAAGAAGGCGAGGGTGATGCCCGCGAGCAGCACGGCCACGACCAGCGCCGAGATCGCCTTGCGCCGCGCGCCGACCGGCTTCCGCTGCAAGGCGCGACCGCGCCGGGAACTGCCGAAGGACGAACGCGAAAAGCTACTGGACATCGGGCGGGCGCGACCTGTGAGCTCCGGAGGGGCAGGAACCCCGGTCTAGACCAGCACCGCCGCATGCGAAAGCGGCAGGCGGAACGATCCGCCTGCCGCCACGCGGCATCCGCCGCAGTCTATCGGCGGGGAAGGGCTCCCCGCCGGTTCGGATCAGATGTGCAGCGCGCGACCATAGGCGCCGAGCACGGCCTCGTGCATCGTCTCGCTGATCGTCGGGTGCGGGAACACCGTTTCCATCAGCTCGGCCTCGGTCAGCTCGCCGGTCTTGCCGATCGTGTAGCCCTGGATCATCTCGGTCACTTCGGCGCCGATCATGTGCGCGCCGAGCAGCTCGCCGGTCTTGGCGTCGAACACCGTCTTCACGAAGCCTTCCGGCTCGCCGAGCGCGATCGCCTTGCCGTTGCCGATGAACGGGAAGTTGCCGACCTTCACCTCGTAGCCCGCTTCCTTGGCCTTGGCTTCGGTGAGGCCGACGCTGGCGATCTGCGGGTGGCAATAGGTGCAGCCCGGGATGTTGCGCGGGTCCATCGCATGCGGATGGCCGCCGTTGATGGCCTCGGCCGCGATCACGCCCTCATGGCTGGCCTTGTGCGCGAGCCACGGCGGCGCGGTAACGTCGCCGATCGCCCAGAGGCCGTCGACATTGGTGCGGCAGGCCGCGTCGGTGACGATATGGCCGCGCTCGGTCTTCACGCCCAGCGTCTCCAGCCCGATATTCTCGGTGTTCGGCACGATGCCGATCGCAACGATGACGTGGCTGAATTCCTCGACGGTGACCTTGCCGTCCTTGCCCTTGATCGACGCCTTCACGACCGTGCCCGTCACGTCGAGCTTCTCGACGCCGGTCTGGGTGAGGATGGTCATCCCCTGCTTCTTGAACGCCTTCTCCAGATGTGCGGAGATGTCCTTGTCCTCCACCGGCACGATCCGGTCGAGCATCTCGACGATGGTCACGTTCGCGCCCATGTCGTTGTAGAAGCTGGCGAACTCCACGCCGATCGCGCCCGAGCCGATGACCAGCAGCTTGGTCGGCATCTCAGCGGGCGTCATCGCGTGGCGATAGGTCCAGATGCGCTTGCCGTCGGCCTTGGCGAAGGGCAGGTCGCGGGCGCGCGCGCCGGTCGCGACGATGATGTTCTTCGCCTCCAGATCGGTCTTCTTGCCGTCTGCCGCGGTGACGGTCAGCTTACCCTTCGCGGTCAGCACGCCGGTGCCCATGTGCACGGCGATCTTGTTCTTTTTCATCAGGTGCGTGACGCCCTGATTGAGCTGCTTGGCAACGCCGCGCGAGCGCTTCACCACCGCGTCCAGATCGGCGCTGATCTGGTTGGCGATCAGGCCGTACTCCTTGGCGTGCTGCATATAGTGGAAGATTTCCGCCGAGCGCAGCAGCGCCTTGGTGGGGATGCAGCCCCAGTTGAGGCAGATACCGCCGAGCAACTCGCGCTCGACAATGGCGGTCTTCAGGCCCAGCTGGGCCGCCCGGATCGCCGCGACATAGCCGCCGGGGCCCGAGCCGAGAACGATGACGTCGTAGGATTCAGCCAAGGTGTGCTTCCTTCTGCTCCCTCCCCCCTTGCGGGGGAGGGCTGGGGAGAGGGGTGCGGACGGCGGGGCTCGATGCCCCGGCGACCGCGTTCAGGGCCGACAGGATGGCGGTGGCGACCGCATCGGAGTCGGCGGGAATGTCGTTGTTGTAGAAGCGCAAGATGGTGAAGCCTTGCGCCTTTATCCATGCATCGCGTGTGGTGTCGTATGCGCTGTCGATATGCTGGGAGCCATCCGCTTCGACGATGAGCCGCGCCTCGAAGCAGATGAAGTCGACGATGTAACGGCCGAGCTTCTGCTGGCGCTTCCACTTCCAGCCCGCCAGCCGCTTCGCGCGGAGGAGGGACCATAAGCGGCGTTCGGCCTCGGTCGGGTCTTTCCGCATTTCGCGCGCTCTGGCGAGCGCGCGCCCTCTCCCTCCCACCGCCTGACGGCGGCGGGCCCCTCCCTCCCCCGCAAGGGGGGGGGGGCTAGAAGAGGGAGATGCGTCAAGCCTGCGCTCCCTCCCCCCTTGCGGGGGAGGGCCGGGGAGAGGGGGCAGCGAAGGGACGGGCTCGATGCCCGTCCCTTCGCTATCCATCCCCATCATCACGCAATCGCCTCCACCGGCCGCGGGCGCTTCTCGGCGTCGATGGCGACGAACACGAACTGCGCCTGGGTGACGAGGCAGCTTTCCTCGACATGTCGGCCGCGGCGCCAGGCCTGGACCTCGATGGTCATCGAGGTGCGGCCGACCTTGACGAGTTCGGCATAGACCGAGACCTCGTCGCCGACCGCGACGGGGGAGTGGAACTTCATCCCCTCCACCGCCACCGTGACCGCGCGGCCGCGCGAATAGCGCGAGGCGAACAGCCCCGCCGCCATGTCCATCTGGCTCATCAGCCAGCCGCCGAAGATGTCGCCATAGGGATTGGTGTCCGCCGGCATCGTCGTCACCCGGATCGCCGGCTGGCGATCGGGCGGGCCGCCCTGTTGATCAATCATCGCGAGCAGCCTCCTTGTGTCCGTTCAGCCGAGCACGATCCTCGGCATAGGCCCGCCGCAGCGGACCGATGCCCATCGCCACCACCGCCACCATCGCGACATAGGCGACCAGCCAGATGTCGTGGGTGGCGCGGCGGTAGGACCAGGCGGCGAGCGACGCGATGACCCACGCCGCGATCAGGCCGACCACGATATGGATGACTTCTACAAGCACGCGCACCGCCCGGCTCCGATCAGGCGATCATGCCCATCGGGGCTTCGACGAGTTCCTTGAAGACCTTCATCATCTCGGCCCCGTCGGCACCGTCGATGGCGCGGTGGTCGAAGCTGCCGGTGGCGCTCATCACGGTAGCGACGGCGAGCGCATCGTCGACGATGTACGGGCGCTTCTCGCCCGCGCCGATCGCCATGATCATGCCCTGCGGCGGATTGATCACCGCCTCGAACTGCTTGATGCCGTACATGCCCATGTTGGACAGGCTGGCGGTGCCGCCCTGATATTCGTGCGGCTGCAGCTTGCCCTCGCGGGCGCGGGCGGCGAGGTCCTTCATCTCGGTCGCGATGGCCGAGACGCTCTTGTTCGCCGCATCCTTGATGATCGGGGTGATCAGGCCCGTCGGCGTCGACACCGCGACCGACACGTCGGCGCGGCTGTACTTGATCAGCTTGTCGCCGGTGAAGGTGACGTTGCACTTGGGCGTACGCGCCAGTGCGACGCCGAGCGCCTTGATCAGCAGATCGTTGACCGACAGCTTCACGCCGCGCGCTTCGAGCGCCTTGTTGAGCTCACCGCGCAGCTTGAGCAGCGCGTCGAGGCGGATGTCGACCGTGAGGTAGATGTGCGGGACGGTCTGCTTCGACTCGGTGAGGCGACGCGCGATCGTCTTGCGGATGTTCGAGAGCTTCTCTTCCTCATGCGGAATCGAGTCGTCGAACCAGACCGCCTTGGTCTCGGCGGGCGCGGCGGCCGGAGCAGCCGTGGGGGCGGGGGCAGCAGCGGCAGCGGCCGGTGCGGCAGCCGGGGCGGCGCCGGGCTTGGCGCCCTCGACGTCGGCCTTGACGATGCGGCCGTTCGGGCCCGAGCCGGTCACCGTTGACAGCTCGACGCCCTTGTCGGCGGCGATGCGGCGGGCGAGCGGGCTCGCCTTGACGCGCGAACCGGTGGCAGCGGCAGGCTGTGCGGCCGGTGCAGGAGCCGGAGTCGGCGTGGGAGCAGCTGCGCTAGCGGCCGGTGCCGGAGCGGGCGCAGGGGTCGGGCTCGGCGCGGGGGCGGCGGTGGCGGAGGAGACGTCCTCGCCTTCGCCGGCGATCACCGCGATCACGGTACCGACCTTTACGTTATCGGTCCCTTCGGCGACCAGGATCTTCCCGATCACGCCTTCGTCGACCGCTTCGAATTCCATCGTCGCCTTGTCGGTTTCGATCTCGGCAAGCAGGTCGCCGGATTTCACCGTGTCGCCTTCCTTGACGAGCCACTTGGCAAGCGTGCCCTCCTCCATGGTGGGAGAAAGTGCCGGCATCTTGATTTCGATTCCCATGAAGGTTCCCGTCGTTGGTCCTGGGGTGGCTGCCCTCTCCTTTGCCGCCGCAAACCCTAGGGTCAAGCCCCGCTCTTGCGCGGCGGCCCGCGCCGGTCCACTGAACGCGTGATTACAAGGAAAGCCCCCATGCGCACCTATCTGGTGGTGATCGACGATTCGCCCGAGGCCGAAATCGCGCTGCGCTTTGCCGCGAGGCGGGCGACGAAGACCGGCGGCAACGTTGAAATCCTGGCGCTGCTCCCGCCGGCCGAATTCGTCCAATGGGGCGGCGTGATGGCGACGATCGAGGAGGAAGCTCGCGAGCGCGCGGAGGCGCTGGTCATGCGCGCGGCGGGCACGCTGTTTTCCGAATCTGGGCTCACGCCGTCGATCACGGTGCGCGAAGGCGACGGGCCGAAGGTGGTGCGCGAGATGCTGGCAGCCAATGCCGACATCGCCGCGCTCGTGCTGGGCGCAGCGCCGAGCGGTGCGCCGGGCAAGCTGGTCACGCACTTCACCGGCGCCGATGCCGGCAAGCTCACCGTGCCGGTGATGATCATCCCGGGGTCGCTCGATATGGATGCGATCGATCGCTTGAGCTGAGTCGATTGACCGGCGGGCCCGTGCGCGTCAGCATAAGCCCATGCGCGTCCTCGCTCTTTTGCCGCTCTTACTGCTCGCCACGCCTGCGCTCGCGCAGGACCGCCCCGATCCCGCGCGCCTGAAGGCGAGCGTCGAGACGCTGGTCCGCTTCGGTACGCGGCACACGCTTTCCGATCCGGACAGCCCCACCCGCGGCATCGGCGCGGCGCGGCGCTGGTTCGGCGGCGAGCTGGCGAAGGTCGGCGCAGCCTGTGGCGGCTGCATCGAGACCAGCGAGATCGCGCGGGAGTTCAAGGGACCGCGCGCGCCCAACGGCGTGCGGATCGTCGACGTGCTCGGCATCCAGCGCGGCAGCGAGCCGAACCGCGTGGTGATCGTGATGGGCCATATCGACAGCCGCGTCACCGACGTGATGAACGCCACCGCCGATGCGCCCGGCGCCAATGACGACGCCTCGGGAGTCGCGCTGGTGCTCGAATCGGCGCGGATCCTGTCCAAGCACAAGTTCAGGGCGACGATCGTCTATGCCGCGCTCTCCGGCGAAGAGCAGGGCCTGTATGGCGGCCAGCTGCTTGCCGAAACGGCCAAGGAACGCGGCTGGGCCGTCTCCGCCGTACTCAACAACGACATCGTCGGCAACACGATCGGCCAGGACGGACGGCGCGTCGCGGATCGGGTCCGCGTCTTCTCCGAAGGCACACGCGACTCGGAGACCCTTGCCGAAGCCAAGGCACGCCGCGCCGATGGCGGCGAGGATGACGGCCCCAGCCGGGCGCTCGCCAAGGCGATCCGCGGTGTCGCGGCGGCGGATCCCAAGGGCCTCAAGGTGCTGATGGTGCGCCGTCCGGACCGGTTCGGGCGCGGCGGCGACCATTCACCGTTCCTCGCGCTCGGCTATCCGGCCGTGCGCTTCTCGGTGGGCGTCGAGAATTACGACGCGCAGCACCAGGATCTGCGGACCGAGGCGGGCAAGGCGTATGGCGACACGGTCGACCGGATGGACTTCCCCTATCTCGCCAGGGTGACCGCGCTCAACGTCGCGACGCTGCGCCGCCTGGCCAGCGCACCGGCCGCCCCGGAACCCGTCATCATCAGCGGTGCGCTCGCCACCGACACCACGGTAAAGTGGCCGGCGGTGGCCGGCGCCGCGAAGTACCGGGTCTATTGGCGTCCTGCGGACAGCGATGCGTGGACCCACCATGTCGACGTGGCGGGCGACCAGACCGAGACCGTGCTGAAGGGCATCATCGTCGACGACAGCTTCGTCGGCGTCTCCGCGCTGGCCGCAGATGGTGCCGAGAGCCTGGTCAGCTTCGGCGCCCGTCCGGTGCGCGAACGTTGAACCAGCGGCCGGACACGTCCATAGGGGCCGCCGACGGGGGCGGATTGGTAGATGAGTCGAGTTTAGGTATGGCAACGCTTCCCGCTTCCGACGATCCCGCGACCCTGCTGGTGGTCGATGACGACCGCGACATCCGCCTTCTGCTTGCGAACAGCCTGGGCGCGCGCGGCTATCGGGTGGAAACGGCGTCCAACGCCCGCGACATGGACGCCATCCTCGAAAAGATGCCGGTCGATCTGGTGATCCTCGACGTGATGATGCCGGGCGAGGACGGCCTCTCGGCCTGCCGCCGCATCACCACCGCCGACGGCCCCGACGTGATCCTGTTGAGCGCGCTCGGCGAGGAGCAGGACCGGATCCTGGGTCTCGAGGTCGGCGCCGGCCATTATCTGCCCAAGCCGTGCAGCCCGCGCGAGATCCTGGCAACGGTGCGCGCGGCGCTGCGCAAGCGCGGCAGCACCGCGGCGCCGCCGGCGGGCGATGTCTACACCTTCGAGGGATGGCGGATCGACCTGGGCAGCCACGAGCTGTTCGATCCCGCCGGCGTGCTGGTCGGCCTGACCGATGGCGAGTTCGCGGTGCTGCGCGTGTTCATCGAGCGGCCGCGCCGGGTGCTCACCCGCGAGGCGCTGCTCGCCGCGGCGCGCGGGCCCGATTCCGATGCCTATGACCGCGCGATCGACGTGCAGGTCAGCCGCCTGCGCCGCAAGTTGCGCTCGGGCGCCGACGAGATCATCCGCACGGTGCGCAATGAGGGCTATCTGTTCGTGCCGCGCGTGAATCGCGCATGAGCAAGGCAGCGGCGGCGTCCCGGTCGCCGCTGTTCCTGCGCATCTTCGTGCGGATGCTCGCCTGTGTGGCGGTCGTTCAGCTGCTCAATTTCGCGCTGCTCTTCTGGGTCCAGACGCCCAGCCCCAAGCTGCATACCGTCGGCCAGATCGTCCAGGCGATGCGCGACCCCAGCGCCGCCCCGGACGGGTTCGAGGTGCTGCGCGCCCAGTCGGTCGAGCGCCAGCCCTGGAATCCGCGGGCGGAGCGGACCGAGGTGGCGCTGGCCACCGCGCTCGACGTGTCGCGCGACGATGTAATCCTGCGCTTCCCGGTCGGCTTCCTGCAGCGTGCGCCGGTTTACAATCGTGCGGGGGTGCCGCCCGCGCCCGCGCCCGCCAGTGCGACCGCGGCGCAGGACGTGCTGATCACCGGCGGGTTCGAAGCGGCGCTGCGGATGCCCGACGGCAGCTGGCGCACGGTCAGCCCGGGCGAGGGGCTGGAGCCGTGGCGGCTGTTCGTCATCGCCTGGCTGCTGCTCTCGGCTCTGGCGGCGGCGGCGTTCGCCTGGGCGATGGCACGGCGGTTCGCCCGGCCGATCGGCGCCTTCGCCCGCGCCGCCGAGCGGCTGGGCCGCGATCCCCGCGCGCCGCCGATCGAACTCGACGGACCCGCCGAAATCGCCGAGGCGGCGCGCGCGTTTAACGACATGCAGGCGCGGCTCAACCGCTATGTCGACGATCGCGCGACGATGATCGCGGCGGTGGCGCATGATCTGCGCACCCCGCTGATGCGCCTGGGCCTGCGGATCGAGGATGCCGATCCGGCGATCCGCACCGCCTGCGAGTGCGACATTCGCGAGATGCAGGCGATGATCTCGGCGGTGATGGCCTATGTGCGCGAAAGCAGCCGCATCGGCGTGCGCCGCCCGCTCGACCTTCGCTCGCTCGCCGAGACGGTGGTCGACGAAGCGTCCGATCGCGGCGCCGCCGTCACCCTGGAAAGCGGCGATCCGGTGGTGATCGAGGCGGACCCGATCGCGCTCAAGGCGATGCTCGCCAACCTGGTGGGCAATGCCGTCAAATATGCCGGCGGCGCCGAGCTGGTGCTCGTGCGGCGCGAGCGCGAAGCGGTGGTCGCCGTGCGCGATCGTGGACCCGGCATTCCCGACGACGACATGGAGCGGGTGTTCGATCCCTTCTTCCGCGGCGAGCGCTCGCGCAACCGCGACACCGGCGGGATGGGCCTCGGCCTCGCCAGCGCGCGCGCGACGGCAAGGGCGCATGGCGGCGATATCGAGCTCCGCCGTCGCGATGGCGGCGGATTATGTGCGATGGTGACCCTTCCGCTTTGATTCCAGCGGCTTCCATCTACGACCCCGAGCTACTGGCCCGTCTCCGGGATTGTTGATACCGCTATCGGCCGCGCGGCGCGCACCAGCCGCAGGGGACGAGGAGAAGGATCATGGGAACGCGACGCGACGTGCTCGGCGGGATCGGCGCCGGGGTACTGGCCAGCGCACTCGGCGGATCGGCAGGGGCCGCGGCGCCCAAGCGCAAGCTCGGCTATGCGGTGGTCGGCCTCGGCTATTATGCCACCCAGCAGATCATGCCCAACCTCAAGGACTGCGAGTTCGCCGAGCTGAAGGCATTGGTGAGCGGCACCCCGGCCAAGCTCGAGAAATACGGCGCCCAGTACGGCATCCCCAAGACCCATCAATACAGCTACGAGACGTACGACCGGATCCGCGACAATCCGGACATCGACATCGTCTATGTCGTGCTGCCCAACTCGATGCACGCCGAATACACGATCCGCGCGCACCAGGCCGGCAAGCATGTGATGTGCGAAAAGCCGATGGCGGTCTCGGTCGCGGAATGCCAGGCGATGATCGCGGCGGCGAAGAAGGCCGGCAAGAAGCTGATGATCGGCTATCGATGCCATTTCGAGCCGTACAATCTGAAAGCGATCGAGACGGTGAAGTCCGGTGCGCTTGGCAAGCCGACGCTGATCTTCGCCGAGCACGGCTTCTACGCCGCGCCCAACCAGTGGCGGCTCGACAAGGCGCTGTCGGGCGGCGGATCGATGATGGACATCGGCATCTACAGCCTCAACGCCGCACGCTACCTGTCCGGCGAGGAGCCGGTCGAGGTCAGCGCGATGGAAGTTACCGATCGCAGCGATCCGCGCTTCAAGACGGTGGAGGACCGGATCGACTGGCAGTTCCGCTTCCCCAGCGGGCTGATCGCCAATTGCGTCTCCAGCTACAGCTCGAACCACAATCACTACCGCGTCACCGGCCGCAAGGGCTGGGTCGAGCTGGAGCCCGCCACCAATTATGAGGGGCAGGAAATGTGGACCCGGATCGACGGCAAGCGCGAGCAGGTGGAGCTGCCCAAGCCGGCCAAGAACCAGTTCGTCCGCCAGCTCGACCATCTGCCCGAATGCATCCTGAGCGGGCGCGAGCCGATCGTCTCGGGCGAGGAGGGGCTGCGCGACATGCGGCTGATCGAGGCGATCTACCGCGCGGCGCGCGAGCATCGGGCGATCACGCTGGCATGAAGCAGGCAGGCATGAATCGCCGGAACGTATTGGCGGCGGGCGCGGTGCTCGCCGCTTCCGCCTGGACCCCGCTTGCCCGCGCCGCCCGGCCGCTGGGTGCCGACCACCGCGCGCGCATCCAGGCGCTGCTCGGCCAGATGACGCTGGCCGAGAAGGTCGGGCAGATGAACCAGATCGCGGGCGGGCGGCAGAAGTCGCTCAACTCGAAGCTCGACGCGGCGATGCTCGATCGGGTGCGCAAGGGCGAGATGGGCTCGTTCCTGCACGTCGCCGGCGCCGAGCCGCTGCGCGACCTGCAGCGCGTCGCGGTGGAGGAATCGCGGCTCAAGATCCCGCTCCTCTTCGCGATGGACGTGATCCATGGCTATCGCACCATCCTGCCGGTGCCGCTGGCGCTGGCGGCGAGCTGGGACGCACGTGTCGCCGAACAGGCCGCGCGGATTGCGGCGGAAGAGGCCTGGGCGGCGGGGCTGCACTGGACCTTCACCCCGATGGTCGACGTCGCGCGGGATCCGCGCTGGGGCCGGGTGGTCGAGGGCGCGGGCGAGGATGCCTATCTGGGCAGCCGCATCGCCGAGGCGCAGGTCGCCGGCTTCCAGGGCGCGGATCTGGGCAAGGGCATGCGGATGATGGCCTGCGCCAAGCATTTCGTCGGCTATGGCGCGGCGGAAGGCGGGCGCGATTACGACAGCGCGGAGGTGGGCCCGCGGACGCTCAACGAAGTCTATCTGCCGCCCTTCCATGCCGCCGCTCGGGCAGGTGCGGGCAGCTTCATGACCGCGTTCAACGCGCTCGACGGCGTGCCGATGACCGCCAATGCCGATCTCGTGCGCGGCTTCCTGCGCGCCCGGTGGCACTATCAGGGGCTGGTGGTGAGCGACTGGAACGCGATCCGCGAACTGGTCAACCACGGCATCGCCGCCGATGCGCGCGAAGCTGCCGTGCTGGCGCTCAAGGCCGGCGTCGACATGGACATGGCCAGCGGCAGCTACGCGACGTACCTCGCCGAAGCCGCCACGGCCGACGCGAGCCTCGTGCCGCTGATCGACGAGGCGGTGGGTCGCATCCTCGCCACCAAGGCGCGGCTCGGGCTGTTCGACGATCCTTATGGCTTCGGCGATCCCGCGCGCGACAAGGCGCCGCTGCGGCGGACCGAGGCCCGCGATCTTGCGAAGCGCTCGGTGGTGCTGCTCCGCAACGAAGGCGCGGTGCTCCCGCTCAAGCCGGGCGCGAAGCTCGCGCTGATCGGCGCGCTGGCGGACGATGCGTCTTCGGCGATCGGCTCGTGGCGCGCACGCGGGCAGGCGACCGACGCGGTGACGCTCAAGGCGGCACTTGCGGGTGCCGACTATCAGCCGGGCACCGATGTTCCGGCGGCGGTCGAGGCAGCCAAGCGCGCGGACGTCGTGCTCGTCGCACTCGGCGAGGATTTCAACCGCACCGGCGAGGCGCGCAGCTATGCGGAGATCGGCCTGCCCGAGGGGCAGGCGGCGCTGCTGGAGGCGCTGAAGGGCACCGGCAAGCCGATCGTCGCGATCCTGATGGGCGGCCGCCCGCTCGCGCTCGAACGCGAGCTGGCCGGGGTGCCTGCGGTGCTGCAGACCTGGCTGCTCGGCATCGAGAGTGGCCCCGCCATCGCCGAGATCCTCACCGGCAAGGCCGCCCCTGGGGGGCGCCTGCCGATCGGCATGCCGCGCCGGACCGGGCAATCGCCGCAAACCTACGCCCACTTGCCCACCGGCCGATCGGCCAATCCGGACCTGGCGGTGGACAGCGCACGCTATCACGATACCGATATCGGTCCGCTCTTCGCCTTCGGCCACGGCCTCACCTATGCCGAGATCGCCTATGGCCCGCTGACGCTGAGCGGCGAGACGCTCGCGCCCGGCGGCCGGATCACCGCATCGGTGCAGGTCACCAATCGCGGCACCATCGCGGTCGAGGAAGTGGTGCAGCTCTACGCCAACGATCCCGTCGCCACGGTCTCGCGGCCGGTGGCGGAGCTGCGCGGTTTCGCCCGTGTACCACTCAAGCCGGGGCAGAGCCGCACCGTCCGTTTCACCCTTACGCCCGAGCAATTCGCCTTCTGGCGGGACGGCAAGTGGATCGTGGAGGCGGGCGACATCCGGCTGATGGCCGGCGCCTCCTCTGCCGATCTGAAGAGCGAGGCGAAGTTCCGCATCACCGCCGCCGCCGAAGGGCAGGTGCCTGCCGCGTCGCTTTCCACGAAGGTGGAGGTTGCGTGATGGGCGAACCCTGGCATACGCTGCTCATCGTCGCAGGCAGCATCGCGACGGTCATCCTGCTGGTGCTGCGACTCAAGCTCCAGCCCTTCGTCGCGCTGCTGTTGGTCGCGCTGTCGACGGGCCTTGTCTTCGGCAACGATCCGCAGGCGGTGATCGCGGCGATCAAGAAGGGTACGGGCGAGGCGCTCGGCTCGGTCGCGGTGGTGATCGGGCTCGGCGCGGTGCTCGGCGGGATGCTGGAGGCATCGGGCGGCGTGCAGGCGATCGCTCGGCGGCTGCTTGACCTGTTCGGGCAGAAGCGGGTTCCCTGGGCGCTGACCGCGATCGGCATCATCATCGGCGTGCCGTTGTTCTTCGACGTCGCCTTCATCATCCTCGCGCCCTTGCTCACCACGCTGGCGGTGCGGGCGGAGCGGCGCGTCACCTATTTCGCGCTGCCGCTGCTCGCCGGCCTGATGACGATGCACGCGCTGCTGCCGCCGCATCCGGGGCCGGTCGCGGTCGCCGAGCTGCTCCACACCGATTATGGGCGGATGGCGCTCTATGGCCTGATCTGCGGCATCCCCTCGGCGATCCTTGCCGGCCCCGTCTTCGCCAAGCTGGCGCATGGCGCGCCCGGCTATGGCGCGATCGGTGCGCCGCCGATGCTCGACGAGGGCGCGCCGCAGACCAACGCGGTCGGCTTCGGCCCGGCGCTTGCCGCGATGCTGCTGCCGCTGGCGCTGATCCTGATCGGCACGGTGGCGAGCGAAACGATGGCGCCGGGGCTGGCGCGCTCGACGCTGGTGTTCCTCGGCCATCCCTTCACCGCGCTGATCCTCGCGGTATTGGCGGCGATGGCGTGGCTGCGCTTCGTCGCGGGGGCGGGGTTCGAGACGCTGTCGAAGATCAGCACCCGCGCGCTGGAGCCTGCCGGGCTGATGGTGCTGATCATCGGCGCAGGCGCGGCGTACAAGGAAGTGCTGATCGACTCGGGCGCGGGCAAGCAGATCACCATGGCGGTGCAGGCGGCGCAGGTTTCGATTCCGGTCTTCGCCTTCCTGCTCTCCGCCTTTGTCCGCGTCGCGCAGGGGTCGGCGACGGTGTCGATGGTCACCGCGGCGGGGCTGGCCGCGCCGCTGATCACCGCAGCCGGACTGGGGCCCGACCGGATCGCGCTGGTCACCGTCGCGATCGGCGCAGGGGCGACCGTGGCGAGCCATGTCAACGACACCGGCTTCTGGCTGGTGAAGCAATATCTCGGCCTCACCGAAGCGCAGACCTTTCGCAGCTGGACCATCGGTGCCACCATCGCGGGACTGACCAGTTTCGCCATGGCGCTGCTGCTATGGCCGTTCGTCTGAGGGGATGCTGACCATGTTCGCCACCACCCGCCGCACCTTGCTCGGCGGCCTTGCCGCGCTGCCGCTGCTGCCCGGCATCGCGCAGGCGGCGGGCGAGGGGACGATCACCCGGCTCGATCCCGAGCTCGACGCGCTGCTCGACATCGAGTCGCCGCTCGAGGTGATTTCGAGCGGCATCCAATGGGCCGAGGGCCCGGTATGGATTCGCGACGGCGCGGTGACCGGCGGCGCCGCAGGCGGGGCAAGCGCATTCGATCGCAGCTATCTGCTCTTCTCCGACGTGCCGGCGAACATCGCCTATCGCTGGGACGGCAAGGAGACCAAGCCGTTCCTGGTGCCCTCCGGCCTCGCCGGGCCGATCCCCAAGGGGGTGCGCGAGGCGGGCTCGAACGGGATGATCCAGGGCCGCAAGGGCGAGCTGCTGATGGCCGACAGCGGCACCCGCGCGATCGCGGCGGTCGACCTGGAGACCAAGGAAAAGACGATCCTCGCCGGCACGTACGAGGGCAAGCGCTTCAACAGCTGCAACGATCTGGTGCAGGCGAAGAACGGGGCGATCTATTTCACCGATCCGCCCTATGGCTTCACCGAGGGCGACCAGTCGCCGCTCAAGGAGCTGCCGTTCAACGGCGTGTACCGGCTCGACCCCAACGGCACGGTGCACCTTATCGAATCGAAGCTGACGCGGCCGAACGGGATCGGCCTCTCGCCCGACCAGCGGACGCTGTATGTCTCGGTGTCGGATGATGCCGCGCCCTATACCTGGGCCTATTTGCTGGGCGCGGATGGCCTCGCGACGGGCCGGAAGATCTTCCTCGACCATCGCGCGGGCACGGCGGCCGGGCTGCAGGGCCATGCCGACGGGATGAAGGTGGCGGCGAGCGGGCATCTCTATGCCAGCGGGCCGGGCGGCATCCATGTCGTGGCGCCGGACGGACGGCGGCTGGGGCTGATCTCGACCGGCAAGAAGGCGGCGAATTGCTGCTTCGGCGAGGATGGGAAGACGCTGTTCATCACCTCCAGCGACCAGGTGTTCCGCCTGCGCCTGCGCGCCTCCGGCTGGTAAGCGGGGCACTCGCGTTCGAGATCGGCCGCCCGCGCAAGGGGGGCTGCTCCTCTCGTCAGGGCAGGGGGACTGCATAGGACCAACGTACCTTGTCATCCCCGCGAAGGCGGGGATCCATTGGCGCTGAAGTCCCGGTTCTTCCCCCAGCGCACAGGGCAATGGATTCCCGCCTTCGCGGGAATGACGAGGGTTTTCGAGGGTGCTGCTTACCCTTCCCAAATGTGCTGGGCTGGCATGCGTCCGCGGCCCGGCGTAGAGCCGGGGCGATGTCGTCGCCCGAAGCCATCCCCGCCGCCACCGTGATCGTGATGCGCGACGTGGCGGGCGGGCCGCCGGAACTGCTGATGGTCGAGCGCTCGCGCGCGATGGCGTTTGCGGGCGGTGCGCTGGTGTTTCCGGGCGGCCGGATCGATCCGGGCGATCATCTGCTGACCGACCGCCATGACGATGCCGCCGCCCGAGTCGCGGCGATCCGCGAGACCATCGAGGAAGCCGGGCTCGCGCTGGGGCTGACCTGCGACCCGGACGCTCTCGCGATCATGCGTACCGCGCTGCATGCCGGTGAGCCCTTTGCGCACTTGCTCGCCGAGGCCGGGCTCACCCTCGACCTCGACGCGCTGGTGCCGTTCGCCCGCTGGCTGCCCCACGGCCTGCCGCACCGCGTGTTCGACGCCCGTTTCTACCTCGCCCGCGCGCCCGAAAGCGCCGCGCCACAGGTCGATGGCAGCGAGAATGTCCGGCTGTGCTGGATCACCGCGCAGGATGCCGTGGACGCAGCTGATCGCGGCGAGGCGATGCTGATCTATCCCACCCGTCGCAATCTGGAACGGCTGGCGCTGTTCGACAGTTTCGACTCGGCGATGGCCCATGCCCGCCGCTTCCCGATCGAGCCGATCACCCCCTTCGTCGAGTCGCGCGCCGGCGTCGACTGGCTGTGTATCCCGGAAGGGCTGGGCTACCCGATCACCGCCGAGCGGATGGACCGCGTGGTGCGGGCGTGAAGGCGCTCAAGCAGACCATCTGGGTGCTGCTCGTCTTCGCGCTGATCGCCGGCGGGGCGCTGCTCCTGCTGATGTGGACGCGCAGCCGCCCGCAGGACGTGCCGTGGACGCCGCTCGACCTGTCGCAGCCGATCGGCGCCTTTACCGGGCGTAAGCTGGCGGGGCTGGGCGCCGATGACGGCCAGTGCCGGGCGCTGCTCACCCAGGCGGGCGTGCGCTACGAGAAGCTGGCGCCGGTGCAGCGGCAGGGCCAATGCGGCTATGCCAATGGCGTGCGGTTCACCAGCGGCGGCGCGCGGACGATCGCGTTCAGCCCGGCGTCGCTCGGCACCGCCTGTCCGGTGGCGGCGGGGCTGGCGCTGTGGGAGTGGAATATCGTCCAGCCCGCGGCGCAGAAGCATTTCGGCACGCGCGTCGTACGGATCGAGCATTTCGGCAGCTATTCCTGCCGGCGCATGTATGGCCGCACCACCGGCGACTGGAGCGAGCACGCGCGCGCCAACGCCGTCGACATCGCCGCATTCATTCTCGCCGACGGGCGACGCGTAAGCGTGCTGAACGACTGGAAGGGGGAAGGGGGCAAGCCGGCCTTCCTGCGCGCGGTGCGGGACGGCGCCTGCCGGCTGTTCGCGACGGTGCTGTCGCCCGACTACAACGCCGCCCACCGCGACCACCTCCATCACGACCAGGCTGCACGCGGCGAGATGGGATGGCGGGCGTGTCGCTAGCCGGTCAGTTCGGCAGCGCGTTGGTGTCGATCTTCTCCACCCATTGCGGGAAGAAGCTCGGCTGGCGGTTCGACCAGCCCGAGGCGGTCGCCGCGGCTTCGCTGATCGACTGGAGCAGCTTGCGGCGCAGGTCCGGGTGGAGGTGCGGCAGCGCCGAGGCCGAGCAGAACGCCGCCGGCAGCCACGGCCGCACTTCCGCGCCGAGCAGTCGCTCGTAGAGGAAGCGATAGGCCGAGAAGCTGGTCAGCCGGCCCTGGCCGAGGTCGAACGCCGAGAGCGTCACCAGCGGCGCCATGAACGGCTCGATCGCGCCAAGGTCGCTGTCGTTCGGCAGCAGCGTGCGGATGTCCTTCAGTCGCTCGTAGATGCGGGCCTGGGCGCGGATGCTCGCCGCCTCGACCACGTCGCGCGACCAGCGCGAGAGCGCGTCGTCGCGTTCCAGCCCGACGTCGAGCGACCGGCGCACATAGCGCTGGGTGCCGGCGGCGAAGCCCGCGAATTCCTTCATTTCTGCCAGCGTCATCGCGCCTTCGGCCGGTTTTGCTCGTGCAGCCATCGTTACGTCTCCCGCTCGGTTCCTTCTGGCCCCGTGGAGAGGATCATGCTCCGCACTGGTTAACGCAGAGCTTAATGACCCTTCCGTATCCCCACGAGCATTGGAACCTAAAACGTGCTGCGACGCAACATTGGTTTGCGACGAAACGATCGCGCTACGCAATCATCCTTAGGGTGCTGATATCCCAACGTATAATCCCGTAGGCCCGTCCTATGGCCCGGGCAATGCGAACGAATGCCTGCCGCGCGGCAATGCGCACCCTTCATTCGAGTTCCCACCGTTCAGAAACGGTTCAGCGCACCTCGTCGGCCCATTCCAACGGTTCGTCGGATCGGTGCGCCGCAGGGCTATACGGCCGTCCTATAGTTTGGCTAGCAACCCTCAACCGCTTCGTTCCTGACCGGGGGGTCCAAAACTTGTTCACTCGTTTTGCAGTGCGTTTCGCGCTGATGGCGTTCTGCGCCCTGATGACCACCGTCCCCGCCCAGGCGAAGGGCACCTTCTGGCAGTGCGTCACGTTCGCGCGCCAGGCTTCCGGCGTCGAACTGCGCGGCAATGCCTGGACCTGGTGGGACCAGGCCGCCGGCCGGTACCAGCGCGGCGAGACCCCGAAGGTCGGCGCGGTGATGTCCTTCCAGCGCACCGCACGCATGCCGATGGGCCATGTCGCGATGGTGTCGCAGGTGATCAGCGACCGCGAAGTGCTGCTCACCCACGCCAACTGGTCGCGCCCGGGCGCGATCGAGCGCGACGTCCGCGCCGTCGACGTCTCGCCGAACGGCGACTGGAGCGAAGTGCGCGTGTGGTACGGCCGCACCGCCGGCCTCGGCCTCTCGGCCTATCCGGTCAACGGCTTCATCTATCCGGATGCCGCGCCGGCCAGCGATTGGGCGAACGTGCAGGTCGCCGCGCTCAGCCTCCCCAGGATGACGCTCGCCAGCGCCAACTGATCAGGCCCGCGGCGTGAAGCGCAGCGCCACCCCATTCATGCAATAACGCTTCCCGGTCGGCTTCGGCCCGTCGTCGAAGACATGGCCGAGATGGCCGCCGCAGCGGCGGCACAGCACCTCGGTACGCTCCATCCCCAGGCTGCGATCGCTTCGCGTCACCACTGCGTTGTCGAGCGGCTGATAGAAGCTCGGCCAGCCGGTACCGCTGTCGAACTTGGTCGCCGAGTCGAACAGCGGCAGCGCGCAGCCGGCGCAGTCGAACACGCCCTTGCGATGTTCCTTGTTGAGCGGGCTGGTGAAGGGGTACTCGGTGCCGCCATTGCGCAGCACGTTATAGGCAGCCGGGCTCAGCTTCTTCTTCCATTCGGCGTCGGTCAGCTTGAACGGGAAGTTGGGGAGCGGCGCGGCGGGAGCGTTGCTGCAGGCGAACAGGGGCAGGGCAACGGCGCCCGCTCCGACGGCGGCGAGTAGCTGACGGCGATCGATCGGCATGGTGAACCTCGTGAGGATGTCAGTTTCGATATAGGTTCGGTGCGACGGGTCGAAAGGTTGCAGGCGCCCGCGAATTTTCCTCGGCGCGTATGCGGCAGCCAGCCGCGACGTCGCATCTCGGGCTGATAGGTCGCGCGCACGGCCGCCGCGCTGCCGGCCGCCGCTCTCTTCACCATGACGTGCCAGCGGGTCGGCGATACCAACTGGTCCCCGGCTTGAGGTCTGGCGAAGGATTGATTTCCGGTGGCCCTTGTCACAAGGCTGCAAAGCTTTTGTCACAGGGGGTGGAGAGCAGGTTCGGCGGGGCGCCGGGCAGGCTCGTACGCCGGGAGTCGTTTCGAATGTCATCTATCGCCAAGGCGCCGAAGAACGATGCGGTTCGCGGTGCGGTGCACCGCCACGAACATCTTTCGAAGGAAGGCATCCTTGAACGCGCCTTCACCTTCGCCTTCCGCGGCCTGGTCTACGCCCAGATCTGGGAAGACCCGGTGATCGACATGGAAGCGCTGCAGATCACGCCGGACAGCCATATCGTCACGATCGCATCGGGCGGCTGCAACGTCTTCTCCTACCTGACCGCGAACCCGGCCAAGATCACCGCGGTGGACCTCAACCCAGCGCATATCGCGCTCAACAAGCTCAAGCAGCAGGCGGCGCTGCGCCTGCCGGACTATGAATCGTTCCACCGCTTCTTCGGCCTCGCCAACCGGCCCGAGAATATCGACGCGTACAAGACCTATCTGCGCGGGCATCTCGACGACAGCGCCCGCGCCTATTGGGAAGGCCGCGCGCCGAACGGCGTGCGCCGGATCAACGGCTTCAAGACCGGCTTCTATCGCCAGGGCCTGCTCGGCCGGCTGATCGGTTTCGTCCACTGGCTGGCGCACCGCTACGGCATCGATCCGAAGGAAATCCTCGCGGCCAGGAGCATCGAGGAGCAGCGCCAGATCTTCGAGACGCGCTTCGCGCCGTTCTTCGACAAGAAGCTGCTGCGCTGGATGGTCGACCAGCCCGCCGCTTTGTTCGGCTTCGGCATCCCGCCGGCGCAGTACGACCTGCTCAAGGTCGACGACCAGGAAGGCATCACCGGCGCGCTGCGCAGCCGCCTGCGCAAGCTCGCCTGCGACTTCGACCTCAAGGACAATTTCTACGCCTGGCAGGCGTTCGGCCGCGGCTATGGCGAGCATGAGGGCGCGCCGCTGCCGCCCTATCTCGAGCGCAAGAATTATGAGGCGGTGCGTTCGCGCGCCGACCGCGTCGAGATCCGCCACACCAACTATGCCGATTATCTGGAGTCGATGCCGGCCCAGTCGCTCGATCGCTACATCCTGCTCGATGCGCAGGACTGGATGACCGACGAGCAGCTGACCCGCATCTGGACCGAGATTACCCGCACCGCCAAGCCCGGCGCCCGCGTGCTCTACCGCACCGCCGCGGTGCCGGACGTGGTGCGCGGCCATATCCCCGACGAGCTGATGAACCAGTGGCAATATGAGGACCAGGCCAAGCTCGACGACTGGACCCGCCGCGACCGTTCGTCGGTCTATGGCGCGACCCATGTCTGGACGCTGAAGCCGCACGCATGAGCGCCAAGGCCGGGGCTGCCGATCAGAAGGGGCTGATGGATGCGACCTATGCGCTCCATCGCCACTTCTACGATCTCACGCGCAAATTCTACCTGCTCGGCCGCGATCGGCTGATCCGCGAGCTCGCGCCGCCTCCGGGCGGTACCGTGCTTGAGGTCGGCTGCGGCACCGCGCGCAACCTGATCGTCGCGGCCAAGCGCTGGCCGAACGCGCGCTTCCACGGCTTCGACATCAGCGAGGCGATGCTCGATACCGCGCGCAAGTCGGTGGCGAAGCACGGGCTCAGCGACAAGATCACGCTGGCGCAGGGCGATGCCGGGGCGTTCGATGTGGGCACGCTGTTCGGGCTCGAACAGGTCGACCGCGTGTTCATGAGCTACACGCTGTCGATGATCCCGCCCTGGAAGGAAGCCATCGCGCTGGGCGCCAAGGCGCTGGCGCCGGGCGGCAGCCTGCACATCGTCGATTTCGGCCAGTATGAGCGGCTGCCCGGATTCGCCAAGCGCTTTCATTTCAAGGAGCTCAACGCCTTCCACGTCTATCCCCGCGCCGATCTGCGCGCGGTGGTGGAGGGGATCGCCGCCGAGCAGGGGATGACGGCCGAATTCCGCGCGTCGCTGCGCGGCTATACCTGGAGCGCGGTGCTGCGGCGCGCCTGAACGGCGGGTGGCATTGCCGCCACCCGCGTCCTTCCGTTCCTGTCAGGACGGCTCCCGGGCGGCCGCATACCAATCGTCGATCCACCCCGACAGTTCGCGGAGCCGCTGCGGGAAATAGTGGCCCGCACAGGTCATTTCATTGTGCGGAAACTTGCCGGTGAGCTCCAGCAACTGAATCTGGTCCGGTCGTTCTGCCGCAAGGGTCCGCCAGAGTTCGTTGAAGAACAGGTAATTGTCCGCAAAACTCACGCCGTCGATTGCCTCGGTGCCGTAGTAATAATGGTCGGGGCAGTCTTCCGGCGGCAGCACGACGAGCAGGCGATGGTCCCCCTGCGCCAGATGGTCGGAAAAGGCCCTGGCGCAACGTGCATACAGCTCCCGACTGATCCGAAGCTTGCGTAACACCCAACGCCATGGGTGATAATCGGTGGTGGCAGCGAGCACGAGATGCTTCGGGAAATGCTGCCGGGCATATTCTCCGGTTTCCATCATCGGCAGGCTGAACAGCCGCGGATAGCCGTCGATATCGATGGTGTCGCGGTGGCGGCTGTAATGCTGCAACGCGCCTGACTGACAGTCGAACATGATGCGAAGATCCGCATTCCGCGCAGGGGCCTCGTTTGCCCATTTGCGGATACGTTCCAGGTTTTCCGGGTCCTCGGACGTCTCCAGTGTGATGTGCTTCGACGATTCGAGCGGCAACGGCTTCGATTCCGCAGGGAATTTGGGCACCTTGAAGATCAGGTGAATCCGGTCGAGCATCGCGGCTTCGACGCCCATGTGCATCACCCGGCAGGACAGGACGAAATGTTCCACCGCCGTACGCGTGCAATCCACCGACGCGAAGCCGACCAACCCGTAATCGCCATATTTGTCTCGGACAAAAACGGCATAGGTGAAGTTGCGAGTGAAGTTGAGGATGAAATCGGTCATCGAGCCCGCGGCTACGCGCGAGTTCGTATAGTTGAGCTGGTTGGACCGGTTGATCAGTTCCTCAATGCGGTCGGCGAACTGCACGTTTTCGGTCAACTGGGTGATCAGGACGCGAACGTCGCTGGATTGCAGGAAATCTTCCTTTGCGAGCGCCGATGCTTGCCGCTCTTCCGCCTTCCATTGCAGGATGCGGTATTCGTCACGGCGATCCCGCGTGACGTGTTGGTGATCGACGAGAATACGCTCCAGCAACGCGTCGCACTCCGGGGTGCGCGCGTCGATGGTGCGGATGCCCGGCGCGAAGGCGGCAGCCTCGTGGAGGTTGTGGGGGTTGTCGTCGATGAACAACACGTTCTGGGGACGAAGCTGCATATCGGCGATCATGTTGGCAATGACGGCGCCTTTCGGCGCGAAGGCGATCCGGGGGAAGACGAAGCTGTCCCAGAGGTTCAGCGTCTCGAGCTTGGCCTTGGCGGTTTCGAAATCATTCTTCGAGCAGATCGCCGAGATGATGCCGTGCTGGTTGAGGGCGGTGGCGATTTCCGCACGCCGCGTGAGCAGGTGGAGCTCGTCACCTTCTGCCAGCGTCCCTTGCCAGAGCGTGTCGTCCAGGTCCCAGATCAGCAATTTCGGCTTGAAGTCGAAATAGGGGTCGATGATCGGATGGAGCTGCTCCACGCCGTTGTGGAACATTTGGCTGCGTTGTGGCGCCTCGGAAATGAGCAGGGCGATGGCCTCCCGCCACGCGCCTTCGGCCGCGTGCAGGGCGAGATCGCATAGCAGGAGCGTGTCGGGAAGGGCAGACGGATCGTAGTGGCCATCTGGAAGCAGCGCGGCGTGCAGGAAGCGGCGCATGTCCGCGGCAAGTGCTGGCGGACATCCTACCAGCGCGCGGTAGACCGTGCGGGAGGCCCAGCCGTCCAGCCCCTCCGTCGCCACTGCGAAGATCTGGACGAAGATCGTCTGCGCGTCGTTGAAGTCGAGCGTGCTGCCGGCATCGGCCATGAGGGCCAGCGCGGGCGCGATGCCGCTCGCGCCCTCGTCCGCCATGGCCTTGAACGCCCGTTCGACGACGGTCTCAAGGCGCGCGTCGTCGACCGCCGGAACCGGCGTGGAAATCTCCAGCTGCATTATGCTCCCCCCTTAACCCGGACAGGCTGACAGACTCCGGGTTTCGTTCAAGCTCTATGAGACATCATAGATGGGCTGCATAATATACGGATAACAGGGTTAACTTTTTTTGGGGTTCCGCAGCGCTGGCGGAGGTGCGGACTGCGCTGCATGTCCTTCCCCAAGGCGGCATGGCGAACGCAGGCGCTCGGTGCCACGCGAAACGGGCTGGCGACGAGGCCCGTCGCCGCGCGTCGCGCATGTCCATCCACGCTGGTGTGGGAGGGCGGCCTACGCCGCCAGTCGCAGCTCCAGCCGGCCCCAGATCTCGACCAGCGCGTCGACCAGCTCGCGCATCATCGCCTCGTCATGCGCCGGGCCGGGGGTGAAGCGCAGCCGCTCGGTGCCGCGCGGCACGGTGGGGTAGTTGATCGGCTGGACGTACACGCCATATTCGGCAAGCAGCACGTCGCTGATCTTCTTGGCCTTTACCGGATCGCCGACCATCAGCGGCACGATATGGGTGGTCGACGGCAGCACCGGCAGCCCGGCCTCGGCCATCAGCCGCTTGAGCGTCGCGGCGGCGGCCTGCTGGCCTTCGCGCTCGATGCTGGAGCCCTTGAGGTGGCGCACGCTCGCCAGCGCACCTGCGACCAGCACCGGCGACAGCGAGGTGGTGAAGATGAAGCCCGGCGCATAGCTGCGGATCACGTCGATGATCACCTGGTCGGCGGCGATATAGCCGCCCATCACGCCGAACGCCTTGCCCAGCGTGCCCTCGATGATCGTCAGCCGGTCCGCGAGCCCTTCGCGGTCCGAAATGCCGCCGCCGCGCGGGCCGTACATGCCCACGGCATGGACCTCGTCGAGATAGGTCAGCGCATTGTACTTGTCGGCCAGATCGCAGATTTCGGCGATCGGCGCGATGTCGGCGTCCATCGAATAGACGCTCTCGAACGCGATCAGCTTCGGGACCGCGGGATCGTCGGCGGCCAGCAGCTCCTCGAGATGGGCGAGGTCGTTGTGCCGCCACACCCGCTTCTCGCAGCCCGAATTGCGGATGCCGGCGATCATCGAGGCATGGTTGAGCTCGTCCGAATAGACGATGCAGCCCGGCATCACCTTGGCGAGCGTCGACAGCGTCGCCTCGTTCGAGACATAGCCCGAGGTGAACAGCAGCGCGTTTTCCTTGCCGTGCAGATCGGCCAGCTCGCGCTCGAGATCGATATGGTAATGGGTGTTGCCGCCGATATTGCGGGTGCCGCCCGAGCCAGCGCCGACATCGTGCAGCGCTTCTTCCATCGCCGCGATTACCTTGGGGTGCTGGCCCATGGCCAGGTAATCGTTCGAGCACCACACCGTGATCGGCTTCGGCCCGTTATGCCCGGCGAAGCAGCGCGCATTGGGGAACATGCCCTTGTTGCGCAGGATGTCGATGAAGACCCGGTAGCGCCCCTCGGCATGGAGGCGGTCGATGGCCTGGGTGAAGACCCGCGTATAATCAATCGCGGGAGCGGGGGCGTCTTGGCGCTGCATGGATCCGTTCTCTACCCTTAACTTTCCCGCAATTCCAGCACGTGAACCACCGTATAGGCGGCGTGCGACTTTGGGTGCATGGCCGGGCCGCCCTGCGCCAGTGAGATGGGGTATCGGGCGCCGCGCAACAGCTGCCGCACTGATGAAAAATTTCCCTGCCGGTGATCGAGGCTTGCCTCAGATCAGCAATCTTTCGGTGCTCCTGTGGTAAACAATGTGCATCGCGGACGACTCGGAGCGCAAGCATGTCCGCGGCGGAGAGACGACTCGCGCTCCCGCTTGGCATCGGAGAGCAGCCATGGCGAAGAACGACATCGAATATTTCGAACGGCGCGCCCGGCAGGAGCGCGAACGGGCGCGGCATTGCGAAGACAGCAGCGCGCGGCGTGTCCACCAGGAGATGGCCGAACGCTACACCGCGAAGGTCGCGGTGCGCGATCCCCAGGCGGTGCTTGGCGACTTCGCCTGACGCCTACAGCGTTTCGATCCGACGGAGGCCGTAGCGCGCGAGCATGGGCGCGAGCGCGTCGGCGTGGTGGTCGCGGGCGGTGAATACTGCACGGCCCGGGGGCGGATCGGCGGGCCAGCGCTGGTCGCGGGTCAGATAGGCGACTCGGCGGGCGATGCCCGGGCCGCCATCAACGAACCGAACGCCTGCAGGCGCGACCGCACGCATTTCGTCTTCGAGCAGCGGGAAATGGGTGCAGGCATTGACGATCACGTCGATGCGCTCGCCCCCCGGCTGACGGAATAGCCCGTCAAGTTCCCGGGCGACCGCCTCGCGCGCGATCGCCTCGCCGGCGAGCTTGGCCTCGGCCAGCTCGACGAGCGCGGCCGATCCGTGGCGCAGCACGGTGCAGTCGCTGGCGAACGTCGCGGCGAGATCGTCGACATAGGGCTGGCGCACCGTCGCGGCGGTGCCGAGCACGCCGATGGTGCGGGTGCGGCTGGTCTCCGCCGCGGGCTTGATCGCCGGCACCGTCCCGACGATTGGCAGGTCCAGCGCCGCGCGGACATGCTGGAGCGCGATGGTGGAGGCGGTGTTGCACGCGATCACGATCAGCCGCGGATCATAGCGCTCCGCCAGCCGCCCGAGCAGCGCCGGTACGCGCGCGGCGATCTCCGCCTCGCTCTTGGTGCCGTAGGGAAAGCCGGCGGAATCCGCGACATAGACGAGCGGGGCCTGGGGCAGCAGCGCCGTGGTCGGGCCCAGCACCGAGAGCCCGCCGACGCCGGAATCGAAAAACAGGACTGGGCGGCGATCCGACATGCCGTCGCCATGGCCGAGCCGCGCCGCCGCCGTCAACGCGGCAGTGCCTGCACGCTGATGCAAGTCATTGCGCTTGGGTAAGGGAAGCGGCTAGACGCAGGAACGAAAGGGGGCCGCTTTGCCCACGGAAATTCCATGGATCGCCCCGGCCGGGGCCTTGTTGCTTGGGTATCTGCTTGGTTCGATCCCGTTCGGGGTGCTGCTGACGCGCGCCGCCGGGGCGGGGGACCTGCGCCAGATCGGATCGGGCAATATCGGCGCCACCAACGTGCTGCGCACCGGCCGCAAGGGGCTGGCGGCGGCGACGCTGCTGCTCGACATGGCCAAGGGCGCCGTGGCCGTGCTGATCGCCGGGGCGTTCCTCCCCGGCACCGCCGCGCTGGCGGCGACCGCTGCCTTTATCGGCCATTGCTATCCCGTCTGGCTGAAGTTCCGCGGCGGCAAGGGGGTGGCGACGCTGATGGGGGTGGTGCTCGCGCTCCACTGGCCGTCCGGGCTCGTCTATGCCGCGGTCTGGCTCGGGCTGCTGGCGACGGTACGCATCTCGTCGGTCTCGGGAATGGCGGCGGCGATCAGCGCGCCGGTGAGCGCGGCGTTCTTCGGCCGGATCGACCTGGTGCTGATGCTGCTCGCGCTCGCGCTGATCGTGCTGTGGAAGCATCGCGAGAATATCGACCGGCTGCTCAGCGGGTCCGAACCCAGGCTCGGCAGCAAGCGTGGCTGACGGGCGGGAGCCGCGGCTGAGGCTGCTGCGCTCCGCCAATGTCGGTCCCGTTACCTATGCCCAGTTGCTGGCGCGATTCGGCTCGGCCGAGGCGGCGCTGGACGCGCTGCCGATGCTTGCCGCGCGCGGCGGCGGCCGGGCGCCGCGGATCGCCGATCTGCGCGCCGTGCGGCAGGAGATCGCGGCGGTGGAGCGGCTCGGCGGCCGCTACCTGTTCATCGACGATCCCGCCTATCCGCCGCTGCTCGCCCAATTGGAGAACGCCCCGCCGGCGCTGATCCTGCGGGGGCGCACCGATCTGATGGTGCGGCCTTGCGTGGCGATGGTCGGCGCGCGCAACGCCTCCGCCGCCGCCTGCCGCTTCGCGCGCGAGCTCGCGATCGGCCTGGTCGAGCGCGGGGCGACGGTGGTCTCGGGGCTCGCGCGCGGCATTGACACGGCCGCGCATCAAGGCGCGCTGGCCGGCGGCACGATCGGAGTCATCGCCAGCGGGATCGACATCGCGTTCCCCCCCGAAAACGCTGCGCTGCAGGAACGCGTGGCGGCGGAGGGCCTGCTCGTCACCGAGCAGCCGCCGGGCACCGAGCCGCTGGCGCGCTTCTTCCCGGCGCGCAATCGCATCATCGCGGGGCTCTCGCTGGGCACCGTCGTGGTGGAGGCGGCGCCGCGCTCGGGCAGCCTGATCACGGCGCGGATCGCGGCGGAGGCGGGGCGCGACGTGATGGCCGTGCCCGGCTCGCCGCTCGATCCGCGGGCGCAAGGGTGCAACCTGCTGATCCGCGAGGGCGCGATCCTGGTGCAATCGGCCGAGGACATCTGGGAAAGCGTGCGTCCGATCGATCCGCGCGGCGTGCGTACCCCTGCGAACCGCTTCGGCAACGCGCCGATCGAGGATGCCGGGGATGCGGATCGCGCGCGCATCACCGGGTTGCTCGGTCCGGTGCCGGTCGCCGTCGACGAACTGATCCGCCAGTCCGGCTGTGTGCCGGCGGTCGTGCAGATGGTGCTGCTGGAACTCGAGCTCGCGGGGCGGCTGGAGCGCCACGCCGGCGGGCGCGTTTCGCTGCGCTGACGTGGGTCAGCGCAGTCCGAAGGCTTCGAGGTAATAATTGCCGATGCCGCCGCCGATCAGCAGCTCGGCGGGCCCCAGTCGGCTGACCAGATAGGCCGCGGAGACGAGCAGCGTGCCGAGCACCGAGACCAGCGCGAGCAGCGCCGTTGTGCGAGGGCCGGGAGCGCCGCCACCGCGGGCGGCCAGGATCAGCCCGGAAAAGGCGCAGAACTCGAAACACGGGTAGAAATCGAGCCGGTAGCGATAGTTCATGCTGACCGCGCACAGCATCAGCCCGATCGGAATGGCGAGCCCCAGCGCGATCGCCACCGCGCGCGCGCGGTCCGGGCCGGCGTGCCGCAGCCAACCGAAAATCGCGCCGCCGCCGAGCGCGAGCAGCAGCGGATCGGTGAGCAGGAAGCTGCTGGGCGGCAACTCGGCCGCGTCGATCCATTTCTGCCGGACCGCCTCCAGCAGCAGGTGCCCGTCGGTACCCTGCAGCACCCAGACCGGCGCAAAATAATAGACCAGCCCGAACGGGATGCGCTGGACGTTGAACAGCCCCTGTGCGGCCATTCGCGCCACCCGATCGGGATAGCGGGCATTGTAGAGATAGTGGTGATAATCGGCGAAGATGAAGGGGTTGCCCCAGCGACCGAGGTTCACCAGCGCGGTGACGAGACCCAGCCCCGCGAGCAGCACCAGCGCCGCCGCAGCGGTCCGGAACCAGGGCTGAAGATCGCCGCGCCGGCGCACCGTCTCCACCAGCACGACACCACCAAAGGCGGCGACCAGCCCGATCCCCAGCGAGACGCGCGTCAGCATCGCCAGGCCAGCCGCGAGCGCCATCACCAGCAACGCGCCCCGGCCGAGGCCGTGCAACTGGGCGTGGATCGCCGCGGCGACGAACATCGCCCCCCAGAGCGCCCCCCAGAGGCAGACTTCCTGATAGAGGCTGAACCGCAGGAAGCCGGTCTGTGCACCCGAGAACAGCAGCGCGACCAGTATGCCCCGGTACAGCCAGGCCGGCAGCGCCGGCAGCGCACGCCGGATCAGCCGCAGCGTCCACAGCTTCGTCGCAATCATGCCGGCAATCGCCACCAGGCAGGCGCCGATGGTAAAATCGAGCTGCTGCCAACCGGGGAACAGCGTCAGCGGCAGTCGCAGCAATGCGGGCAGAATGCCCCAGTAAGCGACGACGCGCCCATCGACCGCAAACCCCTCCCGGCCGACAATGGCGGGATCCACGTCGAGCCGGCCTTGCAGCAGGTGCGCCAGCATCGAATTGAAGGTGCGCTCCAGCGGGTGCACCTCGCGTGGGATCAGCGCGATGGCATAGCAGAGCAGCACCGCGCCGGCGGCCAGCAGCAGCACGCGGGCGACGCGCATCCAGGGGGAGAGGGAGGCCATGTCCGCGCCTTTGCCCGGCGGTCCGATCGGGGGCAAGCCGGCGGGATGCCTGTTGGGGCCACTTGCACGATGTTGCACAAATGCAACGGTTGCACTGCTTTGTGCCGCAACGCGGAAACCTTTCCGCCGTGAGGGGTTGGGGCGGGGACAGGGCCCATTTTTCAAAGGGAAGTATGCGTATGCGTTCAGTGCTTATTGTCGCGATTGCGGCACTCGGTTTCACCGCCACGGCCGCCCAGGCCCAGGACACCGCCACCACCAGCAGCAACGGCACCAGCTTCCGCGGCATCCGCATCGAGGCGAATGCCGGCGGCGACCGCTTCCAGTCGCAGGGCAACCATAACGACAAGTTCGGCTATGGCGGCACCATCGGCTTCGACGGCCAGATCGGCGAGCGGATCGTGATCGGCGCCGAGGGCAGCTACTGGCGCGCGAGCGACTGGACCGAGAACTGCTCGGCGGCCAGCGGCGGCACCGTCTGCCACAAGTCGTTCGACGAATATGGTGCGGCCGTCCGCGCCGGCGTGCTCGCCACGCCGCAGCTGCTGATCTTCGCCAAGGGCGGTTACGTCAACAACGAGCAGCGCAAGCGGCTCGATACGCCGACCGGCGGCTATTATGATCACTTCAACACCGACGGCTATCAGGTCGGCGGCGGCGTCGAATATTCGCTGACCGGCGAGCAGACCCGCATGCCGCTCTATGCCAACGTCCAGTATGTCTATTCGCAGTATAGCGACCATACCGCGCGCCAGCGCGTGATGGCCGGCGTCGGCCTGCGTTTCAAGTAAGCGTAGCGCAGTCCTGACAGGGGCCGGGCGTGGCGATGGCCGCGCCCGGCCCTTTGTCGTGCGTGGGGCTGGCAACCAGCCGGCGGCCTCCTACATGCCGCCGGCAAGCCCCGCCTGAGGAGACACCAGCATGGCCGACGCCCCCGATCCCGCGAACAACCTTCCCGCCGGCTATGTCCCGCCCCAGGTGTGGGAATGGGCGCCGGGCAATGGCGGCCAGTTCGCCAACATCAACCGGCCGGTCTCGGGCGCGACGCACGACAAGGAACTGCCGGTCGGCAAGCATCCGATCCAGCTCTATTCGCTCGGCACGCCCAATGGGCAGAAGGTGACGATCCTGCTCGAGGAACTGCTCGCCGCCGGCCATACGGGCGCCGAGTACGATGCCTGGAAGATCAATATCGGCGAGGGCGACCAGTTCGGCAGCGGCTTCGTCGCGATCAACCCGAACTCGAAGATCCCGGCGATGGTCGACCATTCGATCGCGCCTGCGCTGCCGATCTTCGAGAGCGGCGCGATGCTGATTCACCTCGCCGAGAAATTCGGCGCCTTCCTGCCGACCGACACCGCGAAGCGCGCGCAGACGCTCAGCTGGCTGATGTGGCAGATGGGCTCGGCGCCGTTCCTCGGCGGCGGCTTCGGCCATTTCTTCGCCTATGCGCCGATCAAGATCCAGTACGCGATCGATCGCTATGCGATGGAGGCCAAGCGCCAGCTCCACGTGCTGGAGACCCATCTGGCGGCCAACCGCTACATGGTGGGCGACACTTACACGATCGCCGACATGGCGATCTTTCCCTGGTATGGCGCGGTGGTGCGCGGCGAGACCTATGCCGGGGCGGACGTGTTCCTGAACGCCCAGGACTATCCGAACGTGCTGCGCTGGGCCGCCGAGATCGCCGAGCGCGAGCCGGTGCGACGCGGACGGCTGGTCAATCGCAGTACCGGGCCCGAGGACCAGCGCGTTCCCGAGCGCCACGATGCAGGGGACATCGACGTGGTGCTGGAGCGGATCCGCGCGGCGCAGACTGCCTGACGCCGGGGGAACGGACTACGACGCGGTGGTCATCCCATCGCATTCGGCAAGATTCCGCGTCATCCCCGCGAAGGCGGGGATCCATTGGCGCCGAAATCGCGGTTCTTTCCCGCGGCGCTGAGGGCAATGGATTCCCGCCTTCGCGGGAATGACGACGGTTTTTCCGGCGCTGCTATTCCCTGGGCGCCAAAGCGATTTGCCCGCAGCGCCGAAAGAGGTGCCGCGTCAGTTGGCGGGCATGCACACGCCCTTTTCGATCACCAGATCGGAAACGGCGCGATATTTGGCGACGTACGCGGCCCAGCCGGCGTCCTGCTTGTCGCGCGGCACGTTGTCGCCGGTCGCGAAGGTCATCACCTCGTCCTTCGACTCGGTCGGGGCGCTGCCCGGGGTGACGACCAGCACCGGCGCCACCCGCTGGTCGATCTTGAAGCCGTGCGTCTTGTACCAGTCGATATGCGCGGCAACCGCGGCGCGGAAATCGGCCATGCTGGCGCCGGGCTTGAGCTTGGACAGGCGGACCCGCGTCAGTTCGCCGCTGGTGCAGGGGCTTTGCTGCGCAAACGCCTGGGTGGAAACGAGCAGCGCCGCGACGCCGAGTGCCGTCCGAATCACGTATCGCATAGAAGCCTCCCCATGTTGTTAACCTTGCGCAACCTTACCGCCCATTGTGTCGCGGCCATGACGCGGTAGAAGCGCGGCCGCTTGACGGGCCTTTGTCCCTGTCCCCACCTTACACGCGTACGCGTAAGGAAATTCACGAATCCCATGCAGCTTGTCATCGTAGAGTCGCCCGCCAAGGCGAAGACCATCGAGAAGTATCTCGGCAAGGACTATCGGGTGCTGGCCAGCTATGGCCATGTCCGCGACCTG
The DNA here is from genome assembly GCF_002091475.1 of Sphingomonas azotifigens NBRC 15497. Classification (GTDB taxonomy): domain Bacteria; phylum Pseudomonadota; class Alphaproteobacteria; order Sphingomonadales; family Sphingomonadaceae; genus Sphingomonas; species Sphingomonas azotifigens. The sequence goes on from NZ_BCTR01000042.1 coordinate 48,672, forward strand.
CCCGCCCGTGACGGGTCGGTGAACCCCGACGACTCGTTCGCGATGGAGTGGGAGACCTATGCCGACAAGTCGAAGCAGCTGAAGGCGATCGCCGACGAGGCGAAGAAGGCCGACCGCCTGATCCTCGCGACCGACCCTGATCGCGAGGGCGAGGCGATCAGCTGGCACGTCCGCGAGGTGCTCAGGAACAAGAAGGCGCTCCCCAAGGAGGTCGAGCGCGTCACCTTCAACGCGATCACCAAGCCCGCGATCCTGGAGGCGATGCAGCGCCCGCGCGATCTGGATACCGACCTGATCGACGCGTACCGTGCCCGCCGCGCGCTCGACTATCTCGTCGGCTTCACCCTCTCGCCGGTGCTGTGGCGCAAGCTGCCCGGCGCCAAGTCGGCGGGCCGCGTCCAGTCGGTCGCGCTGCGGCTGATCGTCGGGCGCGAGCGCGAGATCGAAAGCTTCGTCGCGCAGGAATATTGGTCGGTCGTCGCCGAGATGGAAGCGGACGGCACGCCGTTCCAGGCGCGCCTCGTCAAGTGGAAGGGCGAGAAGCTCGATCGCCTGTCGATCGGCGACCAGGGCAGCGCCGAGGCGGCCAAGAAGGCAGTCGAGGAAGGCCGCTTCACCGTCGTCGCGGTCGAGACCAAGCCGGCGATGCGCAACCCGCCGCCGCCGTTCACCACCTCGACGCTGCAGCAGGAGGCCGCGCGCAAGCTCGGCTTCTCGGCCAGCCACACGATGCGGATCGCGCAGGCGCTCTATGAGGACGGCGCGATCACATACATGCGTACCGACGGCGTCCAGATGGACCCCTCGGCGATCCAGGCGGCGCGCAAGGCAGTGGCCGATCGCTATGACGGGTCGTACGTGCCGGACAAGCCGCGCCAGTACCAGACCAAGGCCAAGAACGCCCAGGAAGCGCACGAGGCGATCCGCCCGACCGACTTCAGCAAGGATCGCGCCGGCTCGGGCGACCATGCCAGGCTGTACGACCTGATCTGGAAGCGCGCGCTCGCCAGCCAGATGGCTTCCGCGAGAATGGAGCGCACCACCGTCGATCTCGCGGATGGCACCGGCCAGCACGGCCTGCGCGCCACCGGCCAGGTGGTGCTCTTCCCCGGCTATCTCGCGCTCTACGAAGAGGGCAAGGATGACGAGGGCGACGAGGACAGCCGCCGCCTGCCGCGCATGTCCGAAGGCGCGTCGCCCGCCAAGAAGGCGGTGCATGCCGAGCAGCACTTCACCCAGCCGCCGCCGCGCTTCTCCGAAGCCTCGCTGGTCAAGCGGCTGGAGGAGCTCGGCATCGGCCGGCCTTCGACCTATGCCTCGATCATCCAGGTGCTGAAGGACCGCGCCTATGTGCGGGTGGAGAAGAACCGCTTCTTCGCCGAGGAGAGCGGCCGCCTGCTGACCGCCTTCCTCGAACGCTTCTTCGAGAAATATGTCTCGTTCGACTTCACCGCCGAGCTGGAGGAAGAGCTGGACGACGTCTCCGGCGGCCGCGCGGCGTGGCAGGCGGTGCTGGAAGCCTTCTGGCGCGACTTCAAGCCGCGCACCACCGAGGTGATGGAGCAGAAGCCCTCCGACATCACCGCGGCGCTCGACCAGTTCCTGGAACCCTACCTCTTCCCCGCCAAGGCGGACGGCAGCGATCCGCGGCTGTGCCCGAATTGTGGCGTCGGCAAGCTTGCCCTTCGGGGTGGTCGCTTCGGTGCGTTCGTGGCCTGCTCCAACTATCCGGAGTGCAAATACACCCGCCGCTTCGGCCAGCCGGGCGGCGAGGGATCCGAGGACACCGGGCCCGAAGTGCTGGGCCAGGACCCCGAGACCGGACTCAATGTCGAGCGCAAGTCGGGCCGGTTCGGGCCGTATATCCAGCTCGGCGAGGGCAAGGATGCGGCGCGTGCTTCGATCCCGAAGGATGTCGATCTCGACCTCGAATGGGCGCTCAAGCTGCTGAAGCTGCCGCGCACGATCGGCGATCATCCGGAGACCGGCAAGCCGATCACCGCCTCGATCGGGCGCTACGGGCCGTATCTGGCGCATGACGGAAAGTATGCGCGGCTCCAGTCGACCGCGGACGTGTTCGAAACGGGCATGAACGCGGCGGTGGTCAAGCTGGCCGAGGCCGCGGCGGGCGGTGGCCGCCCGGCGCGCGGCGCGGCACGCGAGCCGCTCAAGGTGTTCGGCAAGCATCCGCGCACCGATGCCGAGATCAAGCTGATGGAAGGCCGCTACGGCGCCTATCTCACCGATGGCGAGACCAACGCGACGCTGCCCAAGACGATCGACAAGGACGCGCTGACCCTGGAGGAAGCCGCCCAGCTGATCGACGCCAAGGCGGCGCAGGGACCGGCCAAGGGGAAGAAGAAGGCCCCGGCCAAGAAGGCGGCCGCGAAGAAGCCGGCGGCTAAGGCTGCGGCGAAGAAGCCTGCGGCCAAGAAGGCGCCGGCGAAGAAGAAGGCGGCGGAGTAACGACCGATCTTAAGCCCCTCCTCCTTGGAGGAGGGGTTGGGGGTGGAGGGATTCCAGACCAGACGTTGGTCTCGGTGAGACACTGCCCCACCCCAACCCCTCCCCTGAAGGGGAGGGGCTTAAGAGAGGGGCGCCCCGCGCTTTCGGCTGGCAATTCCCCCCGAAAACCCCCACATCGCGCGCATGGCTCCGCCACCACCTTCGATCATCCGCGTCATCGACCTAGAGACCACCGGCGACAAGCCGCCCGCCCACGCCGTGTGCGAGATCGGCTGGCAGGACGTCGCCCTCGGGCCCGACGGCCGCTGGGAACTGCAGGGCGAGGGCGGCAACCGCCTCGTCAATCCGGGGCGCGGCATCCCCCCGCTCACCATGGCGATCCACCATATCCGCGACGAGGACGTCGCCGACGCGCCCTATTGGCACGATGTCGCCCGCCCGATTCTCGACCCCTGGCCGCGCCGCATCGCGCTCGCCGCGCACCGCGCGACCTTCGAGGAGCAGTTCTGCACCCCCGCGCTCACCCGCGGCGCCGACTGGATCTGCACCTGGAAATGCGCGCTGCGGCTGTGGCCGGACAGCCCGGGCTTCTCCAACCAGATGCTGCGCTACTGGCGCCGGCCCGAGGGCATGGAGCACGAACGCGGCCTGCCGGCGCACCGGGCGTTCCCGGATGCCTATGTCACCGCGCATCACCTGCGCGACATGCTCAACGAGGCCAGCGTCGCCCAGCTGATCGAATGGTCGAGCCAGCCGGGGCTATTGCCCCGCGTTCGCTATGGTCCCGATCGCGGCAAGGAATGGAGCGAGATCTCCGAGGACTCGCTCGAAGGCTTCCTCACCGATCGCGACGAGGATGTGCGGTTCACCGCGGAGACCGAGCTGGCGCGGCGGCGCGGCGGCGCGCCGGTCGGGCGGGGGAGCTCGACGCAGAGGTTGCTGTTTTAGTCCGATTCTAAGCCCCTCCCCTTCAGGCGCATCAGGTGAACAGCGCGGGGCGCTGTTCACCTGATGCGGGGTTGGGGTGGGGCAGGGTCTCACCGAGACCGACGGACGTTCTGGAATCCCTCCACCCCAACCCCTCCTCCAAGGAGGAGGGGCTTAGGAAGGGCCGACCTCGAACGAGAACGCCTACCCACCCACGAAACGTCACCCCTTTGGGGTTCCGCTGGGGCATCGCCTCCGCTAGGAGGCCAATCCATGACCAGCAGCGACCAAGCCCCTGTCGGCCGGTTTGACGGCCGCGCGCACCGCTTTGCGCTGAAGGTCTATTTCGAGGACACCGATCTCACCGGCGTCGTCTACCATGCCAATTACCTGCGCTACATGGAGCGCGCCCGATCGGACATGCTGGAATGCGCGGGCATCGACCAGCGCGGCGTGTTCGAGGCAGGTGGCGGCGCCTATGCGGTCGCGGGGCTCGACATCCGCTACCGCGTTCCCGCCAAGCTCGGCGACACGCTGGTCGTGGTCAGCCATCTCACCAAATTGCGTGCCGCGAGCGTGCATATTCAGCAACGAGTCATGCGGGACGAAACCATAGTCGCCGAAGCAACCGTGGAGGTGGCGTTCGTCGCCCCCGGCGGTCGACCGCGGCGGCAGCCGGCCGAATGGCTGGCGGCGTTCGAACCGCTCGTGTGGAAGGAGTAAAACGCGTCCATGCCGTCCGTCACAACCGGTGCCGTCCTGTCGCCGATCCATCTGTTCCTCCAGGCCGACATCGTCGTGAAGCTGGTCATGATCGGCCTGCTGCTCGCCAGCCTGTGGACCTGGACGATCATCGTCGGCTTCGCGCTGAAGGTGAGCGCGATCCGCAAGGAGATGCAGCGCTTCGAGACCGAATATCGCGAGGCGGATGACTTCGACGAATTCCATCGCCGCGCCGCCGGCCGCGACCAGCCGATCGCGCGCGTGTTCGCCGCGGGGGTGAGCGAATGGCGCCGCTCGACCGCGGGCAAGACGATCGACCGCGAAGGCACGCGCGAGCGCCTCGCCACCGCAATGGGCGCGACGGTCGCGATGGAGATCGATCGGCTTTCGGATCGGCTGAACTTCCTTGCCACGGTGGGGTCCGTCGCGCCGTTTGTCGGCCTGTTCGGCACCGTCTGGGGCATCATGCGCAGCTTCACCGGCATCGCCGCCGCGCAGAGCTCGTCGCTTGCGGTCGTGGCACCGGGCATCGCCGAGGCGCTGTTCGCCACCGCGATCGGCCTGTTCGCCGCCATCCCCGCGGTGATCGCCTATAACCGCTACAGCCATGCCGTGAACCGCGTTGAGGCCCGCCTCCACCGCTTCGCCGACGGCTTCCACGCGACGCTCAGCCGTCGCCTGGAGATGGAGGGCTAAGCCGATGGGCATGCACCTCCCCTCCAGCAAGGGCCGCGGCCGCCGCACGCCGATGGCCGAGATCAACGTCACCCCGCTGGTCGACGTGATGCTGGTGCTGCTGATCATCTTCATGGTCACCGCGCCTTTGCTCACCGCCGGCGTGCAGGTGAACCTGCCCGAGAGCCGCGCCAAGGCGCTCGACCAGGAGCAGAAGCCCGTCCAGATCTCGATCGACGACAAGGGCCAGGTGTTCATCGATACCGACCCGGTGAGCGATGCCGAGCTTCCCGCCAAGCTGGAAGCGATCGCCGCCAAGAAGGGCCCCGACGGCAAGCCGGCCGCCATCTATCTGCGCGGCGACACCGCGCTTGGCTATGGCAAGGTGATGCGGGTGATGGGCGAGCTCAACCAGGCCGGCCTCAACAAGGTCTCGCTGCTCACCGAACCGAGCGACCAGCGCTGAGGTGAGCGAGACCATGGACCGTAGCGAGCGGATCGGGCTCGGCGTTTCCATCGCGGCGCATGCCGCGGTGTTCGCCGCGCTCGTGCTCAGCTTCGCGAAGACGCCGCCGCAGGAGCCGCCCAAGGCGATCCCGATCGACATTTCGCTGGCCGACAAGGTTGGGCTGGAGAGCAGTGCGCCGGTGCCGAGCCAGGAGGAACTGGCGGCCAAGAAGTCGCCGGTCGAGGCGCCGGTGGAACCCGAGGCGGCCCCTGCGCCCGCGCCCGAGCCGGAACCGCAGCCCGCGCCGCCGCAGCCCCAGCCCGCCCCGCAGCCCAAGCCCCAGCCGCCCCAGCCAAAGCCCGCGCCGGCCGAGAAGCCGCAGCCCAAGCCAAAGCCTGCGCCCGCCGAAAAGCCGCAACCGGCCAAGCCCGCGCAGCCCGCCAAATCGGCGCCGCCCTCAAAGGCCGCGCCTGCCAAGCCGAGCAATGCGCCCTCGCAGAGCGCCGCCACGGGAAGCACGCGCCGCCCCGTGAAGCCGACCGGCAACTTGGCCGGGCTCGATCTCGGCCGATCGAACAACAAGACCAACAGCACCGCGCTGCAGAACCCCGGCAGCAAGGCCTCGCCGGAGGAAATGGCGAGTTTCGTGGGCGTGATCAAACGCCAGATCCAGCCCTGCGCCAATCGCCAGGTGACACCGGGGCCTGGTGCGGAACGTATTCGTGTGCTGGTGCGCCTGCACTTCAACCCAGATGGCTCGCTGGCGGGTGATCTCGACTTTACAGGTGTCCAGGGAACGGACTCCAGCAACGAGCGGTATGTCGAACGGGTGAAGGATCTGGCACGGGCAGTGTTCAAGGGCTGCACGCCGATCCGCGGCCTGCCGGCCAATCTCTACGCCGTGCCGAACGGATGGAAGAGTCTCCCGTTCAGTTACGGCCTGCCGCGATGAGGATGAAGCGATGAAAATTCAGACACTGGCCTTCGCGACGCTCTGCCTGGCGGGCGTCGCCCACGCCCAGACGACGCCCCCGCCGCCGATCGCCAACAGCCCCGAGGCGCAGGCTCAGGCCGCGCAGCCGGCGCAGCAGGCTGGCGGCCAAGCGGTGATCGACATTGTCGGCGGCATCTCCGCGCCGATGCCGATCGCGATTCCGGCGATGCCGACGTCGGCGGTGGTGGATACCCCGGCGGGATCGACCGACGTGCTGGGCCAGAAGCTCGCCGACATCATCACCAACGACCTGCGCGGCTCGGGGCTGTTCACCCCGGTGCCCCCGGCGCAGCTGCGCACCGTCGCCTTCCCCGAAGTGACCGCGCCGGCCTATGACTATTGGGGCGGTACCGGCGCCCAGTCGCTGGTGCAGGGCTATGTCCGCGCCAATTCCAACGGCACGCTGACCGTCGGCTGCTACCTCTACGACGTGATTGCCAAGGTGGAGCTGATCCGCCAGGGCTTCGTCGTCTCGCCGGGCGAATGGCGCCGTGCGGGGCACAAGTGCGCCGACGCGATCTACTCGCGGCTCACCGGTGAAGGCCCTTATTTCGACACCCAGGTCGTCTACATCGCCGAAAGCGGCCCCAAGAACCGCCGCCGCAAGCAGCTGGCGATCATGGACCAGGACGGCGCCAACCACCGCTTCCTCACCAACGGCCAGTCGATCGTGCTGACCCCGCGGCTGAGTCCCAAGCTCAACGCGATCCTCTACATGAGCTTCGAGCGCGACCGCCCGTCGATCCACATCTACGACCTCAATTCGCGGCAGGACCGTACGCTGGTCTCCAACCTTGCGCTCAACTTCGCGCCGCACTGGTCGCCGGACGCGCGCTGGGTGCTGTTCTCGATGGCGGTGGGCGGCAATACCGATATCTACCGCGTGCCGGCGAGCGGCGGCACGCCGCAGCGGCTGACCACCTCGCCGGGGATCGATACCGGCGGCAGCTATTCGCCCGATGGCTCGAAGATCGTGTTCGAGAGCGACCGCGGCGGCACCCAGCAGCTCTATGTGATGAACGCGGACGGCTCCAACCAGCATCGCATCAGCTTCGGCGGCGGGCGCTATGCGGCGCCGGCGTGGAGCCCGCGCGGCGACCAGATCGCCTTCACCCGCATGGGCGGCGGCGCGTTCCGCATCGGCGTGATGAACCCCTCGGGCGGCGGCGAGCAGCTGCTCACCAACAGCTGGGGCGACGAGGGCCCGAGCTGGGCGCCCAACGGCCGCGTCATCATCTTCTTCCGCTCCGCGCAGGGATCGGGGCGCCCGGACCTGTGGACGGTGGATCTCACCGGTCGCGCGACGCGAAAAGTGCCGACTCCGCTCGATGGTTCGGATCCGAATTGGGGCGCCGTGCGTCCCTGACATCTAGTAGAAACTCTAGCGTAACGAATGCGCGGCATGCGCGACACCAGTGACAAGGAGGATTTCATGACCAAGCTCGTCCCTAGCCTGATGCTCGGCGTGGCGCTCGTCGCCACCGCGGCCTGCTCGAAGAAGCCGCCGAAGGAGCTGCCGCCCGCGCCGACCGAGACCCCGGCCGCGCCGAGCCAGCCCTATGGCAATGGCGAGACCACGCAGGCGACCCCGCTCTCCGAGCAGTTCCGCCGCGAGGTGACGAGCGACACGATCCACTTCGCGCTCGACCAGTTCGACGTCGATGCGGAATCGCGTGCGATCCTCGACAGCCAGGCCAAGTGGCTGGTCGCGCACCCGGCCGTCCGCATCACCCTCGAAGGTCATTGCGACGAGCGCGGTACCCGCGAATACAACCTCGCGCTGGGCGACCGCCGCGCCAATGCCGCGAAGAACTATCTGGCGGCGCAGGGCGTCTCGGCCGATCGCATCACCACGATCAGCTACGGCAAGGAGCGCCCGATCGCGCTGGGTTCGGACGAAGCCGCCTGGGCGCAGAACCGCCGCGCGGTGACCATCGTCCTCAACTGAGGACGGGCCAACGCCGAAACATCGGCCGCCGGGGCAGCTGCTCCGGCGGCCTTTTTCGTGCCCGCCGATTCCGCTTGTCGGGCCCTTCGATTCGATATAAATATGATATCATAATTCAGGAGGGAAAAGATGACGGACGTACGGAGCACCGCACCCGCATTGCGCCAGAGCAGCGAGTCGGTGGCGCACACCACCAGCGGCTATGGCATGCTGCTTGTCGCGGCGGCGGCGCTGGTCGCGGGCGGACTGGCGATACCGCAGATCGATCGCTTGCCGGACTGGATGGTCGTCACCTGGATCGTCTTGGCGGCGCTGCTGTTCCTGTTCGTCCTCGCCGGCTTCTACCTGCTCCAGCCCAACCAGGCGGCGGCGATCCTGCTGTTCGGCGAGTATCGCGGCACTGACCGCACCACGGGCCTGCGCTGGTCCTGGCCCTGGCTGATCAAGACCAAGGTCTCGGTCCGCGCCAACAACATGATCTCGGACAAGATCAAGGTGAACGACCTGCGCGGCAACCCGATCGAGATGGCGGCGCAGGTGGTGTGGCGCGTGACCGATACCGCCCAGGCGCTGTTCGACGTCGACGACTACAAGGCGTTCGTCAACGTCCAGATCGAGGCGGCGGTGCGCACGATCGGCTCGCGCTATCCCTATGACGATTTCGAGCATCAGGAAGTGACGCTGCGCGGCAATCATGATCAGGTCGGCGGCGAACTGCGCGCCGAGCTGATCGCGCGGCTGGCGGTGGCAGGCATCACCGTCGACGAATGCGGCTTCACCCATCTCGCCTATGCGCAGGAGATCGCCGGGGCGATGCTGCGCCGCCAGCAGGCGCAGGCGGTGGTCGCGGCGCGCAAGGCGCTGGTCGAGGGCGCGGTGGGCATGGTCGAGATGGCGCTCGACCAGCTTTCGGCCAAGAACGTGGTCGAGCTCGATGACGAGCGCCGCGCCGCCATGGTGTCCAACCTGATGGTGGTGCTGTGCGGCGAGCGCGACACCCAGCCGGTGGTGAATGCTGGCTCGCTCTATCAGTAAGGTTGTGTGGTGAGCGTGCCCCCGCAGAAAAAGGCGTTCCCGCTCCGCCTCGATCCGGCGCTCTATGCCGCGATCGAGCGGAGCGCGGCGACCGACCTGCGCAGCGTCAACGCGCAGGTGGAGTGCCTGCTGCGCGAGGCGCTGGCGCGGCGGGGAGTGAAGCTCGCCGATCCGGTGCGACCGAAGCGCGGCCGCCCGCCCAAGGAAAACCAAGGAGACGCGGAATGACCGAGGATCGTGTGCGCGACGGCTATTGGTTCAAGCCGAAGGCGTTCGGCTATGGCGCGACGCCGGTGACCTGGCAGGGATGGGCGCTGACGATCGGCTATGTCCTCGCCGTTGTCGTCCTGGTGAACCAAGTGGGGCGCACGCATCCGCTGTATCTCTGGATCCTGGCGCCACTGACCCTCGGCCTGCTCTGGGTGAGCTGGATCAAGACCGACGGCGGCTGGGGGTGGCGCTGGCGACGCTGAGCCTCAGGCGGCGCGGACGAAGACCGGCCCGTCGCCATCGTCATTGGCTGCCGGCCGCATCTGCCGCCGCGTCCGCCGCGCCCGTGGCTGGCGCCGCGGCAAGCGCGCGGCGATCCAGTGGCGCAGGCCCTGCACCCGCAGCGTGGTGAACACCGCCACCGCGGTCACCGCCACGTCGAGCAGCGTGCCGAGCTCGAGCATGCTCGCGCCCGCCACGATGTCGGGGCCGAACATCCCGAGGAACAGCCGCCCTTCGGCCTCCATAGCCCAGAGGATAGCGGCGGCCCCGGCGACCAGCACCAGGATGAGCAGCAGGTCGCCGCGCGACCAGCGGTTGCACCAGCGGGCGGGGGCTTCCACCAGCAGCTTGCGGAGCGCGCGGCCCGCAGGCGTATCGTCCGCAACCAGCACCGCCAGCCATATCAGCAACAGCGTCGTCTGAATCATCCCCACTTCCCCCATTTATGCGGAACATTGGGGAGCCGATCGGGGATTGCCAGCCATGCCCCCACGAAAATCGCTTCCTCCTACCCGCTGTTCCGCTTATGTACCCGCCATGCGCTTGTCTGCTCTCCCGCTATCGCCGTCGTCCGTTGTTTGGGAGCGGGCGCGATGATCGCGCATCTCCGCGGCACGCTGGCATCGAGCGGCGCCGATCATGCGGTGATCGACGTGAACGGCGTCGGCTATCTGGTCGGCGCCTCGGCCAAGACGCTCGACAAGCTGGGCGCGACGGGCGAGCAGGTCACGATCCATACCGAGATGCTGGTCAGCGAGGATTCGATCCGGCTGATGGGCTTCGCCACCGCCGACGAGCGCGACTGGTTCAAGCTGCTGACCAGCGTGCAGGGGGTCGGCGCGAAGGTGGCGCTGGCGATCCTCTCGATCCTCGCGCCGCAGGAACTGCGCACCGCCGTCGCCCGCGCCGACGCCGCGACGATCGCGCGGGCCAACGGGGTGGGGCCGAAGCTCGCCCAGCGTATCGTCAACGAACTGAAGGACAAGGCCGGCGGGCTGGCGCTGGGCGGCGCCGGCGCGGCGCCAGCGCCCAGCGGCGGGGCGGCGGCGGACGCGGTCTCGGCGATGCTCAACCTCGGCTTCAAGCCGGGCGAGGCGAGCGCCGCGGTGAATGCCGCCAGCGACGAACTGGGGCCGGCGGCTACGCTGGACGCGCTGGTCCGCCTGGCGCTCCGCAAGGCTGCGAAATAGAGGTATCCATGGAAATCGAAGTCTCTGCCGAAGCCAAGGACAAGCGCCTCAATCGCCGGGTGGCGGTCACCGTGGTGATCCTCTCGGTCTTCACCGGCGTGTGCAACATCAAGGATGGCAACATCGTCCAGGCGATGCAGCAGGCACAGTCGAACTCGGTCGACCTGTGGAACGAATATCAGGCGACCAAGACCAAGCAGCACCTCGCCGAAACCAGCCGCGCCCAGATCGCCGCGGTGGCGAGCGATCCCGCCAAGGTCGCGCCGCTCCTGAAGGGGCTGGATGCCGACATCGCCAAGTACAAGGCGGAGGCACCCAAGCTTGCCGACCAGGCCAAGGCACAGGGCGCGATGTACGACGCGCTCAACGTCCATGACGACCAGTTCGACGCCAGCGACGCAGCGATCGCCACGGCGATCTCGATCGCCGCGGTATCGGCGCTGGCGGAGACGAGCTGGCTGCTGGTCGTCGCCTGGGTGTTCGGCGCGTTCGGGTTGTTCATGGGGCTGTGCGGCTTTGCCGGCTGGGGCTTCCATCCCGACGTGCTGAGCACGCTGCTGGGATGAGGGCTGGGCACCTAGAGCAGCGGTGTTGGCAGCGCCTTGCCGGCAAAGTGCGCATCGAGATTCGCGAGAACCAGCGCCGCCATCGCCGCGCGCGTTTCCTGCGTGGAGCTGCCCTGATGCGGGGCGAGGACGACCTGTTCCATCGATCGCAGCGCCTCGGGCACGTGCGGTTCCCCGGCGAACACGTCGAGGCCGGCGCCGGCGATGCTGCCTGCCCACAGCGCAGCGATCAGTGCGTCCTCGTCGACCAGGCTGCCGCGCGCGACATTGACCAGCACGCCCTCCGGCCCGAGCTTGTCCAGGACCGCGGCATCGACGATGGCGGCGGTCGCGGCCGTGCCCGGGGCGGCGAGGATCAGTACGTCGCTTTCCTCGGCCAGCGCGGCGATGTCGGGCACGAAGCGCCACGGCACGGGCTTGGGGCCGCGGGCGGTGTAGAGCAGCTCGCGGGCGAACGGTGCGGCGCGCGCGGCGATGGCGGTGCCGATCTTGCCCAGTCCGAAGATGCCGATTCGCCGGCCGCTGGCATGCCGGCCAAGCGGCGCCTTCCAGCCGCCGCGCCGCACCAGCGCATCATTGGCGGCGATCCGACGCTGCACCGCCAGCATCAGCCCGATCGCCAGATCGGCGACGTCGTCGGTCAGCACGTCCGGGGTGGTCGACACGCGCACGCCGCGTGCGCGCAGCGCGTCGAGATCGAGCCCGTCATAGCCGACGCCGTTGATCGCGACGATCTCCAACGCCGGCAGCCGGTCGAGCATCGCGGCGTCGAGCTGCAGCTGCCCACCGCCGACGATCGCGCGGGTGGAGGCCGGCGGTTCGCCCTCGTGCAGCGTGAAACGCCGCGCGAGTTCGGCCCGCAGCGCGTCGGAAATGGCGGTGGCAACGTACAGATCGATCATATGCGCCAAGATGCGCGCTTCGCGGCGCCTTTGCCAGTCCAGCCAATCGACCGGCGCGCGCGCGGCGGCTACAGCGTGATACCCATACGATGACCGACACCGATCGCCTCCTCACCGCTGGCCGCCGCGCCGAAGACGTCGACGCCGCGCTACGCCCCAAGTCTCTCGACGAATTCGTCGGGCAAAAGGCGGCGCGCGAAAATCTCCGCGTGTTCATCGACGCCGCCAAGGCGCGCGGCGATGCGCTGGACCATGTGCTGTTCTTCGGGCCACCGGGGCTCGGCAAGACGACGCTCGCCCAGATCATCGCGCGCGAGATGGGGGTGGGGTTCCGATCGACGTCGGGGCCGGTGATCGTCAAGTCGGGGGATCTGGCCGCGCTGCTCACCAATCTCGAGGATGGCGACGTGCTGTTCATCGACGAGATTCATCGCCTCAATCCGGCCGTGGAAGAGGTGCTGTACCCGGCGATGGAGGACCGCGCGCTCGATCTGATGATCGGTGAGGGCCCCTCGGCACGCAGCGTGCGGATCGATCTGCCGCGCTTCACGCTGGTCGGCGCGACGACGCGGCAGGGTCTGCTGACGACGCCGCTACGCGATCGTTTCGGCATTCCGGTGCGCCTGCAATTCTACACGGTCGACGAGCTGGAGCGGGTGGTGACCCGCGCCGCCGGGCTGCTGGGGCTCGACATCGCCGCCGATGGTGCGCGGGAGGTCGCGCGCAGATCGCGGGGGACGCCGCGAATCGCGGGGCGCTTGCTGCGCCGGGTGCGCGACTTCGCCAATGTGTTCGGCGAGGCGGTGGTCCACGCCAAGGTGGCCGATGCCGCGCTCAACCGGCTGGAGGTCGATGGCCTGGGCCTCGACGCGATGGACCGGCGCTATCTGATGATGATCGCCGACGTCTATCGCGGCGGCCCGGTGGGGGTGGAGACGCTCGCTGCCGGCCTCAGCGAACCGCGCGACACCGTCGAGGAAGTGATCGAGCCCTATCTGATCCAGCTCGGCCTGATCGCGCGGACGGCGCGGGGGCGGTGCCTCAATGGGCCGGGCTGGAAGCATCTCGGGCTCAACCCGCCCGCGGGATCGCAGGACGGGCTGTTCGATTGAGACGGCCGTATCCGCCACTTGTGGCGGGCAGGGGCTACCCGATCGGGCCAACATACGTTGTCATCCCCGCGAAGGCGGGGATCCATTGGCGCTGGTTTCGCGGGAATGACGAGGGTTTGAGAGGCGGGCAGGCCTCAGCTTCCATGGCATAGCCTGCCTTGGCGTCCGGGATTTGCATTACGTCCCGTGTTCGAAGCCGAGTCGCCCCGGCAGCGGCAAGGGTACACCGCCATCGTGGAGCATCAGCCCTGCGCCCTCGCTGAACACGCCGAGGCACGTCGCCGCCAGCGGCAGTGGTCCCGCGGGCGCGGCGAACAGCAATTCGTAATCGTCCCCCGCGGTCGCAGCGGCGAGACGCGCATCGCGATCCCCGCCGCGCACTGCCTGATAATCCGCCGAAAGCGGCACGGCGGCGAGGTCGATCGTCACCGCCAGCCCGCTGGCCGCGGCCATGCGCGCGGCATCGATCAGCAACCCGTCGGACACGTCCATCATCGCGTGCACGCCCGAGGCGAGCGCCTGTCCCTCTTCCAGCCGCGGCATCGGGCGACGATAGCGCGCGAGCAGCGTCGCCGGTCCTTCGCCGGCCAGTGCTACCGCAAGCCCCGCGCCGCCATCGCCGATCGTCCCGGTGACGTAGAGCAGGTCGCCCGCCTGCGCGCCGCTGCGGGCCGGGGCGTGCACGGAGCGTCCCAGCGCCGTCAGCGACAGCGTTCGCGGGGCGCCGGCCGCGGCCTTCACCGTGTCCCCGCCGATCAGTGGGCAGGCGAAGGCCGCCAACGCTGCGTCCAGTCCAGCCAGGAACGACGAATCCCAGGCGTCGTCACCTGCAAGCGGATAGCCGAGCAGCACGCCCTCGGGCACCGCGCCCTTGGCGGCGAGGTCGGAAAGGTTCACCGCCACCAGCTTCCAGGCGACATCCTCCGCCGGATCGCTCGGCAGATAGTGGACGCCCTCCACCAGCACGTCATGGGTGACGACGAGGTCGCCGAGCACGGCGGCGTCATCCTGCAGCCCGCGCGCCCCGGCGTGGAGCGGCAGGTGTCGCAGATAGGCGAGGAACGCGGCTTCGTTCATCGGCATGCAGATCCTCCCCCAGCGTGGCTGGGGGAGGGGGACCGCGCTGCGCAGCAGCGGGGTGGAGGGGCCGCGCCGCATGGCGCGGAGGTTGCTTGGAGCGCGGGCAACCGCGGCGTGCCGCCGCGGCCCCTCCACCACACGCCTTCGGCGTGCGGTCCCCCTCCCCTGCGGCGCAGGGGAGGATTTGGGGTGCGCGTGGCGACGCGATAGTCTCTACCCGCCCGGCACGGGGCAGGCGCGCGCGTCAACCGCGCGCTTCCTTGGCGATCGCGTCCAGGATACCGTTCACGAACCCCTTTTCACGGCGATCGTAAAAGGCGTCCGTAACATCCAGATATTCGCTGATTACCGCCGCAGTCGGCACGTCGGCGCGGGCGAGCAGCTCATAGGTGCCGGCACGCAGGATCTGGCGCATCGGCTTGTCGAGCCGCTCCAGCGTCCAGCCGGTGCTCAGCTTGCCCGCGATGATGCCGTCGATCTCCTCGCGGCGCGCGTCGGTGCCGCTGACGATGTCGTCGAAAAAGGCGATGTCGGCGTCGGCATATTCGACGTCTTCGATGATCGCGCCGAGCCGGTGCTGGTGGAACTCGTGCAGCAGCGCGGGGATGGAGGTGCCCTCCATCTCGCGCTGGTAGAGCGCCTGGACGGCACCGAGGCGCGCGGCGGCGCGGGCCTTGGAACGGGACTTTGCTTGCGGACTGGCCATATTCTTACTCTATCACTTTAGACGGATCGCGACCGACTTCGCGTGCGCGGGCAGGCCTTCGGCTTCTGCGAGCGCCACGGCGGCGGGGCCGATCGCGGCGAGCCCGGACGAATCCAGGCTCAGGAACGAGGTGCGCTTCATGAAATCGAGCACCGAGAGGCCCGATGCGAAGCGCGCGCGCCGCCCGGTGGGCAGCACATGGTTGGGGCCGGCGACATAATCGCCGACAGCCTCCGGCGTATAGCGGCCGAGGAACACCGAGCCGGCGTGGCGGACCATGTCGAACAGGGCCTCGGCATCGTCGCAGGCGAGTTCGAGATGCTCGGGGGCGAGGCGATCGACCAGCGGCATCGCGGTTGGCAGGTCCGGCACGAGGAGGATCGCGCCGTTCGCGTCCCAGCTGGTGCGCGCGGTGGCGCCGGTGGCGAGCGTTGCGATCTGGGTGTCGACGGCCGCCGCGACCTTGTCGGCAAAGGCCGCGTCGTCGGTGAACAGGATCGACTGGCTGGTGGGATCGTGCTCGGCTTGGCTGAGCAGGTCGGCGGCGATCCATTCGGGATCGTTCTTGCCGTCCGCCACCACGACGATCTCGGACGGACCCGCGACCATATCGATGCCGACCACGCCGTAGAGCTGGCGCTTGGCCTCGGCCACCCAGGCGTTGCCCGGGCCGGTGACGACGTCGACCGGGGCGATCGTCTCGGTGCCATAGGCGAGTGCGGCTACCGCCTGTGCGCCGCCGACGCGGTACAGTTCGTCCACACCGGCGACATGCGCGGCGGCGAGGACCAGCGGGTTCACTTCGCCGTTCGGAGTCGGGGTGACCATCACGAGGCGCCGCACGCCTGCCGCCTTGGCGGGGATGGCGTTCATCAGCACCGAGCTGGGATAGGCTGCGCGGCCGCCGGGGACATAGACGCCCGCCGCGTCGACCGGCGTCCAGCGCGCGCCGAGCCGGATGCCCTGCGCATCGGTCTCGTCGCGATCCTCGGGGCGCTGCTTCGAATGGTACACCGCGATCCGCTCGGCGGCGAGCTCCAGCGCGTCGCGCAGTTCGGGGCGCAGTCCCTCATAGGCGGCGAGGCAGTCGGCGCGGTCGATCGTCCAGCCGGAGCGGTCGAGATCGTGCTTGTCGAACAGCCGGGTGAGGTCGCGCAGCGCGACATCGCCTTCGTCGCGGACGCGCTTGATGATGTGGGTAACGTTGCGCGCGACATCGTCGTCGGCCTCGCGGCGAGCGTTGACCAGCGCGGTGAAGGCGTCGGCGAAATCCGGCGCGCTCGAGTTCAGCCGAATCACAAGCCCCTCCCGCTTGCGGGAGGGGTTAGGGGAGGGGCTGATGTGGAGGCTCCTTCTGGAACGGCGCGGCCAGCGAACCGGACAGTCCCTCCCCCGACCCCTCCCGCAAGCGGGAGGGGAGCGCAGATGGCGAGGTTCGGATACGCTTTCATGCCACAGCCTTTCTGAACCCATCCACCAACGGCACGACTTCGCTCGCGCGCGTCTTGAACGCGGCGCGGTTGACGATCAGGCGGCTGGTCACCTCGGCGATGACCTCCACCTCGACCAGCCCGTTTTCCTTGAGCGTACGGCCCGACGAGACGAGGTCGACGATGCGCGGGGCGAGGCCCAGCACCGGCGCCAGCTCCATCGCGCCGTTGAGCTTGACGCACTCGGCCTGCACCCCGCGCGCCTCGAAATGCGCGCGGGTGATGTGCGGATATTTGGTCGCGACGCGGACATGGCTCCAGCCGCGCGGATCGTCCTGCTCGGCGAGCGCCACCGGCTCGGCGACCGAGATGCGGCAATGGCCGATGCCCAGGTCCACCGGCGCGTAGAGTTCCGAATAGTCGAACTCGGCCAGCACGTCGGAGCCGACGATGCCCAGATGCGCGGCGCCATGCGCGACGAAGGTCGCCACGTCGAACGCGCGCACCCGGATCAGGTCGATCGCAGGGTTGTTGGTCGCGAAGCGCAGCGCGCGCGAGTTCTTATCGGAAAAGGCGGCTTCGGGCACGATGCCGACGGCTGCCAGCAACGGCAGCGCCTCTTCGAGAATCCGGCCTTTCGGCACGGCAAGGATCAACGGCTCGGTCATGGGTGCGGGGGCTTTACTTGGGGGGCGCCGGTGGCGCAACAGGCGCCAAAGGGAGATGCGCATGGCAAGCGAAGCCGAGAACCGCAAGAGTTTTGCCGTGCAGGCCGGCTATTGTTCGGCGATGGACGCGCCGATCACCGCGCGCATCTGTACCGCGCTGGGGCAGGGGATCACCCGGGCGAGCGAGACCGGGCGGCGGGTGCTCGACTGGCCGGCCGAGCCTGTGGCCGATGCGCTGGTGCTGCGGCTGGTCGGCGGCTTGCACGCGCTCCACCGCCGCGGCGTGCCCGAGCTGCGGCGCATCTTCACCGGCGAGGAGACCGATCTCGGCCGGATCGGCGCGGCGCTCGACGGGGTGCTCTCGGCCTATGACCTGCCGCTGATGCCCTGGCTCTATGGCCCGCCCCAGACCAACGAGCCGGCGCGCTCCTCGGGCCTGATGACCGGCCTCCTCCATTTGGCGCAACGTTATGGACCCCGTTTCGAAGTGCTGGAAATTGGGTCCAGCGGCGGGCTCAACCTGATGATCGGCCGATATCAGTTCGATCTGGGCGGGGTGCGGGTGGGGCCTGCCGAGTCGCCGCTGATGCTTCGGCCCGAATGGCGCGGCGTGGCGCCGCCCGCGGCGCCCGTCGAGGTCGTCTCGGCCCGCGGCGTGGATATCGCGCCGCTCGATCTGAACGACGATCGCGACGCCGATCGGCTGCAGGCCTATTGCTGGGTCGACGCCGTGGAGCGGCTGGCACGGCTGGAAACCGCGATCGCGATGCTGCGCGCGGATCCCGTGCAGCTAGAGCGAGGGGATGCGGCCGAATGGCTGGCTGCCCGTCTCGTCGAGACCCAGCCGGCGGGGGTGACCCGCGTGCTGATGCATTCGGTGGTATGGCAATATCTGCGTCCCGAGGCGTGGGTGCAGATCACCGCCGCGATGGAGGCCGCTGGTGCCGCCGCGACGGTCGATCGCCCGCTCGGCTGGGTGATGATGGAGCCGAATCGCGACCAGGCGGCGCACGAGATCCGCGTGCGCGGCTGGCCGGGCGATACGCCGATGGAAATGGTCGCGCGCACCCATGCGCATGGCGCGTGGGTGGAAGGGCTGTCGCCGCCCTTCGATACCCGTCCCTATCTGATGCGCGCGCCCTATTCGTGATGCGCACGGCCTGATCCGCCCCGCCTGACCATCGGCCGAGGTGCCGGCCGCGCGTCTCGACGGGAGCGCGTGGCCGCCAACTGTCTGCGGCCAAAAGCTTTCATCATTGCCAAGCAAATTTCATTACCGCGTCATTGACACGCATTTCTTTTTGTCAGACTTAACTGATCACGGCCGGCGCAGGTTGGACCGGTTCGTTCCGTGGTGGCGATCGAGAATGCTCGAGCCAGCGGAGGGCAAAAGGGGAGGACGACGTGTCTTACAAGCAGATTCTGTTGTTGGGCGTAGCGGCGGCAACGCTGGCGGGAGCGGCACCCGCATGGGCGCAATCCGACGTAAATCCGCAAAATTCCGCACAGAATAGCGACTCGGCGGCCGCGCCGAACGTGGCGGCAGAAGAAGAAATCCTCGTTACCGGCATCCGCGCCAGCCTCGCCTCCGCGCGCGACTTCAAGCGGAATTCGGACTCCATCCTTGATGCGATCGTCGCCGAGGATATCGGCAAGTTGCCAGACAATAACGCTTCGGAGAGCCTCGCGCGGCTGCCGGGCGTGCAGGTCAACCGCTATGCCGACGAAGCCTCGGGCATCCTGATCCGCGGTCTTCCGGACGTCGGCACCTCGTTCAACGGGCGCGAGATCTTCACCGCCGAGAACCGTACCGTGCAGGTGCATGACTTCCCCGCGGGCGCGCTGGCGGCGCTGGAGGTGTACAAGTCGGCGACGGCGGAACTGATCGAGCCGGGTCTGGCCGGGCTGGTCAATGTGCGCTCGCGCCGCCCATTCGATTTCAAGGGGCTGGAGATCGCCGGCGCGATCCGCGCCTCGTACAACGACCAGTCGAAGAAGACGAACCCGAACGGCAACCTGCTGATCAGCGATCGCTGGAACACGCCGATCGGCGAAATGGGCGCGCTGGTGAACGTCGCCTATAACCGCTTCTACTTCAACAATTCGATCCGCTACACCAATGGCGGCGTCGACCCTGTCATCGACGACAAGGGGAACCTCAAGGCGACGCTGCCGGCGGGTGAAACGCCCAACTTCCGGTTGCCGTACAGCGTCGGCCTCTACTACCCGCGCGGGCTGCGGGAGCGTCCGTCGGTCAACGGCTCGTTCCAGTGGAAGCCCGCGCACAACCTCGAAATCTACGCCGACGGGCTGTGGCAGGCGTTCCGCAACCAGGGTTCGACCGAGAGCTTCGACGTGTCGCTGCTCCGATCGAGCAAGGACGGCACGCTGCCGACCCTGTCGAACATCGTTCGCGTCGACGGCCAGCCGAACAAGCTGGTGAGCGTGAGCAAGACCGGCGGCTATCCGGCGGAAATGTACCGCTCGACCAGCCGCGACTACACCAACACCTACCAGGCGGCAGGCGGCTTCATCTGGACCACCGGCCGTGCGGTGATCTCGAGCGACTTCGCCTACACCTTCTCCGAATATGGCGCGAACGAGCGCAGCCTCGACGCGCAGACTGCCGCGGCGCCGCCGGTCAACGTGGTCTTCGAGAAGGACAAGTCGTCCTGGTTCGACCTCGGCAATTACGACATGACCAACCCCGCCAACTATGTGTGGCGTGGCTATTATGAGCGCGAATATTATGTCAGCGGCGCCGGTATCCAGTGGCGCGGCGATGTCGCGCTCGACACCGAGATCGGCTGGCTGCCGAAGATCAAGTTCGGCCTGCGCGCGACCGATCGCGATGCGAAGAAGCGCCAGGGCAATCGCTATGCGGGCACGGCTGCGCTCGGCGTTGCCCTCAACAGCCTGCCGACGGGCGGTCTCGAACAGGTGCAGGACGGCTTCCGTAGCGACGGGCCTCCGTTCCGCAACTGGCTGATGCCGTCCTACGATTCGATCCAGAGCAATGCCGAGGCGCTGCGCCAGCTCTCCTATGAGTCGCTGCAGAAGCTTGTCGCCGCCAACCCCACGGATCAGGGGTACAAGGACGCGATGGCGAAGTTCGCCACCAAGGCGATCCCGATGGATCCCTATGGCGGCTTCTACTCGAAGGAATCGAGCTATGCGGCCTATGCGCAGGGCAGCTATGCCTTCGATGTCGGCATTCCGATCGACGGCTCGTTCGGCGTGCGTATCGTCAACACCGATGGGCGCTATGTCGGCACCTCCAAAGTGACCGTCAAAGATCCTGCGACCAATATCGAAACCATCACCTCGGTCACGAACACCAACCGGCAGAACTATGTCGACGTGCTGCCCAGCTTTGGCCTCCGCGCCAAGCTGATGCAGGGGCTGCAGGCGCGCCTGGGCTTCACCATGACGCGTACCCGGCCGAGCTTCGGCGATCTCAACCCGGCGTTCACGATCAGCCGCAACACCGATTTCGGCAGCGCCACGGGCAGCAACTCGAAATATGCGGCCTTCGGCTCCGGCGGCAACCCGGACCTGAAGCCGCTGACCTCGAAGAACTACGACGCCACGCTCGAATATTATTTCGGCAAGAACGGCGCGGTCAGCGGCGCGGTCTTCTATCGCGACCTGGAAGGGTTCATCAGCAGCTACACCCGCGACGTCAACGATCCGACCTTTGGCCTGATCCAGATCAGCCGGCCGGAGAATGCCGGCACCGGCAAGATCAAGGGCTTCGAGGTTTCGGCGCAGAGCTTCTTCGACTTCCTGCCCGGCTGGCTGAGCGGCTTCGGCGCGCAGGCCAACCTGACCTATGTCGACGCCAAGAACCAGCTGCCCAAGGCGCTCGGCGAAGCGCGGGCGATGGTGCCGTTGACGGGGCTGTCGAAGTGGACGTACAACCTCAGCGGCTTCTACGAGCGCGACAAGATCTCGCTGCGCGTATCGTACAACTATCGCAGCTCCTATGTCGACTTCTACAGCCGCAACTCGAACGATGCGGCCTATACCGGTCAACAGGTGCGCCCGATCTCGCGGCTCGATTTCTCGGGATCGTACACGCCGTTCGAGAACATCACGCTCACGGCAGAGGTCAACAACATCCTCGCACAGCCGTTCAGCAATTATCGCTACTTCAACGAGACGCAATATTACCCGATCGATACGCGCTACGAAGGGCGCTATTTCAGCGCCGGCGTCCGCTTCCGCTTCTGAAGACCTTTCCTTTCGGTTCTTCCCCCTCGCGCCCGGCTTCGGCCGGGCGTTTTTTTGCGCGCCTCAAATCGGTCGCGCGTCGAGCCATTCGAGCAGCGCGGTGTTCACCTGCTCGGGCGCCTCCCAGGGGAGGAAGTGGCCGCTGTCGCGGACCTGGACGAGGCAATAATCGGGGATCAGCGTCTCCAGCCCGTCGAGCAGGCAGGGCAGCAGCCCGCGATCGCGCATACCCCAGATCACCAGGGTCGGCTGGGGCTGGAGCGGGAAGGGGCCGTCGATCCAGCCGGGCCGCGGCGGATCCTCGCCCACTGCGGGCACCACGATCTGGGTGGCCCGATACCAGTTGAGCATCGCGGTCAGCGCGCCGGGCTGGCTCCACTGGGCCAGATAGATCGCCTTTTCCTCGGGCGGGACGGTCACCTGCAGATGCTCGCCGAACAGCGATAGCAGGAACTGCTCCAGCGCGGTCTTGTCCGGTGCGCGGTCCAGATCGGTCTCGCGGAAGAAGCGGATATACTGGCTGGCGCGGCGCTGGCCGGGATCGTCGAACAGCTTGCGCTGGAAGACCTGCGGGTGCGGCGCGTTGAGAATGGCCAGCCGCGCGACGCGCTTCGGTGCGCGCAACGCCGCCATCCAGGCGATCGCGCCGCCCCAGTCATGCCCGACCAGCGTGAAGCGATCGATCGCCAGCGCATCGGCGAGCGCGAACAGGTCCGCCGCGATCCGGTCTGCGGCATAGGCCTCGACGCCGTCCGGCTTGGAGGAACTCGCATAGCCGCGCTGATCCGGCGCGATGACGAAATGGCGTTCGGCCAGCGCCGGGATCTGGTGGCGCCAGGTGCGGTGCGATTCGGGAAAGCCGTGCAGCAGGATGATCGGCGGATGGGCGGGGTCTCCCGCCAGCGCGACGTTGAGCGTCACGCCCGTTGCCAGCGGCAGCGTCGTCTGTCGAATCGCAGTCACCCGGCTCTCCCTGTTGCCGGAGCACGCGCACCGCGCGCATCCCGGCCTGTGCCCGTCGCGACGATGCGCCGGTTGGGCGCACGCCGCAACCCAAGGAAAACTAGGGGTAACTGACGGTCTTCGGCACTTCGGGGATGGGGATGAATTCCTTGTCGTCGTTCGGCACCTTGGGGAAGGCGCCGGCCTTCCAGTCTTCCTTCGCCTGGTTGATCCGCTCGCGATCCGAGCTGACGAAGTTCCACCAGACATGGCGCGGCGTCTTGAACGCCTCGCCGCCGCAGAACATTACGCGGCCGCCGCGTTCGGAGCGCAGCGTCGCGCGGACGCCGGGACGCAGCAGGTACAGCGTCGTCGGCACCAGCGGCATGCCGTCCAGGCTGGCATCGCCGGTGGCGACATAGAGCGCGCGCTCGTCGGCTGCGGCATCGATCGGGATGCTGGCGCCGCCCTCGAGCGCGATGTCGGCATAGATGGTCTGGGCATAGGTGGTGGTCGGCGCGGCGGCGCCCCACAGCTCGCCCATGATCACCCGGGCGCGGGCGCCGTGCGCCTCGACGATCGGTAGCGCGGCGGCGGCGACATGCTCGAAAGCGGGATCCATCTCTTCCACCGCTTCGGGCAGCGCGAGCCAGGTCTGGATGCCAGAAAGCTCGGGCCCCTTTTCCCGCTCGGCGGTCGGCGAACGCTCCGAATGGACGATGCCGTGCCCGGCGGTCATCAGGTTCACCGCGCCCGGCTCGATCGTCGCATAGGTGCCGAGCGAGTCGCGATGGTCGAGCGCGCCGGCGAACAGATAGGTCACGGTGGCGAGGTTGATGTGCGGGTGGGGGCGCACGTCGATGCCGGTGCCGGCGTCGAGGATCGCCGGGCCCATCTGATCGAAGAAGATGAACGGTCCCACCATGGTGCGCGGCCGCGAGGGGAGGGTGCGATGCACCTTGAAGCCGCCCAGGTCATGCGTGGTCGGCTCGATCGTCTGGGTCACCAGGTCGTCGCGCATCGTCGGTCTCCGTATTGCTGGTGCCGGGATAGCGAATGGCACGCCGCTCGCCCAGCCAAACCAGGGCATAGGATGGGGAACACAGCGTTTCCGGCCGGGCTGCGACAGACCGTTACAACTCGGTCGTTGTAATTGCGAATCGTTCGCGTTATCGCGGGCGCATCCCTAACCGAGAATCCTGCCGCCTGATGCACGCCCCGTCTCCCCCCGTTGCCCCCCGCAAGCGCAGTCGCAAGAGCTTCTGGCTCAAGCAGCTGCACACCTGGCACTGGATGAGCTCGGCGATCAGCCTGATCGGGCTGCTGCTGTTCGCGATTACCGGCTTCACGCTCAACCATGCCGCCGACATCGAGGGCTCAGCCAGGACGGTGGACCGCGCCGCGCAACTGCCGCCGGCGCTGCTGCCGCTGGTCAAGCCCGACGACAAGCCCGATGCCAAGCAGCCGCTGCCTGCCCCGGTGGCGGGTTGGCTGCGTACCAGCCTGAAGATGCCGGCCGAGGGCGTCGCCGAATGGTCGGCCGACGAGATCTACCTCGCCCAGCCGCGCCCGGGCGGCGATGGCTGGATCGCGATCGAGCGCGCAACCGGCAAGGTGACCAGCGAGACGAGTTCGCGTGGCTGGATCGCCTATCTCAACGATCTCCATAAGGGCCGCAACGCCGGGCCCGCGTGGAAATGGTTCATCGACGTTTTCGCCCTTGCCTGCCTGGTGTTCACGCTGACCGGGCTGGTGCTGCTGTGGATGCATTCGAAGCATCGCAAGAGCACCTGGCCGCTGGTTGCCGCCGGCCTCGCCATTCCTGCGCTGATCGCGCTGTTCCTGATCCACTGAAGGGGGTTGCATGCAGTTTCGCCTGACCGGACTTACCACTGCCGCGCTCGGCGCCGGCGCGCTGCTGCCGAATGCGGCGGCGGCGCAGACGATGGACCTGTCGATCACGTTGCCGCGGATCCAGGTGGCCGAATATCACAAGCCCTATGTCGCGGTGTGGCTGGAGAAGGAGGGGCAGGCGCCCCGCACCCTCTCGGTGTGGTACGATGTCGACAAGCGCGGCGGCGAGGGCACCAAATGGCTGCACGAGGTACGCCAATGGTGGCGCGCCTCGGGCCGTACGATGAGCTTCCCCGCCGACGGCATCAGCGGTGCCACCCGTGCGCCGGGCGTGCAGAAGCAGCGCCTCGTCGCCGGCAAGGGCGGCATGCCGGCGCTGACGCCGGGCCAGTATACGCTGGTGGTGGAGGCCGCGCGCGAAGTCGGCGGCCGCGAGGTCGTGCGGCTGCCCTTCGCCTGGAACGGCAGCAGCGCCACCGCAACGGGTAAGGGCGCCAGCGAGCTCGGCACCGTTTCGTTCACGCTCACGCGCTAGACCGGGGGATCCGCACCATGAAGTTCCGCAAGCCGCTTTTCGCGCTCGCCGCCGTCACCGCGCTCGCTGCGCCGGCCGCGATCGCCCACCGCATGTGGCTGTTGCCCTCGTCGACGGTCGTTTCGGGCACCGACAACTGGGTCACCGTCGACGCCGCGGTGTCGAACGACCTGTTCTATTTCGACCATCGCCCGCTGGGCGCGGTGCCGGTGATCACCCAGCCGGACGGGACCGAGGGCAAGGCCGAGCACCACAATGTCGGCCAGTTCCGCGCGACCTTCGACGTGCACCTCACCCAGCAGGGCACCTACCGGATCGCGGTGGTGAACCAGGGCGTGTTCGGTCGCTACACCCTGAACGGCGAGACCAAGATGCTCCCGCGCGGCACCACCAAGGCGCAGCTCGCCACCGCGATCCCGGCCGGTGCCACCGACGTGCAGACCGGCGAGATGCTCGCTCGCAACGAGATCTTCGTCACGCAAGGCGCGCCGACCAACACCGTGTTCAAGCCGACCGGCGAGGGCATCGAACTGGTGCCGGTGACGCACCCCAACGACCTCGTCGCCAATGAGCCCGCGACCTTCCAGTTCCTGCTCGACGGCAAGCCGGCCTCGGGTCTGTACGTCACCACCATCCTCGGCGGCGGCCGCTATCGCGCGGCGCCCAAGCAGATCGAGCAGCGCACCGATGCTGCGGGCAAGGTCACGATCAAGTGGCCCGAAGCCGGCATGTACTGGATCAACGTTACCCAGAACGCGCCGCAGCCGGAAGGCGAGGGGCCGCGGCCGCAGGCGCAGGGCGGTGCTGCTCGCCCGGCGCAAGGCGGGCCGCAGGCGATGGGGGGCGTTCCCTCCGGCCGCCGGGTCAGCTACACGACCACGCTGGAGGTACTTGCACCCTGATCGCCGACGCCCGCATCGCCATTCCCCACAGCCTTTCGCCGGCGGCGTTCCACCGGCGAAACCCGGCTGCGTCGCTTGCCACCTTTGGCGGTGCGACGATGGGCACTACCTGGCGCCTGGTGGTGGTGAACCCGCCGGAGGACGTGCGCGAGACGGTGAATGCCGTGTTGATGCGCGTGGTCGCCGAGTTCAGCCATTGGGAAAGCGGATCGCGTGTCGGGCGGTTCAACCGCGGCATGCTGGGCCATTGGCATCCGCTGTCGCCCGAGGCGATCCGCGTGCTCGACGCGGCCTTTGCGGTGCACGCCGCCAGCGACGGTGCCTTCGATCCCGCCGCGGGGGTGCTGGCGGATCTGTGGGGCTTCGGCCCCACCGGCCCGCGCGACGACCTGCCCAGCGCCTATGCCATCGGCGAGGCACGGGCGATGGCCGGCGCCGCGCATCTCGAATATGATCGCGACCAGCGGCGCATGCGCCGGCGCGAGGCGGTGCAGGTGGACCTGTCCGGCATCGCCAAGGGCTATGCCGTGGACGCGGTGGCGGAGCGGCTGGTCTCGCTCGGCATCGAGGACTTCCTGATCGAGATCGGCGGCGAGCTGCGCGGCGAAGGCATCAAGCCCGACGGTCAGCCCTGGTGGGTCGAGCTGGAGCCGCCGCCGGCAACCAGCCTCGCGCCGCTGCGGATCGCGCTGCACGGCCTGTCGGTCGCCACCTCGGGCGATTACCAGCGCTTCTTCGAGCATGACGGGCGTCGCTTCCCGCACAGCATCGATCCGCGCACGGGCTGGCCGATTGCCAACACGGTCGTCTCGGTCTCGGTGCTGCACCGCGAGGCGATGCTGGCCGACGCCTGGGCGACAGCGCTGACAGTGCTGGGGCCGGCGGGCATGGCGCGCGCCGAGGAGCATGGGCTGGCGGCGTATATGGTGACAGGCGTGGGCGAGGCCGCCGTGGAGCGCATGTCACCGGCGCTCCAGGCGATGTTGCGCTGATTTCCGCCAGTACCGAAATCGGAAGTTCGCCTTCCGGATTCGCTTGCGCGCCGCAACAAAAGGCGTAGATTCACGTCCACATTCGGTGCTGCACAAGGAGCAGGGATCAACGACGTTTTGGCTTGAGCTGTAGGATTGTGGGATTGCCGGTCTTCCCGGCATCTGTTCCGCGATTTGGCTGTTGCTGTGTCGTCCTGCCTGCGCAACCGAAGCCCTTCGGTCGCGCATCCCGCCCGACCTCCACCTGACCATCGAACCATCGGTCCGATCAGTTCGGTCGCGCGTATCCACGCGTGGGCGACATTGGGGTCGCCCCTGCGCGAATGTGGCGCGGGAGGACGCTTCTCCTCCCTCTTCATGGACGTACAACATGGCATATCAACCGGGGAATTTCGGTGGTGGCTTCGCGCTGTTCCGGCTGCTGGGGCGCAGCTGGGTGTGGATCATCATCGCCGTGGTCGTTGGCATCTTCTGCCTGAGCAGCTTCGCACGGGTGGAGCCGGGGCAGGTGGGCATCCGCGTCAACAACATCGCCGGCGGCGTCCGGCCCGAGTCGCTGCCGGTCGGCTGGTACGTGGCGTTGCCGGGCACACACATCTACCAGTATCCGGTGTTCACCCGCACCTATACCTGGACGGCCTCGCACACCGAACAGAGCCCGATCGACGAGGCCTTCAGCTTCCAGGACAAGAACGGCCTCTCCCTCCGCGCTGACGTGGGCGTATCCTACCATGTCGATCCGGCGCGGGCGTCGATCCTGTTCCAGCGCTATCGGACGGACATGGACGAGATCATCGCGGGGCCGCTGCGCAACGCGATCCGAAACGCTATTGTCGAGCGCGCGGCGCAGCTGGGGGTCGAGGAGATCTACGGCACCCACAAGGCCGAACTGATCGCGACGGCGACCAGGCGGGTGCAGGCGTTCTTCGCGCCGGTGGGGCTGCAGGTCGAGCAGATCTACTGGGCGGGCAACATCGTCGTGCCCGAGGCCGTGCTCAACCAGATCAACGCCAAGATCGCCAACGAGCAGCAGGCGCTGGCAGCCAAAGCGAATGTCGAGACCGCCAAGGCCGATGCCGAGGCGCGCATCGCCAAGGCGCAGGGCGACGCCAAGGCGATCCAGGTGGAAGCCGAGGCGATCCGCACCAACCCGGAGATCGTCACGTTGCGCGCCGTGGAGAAATGGAACGGCCAGCTGCCCACTTATATGGGCGGTTCGGGGCCGGTGCCCTTCCTGGGCGTGAAGTGATGCGGAAGGGCGTCGGCAGCGATGCCGGCGCCTTTTCGGATTGGCGTCGTTCCAACTTCCTCGTCTCCCCCTCACCCTTCCGCCGCTTCGCGGCTCCCTCCCTCTCCCACAAGGGGAGAGGGAGCAGTATGCCGAAACTCCCTCTCCCCTTGTGGGAGAGGGAAGGGGCCCATCGCGAAAGCGATGGGAAGGGTGAGGGGGACACGGGGCGAATTTTGCGATAGCCCTGCCAACCCTTCGCGGGAAGGACGATGGTGCGGGTGGGAATGCGCCGCGGGCCTTCCCCCTCGGCCATTCACCCTCCGCCTTCCTTGACTTCTGCCCCGTGCGGCGCATGTGGGAGGGATGGCGCAGGACAACCCTCTCGACCGGCTTCGCGACGTGCTCGCGGGCACCGCGCGCGCGCTTTCGGGTGCCGACGAACTCGAATTCGGCTTCACCGCCGACGCGCCGTTCCAGAGCGGCAAGACGATCAAGGTGCCGACGCCCTCGCGCACCCTGCCGCCCGAGCAGGTCGCCGAGGCGCGGGGCTTTGCCGACAGCTTCGCGCTGCGCATGCGCCACCACGACTCCAATCTCCACGGCCGCACCGCACCGCGCGAGCCGGTCGCCCGCGCCGTGTACGACGCAATCGAGACCGCGCGGGTGGAGGCGCTGGGTTCGCGTGGCTATGCCGGCATCGCCGACAATCTCGAGCAGGCGCTGGCGATGCGGCTGCGCTCGGATCCGATCGGCCGCGCCCGCACCCGTGACGAGGTGCCGCTGTCGACCGCGCTCGGCCTGATGGTGCGCGAGCGGCTGACCGGCCGCGAATCGCCGTCCAGCGCCGCGCTGGGCCTGGCGCTGGTCCGCGACTGGATCGAGGACAAGGCCGGGTCCGATCTCGATGCGCTGGCAACCGCGATCGACGACCAGAACGCGTTCGCCGCGCTCGCCGCCAAGCTGCTCCAGGATCTCGAACTGACCGAGGGCGAGATGGTCCCCGACGAAGCCGAGGAAGGCGGCGGCGAGGAGGAGGGCCAGGAAGAGCAGCAGGAGCAGGGCGAAGAGGAAGGCGAGTCCCAGCAGCAGCAGGGCGAGGGCCAGACCGAGGCGCGCGGCGAGCAGCGCGAGTCCGAGCAGGGCGAGGACGGCGAGCAGGACCAGCAGTCCGAAGGCATGGACGATGGCGACGGCGAGCCCGGCGACGATGGTGACGAGGGCATGATGCCCGTTCGCCCCAACCGCCCGTGGAGTGACCTGCCACCGAGCTTCGAATACCGCCCCTACACCACCCAGTTCGACGAAGTCGTCGCCGCCACCGACCTGTGCGACACCGACGAGCTGGAGCGGCTGCGCTCGTACCTGGACCAGCAACTCGTGCATCTCCAGGGCGCGGTGACCAAGCTCGCCAACCGGCTGCAGCGGCGCCTGATGGCGCAGCAGAGCCGCAGCTGGGACTTCGACCAGGACGAAGGCCTGCTCGACGCGGCGCGGCTGGCGCGGGTGGTGGTCAACCCGATGCAGTCGCTCAGCTACAAGATCGAGCGCGATACCGAGTTCAAGGACACGGTGGTCACGCTGCTGATCGATAACAGCGGCTCGATGCGCGGGCGGCCGATCTCGATCGCGGCGATCAGCGCCGACATCCTCGCCCGTACGCTGGAGCGTGTCGGCGTGAAGACCGAGGTGCTCGGCTTCACCACGCGTGCCTGGAAGGGCGGCCAGTCGCGCGAGAAGTGGCTGGGCGAGGGGCGCATCGCGCAGCCGGGCCGGCTCAACGACCTTCGCCACATCATCTACAAGCAGGCCGACGAGCCGTGGCGCCGCGCCAAGAAGGCGCTCGGGCTGATGATGCGCGAAGGGCTGCTCAAGGAGAATATCGACGGCGAGGCGCTGCTCTGGGCGCATAGCCGGCTGATCGCCCGGCCCGAGGATCGCAAGATCCTGATGGTGATCTCGGACGGCGCGCCGGTCGACGATTCGACGCTGTCGGTAAACTCCGGCTCGTACCTGGAGCGGCATCTGCGCCAGGTGATCGGCTGGATCGAGGCGCGCTCGCCGGTGGAGCTGGTCGCGATCGGCATCGGCCACGACGTGACCCGCTATTACAGCCGCGCGGTGACGATCATGGATGCCGAGCAGCTGGCCGGCACGATGGTCGAGCAGCTGGCCGCCTTGTTCGACACCGAGTGACGCGGTGGCGCTGGAGATCGTGGCGCCGCCGGGGGGCTTTCACGGGCCGGTGAAGCGCTCGATCACGATCGCGGGGCACCCGACCTCGATCAGCCTGGAGCCGATCTTCTGGGCGGCGCTGGAGGCGGCGGCGATCGATGCGTCCCTGCCGCTCAGCGCGCTGGTCGCGGCGATCGACCATGCCCGGATCAGTGCGGAGGACCCGCCGAACCTGGCGAGCGCGATCCGGACGTGGCTGATGGCGGAGGCGTCTGCGCCTACACCATAAGCATATTCTCCCCTTTGACGGGC
>NZ_BCTR01000043.1 GCF_002091475.1 Sphingomonas azotifigens NBRC 15497
AAACTGTAACAGTAAAAAACGCCTTAATTCACACACTTAGCTCTTACCTTTTTTGCTCCGGACTCATGTCTGAGACGCAAATCGGGTATCGCCAAAAATCTCGCATCCAGGGGTTGTTCCCGGAGCAACCGCCTAGGCTGGCCGAACGACCTGTTTCCAGGTCGAGCGGATGGGCAAGCGGCGCCCCGACGGCATCAACTGGTATCGCGGCGCTTGCTCCAGGTGACGGCGTTCGCGCCATGGTCGCGCGCGGCACGCCCCTTCTGACCCAAGCCCAGTTCGCGCGCGAGCGCACGCCGGCGCTCCGAATAGGTTTCGGCAACCATCGGATAGTCCGGCCGCAGATTATAGCGCGCGCGATACTCCTCCGGTGTCAGGCCATGGGCTGCGAGGTGCCGCCGCAGCGTGCGATACGGCTTGCCGTCGATCATCGAAATGATGTGATCGCGCGACGCCAGCGACTTGCGAACGGACACGGCGGGCACGTGCACCACCGGTTCGGGTGCCGCCACGGGCGCCGGCTCTTGATGGACTTCTTCGGCGACGGTTTCGTTTGCCAGATCGCTCAGTGTAGCATGCATGCTGCGTAGAAAGGCCGGCACCTCTTCTGCCGACACTCGATCATTGCGGTTTCCCAACCAAGCAATCGTTAACTGGGTCGCCAACTCGACCGCAGCAAACCCGCTTTCATCTTTCATTGACCTACTCCAACATAACCACCATTGCGACCATATAATGGTTACATCTCTGATCTTTAGTCGCATCACTCCGAAACTTCGAATATCATGAGTTATAAATTCGACTTTTGCCCCTCCGCGCGACTTAATACCAGAAACACGACGTAAAAATTTTCAATTAATACTGGTTTCTGTTATTATATTGGTATGCCGATACCTCACAACCACATTGTTATTGGCAAAAGGCAGGTTATTCCACTAGATGTATTTAGCGCAAGACCTGCTTACTCGGAACGCCGAATTAGGCCATTTTGGCGATTCGTATATGACTCCGTGCAAACCTGATGCCCTGCGTAAT
Source organism: Sphingomonas azotifigens NBRC 15497 (assembly GCF_002091475.1). Classification (GTDB taxonomy): domain Bacteria; phylum Pseudomonadota; class Alphaproteobacteria; order Sphingomonadales; family Sphingomonadaceae; genus Sphingomonas; species Sphingomonas azotifigens. Next base: position 1,036 of record NZ_BCTR01000043.1, read on the forward strand.
GATCACCATCGTCCGGTGATGGCCGCAAGGTCCTCCAAGCGACAGATGCCATTGTCGCCCAAATCCATGAAACTAGGATGTTTTGCGGATCACCAGACGGGAAATCAGGGCGGCCAGAGGCAAGCAGCTTCCCGGCCGCGGGGGATCAACGCAAAGCTTGCGGCGTGAAAGGCAAGCGATCTGCCCCCGCGACCATGCGATATGGCGATGGCTTTTCCGCAACGCTTGCCCCGAATCGGGTAGCTGCGCCGTACTCCTGAGATTCTCGCCGATGTGATCGGGGCCGGGCGTCGACATCGCTCGATACTCCGATTCGACCGACAGCATCAGTCTGCCACCAAAGGCGCCTGTTCATGCCGTGAATCGGTGGCACCCAACGTGGATCTGCCGACCGGCAGGACTGCATGCCCGATCAGGCGTCCGCGGGTCGAACGCGGGCGGTCGCTCCCGGCGCGACATCATGCACGACGACAGCATTGGCGCCGATGACGGCGGCCTCGCCGATCGTGATCGCGCCGGCCAGAACCGCACCGGCATAGATGGTGACGCCGTTCCGCACATGGGGGTAGCCCGGTAGACTGGCGTTTCGCCGACCCAAGGTCGCGTGCTGGTACAGGGTGACGTCATCGCCCAGGACGACGCCGTCGCCGATGACGATGCCGACCGGGTGCGGCAACCGCAGCGCGGCACCGAATCGCGCGGTGGGGGAGATATGGCAACCATATCGCCGCACGATGTGCCACCAGATCACCCCCGCGACGATCTTGCCGAATGTGCCGCGCGCATGCCAGCGCTGCATCGCACGCGCGAGGGTGACCACCGCAAATCCCGGGTTCTTGATCCAGGCATATATTGCCCCGTTTACGCCTCTAGCTTCGGAATTGGCCATTAGATCAGCGTGCCAGCCGGAGCCCGTCCGCATCGCTTTCTCCTCGATGATGATTGAATGTCCGCAACATTTCATTGCTCGGCGTTGTCAGCCGAATGAATATTCTTCGTCGTGTACGGGTCTATCCAAACCGCGGACCTGTCGAACATGTGGCTGGCCTTGACACCAATAGCTTGCACCACTTCGGGCAGGCTCGCGCCGACAGCGCCTTCCACGGACTGGGCCTGGACCGGTCTGCCGCACGCATTCCGCTCGATCACCACATTGGTGGCGCTGGCGATCGAGATGCACCCCTGCACCCTACCGGCAATCCGGTTCCGTCGGAGGATAAGCCCTGCATGGACGGAAGCGGGCAGCAGGCCGGGCGGCGTACCCGCGCCTTCCGCATAGACCATGATCGCCGCCGCGACGATGTCGCGGCGCACATCCTCGCCCGTGCCTGCGATCACATTGTCCTCGACGATCAGGTTCTGCGCACCCGCGCCTTCCTTCCAGAACGCGCTGGTCACGACCTTGATCGCGTTGAACCCAATGTCCGTCATGCGATTGCCCCGCACCAGGCCGTTGGGGCCCTGCGCCAAAATGGCGTGGCATTCGCATGCGCCGATGGCATTGTTGACGATGGCGTAGCGATTGCCGAGCAGGCCGAGGTCGCGGACATAGCGCACGTCCGCGGCACGAAAGCCGGAGGCGGCGATTTGCACATGTGCGACGGCGCCCGGGCCTGGCACCATCTCTCGGCCGGTCACGGTGCCGCGCGCCAGATAGGAGAGCTCGGCGTCGAACAGCGCGGCCTCGGCACCCGGCGACAGCCCGCCGCCGCGGAGCCGGACGGTCAAGGGCCCCTGCGGTGTCGCCGATGCCTCGAACAACGGGCTTGCGAGGTTGATGGCATCATCGCCGGTGCGCGTGATCTGGTTGTCGCGCAGGAGAATGTCGCCCGCCACCCCGCTGACGTGCAGCCCGTCATAGGCAATCGTCGCCGCCGAGGCCCCCGGCACGCCGAAGTGCGACGCGACCACGGCGAGTCCGCGGCCCATGCGCTCGACGAACAGACCCATGCCCGGACTGTTGCGAACCGTGACATGGTCGAAGACGATGTCGTTGGAGACCGGCTGACCGGGGCTGTCTCCCACGACCAGCGCAGAGCCGAGATAGGCGGTGAGCTTCACTGCAACGCGGGTGCCGTCGGGCAACTGGGCGGGAAGACCCTCGATTGCATAGCGCCGCCCGCCCGCCGGGGTCAGCACACGCGGATCGCGGTAAAAGATGTACCGGCTGCGTCCGCCGCCATAGAGCCCCTGCGCGCCGAACAGCACGGAAAGCTGGTAGGCCTGGGCGCCGGCAGTTGGAAGTTGCTGGCCGTCATCGAAGTCCAGCAGCGTCGCGGCGGCAGTTCGCCGGACGGTCCCGGCAAGCACCGCGGGCTGGGTATAGCCGAACGAAAGCCCCCGTACGGCGACCCGGCTGGAATTGCGGATGACGAGACCCCGCCCCCAGCCATCGAACTGGACGATGGCGCCGTTCCCGGCGATGGTCACGTCGCGCAGCCCCTGCAGGGTCACGCCCGCGCGATCGGGGGTAACCGGGATGCGGTAGAGGCCCGGTGTCATCGCCAGCACGCCCCCGCCCGCCGCGCGCAGCCGGGCGGCCGCGGCCTCGATCGCAGCAGCATCGTTCCCACCCGGCACCACCTGCACGACCAGGCCACCAGGCTTCGCGCGGGGCAGCGCGACCGCGACGGATGCGGCTCTCCCATCGGGCGCAACCCAGTTTTCGCGGAGCACGTCCGGATCGCCCGCGACCGGGCTTGCCGGCGCAGCCGTCGCCAGCGTGCGCCATTGCGGCGCGATCCCCTGGGGCTCCGGGGCATCCAGCCCGCCTACCGCCAACACCACCATCACAGGCACGGCAACGACCATGCGCCGAAAGCTCCCTTTCACAGCAGACATATCTCAGGCCCCCGCTTCCGTGCCGCCTCGCGACTGCCCAGCGCACCACGATGCGACAAGGCGCGCGCCAGAAAGCGCTCCGAACCTGATGCAACAGTCGCTCTACAAGACCGGATCATTCAGAGCAAATTAAACAAAAATATCTCTGGCGCATCAAGATAGCGCGCACCATCCCGGCGGTAAAATAGAAATAAACCCAAAAACCGGGTTAATTGACAACAGGCACACGTCGTGTGATGATTTCTATGTTGTGGCAACCTTCACTAACGGCAATATGATCGCGACGGACGATGACGGATAAACAGAATTTAACCGCGCAACGTCGCCTTGGACAGCACACTCCGCTTAGCATCAGACATCGCGCGCGCGGTACACGTAGGCGGGCCGGCATCAAGAACCAAAGCTCCTATCTCTTCATGTTTTCCGGTCATTTCGTCATCGCAGGCGCAAACTCTATAGCAGCATATATTTTTCCGTCGGCCCTATGGTCCTACACGAGCCTCGGAATATTTATTTCCCTGTGCTTCGGCATGCTCAAAACATCACCGGCAACGTTCCTTTTTTTCGCACCTTTGATTGTACTGCGGATCACCGAGTTCATTTCCGGCGCGGCGATCGAGAGTGGCGCCTTCATGACCGAAACCCAGACGATTGGAGAAGCGACCGGCGCGTTCTCGCGCCTGCTGCTGGTCTACATCCCGTTCCTAGGCATCGCTGCGGCCCTAATCGAAGCCTATTGGCCGCGTCTGCGGCAACTGTACCGTGCAGCACGCCCGGTCTGGCAGGAAAATGCCAACTTCATCTGGCAAGCCCTGCTGATCACGGCGATTCTGTGCTCGTTGTTGCTGCTCTGGGTGGGTCTGCAGAATGGCTTCCCCCTGCTGGGGGGAATTGATCGCTTCGCGTATGAACGTCGTGTCGACTCGCCGCTCTATGGCGGATTCATGCGAAACCGTCTGGTACTGGTGCCGTTCATCGGCGCCTTGCTCGCGCTTCCCCGCTACCGCCTCCGCGCGACCGGGCTGACCCTGTGGCTGCTGGCGGCATCGATCCTGTTCGGGGAGAAGTTCACGTCGCTGGTCCTGATCCTCAGCATGGTGGGCATCCCGGCGGTGCTGGTTCACATCGCCTATGACCGGCCGATCCCCGTTCGATCGCTGGTGATGGGCTCCGCGGTCATGACGGCGCTGACCATCCCGGCCGTCCTGCTCGCCTATGGCGCGGCCTCGGACCTCGACCTGGCAATACAACGCTATGGCAACCGAACGGCGCTCCAGGGACAGTTATGGTATCAGACGGACAAGGCCTTTGCGCGGCCGATCGCGTTCGACCAGGCCACGCTCTCCGCCGACGTCGCGACCTGGTTTTCGCCCAGCGCGCAGGACCCGACCGTCGTGCGCACCGATTTCGGCCGCTACTTCGTGATGAAGCAGTTCACGTCCTGGGAGTATATGCTGGGTCTGATGAAGCTGAACAGCGGCTTTGTCTTCTCCCTGTATCCGTATCTGATGATGACGACCGGCGTGACCGGCATGCTCGTGGCGTCCACCTTTCTCGCCCTGTACCACGCGCTACTGCTGCTGCTGCTCTCGCAATCGCTGGCGCGTGCCAACTGGATTGCCGCGCTGCTGCTGGGCCGCGCCGTCAACTCCCTGTATGCGACCTATGCCGACGGGTATCTCTGGAACATCCTTGGTATCAAGACGCTCTCGACGATCGGGATGGCTATGTTCTTCCTGTGGGAGCTGGGCCGCCGCGACAGCATCCTTCGGGCGATCGCGCGCACGTTCGGCTGGCGGAAACGCGCGCGGGTGCGCGGTCCGCGCAGCGCCTACCGCATTCCGGTACCGGGGCGGCCATGAGCCGCGCGACAGGTGGGCCATGCACCCCGGGGCAGATGCCCCGCCCGGACCGATCCCGATCGCCGATGGGTCGGGGGTGCTCGACGGAGCCCCGTTCCCGGTTCGCGACAGCGCTCGTTACGCCTCCCCTTTCCGTCTCCTGATGCCGGTGTCATGTCGACAATATCGCTGAAATCGAACGCGGCCATCACCACCGCCGGGCTGGCCATTTCCAGTGGCGTGAACTTCGTCGCCATCTTCGTGTGGACGCACCTGCTGCAACCAGCGGCGTTCGGCACCTTCTCGTTGGTTTCCGCAGCCGCGCTGCTCCTGAGCGCCGTCGCGTTCGAGTGGCTGCGGTTGACCGGGGCGCGGACCCTGTTCGATGCCGATCAGCCGTATGAAATCAACGCCGATCGGGCGAACGCGCTGCTTGCCCTGTACGGCGTGTCCTGCTGCGCACTCACCGGCATGATATTCCTGCTTTGGGGATGCGGCGTTTCGACGCTGGGCATCTCCGCCGAGCATATTCCCTTGGTGACGGCCTTCGCCTTCACGGAGATGGGGCTGTCGCTGATCAACACCGTAAGTCGCGTCCGCACCGAGGCCTGGCAATATTTTGCCTCGATGGTGGCACGGTCCATCCTGTCGCTGGCCACCGGCACCGTGCTCGTCGTCGGCCTCGGCTACGGCGCCATGGGGGCGCTATGGGGCACGGTGATCGCGCAGGCGGCAGTGCTCGTCGCCGGCATGGTACTGGACCGTTTCTGGCACAGCGTGCGCCCCTGGCGCGCCCGGCGATCGGAGGTCCTTGCCGCCTTCCGCCTCGGCTCGCCGCTGATCGCCAGTTGCGCGCTGACCTATGGTGCGAGCGTCGTCGACCGGTTCCTGATCGCTGCGGTGCTCGGGACGGCCGCGATCGGCCAGTACATGGCGCCGGCCGACCTTCTCCAGAAGACGCTGGTCTTCGTGATGATGGCGATCAACCTCACGGCCTATCCCACGCTGGTCAGAACCTTTGAAAGGGACGGGAATGCGGCAGCGGGCCGCGTGCTGCAAAGCAGCTTCACCCTCCAGCTGGGGCTGGGCCTGCCGGCGGCGATCGGCATCGCGGTCCTCGCGCCGGGGATTTCGGACCTGCTTCTCGGCGAGGCCTATCGCGAGTCGGCGACGCGCATCCTGCCCGTTCTCGGGATCGCCACGCTGCTGCGAAGCTTGGTTACCTTTCAGCTGGCGATGACGTTCCAGATCAGGAAGCGGATGAAGCTGATGCTCGTCCCGCCGGTGATCACGCTGATCGCGACCTTCCTCCTTGCGCCCGATGCGATGCGGATATGGGGCGTGCTGGGCATGGCCTTGGCGTCGGTGGTCGCGCAGTTCCTGACCTTCGCGGTAAGCCTGGCGCTGTCCAAGCGCGAAATGCCGATCACCTTCGTGAGTGCGGACACGCTGAAGATCACCGCCGCGGCGATCGGCATGGGTGCCTTGCTATACCCGCTGCGCGCGCTGCACGACCCGGCCCACACCCTGTTGTTCATCGCGGCGGGGGGAATCGCCTATGCAGGGCTGCTGCTGGCGCTTCGGTTCGGACCGGCTGGCAAGGTGGCGAACCGCGTCCCGGTGCTTCGCACCGTCTGGGCCATCTACGCGCCACGGCGATCGTAACGCGCGAGCCAGCGCTCGACATTCTCACGCGCGCCAAACGCCGCGCCGCGCAACTTTCATCAAAACAGGGGATATGGTGCATGCCTGAAGCAACGGACCTCGCCGCGCGCGCCACCGGCGCTGACGCGACGAAGCGCCCACCCAGGGTTGTGATCGTGCATTACTGGCTCGTCGGCGTTGCCGGCGGCGAGCAGGTGATACGCTCACTGCTCAACATCTATCCGGATGCCGACGTGTTCACGCTGATCGCCGATGCGGCGGTCGCGCGCAACGTGTGCGGCGACCGCAAGATCGTCACCAGCTATCTGCAGAAGATCCCCGGCGCGACGAGGATCCACCGCAAGCTGCTGCCGCTGATGCCGGGCGCGCTCGAGAACCTGGACCTCAGCGGCTACGACCTGATCATCTCCAGCGAATCCGGGCCGGCCAAGGGCGTGCTGGTGCCGCTAGGTGCCACGCATGTCTGCTATTGCCACACGCCGATGCGCTACCTCTGGGACCAGTTCCCCGAATATCGGCGCGAATCGGGAATGCTCGTCCGCTGGATGATGTCCGCCCTGATCGCCCGGCTGCGCATGTGGGATTTTCTGTCCGCCGCCCGCGTCGACGCGTTCGTCGCCAACTCGCACCATGTGGCGAAGCGGATCGCGCGATATTATCGGCGCGACGCGGTCGTGATCGCCCCGCCGGTGGAGGTCGATGAATTCGGGATCTCCGAAAAGGTGGCGGACTACTATCTGATCACCGGCCGCCATGTCGGCTACAAGCGGATCGACCTGGCGATCGACGCGTGCGAGAGGCTGGGCCGCAGGCTCGTCATCACCGGCACCGGGCCGGAAACCGAACGCCTGCAGCAGCGCGCGGGCAAGCACACCCTTTTCGTCGGTCAGTGCAGCTTTGCCGAGCTGAAGACCCATTATGCCAGCGCCCGCGCCTTTCTGATGCCCGGCGAGGAAGATTTCGGCATCGCACCGGTGGAAGCGATGGCCAGCGGGCGGCCGGTACTCGCCTTCGCCCAGGGCGGGGCGCTCGACACGGTGATCGACGGATCAACCGGCATCCTGTTCGCCGAACAGAACGTCGAGGGCCTGTGCAACGCCATCCTGCGCTTCGAACGCGAGGCGCATCGGTTCGACCCGCAGGCGATCCGCAACCATGCCTCGGCCTTTTCCCGGGCGCGCTTCGAGGCGGACTTCAAGGCCTTTGTCGACCAGCGGATGCAAGGCGCCGGCTAGACGCCGCCGACCGGCAGCGGGACCCGGCGGCTGGACGGCGCCGTCAGTGCCCGCCCGTCCCCTCGACGCTGACCTTGCCGCTCGGCGCGACCAGCACGCTGGCGCGCCGCACGCCCTTGGCATCGATCAGCACCACGCCCGAGGTGCCCGCATTGTTGAGGAACAGATAGGAGGACGCGCCGCCCGCGCGATCGAACTTCACATGGGCGCCCTTGTCGTCGATCTCCAGGGAAGCGCTCGGCGCACCCGGCACAGGATTGGCGAGCTGGATCGACGGACGATCGTCCTTGTCCAGCGCGACGGTCGCGAGGGGCTTGGCGTCGCGGCCGATCAGCACGATGGAGGGCGCGCCATTGGCGGCGGAAAGCACGATGCGTGGCGTGCCCGCCGGATCGACGATCCGCACCTCGGAGGCGATCACGGGCGGCGGTGGTGTTTGTTGCATGTCACGCTCCTGCAGGTTGGTGCTCGGCGACCGCCGCGCCGAACGCGGCGACGGCACCCTCGAACCGCGCGGCACCGACGTCGAACGTCCAGCGGGTGAGCGTGCGGGGCCGCACCAGCGCGACGGCCTGAACACGTGCGTGCACCGCCAGCGCCGCGGCAAGCCCCTCCACCATCGCGGCCGGGGCGCCGCCGGTCTGATCGGGACCGAGCCCGCTATCGAGCATGCTCGGTGCCAGCGCGCCGGTGCCGACCCGCAGTGCCAGCGCGGTTGAAACCGCTGCCCGGACGGCTGGCGCGAGCTGGGCCGCGCGCCAGCCGTCCGGCGACCCCATGCCGAGGATCAGCAGCGCGCGTGCAGTCACCGCAGGCGGCAGCCGATCCAGATACAGCGTCTCGCCCGCTTGCCCGGCAAAGACGCCCTCGGTGCGCAGGTGCAGCAGTTGCCCATCCAGCGCGCGGTCGAGATGCGCGAGGCCACCGACCGGCGGCCCGCCGCCAAGCTCGCTGGCGAACATGCAGGCGCAGGACAGGTCGACGTCCGCCGCGCTGCCGTCCCATGCCGCGACCTCGATGGCGACGCCGTGGAGCGTGCCGACGATCTGGCGCCGGGTCATGGGTGGATCATGTCCCGCGCATAGTCGAGGCCGATGCCATAGCCGCCGCCATGCTCGACGACGACGCTGCGCGCTGCCTCATAGGTGTCGTGGCGGGTCCAGTCGCGCTGCAGTTCGAGCAGCAGTTGCAGCCACGAGGTCGGCACCGCGCCCGCCTGCGCCATCCGCTGCACGGCGGCCTCGTGGCTCGCCGGCGTCAGGCCGCCACAGGCATCGGTGACGACACGAACGGCATAGCCCTCGTCAAGCGCGGAGAGCACCGGGAAGCTCACACAGGCTTCGGTCAGCAGCCCGGCGACGATCAGTGTCCGCCGACCGGTGGCGACCACCGCGGCACGCGCGGCCTCGTCCTCCCACAGGTTCATGTTGCGGCGCTCGATTGGCACCACATCGGGCAGCACGGCGCGCAGTGGCGGCATCAAGGGGCCGCTATAGACCTTGGTGGCCGAGGTGCTGACGATCACCGGCACGTCGAACGCCCTGGCGGTCTGCGCGAGTGCGACGAGGTTGCCGCGCACCGTCTGGCGATCCGCCGATCCGGTGGCGAAGGCGAGGCCCGCCTGCGCATCGACGATCAGCACCGCGATATCCTGCGGGGTGAGTAGGCTGGTGGCGGTCATCGGCGAAGTTCTCCTGGCAAAGCCGCTGCAGCTAGCGGAAAGCGAGGCGTGGCGGCTTGTCGATTGCACTGGCTTTTTGGCGGCGTTTGCGGCCGACGCCGCGGCCACCACGGATGTCCGGAACCGACAAAAGATCGCGCTTCACGCCAATCCCTTGCACCCTGCTGCTGCCAAAACACGGCTTCGCCTCCGCAAGGATTTCGCTCGATGACCGCCTATGCCAGCCACACGCTTCGCGCGAACGGCATCCGCCAGAACTATATCGATGCCGGCGAAGGGCCGCCGGTCGTGCTGCTGCACGGCTTCCCCGAAACCAACTTCGCCTGGCGCCACCAGATCCCGGTACTGCGCGAGTTGTACCGCATCATCGCGCCCGACCTACGCGGCTATGGCGAGACCGACAAGCCCGCCAGCGGCTATGACAAGCGTACCATGGCGCGGGACCTTGCCGCGCTGCTCGACGCGCTGGGCATCGATCGCATCGCGCTGGTCGGCCATGATCGCGGCGCGCGGGTCGCCACGCGCTTCGCCAAGGATTTCCCCGAGCGGGTCGACCGGCTCGTGGTGATGGACAATGTCCCCACCCGCATCGTCGCACGCGAGCTGAACGCGGAGATCGCCAAGGCCTATTGGTTCTTCCTGTTCCACCTCATCCCCGACCTTCCCGAGACGCTGATCGCGGGCAAGGAGGAGCAGTGGCTGCGCTGGTTCTTCTCCGACTGGGCCTATGACCCTTCGGCGATCAGCGGCGAGGCGTTCGACACCTATGTCCGCGCCTATCGCGCGCCGGGCGCGGTGCGCGGCGCCATGGCGGACTATCGCGCCAATGCCGAGGACGTCGCGCAGGACCTGGTCGACGCCGATGTGAAGATCGCCTGCCCGACGCTGGCGCTGTGGGGCGCGGATTTCGGCGCGGTCGGCAAGATGTTCGACATGCCCAAGGTCTGGGCCGAGATGGCCGACGATCTCCGCGCGATCCCCATCGAGCGGTGCGGCCATCTACCGCACGAGGAACGTCCCGAAACGGTTAGCGCTCACTTGCTGGAATTTCTTGCGGGGTGGCAAGGTTAGGACATGACCGCTCACGACACGATCCGCCCCGCCGGACACGACACCGCCGCGCTGCTGGCCACGCTCTCCCGCACCGTCGGCCCGCGCCACTTGCTCACCGATCCGAAGCGCACCCGACGCTATCGTACCGGCTTTCGCTTCGGCAGCGGCAGCGCGCTGGCAGTGGTGCTGCCGGGCAGCCTGGTCGAGCTCTGGCGCGTGGTCACCGCCTGCGCGGCGGCGAAGGTGATCCTGATCGTGCAGGCCGCAAACACCGGCCTCACCGGCGGATCGACGCCCGACGGCGACGACTATGACCGGCCGATCGTGATCGTCAGCACCACCCGGCTCACCGGCATCCAGCTGATCCGCCGCGGCACGCAGGTGCTGTGCCTGCCAGGCTCGCGCCTGTTCGAACTCGAGGACCTCACCGCCTCGGTCGACCGCGAGCCGCATTCGCGGATCGGCTCGTCGTGCATCGGCGCCTCGGTGCTCGGCGGCATCTGCAACAATTCGGGCGGCGCGCTGATCCATCGCGGCCCGGCCTTTACCCAGATGGCGCTCTACGCGCGGATCGAGGCCGATGGCAGCGTCGCGCTGGTCAACCATCTCGGCGTCTGCCTCGGCACCGATCCCGAGGCGATTCTCGCCCGGCTCGACCAGGGCGACATTCGCGAGGACGAGATTGTCGACGATGCCGAGCGCGTCTGTTCGGCCCGTGGCTATCAGGACCATGTCCGGCAGGTCGATGCCGACACGCCCGCGCGGTTCAACAACGATCCGCGGCACCTGTTCGAGGCAGCGGGCAGCGGCGGCCATCTCGTCGTCTTCGCGGTACGGCTCGATACCTTCCCGCGCGACGCCGAGACGGCGGACTTCTATATCGGCACGAACGATCCCGCCGAGCTCACTGCGCTGCGCCGCACGATCCTCACCCGCTTCGGCGCGCTGCCGATCCAGGGCGAGTATATCCACCGCTCGGCCTTCCGCCTTACCGAGCGCTACGGCAAGGACACGTTCCTCGCCGTCCGCTATTTCGGCGCCAAGCAGCTACCCCGGCTGTTCGCGCTGAAGGGTCGGTTCGACGCTTTCTGCGCCCGTCATCGCTGGGTGCCGCACGACCTATCGGATCGGCTGATGCAGGCGGTGGTGGACCTGCTCCCGCGCCACCTGCCCGCCCGCATGCGCGATTTCGACCAGCGGTTCGAGCATCACCTGATCCTGCGCATGGGCGGCGCCGGCATCGCCGAGGCGCGCGCATTGCTCGCCCAGACTTTCCCGAGCGCGAGCGGCGCCCATTTCGAATGCACCAAAGACGAAGGCGAGCGCGCCTTTCTCCACCGGTTCGCCGTCGCCGGCGCGACGATCCGCTACCGCGCGCTGCATCGGCACGAGATCCAGGACTTCGTCGCGCTCGACGTCGCGCATCGCCGCAACGATGCCAACTGGAACGAGCAGCTGCCGCCCGAGCTCGCCGCGAAGATCATCGGCGTGAGCTATTGCGGGCATTTCTTCTGCCACGTCTTCCACCGCGACTATCTGCTCAAGCGGGGTGAGGATCCCGTCGCGTTCGAGCACGCGATGCTGGCGCTGCTCGACGCGCAGGGCGCCGAATATCCGGCCGAGCACAATGTCGGCCATCTGTATCCCGCCAAGCCGCCGCTTGCCGCGCATTACCGCGCGCTCGATCCTACCAACAGCCTCAACCCCGGCATCGGCCAGACTTCGCGCAAGGCGAACTGGGCCTGAGCCGCAGCGGAGTATCTCCCATGCAGATCGTTCGTTTCCAGGATGGGCGCGGCCTCGGCCTCGCGGTCAACACGGGTGAGGGCTATCGCGCCGTCCACGCGGCAGATCCTGCCTATCCGGGTGATTTGCCGGCGCTGATCGCCTCGGGCGTCGACCTGATGGAAACGATGGCCGAGTTCCGCAGCGCCGCCGCGATCGACATCGACGCGGTGTCGATCCTGCCGCCGATCCCCAACCCCGGCAAGATCGTGTGCATCGGCCTCAACTATGTCGATCACGCCGCAGAGGGCCATTTCGACGTCCCCACCTACCCCACGATCTTCGCGCGGTTCGCCACCAGCCTGATCGGCCATGGCGCGCCGCTAGTTCGCCCGGCGCAGTCGCAGGATTTCGACTTCGAGGGCGAGCTGGTGGCGGTGATCGGCCTGGGCGGCCGCAACATCGCGCGCGAAGACGCCCTGCGCCACGTCGCCGGCTATTCGATCTTCAACGACGGATCGGTGCGCGACTATCAGTTCCGCACGCCGCAATGGACGATGGGCAAGAATTTCGACGGCACCGGCGCGTTCGGCCCTGCCTTCGTCCCTGCCGCGGCGCTGCCCGAAGGCGCCCGCGGCCTGCGGCTCCAGACCCGGCTCAATGGCGCGGTCGTGCAGGATGCTTCGACCGCCGACATGATCTTCGACGTGGCAGAACTCGTCGCGTTGCTCAGCGAAGCGTTCACGCTGGAGCCGGGCGACGTGATCGTCACCGGCACGCCGGCGGGCGTCGGCTTCGCCCGCACGCCGCCGCTGTGGATGCAACCCGGCGACGTCTGCGAAGTCGAGATCGAGCGGATCGGCATCCTCCGCAACATCGTCGCCTGAATTGCGGCGATCCGAAGCCGCTCCACCCTTTCGTGCTCGGCGGAGCCCCCCGATCGGGGCGGGTACCGCGCGCCAACCGAGGCTAGGTTGCAGGCGCCGAGCGGGAGTGATCCACTATTATGCCAATGCTGAACCTGCGCGATGGAACGCGCCTCTACTACAAGGACTGGGGCCAGGGCGAACCGGTGGTCTTTGCCCATGGCTGGCCGCTCAACGGCGACATGTGGGAAAACCAGATGATGTTCCTGGCCTCCAAGGGCTATCGCGTCATCGCCCATGACCGGCGCGGCTTCGGCCGATCGGACCAGCCCTGGGACGGCTACAACCACAACAGTTTTGCCGACGATCTGGCGGAGCTGCTCGACCATCTCGACCTGCGCAACGTCACCCTCGTCGGCTATGCGATGGGCGGCGGCGAGGTCACCCGGTATGTCGGCCGCCATGGTTCGGCGCGGGTCGCGCGGGTGGTGCTGATCGGCTCCACCACGCCCAAGCTCGGCCAGAGCGAGGACTATCCGCACGGCGTGCCGCAGGTGGTGTTCGACAATGTCCGCGGCGGCCTGATGGAAGACCGGGCGGAATTCCTGCGCGGCTTCGCGCGGCTGTTTTTCTCGACCGGCAACGATACCGACGAGGTGTCCGAAGGCCGGCTCGCCCACGTCCACCACATGGCGCTGCAGGGTTCGCTGAAAGCCGCGCACGACGCCGTCACCGCCTGTGCCGAGACCGATTATCGCGACGACATCGGCCGGTTCGACGTGCCGGTGCTGGTGATCCACGGCGAGCGCGATGCCTTCGTCCCCTTCAATGCCACCGCACGCCAGGCGGCGGCGCTGTTCCCGAACGCCACGCTCAAGGTCTATGCGGACGCGCCGCACGGCATCCTGTTCACCCACAAGGACCAGCTGAACCAGGATCTGCTGCAGTTCATCGCGGACTGACCGATCGATGGCTGGTGGTTTCGAGGGAACGCAACGCGCCGTGAATGCAATGGGGCTGGCGCTTGGCAGGCTCGACGCCAGCGCCGCCGCCCCGCTGCTCGAGGCGTTGGCCGAGCGCGGGCTCGCCGAGGCGCGACGCGACGATCTGCTGCGGCGGCTGCTGATCGAGGTACGGCTCGTCGCGCTCAATTGCCGCGCGGGCAAGCTGCTCGGCATCGGCGAAAGTGCGCTGCCGATCACCGCCGCCGAGCTCTGGCCCTTCGCCGAGGCTAGCCAGCTGGCGGAATCCTTGCACGCCCTCGAAGACCCGGAGGGGTGTTTTCGAGCGCAGCTGGCGATGAAGGTCCCGGGTGGTACGGTTCATGTCCTCTACACCAGCTGGCGCGAGCCGACCGATCCCCCGGGCCACATCACCTTCGGACTGCTCGATGTGAGCGACCAGGTGGCCGCCGAGCAGGCGTTGCAGCAGCAACGCGCGCAAATGGCGCATGCCGACCGCCTGTCGACGCTCGGCGTGATGACGGCGACCATCGCCCATGAGGTGCGCCAGCCGCTGAGCGTCATTCTCGCCTCGGCCCAGGCGGCGCTGCGCTGGCTGCGCCGGACGCAACCGGATCTGGAGCAGGTCGAGCAGTGCCTCGACATGATCGTGCTCGGCGGCGCCAAGGCCGAGGATACCGTTGCACGGCTGCGCCAGCTGGCGGCCGGCCGCTCCGAAGCGCGCGAGCGCTGCGCGCTGGGGCCGTTGATCGAGGAAACCGTCGACTTCCTGCGTCCGGAGCTCTCCGCCCGTCAGGCGACGGTCCTGCTCGATATCGCAAGAAACCTGCCGGCGGTCCGCGCCGACGGCGTGCAGCTGCGGCAGGTTCTGATCAACCTGCTGATCAACGCGGCCCAGGCCATGGCGGATGCGCAATGCTGGAACCGGGCGCTGAAGGTGCGCGCGCGGGCCGAGGAAGCGGCGGTGCAGATCGATGTCGAGGACAGCGGCCCGGGAATCGCCGCCGCCGATCGCGACCGGCTGTTCGAAGGCTTCTACTCCACCAAGGCGAGCGGGCTGGGCCTGGGGCTCAAGATCTGCCGCCAGATCGTCGAGGACCATGGCGGCACGATCGACCATGTTCCCCGGCCGAGCGGCGGATCGATCTTCCGCATCCGCCTGCCCAACGCGGCGTGAGGCTCAGGGGACCGGAATGCCGAAGCCGTTGAGAGTCATCGACACGAAGCAATAATGCCCGACGAGATAGATCAGCTCGTTGGTGCCCGCCTGCCCGAACCGGGCGAGCGCCTGGGCGTAGAGCGGATCGGCGAGCAGGCCGCCGCGCAGCAGCGCCTTGGCAACGTCGTGCGCGATCGCTTCATCCTCGTCGAGATCTTCCGGGCGCTCGCCGGCGGCCAGCGTCGCGATGCGCCGCGCGGACATGCCGTGCGCGTCGCGTGCGACGGCGCCGTGCGCATAGATCTCGTACGCCGCGCCGAAATGGGCGCCGACGACCAGGATCGCGACCTGCCGCGCCGGATCGGGAATGCGCTTGGCGGCGGTCAGCGCCTGGGTGACGCCCCAATAGGCGGTGCCGATCTCGGGATCGTGCAGCCACGCATTCCATGGCCCGAGCAACGCGCCGTCCTCGCGCACTGTGGTGAAGCTCTGATATTTGGCGGCCACGCCGGCCGTCATCGCATCGAACAGCGGGCGCTGGGCGTCGGTCAGATCGGCGGGCGGGATCGGAGGCAAACGGGTCATCACTGTCTCCATCCCGCTCATTGCGGCATGCGGTTGAGCGCATAGTTGGCGGGAACCCAGGCGTAGCTGCCCGGTGCGGTCCGACGAACATGACCGAGGCCCGGGAACGCGATATGTGCGCCTGCCACCCACCAACCCTTGTCGGCCGCCGCCGCGAATGCGGTTTCGCGCGACCGCACCGCCGCATCCGGATCGGTGTCGTACTTCATCGCGACGTGCGGATCGGGCAGCTGCACCGGCGCGACATGCACCGTGTCGCCCCAGACCAGCAGCGCCTTGCCGCGGCTCTCGACGAGATATTGGTGATGCCCAGGGGTATGCCCCGGCGCCGCAATGGCGGTGATGCCGGGAACCAGCGCCTCGCCCTCGGCATAGGGCTTGAAGCGGCCTTCGGCGATATAGGGCTTGAGGCATTGCTCGGCGCCGTCGAACATCGAGCCGAGAAACGCCGGCACCTTGCTGCGATTGGCGTCGTTCAGCCAGAAATCGGCCTCGACCTGCGCCACGCGAACGATCGCGCGCGGGAAGACCACCTTCCCGCCCATCAGCAACCCGCCGACATGGTCGCGGTGGAGATGGGTGAGATAGATCTCGTCGATCTGCTCGGGCGCGATGCCAGCCGCGCGGAGATTGGCGACCAGCAGCCCGCCGTCGCGGCCATAGAGGTCCCCGGCGCCGGTATCGATCAGCACCAGCTTGCCCGGCATGCGGACAAGAAACGCGCTGAACCCGCCCTCCACCGGCGAGGTCAGAAAATTCCGCGCCAGCAGGTCGGCCACCTCGCCCGGCTTGGCACCCACCGCCAATTCGGTCGCCGGGAACGGGTGGGTGCCGTCGAGCAGCGCGACGATCTCGAAGTCGCCGAGCTCGAAGCGGTAATAGCCGGGCGCCTGGCGCGGCGGCCAGATGCCGCCCGGCGATGCCTGGGGCGGGGCCGGCGGCGGGGTCGAGGGGACGGTCTGCGCCTCAACAGGAAACGCGACGAGGCCGGCCATCAGCACGGCGGCAGCGAGCGCCTTCACTTGGCAACCGCGCCGGCGGCCAGTGCCGGCGCGACCGCCTTGGAGGCCGAGGATGCGATCGGCGTCCAAGTCCAGCTGCCGCCCACCTTGCCGAACCGGCCGATGCCAGGAAACGCCAGGTGCGCGCCGGCGACCAGCGCATGGTCGCGTGCCGCCTCGCCGAGGATGGCGACCCGCGTGGTCCGCGCCTGCATCTGGTCTGAGTCGAATTTGATCGTGATCGCCGGATCGATGCGCTGCACGGTGGCTACGTGCATGACGTCGCCCCAGACCAGCAGCGTCTTGCCGCGGCTGGTGATGCGATAGCCGGTATGGCCGATCGTGTGCCCCGGCAGTGCGACGGCAGTGATGCCCGGCGCCAGCGTCGCGCCGGGGGCAAACCCCTGCACCTTGCCCGCCGCGAGATAGGGGCGCAGCGATCCTTCGACGGCGTCGAACGTTGCGCGCACCGACGCATCGACCTTCTGCGCATTGGCGCGATCGAGCCAGAACGCCTGTTCCACAGCAGCGAGGCGGACTACCGCATTGGGGAACGTCCGCACGCCCTGCGCCGCCAGCCCGCCGATATGATCGGCGTGGACATGGGTGATCAGGACCTCGTCGATGTCCTCGGGCTTGTATCCGGCTGCCTTCAGCGCCTGCGGGAATTGGCCGAGCGCGGGGCCGAAATACGAGCCCCCGCCGCTGTCGATCAGAATGCGCCGGTGCCCAGTGTCGACGAGATAGGCATTCACCGAGGTCGGCTGGACGACCGGCTGATGCTGACGCGACAGCAGCCCGGCCACTTCGCCGGGCCTGGGATCGACGAGCAGCTGGTCGGTCGGGAGTTCGAAGACGCCGTCGCCGAAAGCCGTGACCGTGAAACCGCCGAGCTGCATCTTGAAGACTTGCAGCGGCCGGGCGGCGGCCTCTTGCGGCGCGGGGGCCGTCGCAGACGACGCCACGGCAGCCAGGAAGAGGATCGGATGCATAGGGCAGACCTCATGGATAGCGTGCGCCGAACGTTCAGGTGCATCCTGACGGCTCGGCGGGTGTTCTGAGGCCTACTGCACCAATGCAATCAAAGGCTTGTCACACAGCGGTGCTTTTTGTCGTACTATGATCAGATGCACGCGGGCGGCATGGCCCTGCGCTCGACATAAGAAGGGCGCCCGCTGCCCCGTGCAGCGGGCGCCCCTTCCGAAAGCGCAGGTCAGGCTGGCTCAGCGGCCGTTGCGGCAATCCCCGCCATCCACCGCGCGACCGGCGAGCGCACCGGCGCCGGCGCCCAGGATCAGCCCCGTGCCGCTGCGACGACCCGAGCTGCCGCGGCCGATCTCGCCGCCGAGCAGACCGCCGGCAATCGCACCCAGAATGGTGCCCGTGGTGCCGTCGCTGCAGCGCTGACGATAGTTGCGGTAGCGCGGACGATAATCGCGATAGTCCCGGACCTCGCGATAGTCGCGATAATCACGATATTCGCCACGATCGTACCGATCATAGTGGCTGTATCCGTCGCGATAGCCCCAGTCCTGCGCGGCCGCGGGGGTCGCAGCGATCGAACCGGTCATCAGCGTGGCTGCCATGGTGGCGCCGATCAGAAACTTCTTCATGTCCTCGTCT
The DNA here is from genome assembly GCF_002091475.1 of Sphingomonas azotifigens NBRC 15497. Classification (GTDB taxonomy): domain Bacteria; phylum Pseudomonadota; class Alphaproteobacteria; order Sphingomonadales; family Sphingomonadaceae; genus Sphingomonas; species Sphingomonas azotifigens. The sequence goes on from NZ_BCTR01000043.1 coordinate 19,273, forward strand.
CCTCGCGGGGCGCTTGTGCCGCCGTCTGGAACCTGATTCGCACAAATCGACTGTTCCAAGCCTGAATGCACTCGTTAGCTTGCGTTCAGGCAGTTTTCGGCCCGAAGCGGGACAGTCCGCCATGTGCATGCCAGCGGAACCATGACACTTGGGAAACGTTCTTCTGGTCCACTGGAGGGAACCGCTCGAATGTACGATCTTGGCATCCGCCGCGCCCTGACCGGCTATCGCCCCGCCTATCGGCCGCACGAGACCAACCCCTGCCCGGGCTGCGGGCAGTCGCACTGGATGGTCGGACGGATGACGGCAGAATGTGCGTTCTGCGGCACGGCCCTGCCGCTCCACCACGGTGCCGTCGGCGGCAGCGCGCTGAACGCCCGCCCCGCGCACCCGCCGCTGGCGGCCTGAGCGATGACCAGCATCGCCTCCACCTCGCCGATCGAGCGGATCGCCCGCGTCATCGCCGCCGAAATGCTGAGCCCCAATGCCGAGGGCGCCGGCGAACTCGGCCGACCGGTGAGCGAGATCGTCGACACGATCTGGCCGCGCGAGACCGACCGCGCGCTCGCCGTTCTCCGCACGTTGCGCGAGCCGACGGCGACGATGATCGCGGCGGGTCGCGCCGCCGGTGACGATCCCGCCCGCATCTGGAGCGCGATGGTCAACGCCGCGATCGCCGAGGCTGTCGCGCTCGCGGACTAAGCCGGGCCCATCAAGCCGGGCCCATCAAGCCGGGTTTGTCCGCGGCATTTTGTTCGCTATGCGCAGCCCATGCATGATGCTCCGCTGACGCTCTACAACTCGCTGTCCCGTTCGCTCGAGCCGTTCCAGCCGCTCGACCCAGACAAGGGCGTGCGCGTCTATTCGTGCGGGCCGACGGTCTACAACTATGCCCATCTCGGCAATTTGCGCGCCTATGTCTTCACCGACACGCTGAGCCGGGTGCTGCGCTGGAAGGGCTATCCGCTCACCCACATCATCAACATCACCGATGTCGGCCATCTCACCTCGGACGCCGATGCCGGCGACGACAAGATGGAAGCCGCCGCGCGCGCCCAGGCGATGAGCATCTGGGACATCGCCGCGCACTATACCGCCGCGTTCAAGCAGAACATCGCAGATCTCAACATCACCGAACCGAGCAGATGGTCGGTGGCGACCGATCACATCGAACAGATGATCGCCTTCGCCGAGAAGATCGCGCCCGAGCATTGCTACGAGCTCGATTCGGGCCTGTATTTCGACGTGACGACGGTGCCCGATTATGGCCGTCTGGCCGGCGCCGCCGACGATGCCGCGGAGAGCCGGATTGATCCGGTCGACGGCAAGCGCCACCCGCAGGACTTTGCGATCTGGCGCAAGTCGCCGCCGGGCGAGCAGCGCCAGATGGAATGGGATTCGCCATGGGGCAAGGGTGCGCCGGGCTGGCATCTCGAATGCTCGGTGATGAGCATCCAGTATCTCGGCGCCCCGTTCGACATCCACACCGGCGGCATCGACCATCGCGAGATCCATCACCCCAACGAGATCGCGCAGAACCAGGCCTATTGCGGCTGCGGCGATACCGGCGCGCATTTCTGGATGCACAACAATTTCCTCGTCGATCGCCAGGGGAAGATGTCCAAGTCCAAGGGCGGGTTCACCACGCTGCAGTCACTGATCGACGCAGGGGTGCACCCCCTCGCCTATCGCCTGCTGTGCCTGCAGGCACAGTATCGCAGCGAGCTGGAGTTTTCGGCTGAGAACCTCGCCGCGGCGCTGACGCGGCTGAAGCGGCTGGTGATGACGGTAGCCGCGCTCAAGGCGCGCGCCGAAGGCGAAGGCAGTGCATCGGCGGCGTGGCTGGAAAAGCTAGACGCGGCAGTGTCGGACGATCTCAACACGCCCAAGGCGCTGCCGGTGCTCGACGAGCTGCTGGCCGACAAGCGCACGTCTCCGGCGGACCGGCTGGCGACGCTGGCCGAGTTCGACAAGGTGCTGGGGCTGCGGCTTTCCGAGCTGACCCGCGAGGAATTGCGCCTGCAGCCCAAGAGCGCGACGATCACGCCCGCGGACATCGCCGACCTGCTGGTCGAGCGGAAACAGGCGCGCGAAGTGAAGGACTTCCAGCGTTCCGACCGGATCCGCGACGATCTGACGGCGGCAGGGATCGAGGTGATGGACGGCGATCCGCTCGGCTGGGACTGGAAGCCGGCGCTGTAACCAAAATTCCTCCCCGGCACGGGGAGGGGGACCATGTGCGCAGCACATGGTGGAGGGGCCGCCGCGGCACGCGGCGGTATTCCCGCGCGCTCAGCCCGTTCCGCGCCTTGCGGCGCGGCCCCTCCACCACGCGGCTGCGCCGCGCGGTCCCCCTCCCCGTGCCGGGGAGGAATTTGATGGGCTGAGCGGCCGCCCTAGTTCAGCCCCCAAGAAACGCCGGCACCAGCCCCCACACCCGATCGAGCTGTTCGCGCGTGATGCTGTAGGGCGGCATCACATAGACGGTGTTGCCGAGCGGCCGAAGCAGCACGCCGTTCTCCCGCGCGAACGCCATCAGTCGCGGGGCGATCGCCGAGAGATAGCCGCTTTCCGGCTGTTCGATCTCCAGCGCCGCGATCGTGCCCATGCGACGATGACCGACCAGGCCGGACACGCCGGCGAGCCGGTCCAGCGCGGCCTGCTGCCATTCGCCGAGGCGGCCGATCCGCGCCAGCACCGGCTCCTCCTGCCAGATCGCGAGGTTCGCCACCGCCGCCGCGCAGGCGATCGGGTTGGCGGTGTAGCTCGATGAGTGGAAGAACATGTCGGCCCGGTCCTCGGACCAGTGCGCCGCGAAGATCGGTGCGGTCGCGAGCGTGACCGCCAGCGGGATCGCGCCGCCGGTAATCCCCTTCGACAGGCAGAGGATGTCCGGCACCACGTTCGCCTGTTCGCAGGCGGTGAGCGTGCCGGTGCGGCCCCAGCCGGTCATCACTTCGTCGGCGATGAAGAGGACGTCATGGCGCGCGCAGATCGCACGCATCTCCGCGAGCAGCGCGGGGGTGTAGAAGAGCATGCCCCCGGCGCCCAGCACCAGCGGCTCGACGATGAAGGCGGCGGCACCCGCGCGGCATTCCGCTTCCAGGGCGTCGAGCGTTTCCTGCTCGGCGCCGGCGCTCGGGAACGGGATGGTGCCGACGTCGAACAGCAGCGGCTGGTACGGTCGGTTGAACACCCCGCGCGCACCGACCGACATGCCGCCGATCGTGTCGCCATGATAGCTGTGCTCGAGAACGAGGATGCGGCTCCGGCCTTCGCCGCGATGATGCCAGTAGCCGAGCGCCATCTTGAGCGCGACTTCCACCGCGGTGGAGCCGCTGTCGCTGAAGAAGACATGTTCCAGCGCGTCCGGCAGGACCGCACGCAGCCCGGCGGCGAGCGTCTCGGCGGGTTCGTGGGTCCAGCCGGCGAAGATGATCTGGTCGAGCTTGCCGGCCTGCTCGGCGATCGCCGCCATGATGCGCGGGCTGCAATGGCCGTGCGTCGTCACCCACCAGGAAGAAATGGCGTCGATGAAGCTGCGCCCGTCGGCGGTGTGGATCAGCGCGTCCTTGGCGTGCCGTACCAGCGGGATCGGCTCGCCCAGCCCATGCTGGGTGAAAGGGTGCCAGACCGACGACATCAGGCGAAGTCCGCCAGGTCGAAGGCACCGGCGAACGCACTGGTGAGGGCGGCGGGCGTGAGGTCGGGCAACATCGGCAGGCGGCCGAGCCGCTTGACCTTGCCGATCGCTGCGATCGTCGCTTCGCTGTCCTCCACCGCATCGCCGACGAAGGCGATGCCGTGGATCGGTACGCCGCGTGCGCGCAGCGCCTCGATCGAGAGCAGGCTGTGATTGATCGTACCGAGCGCCGTACGCGCGACGAGCACCACCGGCTTGTTCCAACGGGCGAACAAATCGGCGAAGAGGATCTGGCGCGTCACCGGCACCAGTGCGCCGCCCGCGCCTTCAACGACCAGCGGACCGTCGATCCCAGGGAGCGCGAGGCGATCGAGGTCGATGGTGACGCCATCGATCTCGGCGGCGCGGTGCGGCGAGCACGGGGTGGCGAGGCGGTATGCCTCCGGAAGAATGTTTGCGGCAGACAGGCCGGAGAGGGTTGCGATCGACTCGCTATCGCTGCCCTCGTCGAGCCCTGCCTGGACCGGCTTCCAGTAGCGCGCACCGAGCGCGCCAGCGAGCGCCGCGGCGAACACGGTCTTGCCGATGCCGGTATCGGTGCCGGTGACGATGAAGGTTTGGGTCATAGGGGCGTCGAACTCCGTTCTCCCAGCAATTCGGTCAGCCGCGCCGCCAGCGCGGCGATGTCGGCCAGATCGACATTGTTGGTGATCGAGATACGCAGCCGCGCGGTGCCGGCGGGCACGGTCGGCGGACGGATGCCGCGCACGTCGAAGCCGCCAGCCTGAAGGGCACCCGCAACCGCCATCGTACGGACATCGTCGCCGAGGATCAGCGGCAGCACCTGGCTTTCGCCCGGCGGCACGCCGAGCGGCGCCAGCGCCTGCCGGGCGGCGGCGATCCGATCGAACAGTGCGGTGCGCAACCCCTCCCCCTCAGCGACGATCCGCAGCGCCGCGCGCACCGCTGCCGCCATCAGCGGCGACGGCGCGGTCGAGAAGATCACGGCCCGACCGCGATTGACGAGAAAGTCGCGGACGATCGCGGGACCGGTGACCAGCGCCCCCTCGCATCCCAGCGCCTTGCCGCAGGTGTGAAGGGTGATCAGGTTCGCCGGCGGCAGCGCATGCGCGAGGCCTTGTCCCTGCGGCCCATAGACGCCGGTGGCGTGCGCCTCGTCGACCAGCAGGATCGCTTCCTCGCCCTGGGCCAGCGCTGCCAGCTCGGCCAGCGGCGCGATATCGCCATCCATGCTGTACAGGCTCTCGACGGCGATCCACACGCGCCCCGCCCCGCCCGCCCGGCGCCAGTCGGCAATGGCGGCGGCGAACGCCGCGACGTCGTTGTGCGCCACGGCCCGCGTCTCCGCCCGGCCGAGCTTCATGCCCTCGTGCGCGCTGGCATGGACGAGTTCGTCGAACAGCACCAGGTCGCCGCGCTGCGGCAAGGTGCCGAGCAAGGCGGCATTGGCGGCATAGCCGCTGGAGAAATACAGCGCCGATTCGCGGCCGAAGAACGCCGCCGCCTCGGCTTCCAGCGCTTCGTGCTCGCGATGGTTGCCGCGCAGCAGCCGCGATCCGCCCGAACCGATCGGCACGCCGCGGGCGAGCGCCGCCGTCACCGCTCCGCGCAGCACCGCCGAATCGGCGAGGCCGAGATAATCGTTGGACGCGAAATCGGCGCCGTCGCGGCCGATCAATCGTCTTCCCCTCCCGCGCGCCATCAGTCCGGCAAGGTCGCGCGCCTGTGCTTCGAATGCCTGCATGCGGCTGCGGGTACACGCGCGGCCCGGCCCATGCAATTCACAGCACTGTCATTTACCCCAGCCGGGTAAGAAATCACTTGCATGATTTTACCCCCGCCGGGTAAGGCCTCCCCATGACGACGTTAGCCGGTTCCAAAATCCGCCATTATCGCGAGGAGCGCAGCCTTACCCGCGCCGCGTTCGGCGCCTGGTTCGATACGCCAGGCTCCACCGTGCAGGGTTGGGAGACGGACGGCAAACGCGCCAACACCAAGGTGATGAATCAGATAGCGGCGATGGGAATCGCCGAGCATGCGGACTGGCACGTCGCCGTCCGCGACGTGGAGAGTGCAATGGCAAGCTGGACCCCCGATAGCTGGACGCGCGCCGAAGCGCGCCAGATGCCGCAATATCCGGACAAGGGCGCGCTCGATGCCGCCACCCGGCAGCTGAGCAGCTATCCCCCGCTGGTCTTCGCCGGCGAGGCGCGCGGGCTCACGGCCGAGCTGGCCAAGGTGTCGCGCGGCGAGGCCTTCCTGCTCCAGGGCGGCGACTGCGCAGAGAGCTTCGCCGAGTTCCACCCGAACAACATCCGCGACACCTTCCGGGTGATCCTGCAGATGGCGGTGGTGCTCACCTTCGCCTCTAAGCTGCCGACGGTGAAGCTGGGCCGCATGGCCGGCCAGTTCGCCAAGCCGCGCTCGGCCGATACCGAGGTGATCGACGGCGTCGAGCTGCCCAGCTACCGCGGCGACAATGTCAACGACATCGCCTTCACCCCCGAGGCACGGATCCCTGATCCGCAGCGGATGGTGCAGGGCTATAGCCAGTCGGCGGCGACACTCAACCTGCTGCGCGCCTTTGCAAATGGCGGCTATGCCAATCTGCATCAGGTGCACAAGTGGACGCTCGACTTCATGGGCAAGAGCCCCTGGTCGGCCAAGTTCGCCGATGTCGCGGACCGGATCGGCGAGGCGCTCGACTTCATGGAGGCGTGCGGGATCAACCCCGATACCGTGCCGCAGCTCAAGGGCACCGACTTCTACACCAGCCACGAGGCGCTGCTGCTCCCCTATGAGCAGGCGCTGACCCGGCAGGACAGCCTGACCGGCGACTGGTACGATACGTCCGCGCACTTCCTGTGGATCGGCGACCGCACCCGCTTCGAAGGCTCGGCGCATGTCGAGTTCCTGCGCGGCATCGGCAACCCGATCGGGATGAAGTGCGGGCCGAGCCTCGAGCCCGACGCGCTGCTGCGGCTGCTCGACACGCTCAACCCCGGCCGCGTCGCCGGCCGGATGACGCTGATCACCCGCTATGGCCATGACAAGATCGAGGCGCATCTGCCCAAGCTGGTCCGCGCGGTGAAGCGCGAGGGCCATCCGGTGGTGTGGAGCTGCGACCCGATGCACGGCAATGTCGTAAAGGCGGCGAACGGCTACAAGACGCGGCCGTTCGACCGGATCCTCGCCGAGGTGCGCGGCTTCTTCGCCGTCCACCGGGCCGAGGGCACCTTCGCCGGCGGCATCCATGCCGAGATGACCGGGCAGAATGTGACGGAGTGCACCGGGGGCGCGATCGCGATCACCGAACAGGGCCTGGCCGATCGCTACCACACGCATTGCGACCCGCGCCTCAACGCCGGTCAGAGCCTGGAACTGGCGTTCCTGCTTGCCGAAATGCTCAACGACGAAATGGCCGAGCGCCGCAAGGCCGCGGCCTGATGCCCGGAGGGCGCGTTGCTCAGCGGAGCAGCGCGCCCGCCAGCGCCCACAGGCCATAGCCGAGCGCGAACACCAGAATCCAGGCGATCACCGCACTGCCGGTCACGATCGCGAGCCGCGTGCGGACCGAGAACTTAGCATCGCCGGCCGGCGCACTCCATCCCTGTACCACCGGTGGCGTGGGCTGCGGCGTCGGCAGCGGGGTCTTGGGGAACGCGATCGGCGTGGAGACCGGTCCGGCAACCGCCGTGCGCAATTCCGTATCGTTCAGCGGCTTGATGAACTCACAGCCATAGATGCCCGCCGCGCCCCAAACCACCTTGGCCTCGCGCGTGCCGATGCCGGCAATGCCGAGCGCGATGGCATCGCCCACCAAAAGCTCCGCGCCGGCGACGACGCGAAAGCCGCCATGCGACAGATCTTCGATCGTCACATCGACAGGTGCCCAGTCGGAGTCGCGCAGCGTCGCTTCGAGTTCGACCGCATGCCGCTCCGCCCAACGCCCGTCCTGATAGAGTCGTGCCGCGATACCCATGATCCGCTCCAGTGAAGTGCGTTTGGGTCTGCCATGCTCCCAGAGGCGTTGCGACGAGGTAAATGCGGCGGTTATCTCTTTATAATTTGATGGTTAATGCCGCGTTACCGGCGCCCGCTGCGACGATTTTGCGACATACATCGCACTTGGGCGACACGCTGCTGCAACATGGCGCGTGCAGATCGGCCCCTGTCGACGCGTTTCGTTCCCCCTCGCGTCGACTCTCCCCGAACTAAACGGGGCAGCCGCTTATGGCTGCCCCGGCCTTTTTTCGGCGGCTCAGGCGTAGAGGTCGATCACCTCCGCCCCTTCCCCCTCGGCCTCCAGCAGCAGCGTGCGGTGGCAATGGCACGGATCGCGCTCATAGCAGAGCAGCGCGCTCCGCTTCTCGGCGGCCAGCGCGCGCATCTGTGCGACCTGCGCCTGCGCCTCCGGCAAGCCGAGCTGGACCTCATAGACTTCACGCAGCGTCGCGACATCGCCCTTCTTGGCGGCGTCGCGCCCCCGCTTGGGGGTGCCGAGCTGCTTGAGATGCACATAGTCGATCCCCGCCTCGCGCAGGCTGGCGGCAAGGCTCGACTTGGCGAATCCCGGACGCCGGGAGAGCGGCAGCGCGCGCACGTCGATCACCCGCTCCACGCCGGCCTGGGTGAGCGCTGCGAGAAACTCGGCCATGGTGGTCCCCTCATAGCCGATCGTGAAGATTTGCATTCCCGCTCCTTTGTCATCGTGCCGTCATGCCGCTATGGGCGGCCGCGTGACTCACGACATCCATATCATCGGCGGCGGCCTCGCCGGATCGGAAGCCGCGTGGCAGCTCGCCCAGGCGGGATATAAGGTCCGCCTCTCCGAAATGCGCGGCTCGGGCGAAATGACCCCTGCACACCAGAGCGACCGGCTGGCCGAACTCGTCTGCTCGAACAGCTTCCGCTCGGACGATGCCGACAGCAACGCGGTCGGCCTGCTCCACCAGGAGATGCGCGCCCTCGGCTCGCTGATCCTCACCCAGGGCGACATCCACAAGGTGCCCGCCGGCTCGGCGCTGGCGGTGGACCGCGACGGCTTCGCCGACGGGGTGACCGCAGCGCTGGAGGCGCACCCCAACATCACCATCGTCCGCGAGCGCGTCGACACGCTGCCGGCCGAGGGCCGAACCATCATCGCGACGGGTCCGCTGACCGCGCCGATGCTGGCGGAAAGCATCGGCCGCGCGACCGGCAAGGACAGCCTCGCCTTTTTCGATGCGATCGCGCCGATCGTTCATCGCGAGTCGATCGACATGGAAACCGCCTGGTTCCAGAGCCGGTGGAACAAGGGATCGGGCAAGGATTACATCAACTGCCCGATGTCGAAGGAACAGTATCTCGAATTCCACGCCGCGCTGATGGCGGGCGAGAAGACCGAGTTCCGCGAGTGGGAAAACGTCCCCTATTTCGAAGGCTGCATGCCGATCGAAGTGATGGCCGAGCGCGGCGTCGACACGCTCCGCTACGGGCCGATGAAAGGCGTGGGCCTCGACGATCCGCGCACGGGGCGCTGGCCCTATGCGGTGGTGCAGCTGCGCCAGGACAATGCCAGCGGCACCTTGTGGAACATGGTCGGCTTTCAGACCAAGCTCAAATATGCCGAGCAGGTCCGGCTGTTCCGCACCATCCCGGGGCTGGAAAATGCCGAGTTCGCGCGGCTGGGGGGCTTGCACCGCAACACCTTCCTGCGCTCGCCCGAGCTGCTCGACGGCACGCTGCGGCTGAAGAGCGCGCCCAATATCCGCTTTGCCGGGCAGATCACCGGCTGCGAGGGCTATGTCGAGAGCGCCGCGATCGGGATGCTGGCGGGGCGCTTCGCTGCGGCGGAGATTGCCGGGATCGAGCTGCCGGCGCCGCCGCGCGAGACGGCGCTGGGGGCGCTGCTGTCGCACATTACCGGCGAGGCGGAGATCGAGACCTACCAGCCGATGAACGTCAATTTCGGGCTGTTCCCGCCGATCGAGGGCCGCACGAAAAAGGCCGATCGCAAGCGAATGTACACCGATCGGGCGCGGGCTGCACTGAAGGACTGGCTGGCGGCCTGAGGGGCCACAGCAGTCACCCTCACCCTCCCCACCGCCTGCGGCGGCGGGT
>NZ_BCTR01000044.1 GCF_002091475.1 Sphingomonas azotifigens NBRC 15497
TCACGTCTCCAGCACCGGCTCCTTGGCCATCGCCAGCGCCAGCGCGCGGTGGCGCTTCTCCACTGCTTCGCCGTAGAGCGGCTCGTCGCCGTCGGCGAGGCTGAGCACCAGCGCATTGCCGTCCAGCCGCAGCCGCGAGCGCCGCAGCGGGCGCGCGACGCCGCCGCTCAGCCGCTGGCCCAGCCGCATCGCCAGCCCCCAGCGCTTGGCCTCTGCCAGCGCCTCGGCCGACGCCAGCCGTTCTAGCGGCGCCGGACTGTCGGTCGCGCCGCCGAGCGAGGTATACAGCGCCTGCGCGACGATCGCCCGCCCCGCCGCGTCGATGCCCACCCAATTGCCGTGCAGCCCGATCTCCATGCCGCGTTCGGCGCGGAATTCCGGATTGGCACGCCAGCCAACATCCGCGAGCAGGCAGGCGGCGTGCCGCAGCCGCGCCCATTCCGGACCATCGCGAAACAGCGGCGCCAACCAAGCATCGAGCAGGTCGCCATGCTCGGGGAATCGACCGGAGCGCTGGCCTTCCTCGCGCGCGGCCACGATCAGCGGGTCCTGCAACCGCTCCTCCGCCGACAGCCGCTGGAACAACAGCCCCTCGCGCAGGCCATAGGCCGATACGATCGTGCCGCTGCTGCCCAGCTGCCGGGTCACCGCCACCAGCAGCGCCGCGGCATCCGCCAGCGAGGGGATACGCGCGCTCGACAGATCGGGCACGGTCTTGAGATCGGCCTTGGTCGCCCCCTCGACGCGTCGACCGAGTTCCTCCACCCGATCGATCGCCAGCGGGTAATGATGGACGATCGGCAGCGGATAGTCGGTGAGGTGCATGTCGAGCTTGGCGAGCGAGCGCCAGGAGCCGCCGACCATGTAGAAGGGCAGGTTCTTCCCCCGCCCCTTCCAACCCGCGGCATCGATCAGCCGCGTGACTTCACGCTCCAGCACGCCCTTGCCCCGCGCGCGAATCGCGCCGAGACGCAGCACCCCGAGCGGGAACGACACCCGGTCCGTCACGGTGCCGGCAACCACGCGCACCAGTTCCAGACTGCCGCCGCCGAGATCGCCGACCACGCCGTCGGCCTCTGGAATGCCCGACAGCACACCGAAGCCGGCGGCCGTCGCCTCCTCCACGCCCGAGAGCAATTCGACCTCGAGCCCGAAGCCTTCCGCCATCGCCATCAGCTCGCCGCCGTTCGAGGCATCGCGCACGGCCGCAGTGGCCACCGTGCGCAACTCGCTCACCTGCATCTCGCGGGCGAGCAATGCGAAGCGGCCGAGCGCCGCCCGCGCGCTGGCGAGCCCACCGGCATGGATCGCGCCGGCCTCGGCCAGCCCCTTGCCGAGGCCGGCCATCACTTTCTCGTTGAACAGGATCGCCGGCAGCCGCGCCGGGCCTTCATAGACGACGAGGCGGATCGAGTTGGAACCGATATCGATGATCGCGGTGCGCGGCCGGGCGTCCCTGGTAACCGCGCCCGGCGAACGAAACAGAACCGTGGCCACCCGATCAGGCACCCTTTGCCGCCAGCCGCTGCTTGCGCGGCGAGAGCTTCGGCACCGGCTTGCGCGTGCCCATCGCGGCGCCGCGACCGGAAAGCGAGGGATTGGTCATGAAATAGCGGTGCAGATTGAATTCCCCGTCTTCGCCGGGCACGACCCGATCATAATGGCCATCGGGCGCGAGCAGCCAGCTCTGTTCGTTGTCGAGCAGGTTGGCGACCATCACCTGGTCGAGCACCTGATCGTGGACGGTCTTGTTGAGCAGCGGCAACATGAACTCGACGCGACGATCGAAGTTGCGCTGCATCCAGTCGGCCGACGAGATGTAGAGCTTGGCGCCGTCGTTCGGCAGCACCTTACCGTTGCCGAACGCCCAGATCCGGCTGTGCTCGAGGAATCGGCCGACGATCGACTTGACGCGGATGTTCTCGCTCATCCCGGCAACGCCCGGGCGCAGGCAGCAGATGCCGCGAATGATCAGCTCGATCTGCACGCCGGCAGCGCTTGCCTGGTAGAGCTTCTCGATGATCGCCGGATCGACCAGCGAGTTCATCTTGGCCCAGATCGTGCCGGGGCGTCCGGCGCGGGCATGGGCGATCTCCTCCTCGATCAGGTCGGTCAGCCGATGGCGCAGGTCGCGGGGGCTGATGCCGAGGAGTTCGAGGTGCTGCGGTTCGACATAGCCGGTGACGTAGTTGAAGATCTGCGCCGCATCGCGCCCGATCCGCGGATCGGCGGTGAAGAAGCTGAGATCGGTATAGATGCGCGCGGTGATCGGGTGGTAGTTGCCCGTGCCGAAATGGCAGTAGGTGCGATAGCGGTCGCCCTCGCGGCGCACGACCATCGAGACCTTGGCATGGGTCTTCCAGTCGATGAAGCCATAGACCACCTGCACGCCGGCGCGCTCCAGCGCGGTCGCCCAGTAGAGGTTCTGCTCCTCGTCGAACCGGGCCTTGAGCTCGACCACCGCGGTCACCGACTTGCCGGCCTCGGCGGCGGCGATCAGCGCGTTGATCACCGCGGGCTGCTTGCCGGCGCGATAGAGCGTCTGCTTGATCGCCACCACATCCGGGTCGGCTGCCGCTTGCTGCAGGAAGCTGAGCACCACGTCGAACGTCTCGTACGGGTGGTGGACGATGATGTCCTTGGCGCGGATCGCCGCGAAGCAATCGCCGCCATATTCACGGATCCGCTCCGGGAAGCGCGCCGAGAAGGGCGTGAACTTCAGGTCCGGCCGATCCTCGTCGACCAGCATCGACAGGTCGCCGACGCCGAGGAAACCGCCGGTTTCGGTGAGCAGCGCATCGCTGCCGCCCAGCTCTTCCTTGAGCACCGCCTCGAGGTCGGGGGCGATGCCCTCCTCCATCTCCAGGCGGATCACCCGGCCGCGGCGGCGCCGCTTGATCGCCGAGCGGAAGGTGAGGACCAGATCCTCGGCCTCTTCCTCGATCTCGATGTCGCTGTCGCGCAGCACGCGGAACGTGGCGGCAGCGAGCCGCTCATAGCCGGGGAACAGCAGCCCCCAGAAATGCTTGATCAGCGTCTCGATCGCGACATAGCGCGCCGGGCTGCCCGGCAGGCGGACGAAGCGCTTGAGCGTCGTCGGCAGCATCACCAGTTCCTGCACCGGCTCGCGATCCGAGGTGCGCAGCAGATTGAAGATCACGCTCGATCCCTGGTTGGGGATGAACGGGAACGGGTGCGCCGGATCGAGCGCCTGCGGGGTGAGGATCGGGAAGATCTGCTCGCGGAAATGATTCGCGAGCCAGTCCTCGGTCTCGCCCTCGATCGCATCGGCTTCGAGCACGAAGATATTGGCGAGCGCGAGTTCCGCGCGGATGTCGACCCACACCGCCTGCTGCTCGTCGGCGAGCGTCGCCGCCTCGGCGGAGATCGCCTCCAGCTGCTGGGCGGGGGTGAGGCCGTCGGCCGAGCGCGTGTCGATGTTCTGGAGCTGCTGGCCCATCAGGCCCGCCACGCGGACCATGAAGAACTCGTCGAAATTGCTGCCCGAGATCGACAGGAAGCGCAGCCGCTCCAGCAAGGGATGGGCGGGGTTGCACGCCTCCTCCATCACACGGCGATTGAAGGCCAGCCAGGAGAGCTCGCGGTTGAAGTAGCGCGCTTCGTTGGGATTGGCGGGGGCGATGGTCTGGGGGGCGGCGGATTCGGTCATTCGCTCTCGCTATCGTCGGAATGCGTCAAAAGGCTTGCAGCGTGGAGTGTAGACTTCACCAGGGGGATCGACAAACGGCCGTCGGTCTCCATTTCCAGCACATCGGCAACGCGCAGGACGGCGACATGGCTGCGCTCGATCCGCTTGGCGATCCAGGCGATCACGGCGGGCGTCGCGTGCAGCAGATGCCGGGTGAAGACGCGTTCCAGCAGCAGCGGGATCAGCGCGTCGTCGGGCGGGCCGATCTCGAGCAGCGGCGAGGCCGCGAGGCGCGAGCGCAAGTCCGGCAGCTGGACCTCCCAGACCGGCGGCGCGGCATCCGCGACGATCAGCAACGGCCGATGTTCGCCCTGCGCGCGGTTCCAGGCGTGAAAGATCGCCGCCTCGTCGGCACGCTCGGCATCGTCGATGATCGCGGCCCCCGTCTTCGCCGCGAAGATCCGCGCGAGCAGGCTGCGGCCGGACTTTCGCGGGCCGACCAGCAACCCGGCCCTCACCGGCCAGGTGGCCCAATGTTCGAGCTGGTGGACGGCGCGGGCGTTCGAGTCGCTGACCAGGAAGTCCGTCTCGCTCGCCTCCGGCAGGCCCAGCGGCAGGCGCAGCTGGCTCATTGCGCCTTGGGGGTCGGCGATGCTTGTGGTGCGCCGCCGCGACGGATGCGGAGCACGCCGGGACCTTCCTGCACGCTCCAACCGCGCGATTCGAGCGCGGCGCGCAGTGCGGCCTGCGATCCGTCGAACGACACGCGGATCACCGAGATGCCGCCGAGCGCGAGGCTCGTCGTCGTGGCGCTGCGCACGCCCGGCACGCCGCGCACGGCAGATTCCGAGGCGGTGACCGCGGCAGCGTTCGGCGTGTCGACCTGCACCGATAGCGATGTCGTCGCGGCACTGCTCGCCTCTGCGCTCGGCGTCGCGAGCGGCGTGGCGGTCTCTTCGGGCTCTACCGGGGCAGCCTGCGCGACCGGCGGCCTTGCCGCAAGCACCGCGTCGGTGTGCAGGCGGCCGTCGGTCAGCGCGGCCTGATAGGCCTTGTCGATACGGCCGACCGCGGTGTCGAACAGCGCGTCGATCGCGTCGCCATTGTCGATCCGCAGCGCGAAGCTGGTGATCGGCGTCTTGTCCGGGCCATGCGTCGCCGAGAAGATGCCGACGATGGGGCCGCCCGGATAGTCGCGGCGCAGCTGCACCTCGGCGACGAGCATGTCGACCGCGCCGTACTGGTCGAGAATTGTCCGCCACCAGTTGCGGCCATGGCGCAGCGTCTGGCCGGTGTTGACCAGCAGCCGGTCGGCACCCGTGCCGCGCAGGCGGACATAGTCGATCGTGCTGCCTGCGGCGCGGAGCCGGTTCCAGGCGCGCGCCCAGGCGGTGTCGCGCTCGAACACCTGCCCGACGCCGCCCGAATATTGCAGCGGCACCAGCAGCATCGGCGGCGAATGGGTCACCGCGATCGACACGCCCAGGATCGAACCCGCCTTGGCGCGATCGAACTGCACGCCGAGGCTGGCGATATAGCGGTTCGGCCCGATCTGCTCGCGCTCGACCACGATGCCCGTGACGATCGAATCGAGCGCCGAGTCGGAGAGCGACCCCGGCTTGCCGGTCAGCTGCTGCGACAGCATCGACCAGCCCTTGCGCTGCGCGATCCGCCAGCCGCCTTCCCGCGCGATGTCGGCGGTCTTGCCGGAGACGTCGACCTTCACCCCGCTCACTTCGAAGCTGCCGATCGTGCTCGCAGGCGCGGCGGGCGCCCCGCCCTGCCCGCGCGCCGCCATGATGCCCGCCCCGGCGAGCGCGAGCGCGGCAACGGCGCCAATTACGGTTTTGGGACGGCGGAACTGCATGCGGGCGCCCTTTTGGCGAACCGGGCGTGGAAATCCAAGCGCGTTATGGCTAGGGCCATCGCCCATGAGCGAGACCAAGGCGGGCGACGGCCCTTACACCTATGCCCAGGCGGGCGTTTCGATTGCGGCAGGCAACGCGCTGGTGCGCGCGATCGGCCCGCTTGCGCGTTCCACCCGGCGCGCCGGCGCGGACGCCGATCTGGGCGGCTTCGGCGGCATCTTCGACCTGAAGGCGGCGGGCTTCACCGATCCGCTGCTGGTCGCGGCCAACGACGGCGTCGGCACCAAGCTGAAGCTGGCGATCGAGCACAACCATCATGACGGCGTCGGCATCGACCTCGTCGCGATGTGCGCCAACGATCTGATCGTCCAGGGTGCCGAGCCGCTGTTTTTCCTCGACTATTATGCGAGCGGCAAGCTCGACAACGCGGTCGCCGAGCGGGTGATCGCATCGATCGCCGAAGGCTGCCGCCAGGCCGGCTGCGCGCTGATCGGCGGCGAGACCGCCGAGATGCCGGGCATGTACGCGGACGGCGACTATGACCTGGCCGGCTTCTGCGTCGGCGCGGTCGAGCGCGACCGGCTGCTCGACGGCAAGAAGATCGCGCCCGGCGACGTGCTGCTCGGCCTCGCCTCGAACGGCGTGCACTCGAACGGCTTCTCGCTGGTGCGGCGACTCGCGGCGGACAAGGGCTGGAAGCTCGATCGCCCGGCGCTGTTCGACCAGGACCGGCTGCTGATCGACGCGCTGATGGCGCCGACTCGGATCTATGTCGCCAGCCTGCTGCCCGAGTTGCGCAAGGGCAATATCCACGGCCTCGCGCACATCACCGGGGGCGGTCTGCTGGAAAATGTCCCGCGCGTGCTGCCCGAGGGCACCCATGCCCGCATCGACGCCGACGCCTGGCCGCTGCCGCGGCTGATGGCGTTCCTGCAAGCGCAGGGCAATATCGAGCCCGAAGAGATGGCGCGGACCTTCAACTGCGGCATCGGCATGGTCGCGGTGGTCGCCGCCGATCAGGCCGAGGCCGTGTCGGCAGCGCTGACCGCGGCGGGCGAGACGGTGTACCCCATCGGCACGATCGAAGCCGGCGAGCGCGGCTGCACCGTGGTCGGCGGCGACGAAACCTGGAGCGCGCGTGCGCCGTGGAGCGCCACGCACCATGGCTGATTGCCGAGCGCTATCAACCTGCGCTCCCCTCCCGCTTGCGGGAGGGGTCGGGGGAGGGGCTGA
>NZ_BCTR01000045.1 GCF_002091475.1 Sphingomonas azotifigens NBRC 15497
CCCCTAACCCCTCCCGCAAGCGGGAGGGGGAATTGGTGAAGAAGCGACTCGGCATCCTGATCTCGGGCCGCGGATCGAACATGGCGTCGCTGGTCGAGGCCGCCGCGGCGCCGGACTGCCCCTATACGGTCGCGCTCGTCGCCAGCGACAAGCCGGAGGCGGCCGGGCTCGCCTGGGCCGCCAAGCGCGGCGTGCCGACCTTCGCGCAGAGCCCCAAGGGCATGCCCAAGGCCGAGTATGAGGCGAAGATCGACGCCGCGTTGCGCGAGGCCGGCGTCGAGGCGATCGCGCTTGCCGGCTATATGCGGCTGCTGTCCGACGATTTCGTCGCGCGCTGGCGCGGGCGGATCGTCAACATCCATCCCTCGCTGCTGCCCAAATACAAGGGCCTCGACACCCACGCCCGTGCCATCGAGGCGGGCGATGCCGAAGCGGGCGCTTCGGTCCACATCGTTACCGAGGAACTCGATGGCGGCGAAGTGCTCGGCCAGGCCCGCGTGGCGATCCTGCCCGACGACACCGCCGACAGCCTTGCTGCCCGCGTGCTGGCCGAGGAACACAAGCTCTACGCCAAAACGCTCGCCGACTGGCTCCGCGGCTGAGAATCCGCGGATATTTGGCCGTCATCCCGCGTTCATCCCCGTCAATACCGAACAAGGGGAAATGACCGACATGGCCAAGGACTCGGCGCTGACGCCGGAGGAAGAAGGCGGGATCGCCACCGCCGAACTCGGGCTGGTGCTGCTCGACGGCCCGAACGGCGTCGCGGTCGCGATGACGCCCGAGGCCGCCGAGGCCACCGGTCGCAGCCTGCTCGCCGCAGCGGAAGCGGCGGCAGGCCAGCGCGCGCGGGGCGAAACGGGTTATTGAGACTTGTGCTGCCATAGTGCCCGCGCCGATAAGGGGCGCGGATGATCAAGGTCGCCAGCTATAACATGCGGAAGTCGATCGGCACCGACCGACGACGCCGACCGGAGAGGACGCTCGAGGTACTGCTCGAGGTCGACGCCGATGTGATCGCCTTGCAGGAGGCGGATCGCCGCTTCGGTGCGCGAGAGGCCGTGCTCACCCAAAGCCTGCTCGCCGAACACAGCCCGTGGAAGCCGGTGCAGTTCGGCATGCGCGCGCGCTCGATGGGCTGGCACGGCAATGCGCTGCTGGTCCGCAAGGACGCCGAGATCCTCGGCTGCGCGGCGCTGCATCTGCCGACGTTGGAACCGCGCGGCGCGGTGATGGCCGATCTCCGCATCCAGGGGCAGCCGCTCCGCGTCCTCGGCATGCATCTCGACCTGTCCGGCCTGTGGCGCCGGCGCCAGGCGCATGCGATCCTCACCCAGTTGGCCGAGCTTCCGCCGATGCCGACGGTGATGATGGGCGACCTCAACGAATGGAGCGCCGATCGCGGCTGCCTGCGCGATTTCGCCCAGCATTTCGCCTTCGCCGCCACCGGCAAGAGCTTCCACGCCCGCCGCCCAATGGCGCGACTCGACCGGATCATGGCCTCGCCCGAGCTGGCGTTCGGCGAAGCTGGCGTACATTACAGCCTGGCGGCGCGCACCGCCTCGGACCACCTCCCCGTCTGGGCAGAGGTGCGGCACCGCTGATGCAGGAGACGCAGGAGAAGGAACTGCGGCTGGCGCTGGTCTGCTATGGCGGGATCAGCCTGGCGGTCTACATGCACGGCATCACCAAGGAGGTGTGGCACCTCGCCCGCGCGAGCTGTGCCGAGCGTGAGGGCACCCCGCTCCACAGCGTCTATCGCGACCTGATCGAGGAGATCCGCGACCGCAGCGGGCTCAACCTGCGCGTGCTGGTCGACATCCTATCGGGCGCCAGCGCCGGCGGGATTAACGCGGTGTTCCTCGCGCAGGCGATCGCCACCGGCCAGTCGCTCGACCCGCTGACCGCGATGTGGCTCGACCATGCCGATGTCGACGCGCTGCTCGCCCCCAGCCAGGGCCCGTCGCATCGCTTCGCCAAGATCTGGGCCAAGCCGATCGCCTGGATGCTCTCCAACCGCGAGCATGGGGTGGAGGAAACGGTGGAGGCCGGATCGCGGGCGGAGGTGCGCGAGAAGCTCGAGCGTTTCGTGCGCTCACGCTGGTTCGAGCCGCCCTTCGGGGGCGAGCAACTGCTCAAGACGCTGCTCGCCGCCTTCGACAAGATGGCGCGGGGGCCCGCCGAGCGCCGACTGCTGCCCGAGGGCCAGCCGCTCGACCTGTTCGTCACCGCCACCGATTTCCGCGGCCATGCCGAAACGCTGCGGCTCAACACGCCGCCCGAGGTGGTGGAGACCGAGCATCGCCTCGTCTTCAGCTTCACCGATCACGGTCGCGGCACCGGCATCGCCCATCCTGCCGCCTTGGGCTTCGCCGCGCGCGCGACCTCCAGCTTCCCCGGCGCCTTCCCGCCGCTGATGGTGGAAGAGCTCGACAAGGTCCTCGCCGATCGCGGCGAGACCTGGGCGGGCCGCGACGCCTTCCTCCAGCGCGCGCTGCCCGAGCAATGGGCCGAGAGCCGCGCCGAAAAAGCCGTGTTGATAGACGGTTCGGTGCTCGCCAACGCGCCGTTCGGCCCGGCAATGGAGGCGCTGCGCGAGCGCCCTGCCCGCCGCCAGGTCGATCGCCGCTTCGTCTTCCTCGATCCCACCCCGGACATGCGGTTCGGCTTCTATGGGCCGCGTCGCGAGCGCCCGGGCTTCTTCTCGACGCTGATCGGCGCGCTGTCCGAACTGCCGCGCAAACAGCCGATCCGCGACAATCTCGACGCGATCGCCGCCCGCTCGGACCGGATCGAGCGGATGCTCGCGATCGTCTCCGAAATTCGTGCCGAGGTGGAGGCGCAGGTCGAGTCGCTGTTCGGCTATACGCTGTGGCTCGACTACCCGACCCCCAAGCGGCTCGCCGGATGGCGCAAGCGCGCGCAGGTCGCCGCCGCGGCGAAGGCCGGGTATGGCCATACCGCCTATGCGCTGCTCAAGGTCGATGGCGCGATCGACCGCACCGCGCGGCTGCTCCAGGCGCTCGCCGGCCAGCAGGACGGATCGCGGCTCCGCTCGCTCGGACGCCGGCTACGCGAAACGGTCCGCACACGAGGCGCCGACCGGTTCGGCGCGTCGTTGCCCGGCGGGGCCTCGCCCGAAGCGCTCGACTTCCTGCGCGGGCACGATCTCGGCTTCCGCATCCGGCGCCTGCGGCTGCTTGCGCGGCGCCTAGCCGAACTGGAACAGTCCGCCCCGCGCGGCGCGATGCGGCCGATGCGCGATGCGATCTACGGCGCGCTCGCGGCCTATCTGGAGCTGAAGCGCTCGGACACCTTCGCCGATCTCCAGGACCGGCTGGCGGGCGATCCCGGCACGGTGCTGGACACCCTCGCCGAGCGGATGCAGCTCCGCGCGCTCGACCGCCAGACCGACGAGGTGCTCTCCGCCGGGTTCAGCGCGCTGTCGAAGGAGCTGCGGCGGCCGATGCTGCTCGCCTATCTCGGCTTCCCCTTCTTCGACATTGCCACACTGCCGCTGCTCCAGGGCGAGGGCATGGACGAGTTCGATCCCATCCGCGTCGACCGCATCTCGCCCGAGGACGCCAAGGCGATCCGCACCGGCGGTGTCGCGGCGATGCTGAAGGGTAACCAGTTCAACAATTTCGGCGCGTTCTTCAGTCGCGCCTACCGCGAGAACGACTATCTCTGGGGCCGCCTCAACGGTGCCGACCGGCTGATCGACATCGTGCTGTCCACGCTCGACAAGGCGGCCCGGCCCGATGCCGAGCATGTCGCCGCGTTGAAGCGCCGCGCCTTCCACGCGATCCTCGACGAGGAGGCGCCTGCCCTCACCGCCATTCCCGGCCTGATCGCCGAACTGCGCAGCGAAATCGGCTGAGCCTTGGCAAGCGGGGCCGCTCGGGCCTAGAAGGCGCCCAGGGTTTGCCAGGAAGGGAGCGGAATGCGGTTTCTGAAGGTGCTGTTGTGGCTCCTGCTCGGCGGCGTGATCGCCGGGTTCGTGATCTACAATGGCGAGCAGCGCGTGAGCATCCAGCTCTGGGGCGGTCTCGTCGCCGATATCAGCCTGCCGCTGTTGCTGATCCTCGTGTTCCTCGCCGGGTTCCTGCCGATGCTGGTCGCCTATCAGACGCTGCGCTGGCGGATGCGGCAGCGCTTTGCGGGGCTTGAGCGCGCGCTCGCCGATCTGCGGACGATTCCTGCCACCCCGGCAGCGCGCTTCGAGCCGCAGGCCGAAGCGACCGCCGCGCAGGAGCCGCATGCATGAGCAGCCGCATCTATGTCGCGCTCGACACGACCGAGCTGGAAAAGGCCAAGGCGCTCGCCCAGAAGGTCCGCCACCATGTCGGCGGGATCAAGCTGGGCCTCGAATTCTTCATGGCGAACGGCCGCCACGGCGTGCACGAGATGGCCGAGATCGGCGTGCCGATCTTCCTCGACCTCAAATTTCACGACATCCCCAACACCGTCGCCAAGGCGATCCAGGCGCTGCGGCCGCTCAACCCGGCGATCCTCACCGTCCATGCCGCCGGCGGCCGGGCGATGCTGGAGGATGCCAAGGCGGCGGCGCCCGAGGGGACCAAGGTCGTCGCGGTGACGATGCTGACCAGCCTCGACGGCAACGACATGACCTCGATCGGCCTCCAGCCCGATCCGCACGCGCAGGTGCTGCGGCTGGCGGAGCTGGCGCGCTCGGCCGGTGTCGACGGCATCGTCTGCTCGGGCGAGGAAGTGAAGGCGGCGCATGCGGCCTGGAAGGACGGTTTCTTTGTCGTGCCCGGCGTGCGTCCCGCAGACGCGCATGTCGGCGACCAGAAGCGGGTGGTCACGCCGCGCGCCGCCGTGGATGCCGGCGCCTCCATCCTCGTGATCGGGCGGCCGATCACCGAGGCCGAGGATCCTGACGCGGCAGCGCGGGCGATCGCGGCGACGTTGTAGAGCGAAACCTAGTCCCCCTCACCCTTCCCATCGCTGTCGCGATGGGCCCCTTCCCTCTCCCACAAGGGGAGAGGGAGTTTCGATCCCCGCTCCCTCTCCCCTTGTGGGAGAGGGAGGGAGCCGCGAAGCGGCGGAAGGGTGAGGGGGAAAGCGGCCAAGCATCGGAACCCATGCCCCTCATCCTCCGCCCCGCCACTCCTGCCGACCTCCCCGCGATCCACCCGGTGATCGAACGCGCCTATCGCGGCGAGACCGCCCGCCAGGGCTGGACGCACGAGGCGGACCTGATCGAGGGCCCACGCACCAATATCGAGACTCTGACCGCCATCGTCGAAGACCCGGCGCAGGTGCTGCTCGGCGCCTGGGAGGACGACACCGCGATCGGCTGCGTGAACGTCGCGAACCGGGGCCATGGCACTGCTTATCTTGGCCTGCTCTGCATCGATCCGCTGCGCCAGGCGGGCGGGCTTGGCCGCCAGCTTATCGCCGCCGCCGAGGCGCATGCCCGCGACGCCTTCGGCTGCACGCGGATGGAGATGACGGTGATCGAAGAACGCCGCAAGCTGATCGACTATTATGTCCGCCGCGGCTATGCCGAGACCGGCGAACGCCGCGACTTCCCGATCGCGCTCGATCCGCCGCTGTTCATGACGGTGCTGGCCAAGCCGCTGGTCTAGCGCCTAGAGGGCGTCGATGCCCGCAACTGCCAAAATCTGTGGCCTGTCCACCCCCGAGACGCTCGATGCCGCCGTCGCAGGCGGCGCCAACCATATCGGCTTCGTCTTCTTCCCGCCAAGCCCGCGGCACCTGAGCTTCGACAAAGCGCAGGGACTGGCCGCGCGCGTGCCCGGGCATGTCGCGCGCGTCGGCGTGTTCGTCGATCCGGACGACGCACTGCTCGACGCCGCGATTGCCGCCGGGCGCCTCGACGTGATCCAGCTCCACAAGGTCACACCGGAGCGCACCGCCGCGGTGAAGGCACGTACCCGCCTCGAAACCTGGGCCGCGCTCGCGGTGAAGACCCTCGCCGATCTCGTCCCCGCCGCTGCCTTCCGCGGCGCCGCCGACCGGCTGCTCTACGACGCCAAGGCACCCGAGGGCGCCAAGGTGCCCGGCGGCACCGGGCTGCGCTTCGACTGGACCCTGCTAGACGGCTTCCTGCATCCCCTGCCCTGGATCCTCTCCGGCGGGCTCGACGCCGGGAATGTCAGCGAGGCGATCCGCGTCACCGGTGCCCGCCTGGTGGATGTCTCTTCGGGCATCGAGGCCGCGCCGGGCATCAAGGATGTGGACAAGATCGCCGCTTTCCTTAAAGCCGTGGCCCGATCATGAACGCACCAAACTCCTTCCGCGCCCAGCCCGACGACCGCGGGCATTTCGGCCAGTTCGGCGGACGCTTCGTCGCCGAGACGCTGATGCCGCTGATCCTCGACCTGGAGCGCGAATACACCGCCGCCAAGGCCGATCCCGCCTTCCAGGCCGAGTTCGACGACCTGCTCGAACATTATGTCGGCCGCCCCAGCCCGCTCTACTACGCCGAGCGGCTGACCGACGCCCTGCGCGAGAACGCACCGGAGGGCATGGGCGCCGAGATCTGGTTCAAGCGCGACGAGCTCAACCATACCGGCGCGCACAAGATCAACAATTGCATCGGCCAGATCCTGCTCGCCCGCCGGATGGGCAAGACGCGGATCATCGCCGAGACCGGTGCCGGCCAGCACGGCGTGGCGACCGCCACCGTCTGCGCGCGCTTCGGCCTGCCCTGCGTGATCTACATGGGTGCGACCGACGTGGCGCGGCAGCAGCCCAACGTGTTCCGCATGAAGCTGCTCGGTGCCGAAGTGGTGCCGGTGACCAGCGGCGCGGCGACGCTCAAGGACGCGATGAACGAGGGCCTGCGCGACTGGGTCGCCAATGTCCACGACACCTTCTACATCATCGGCACCGCCGCCGGCCCGCACCCCTATCCGGAGCTGGTCCGGGACTTCCAGTCGGTGATCGGCCGCGAGGCGCGCGAACAGATGCTCAAGCGCACCGGCAAGCTGCCCGACCTGCTGGTCGCCGCGATCGGCGGCGGGTCGAACGCGATCGGCCTGTTCCATCCGTTCCTCGACGATGCCGACGTTAAGATGCTCGGCGTCGAGGCGGCGGGCGAAGGGCTCGACAAGCGCCATGCCGCCAGCCTCGCCGGCGGCGCGCCGGGTATCCTCCACGGCAACCGCACTTATCTGCTGCAGGACGAGGACGGCCAGATCACCGAGGCGCACTCGATCTCGGCGGGTCTCGACTATCCGGGCATCGGGCCGGAGCACGCCTGGCTGCGCGACATCGGCCGCGTCGAATACACGGCGGTGACCGACACCGAGGCGCTCGACGCCTTCCAGCTGCTCTGCCGCACCGAGGGCATCATCCCCGCGCTCGAGCCGAGCCATGCCATCGCCGCGGTGGCCAAGGTCGCCCGCACCATGCCGCGCGACAAGGTGATCCTCGCCAACCTCTGCGGTCGCGGCGACAAGGACATCTTCACGGTGGCCGATGCGCTGGGAGTGCAGATGTGATGACCAAGCGCTACCAGCCTGCGCTCCCCTCCCGCTTGCGGGAGGGGTCGGGGGAGGGCCTGACCAGCCTCGACTCGAACTGCCATCCCCCCCCCCCCCCCCCCCCCC
>NZ_BCTR01000046.1 GCF_002091475.1 Sphingomonas azotifigens NBRC 15497
ACCAGCCTCGACTCGAACTGCCATCCCCTCCCCCAGCCCCTCCCGCAAGCGGGAGGGGAGCAATGACCCGGCTCGCCAACGCCTTTGCCCGCGCCGCCGAGCAGGGCCGCGCCGCGCTGGTGACCTTCGTCACCGCCGGCGATCCCGCGCCGAACGCCACCGCCGCGATCCTCGACGCACTCGTCGCGGGCGGGGCGGACGTGATTGAGCTCGGCATGCCGTTCACCGATCCAATGGCCGACGGCCCGGCGATCCAGGCGGCGAACCTGCGCAGCCTCGCCGCCGGTACCACCACCGCCGACGTGCTCGCGATCGCCACGGCCTTTCGCGCGCGCCATCCGGAGGTGCCGCTGGTGCTGATGGGCTATGCCAACCCGATGACCCGCCGCGGGCCGGAATGGTTCGCGAACGCCGCGCGCGATGCGGGCGCCGACGGCGTGATCTGCGTCGACATCCCCGCCGAGGAAGACGACAGCCTCGGCGAAGCGCTCCGCGCCGCCAATGTCGCCAATATCCGCCTCGCCACCCCGACCACCGATGCCGCCCGCCTGCCGGCGGTGCTGGAGGGCGCCTCGGGGTTCCTCTATTATGTTTCGGTCGCCGGGATCACCGGGCTGCAGCAGGCCGCCACCGCCTCGATCGAGGCCGCGGTCGCCCGCCTCAAGGCCGCGACGGACCTGCCGATCGCGGTGGGCTTCGGCGTCCGCACCCCCGAACAGGCTGCCGCCATCGGCCGCGTTGCCGACGGTGTCGTCGTGGGCAGCGCGATCGTCGAGCTGGTCGGCCGTCACGGCGCGGATGCGGCGGAGCCGGTTCGCGCCTATATCGAGTCGCTGAAGACGGCGCTGGTCGCCGCACGCAAGGAAGTCGCATGAGCTGGATTACGCGCGTTCGCAACGCGCTCGCCTATGTCACCACCCGTGGCGAGGAGAGCCCCGACAATCTCTGGCACAAGTGCAAGGGATGCGGACAGATGGTCTTCATGAAGGAATTCGAGGAGAACCAGAATGTCTGCCCGCATTGCGATTTCCACGATCGCATCGGCGCAACCAAGCGCTTCGAGCAGCTGTTCGACGACGGCGCCTACAAGCTACTGCCCAGCCCCAAGGTCGCCGAGGACCCGCTGAAGTTCCGCGACTCCAAGCCCTATACGGCGCGGATCAAGGCGGCGCGGGCGAGCACCGGTGAGCAGGACGCCTTCCAGAATGCCAGCGGCACGATCCACGGCCACAAGGCGGTGATCGGCGTGCAGGACTTCGCCTTCATGGGCGGATCGATGGGCCAGGCGGTCGGCGAGGCGTTCATCGCCGGTGTCGAGACCGCCAGTGCCGCGCGGGCGCCGTACATCGTCTTCACCGCCTCGGGCGGCGCGCGCATGCAGGAAGGCATCCTCAGCCTGATGCAGATGCCGCGCACCACTGTCGCGATCGAGATGCTGCACGATGCGGGCCTGCCCTATATCGTCGTGCTGACCGATCCGACCTCGGGCGGCGTGATGGCGGCCTATGCAATGCTGGGCGACGTCCAGATCGCCGAGCCGGGCGCCACCCTCGCCTTCACCGGCCGCCGCGTGATCGAGAACACGATCCGCGAAAAGCTGCCCGACGATTTCCAGACCAGCGAATATTATCGCGACCACGGCCTCGTCGACATGGTGACGCACCGCAAGGAACTGCGCGACACGCTGGGCCAGCTGATCGGCCTGCTCTGCGAGACCCGCGCGGCGGCGTAATGCTTCAGGGGATGTGCGACCAGTTTGCGCTCCCCTCCCGCTTGCGGGAGGGGTCGGGGGAGGGGCTGACCGCAGCGTCGCCCCACTTCTTCCACGTCGG